>CAXBJV010000111.1:0-1807 GCA_963976215.1 uncultured Woeseiaceae bacterium | reverse complement strand
TACAGGCTCGGCTATACCTATGTTGATGCTGAACTCGAAAAGGACTTTGTCAGCCCGCAGTCCGGTGCGATCGTCGCCCCTGCCGGGTCGACGCTGCCGGGCGCACCGAAGAATGTTTTCAGCTTCAGCGCCGACAACAGCTGGGCCGTCTCGTCGGACATGGACCTGATGCTTGGGTTTAACGCCTATTCGCAAAGCAAGTCAGAAAACTTTATTAACCAGGCAAGCGAATTGAGTGAAACCTTTGGCTCCTTTGTTTTATTCGGTGCCAACGCCTCGTTGTCCACTGAAAACTGGACCGCCATGCTGTACGCCCGCAACATTGGCGATGAAGAAGGCGTATCCGGCGGCTTCCCGGTAAGCTACTGGAGTTATGACACCGGCGTATTCGAGAACTGGTACGGCAACGGCAATCGCCAGTTTATCGTGCAGCCGCGCACCATTGGCCTGAAGCTCACCTACCGGTTCGACTGATTGCGCACACATGAAGTCTGCAAACGGTTGACAGAAAAGCCCGGCCACCCCCGCCGGGCTTTTTTGTCTGTTCTCAAGGGCGCTGGTCTGGAATGATGCTCGCTATGTCCGGCAAACAAAATTCCGCTTCCGATGCGCAGGCCGCACGCGCCCTGGAATCCCGCGTATGGGAACTGATGAATGCCGGCGACGCGAAGCAGGCCGGCATGACCTGCGAAAAGTTGAATCGCGAATTCCCGATGTTTGCGCCCGGCTGGCATACCACGAGTCACCTGATGATGCGTGGCGGCAACCCACAGGCCGCGCTCGCAGCAATCGAACGCGCCCTGTCACTGGATCCGGAGGTGGTCACCTGGCAGCTGCAACACGGCCTGTGCCTTGCTCGCCTTGGCCGCTTTGCAGACCTCTCCGCGGTAGTCGAAAAGCTTGCCAGCCAGGAAATGCAGTCTGCGTACCAGCACTCGGCGCTCGCGCTTTTGGAAACACAGCTTGGACATCGGGAAACTGCATTGCAGCGATACTTGAAGGCCATTGAACTGCAGCCCGATGACGCACGTCATTACTATAATGCCGCGTGCCTGCAGCGCTCACTGGGTAGTCTGGAAGATGCGGAACGAAATTTCGACGCTGCAATCAATCGCAACCCGAAAGACTTTGAGTCCTGGAAAATTCGTTCTGATCTGCGGCCACAGACCGTTGAACGCAATCATATCGCGGCACTTGAAAAGCTCATCGACGGGAAAATTGAGGATCCGAAAGGCAGCGTGCAGATTCACTATGCGCTGGCAAAAGAACTTGAAGATACCGGCGAATGGCAACGATCTTTTGCGACCTTGAAAGCCGGCTCCGATGCCAGGCGGCGCCTGATGCAGTACGACGTCAGCCGCGACCTGGACACCATCGCCGCGATCAAAGAGAGCTTTGGCGCCACAACTTTCGCCTCTGCACAGCCCGGCAGCGATAACGCTGAAGCCATTTTCATTCTCGGCCTGCCACGCACAGGAACAACGCTCGTCGAGCGCATTATCGCAAGCCATACCGACGTATTCGCTGCCGGCGAGTTAAACAATTTTGCGGCGCAATTGACGGTAATGATGCAGGAAAAAAATGCAGGCAAACGCGTATCGCGTGACCAGATGGTGGCATCCTCGGCGCAGCTGGATTTTCGCAGGCTTGGCGAGGCCTATGTCGACAGTACGCGGCCGTTCACCGGCAATACGCCACGGTTTATCGACAAGATGCCGCTGAATTTTTTATATGTCGGTCTCATTCATCTCGCATTGCCAAACGCGGCGATCATAAACGTCGAGCGCAATCCGATGGATACCTGCTA
>CAXBJV010000110.1:0-1896 GCA_963976215.1 uncultured Woeseiaceae bacterium | reverse complement strand
TGGATCTATATCACGGAGATTCAGTCGGCCATTGAGATCACCGCATAGCAATGCGAGTCAGTTCGTCGAGTCGACCTGCACCCGATCGACGTGTTCGCCGACAGCTTGGAGGAGGGTAAGTCAGTGAAAGCGGTCAAAAGCGTTCGATTTGTCATGTTAATTGGTGTGCCATCGCTATTCGCGTGCGCCGATGTTCCCACGCGGATCCATGAGCCGGGCGTTGTCATCGAACCGGCAACGAGTGAGGTGGCACGACTCCGGTCGGTTGGTTTCTGGACCGATCGCAACGGGTTGACGTTGCGCGGCGAAGTGCTGCCCGCCTCGCCCGGGCAAACGTTGCCAGGTGGTCACGTCGATATCGCCATTACCGTGGCGGATCGCTCGAGTACGGTGTGCACAACGGCGACGATGTACCAGGAAAACGAACACGCCGACAACGACTTTTCGCACCCGTTCGTGTCCCTGCCGCCGCGTGGTAGCCGAGTACGGGTGGCCTACCACGCGACCGACATTACACACGATGATTGCGCGAATTGAACAATTCTCTCATGTAGATGCCGCCCGGCGCTGAATGGGATGCTAACGGCAATATGGACAAGATGACATGGCGGTTTCGTTGTGCCCTCGACGCCGCTTTGACAATTTGGAGAAGGCGCGCGCCCTGCTGAAATTACGGCATAGGCCAACCGGCATGCGAAAGAGGGTAAAGGAGTTTTGATGCGCATTTTGAGATTCAAGTACTTGGTTTCGTTTGGGCTCGGCGTACTCGGCATGTCGTCGTGTGCGTGGATCCCCAAGTACATCAGTGACCCCGGCGTCGAAATTCAAACACTGCCGGCCAGCGACGGTCGCGTCACCTCCGCTCATTTTTGGCGAGATGATCAAGGAATCCAGCTGTGGGGTGAGGTTATCGGCGATCCGGTGACCAAAGGTCCCATCGGCGGTCACGTTGACGTCGCCATCACCTTGCCGGACGGCGAGGGTATTGAATGCCGGACAACACGGCAGCGCAATCGACCGCGGCACACGAGGAAGCCGTATTTTCTTGAGTTCGATGCTCTCCCGCCGCCTGGCAGTGTGGTCACGGTGAAACACCATGCGGCCGGGGAGCAAGGCGCTTGTGCACATGAATTGTAGAGATGCTTTTGCGACGTGGGCAACGATCGCAGCGAGACGGAGCATATAGATGACGACAAAGACACAGCTTGACCTGGCGTCCTGTAAATGCTAGCGCCCCTGGCTTCGGTCGCTGAGGCGAGAGAGTCTTAAAGTAGGCGTGGTGCAAACGCTATCCATTATGAAAACGCAGGCTGAGCTCGGTGTGCCCCGCGAGTTTTCCGCCTGTCACACCGCGGCCGCCGGCGGCTATTGGCTTGAAGGGCACGTACCGGCGGAATCAATCAGCGCTTTACTGAAAGACGCCCCTGAGGATGTTGCCGGTGTTGCTCATCTCAGAGCAGAGATCCAATCCGGGGACGACGTCGCTTGGGAGGTGGCTACCTACAGCGCCGATGGGCGACCGATTTCCAGCAAAATGCAGGTTGAACCGGCGGGAGATATCGATGACCAGCTGGAGCATGATCCGTAGCGCATTGGCGTCGGGCGCGATTGGGCCGGCAGCGCGCGCCATGGTATGTGCATCTCGGTGCCTCACTATTACCCAATTCGCTTGGTCAGCGTCCGACCGCCAACTTATTCTCACGGCTAGCTTAGGCAATGCACGCTAGGTCGTTGCGACTTCCGACAATTTTCCGACATCAGTAGTGCATTGTTAGGCACAGTGGGGCGAATTCCGCAACGAACGCCGTCTTTAGGCTATATTTATCAAGTACGTACGTTGGCGCTGCTGGCTACGAACCAGGCGGTCGGGAGTTCGAATCTCTCCGGGCGCGCCAA
>CAXBJV010000109.1:0-2506 GCA_963976215.1 uncultured Woeseiaceae bacterium | reverse complement strand
TTCTTGTTGCGCTGGATAAGTACGTTAGAGTCCGTAATGCCGTCAGAATGCGAGGAGCGTGTGATGAGTGTCAAAAATCGTGTTGTTTTGCTCGTCCTGGCCTGCGCGTTGACCGCAGGCATCTCTACCGGTGCTTTCGCCGTGCCGATCACAAGCAATACCGCGCTGCCGGTCAGCGAAGGCGAAATCATCCTGCGCGAACAACTGATATTTTCCCGGGCCTCCGACAGTCTGGCCGGAATATCGCGTGAACTGACTGTGACCAGTTCAGTGTCGGTGATTGGCTATGGCCTGTCCCCGCGGCTCGCTGTCTTTGGCGTGGTTCCGGTTATCGACCGCGAATTGCGCGTTGGCAGCTCGTCGAGCGCAGCGTCCGGGCTTGCCGATGCCAAGGCCTTTGCACGCTACGAAGTATTTCGCCGCGATGGCCCCGGCAGAACGCTGCGTCTCGCCTCATTTGCCGGCGTGACAATTCCAACCGGCCGGACAGGAGAGACTGGGGATGGCTCGACCGATCTCTTCGGCGGGCTTGTGCTCACCTCCGCACACACCGACTGGTCCTTCGACGGGCAGCTCGGATTTGTGCTGAACGGCGAGGCGGATGGATTCGCACGCGGCGATAGCGTCAGCCTGGATGCGTCAGTGCAATACCGGATCTCGCCACGTCGTATCGATGTCGGAACGCGCGGTTTCCTCTACGGCGTACTTGAAGCCAATCTCACGCATGCTGACGGGAACAGAACTGTGAACATTGTTGATCCCAATTCCGGCGGCACGACCCTGTGGATCACACCCGGCGTGCAGTATGCTGCGAGGCGCTGGATTGCCGAGGCGGCCGTCCGCATTCCCGCGGCGACGCATTTGAACGGGACGGCGCTGGAACCGGATTATGCCTTGATCACCAGCCTGCGGCTGAACTTCTGACGGCGAGGAGCCATGACGATGATTTTCACGACGATATATGCCGCGCTGGCTCTCGCGCAGACCGCGCCAGGCGGGCATCAGATCCAGTATGATATCCGTGTGGACGGTATTACCTGCCCGTTCTGCTTCGCCACGTCCAAAGATGCGCTGGAGATGATCGAGGGCGTCTCGCGCGTTGTAGGCGATCTGGAGACGGGCACGATCAGCGTTTGCGCTGACGAAAGCGTCGTGCTGACCGATGATGAGCTGCGCGATCTCTTTCGCTCCAAGGGTTTCACTTTTCGCACCGCGACGCGTTCGCAAACGTGCACGATCGACGAACCGGCGAGCGAATGACGGTCTTGCCGCCGCCAGCGCGACCGTGGGGCTGGTTCGCACTCTTCGCCTCGACGACGACCCTGCTGTGTTGCGCCCTGCCCATACTGCTGGTTTTTCTCGGGCTCGGTGCGGTATCCGCGACGCTGTTCGCAAGTCTGCCTTTTCTGGTCACGCTCTCGCATTACAAACTCTATCTCTTCATTGGCAGTGGGGTGCTGCTCGCCGCCGCGTCGTGGGCAAGATTTCGCCCGGGCCGGCAGTGCCCGGCCGATCCGGAATTGGCGGCCCGGTGCGCCGCAGCGGACCGTTGGAATCTTCGGGTTTTGATCGTGTCCGCCGCGATCTGGACCATAGGCTTCACGGCAGCCTATCTCTCATTGCCGATGTTTGATCTTTACAAGTCGCTTGTCGGCCAATAGCGCCTCTGCACACGTGCACCGCCGGTCTGCAAGCGGCCGACGGATGGCGCATCGGCTTGCCCCGGCCGATCGCTTTGGGATTCTGTCCAAACTGACCAACTACGGTCACGTCGGCAAATGCCTGTTCCATGAGATACTCCAGAATCTGGAATGCTTCAGATCAATCCGCTTGCGACGCAGTTCAACATCCGTATTTAAACTAGACATAATTCGCAAACAATTCTGTCGTAATCTGCAGACGCTGTTCGCGCGAAGGGCAGGGCGGCTTGCCGGCGCGGAACTCGAGCGCTTTGGCACATTGTGTTCTGGCGCCGTTATGATCGTTGCCAAAATCTCGTGCGATTTCACCATCCAGATTTTGTGAACCCGCCTGTTCAAAGGTGTTCCGACCACTTCACCCGCGGCATCGCACCTCTGTCAGGCCCTGCACAAGCTTCCAGAGATTGATGGTCGCTCTCGCCATTTCGAGCTCCTGATATTGCCAGCATCCTCGGCTGAGCTTATTGGGTGAAGTGTCATTGATCCATATCAAAACTAGACATATAATTTAAAGCGGGATTAGGTGCACTTGCGGTGGGCCGCAATGTGAGTGAAAGAGATGTCGACAATCCTCCAAAAAATCGTCTCCGACATTGGTGGCGCTTTATCCCATGGTGGGATGCGCGCAACCTGTCCTGCTCCTGGTCACTCCGCAGCAGACAGGTCGATGTCCCTGCTTCTCGGCCCGGACGGGGCAATTGTTGTCAATTCCTTCTCCGCGCGGACTGACTGGCGGGAGTGCCGCAGATTCCTCGAGGATCGCGGCTATATCCAGCAACGCCAGTACCAGCCCAGCGCGCTGCGCA
>CAXBJV010000108.1:0-2697 GCA_963976215.1 uncultured Woeseiaceae bacterium | reverse complement strand
TGCAGCCGACCCACTCCCAGACGAGTACTCAGACGGACGAAAGAATGGCACTTCCCGCAGGTGCGCTTGCAACTGTCAGGCTGCCCCCAAGTTTCACCGAGCAAGAGCAAATCGGCAAGCGTGCCTATGGTGCGGCCTGCGCGACCTGCCACGGCGTCAATGGGCAGGGTCAGGACGGCGTTGCTCCACCGCTGGTGCACAAGATTTATGAGCCGGGCCACCACGGTGACATGGCGTTTGTCCTCGCAGCACAGAATGGTGTTCGGGCGCACCATTGGAAGTTTGGCAACATGCCAGCTGTCGAGGGCGTAACACGAGCAGAAGTATTGAATATCGTGGCATATATACGGGCTCTTCAAAGGGAAAACGGAATTAACTGAGTGACCTGTCGACCTGAGGCAAAAGCATAACAGCCATCCAGTAGATAATAACTGTCATCAACGGGGAGAGAAACGAATGAAACCTAAATTTATCGCAACGCTAGCACTGGCATAGTCCGGAACAGGTGTTCTCGCCGATGGACATGCAACCGGCGACGCATCAGCCGGAGACAAGGTATTTAACAAGTGCAAGGCCTGCCACTCAATCGTCAGGACGGATGGTGACGTTATCCGAAAGGGTGGCGCGGTTGGGCCAAATCTTTATGGTGTGTACAACCGAACAGCAGGGACCGAAGAAATGTTTGGGAATAAATTTCGGGACTCTATTCGTGAAGCGGGCGAGAATGGCTTGGTCTGGAACGAGAGCGATTTCGTAGCCTATATTGCAGATCCGAAGAAGTTCCTCGCGACTTTTCTGAACGACAGCAAGGCGAAATCTGGCATGTCATTCAAATTGAAGAAAGAAACGGATGCCAAGGCAGTCTGGGCTTATCTCGTTTCGGTTGGACCGGAGGTTGAGGCCGATTAGATTTTTATTCGTTTGCACGGCTCTTTTTATGCTCGGTGCGCCCTTTGTAGCGGCTGAAGATGCCCCTCTGTTTCCAGTCAGACCACTGATTGCACCGGTTGGGGATCACGCACGTGAACCCTCGCTTTCAACACTGCCCGATGGTCGGATCGTGATGAGTTGGACCGAAGGTAACAACGCCGTTCGGATGGCCCTGTTCGATGGCACCTCTTGGACGGAGGCGCGTACAATTCATCAATCTGAGACACTGTTTGTGAACTGGGCCGACTTTCCGTCAGTCGTTGGGCTTAGCGATGGGACGCTTGCAGCGCATTGGTTGGAATTGAATGGGCCGGGCAGCTATCAATACGACGTAAAGATCGCTTTCTCCTTCGATGAGGGTCTGAACTGGACAACGCCAATCATACCCCACGATGACCGATCAAAGCGTGAACATGGTTTCGTGTCGCTAATCCCTGATGATAGCGCTGGTTTGACAGCTCTTTGGCTAGATGGTCGTGCATACGATAATCAAGCCGCAGACGACAGCTATGAGAATGCCATGCAGGTCCGCGCACGTCGCATTGCGCCGGACGGTTCAATGGGACCGGAAAGCCTGCTCGACCCACGCGCTTGTACGTGCTGTCAAACATCGGCCGTCCGCAACGAAGCAGGTAACATCATAGCGGTTTACAGGGACCGAACAGCCGAAGAAATCCGCGATATTTCGGTTGTCAGGTTGGTCGAAGAAGAATGGACCGACCCCGAAACAATTTACGGCGACGGCTGGGAAATCGCAGGATGCCCTGTCAACGGACCTGCCATCGATGCGTTGGGAACGTACGCGGTAGTCGTGTGGTTCACCGGTGCCAATGGCGAGGCAAAGGCTCGAATTGCGTTTTCCAGGGATGGGGGCGCATCCTTTGAAGACCCGTTGCAACTCGATCTCGGCACACCCGCAGGTCGCGTAGATGTCTTGCAGATGGGTGACGGCAAAGCACTTGCTCTTTGGTTGGAGTATGCGAATGGCGATGAAGCAATAGTCGTGTGTCAGGTGTCGCCGGAGAGCGGGTGTACTTCGCCACAAGCACTCCACATCAATCGTGGGCGAGAGTCGGTAGGATTTCCAAGGATTACGCGATCAGCAGCTGGCGTTGTCGTTGCGTGGACAGGGTCTGCACAGGGCAACTTGGCGGGGACAACCGTGGTTGGTGTCGAAGTAGCGATACCGTCTCCCGCAAGGTAATCTTCAGGACCAAAGCGACAAGTCGGTTCAAGGCTGTTCCATGGCGGTGAAAGTCAATATTCCATCCTACTCTTAGGACCCCGCAAACGGATAATTCTAGCCTTGGAGGTTTATCGCTGCGCGAGAATCTCGTAGCCAAACAATCTGGTCACTAGAGCTTCGAAATCGTGAAATCTTTAGATCAAGAGCGCAACAATTGGACCGTCGAGGAATCGCTTCAAGATCGTCGGTAAACCATGGATAAAGATCCCGTCATTATTTACGGGACTGGTGTGATTGTTGTAGGTGCTTCAAGTTGTTGTGCGCCTTACTGTTTTTGAAAATATGCTGCGAAGAGACAGCGAAGGTGGAGTTTGGACTTTGTGACATTTAGCCAGATTGAATGACCGCATTGGCAACATGAGCCGCAACGCAGCGACAAACCTGCCGCATGCGCGAAGCCGTGCTGCGTCAGCGAAATATGAAAAACGAATGACGGCATTGTCCCGCGATGTGCACCTTTACCAAGCATAAGCGAAGGTCGGCATTAGCCGGAGAAGAAATAACATAAACTTCATTATGCG
>CAXBJV010000107.1:0-2775 GCA_963976215.1 uncultured Woeseiaceae bacterium | reverse complement strand
CATTGCCAAACGCGGCGATCATAAACGTCGAGCGCAATCCGATGGATACCTGCTACGCGATCTATAAGCAGTTGTTTGTCGATGCCTACCCCTATTCCTACGATCTCGAGGAACTTGCCCGTTACTACGTGGCGTACCGCGATCTCATGCAACACTGGAACAGCGTCTTACCGGGCATCGTCCACACCGTTCGGTACGAAGACATTGTTGACGATGCGGAAAGCCAATCGCGGCAGCTTATCGAGCGGTGCGGAATAGACTGGCAGGATCAATGCCTGCGGTTTTACGAAAATCGCGAAGCATCGACCACAGCAAGTACAGCACAGGTGCGCCGGCCAATTTACAAAAGCTCAATAGGCAAATGGCGACGCTACGAAAAAGAATTGCAGCCAGTGCTGGACATCCTGCAGCAAGCCGGAATTGACGCAAGGGGTTAGCGCGACGTGGATGCACAATCGATCATTTTAATCGGCGTCATTCTGTACGTATTGCTGATGTTGGCGGTTGGCATTTTCGTCGCCGGCAAGTCCGGTTCAATGGCGGACTTTGCCGTATCCGGCCGCAATATGTCCCTGGCGGTGTGTTCGATCTCTATTGTCGCCACCTGGTTCGGCAGCGGGCCGATGATGGGCTCCGCCGCCGCCGCGTATGCCGGGAATTCACTCGAGGTCCTGCGCGACCCGGTCGTATCCGGCGTGTCGCTGATCATTGCCGGTTTTTTCTTCGTCAGAACCTACCGTCGGTCAGAACGCATGACCCACGTTGAATTCTACGAAACACGCATCGGCAATTTCGCCGGGGTCATTTCGGCATTCGTGAATATTATTGCCGGCTCAATCTGGCTGGGTGCAGTGTTGTTCGCATTCGGGGTCGTTTTCGAAACCCTGACCGGGCAGCCGGCCACCTACGGCATACTCGCTGGAACCGCAGTCATTGTTGTATACACAATGTTCGGCGGCCTGAAGGCTGTCGCCGCAACCGATGTGTTGCAGATGGTATTCATCATCGTTGGCGTGTTGATTCTATTCTTTGTCGTGATCAACGATGCAGGCGGGTTGTCTGAGGTTGCGCGACAGATGCCTGACCACGCCTACCGCCTCGTGCCTGTGGGCAACACCTTTAAAGACTGGTTCGACTATTTCCAGGTCTGGTTCAGTTCCGGCCTGGTGGCGATCGGCGTGTTATCCGTTGTGCAGCGCGCGATGGCGGCCCGCAATGAACAGGTCGCGCAGAACGCATTCTATATTGCCGGTGTCAGTTATCTGATTTTCGGCATGGTACCTGTGACGCTCGGCTATATCGCAACGATTACAATGCCAGGCGTTGAAGACCCGAACGCCATTGTACCGCTGCTCGCCGTCGAGCATCTCCACCCGGTTGTGGTCGCGATCTTCGTCGGTGCAGTTATCTCCGCAATCATGAGTACGTCCGACAGTATTCTGCTTGGCTGCGGCACGGTCATCTCGGTCAATTTGCTGCCACGGGTCGTCGCCGAGCCGACGGACGCATTGCGGCTCAGGGTCGCGCGCTGGTCGGTGCCGGTGGTCGCATTGATCGCTTTATATACAGCCTTCAATTCCAGCACGGTAATTTCCGCGATAGCGGCAGCGATTTCCGTTGGCTTCGCTGCCATGACCGGCCCCTATATTCTTTGCATCTGGTGGAAAAAACTTAACAGTGTCGGTGGCTTCGCCGGCATAGGGGCTGGATTCGCGGTGTTTTTCACCGTTAAATTTCTCGCGCCGGAGATTTCTGCAAGTTTTGTCGGCTTCTGGGTGTCGTTTTTTGTCGCAATCATTGTCTCACTGCTGACACAGTCTTCCAGCCCGCCCCGCCCCTTAACCAATGCTGACGGCGAAGCCATGGAATTGACACACAGGCTTGGGACCCTGCCGCTGCTGCGCCGCACTGAGCAAGATGATTAGCCTGCAGAGATTACTCTACCTGATTCCACCCGCATCCTGACATTCGCCGTTCTCGGACAGGCGGGTCAGTTCGACTCCGCGGTACCGTTGTCCGAATTCGCTATACCTGATGACAGCAATACCGCTACGAATACTTTTTCCGGTGTCCTTAGCCTGGCTCCGGGAAGCACGAGCTTTCCGACTTCGATCAGCAAAGACTCGCTGGCAATTGCGAATGCGAGCATGTACACGTTGCCGTCGGTCGATATCGAATTGCTGCAGGACAGGGGTCGAATCGTACCGCTGGAACCAGGCCCTATCGACAGCGGACATCCGTGGTGGGAGTTTGTATTGCGGCCGGGCTATGTCTGGGATGAGCAATCAGACAATGGCTACAGTCGGGCAGCCATTCCGTTCGCACTCAAAGAACGCAATGCCGACTGTGTTCACAATGGTCTGATGAGTTTTCTGTTTAACGATGCCGGGCAAGTATCGCGCGTCGCCTTTGAGATAAGCCACCAGACCTGCGCATACCTGCAATTTGAAATGCACGGCCTGATCGATGCTGGCTACTCGATGCGCAGCGTAGATGGAACCGATGCGGCGCTGGCCATTGCAGACCTCAGCAGAACCGGGATTCCGGAGCAGCGCCCGATCGAAGACCTCGTCAGCGCTTACCCGAACGCCACTCCCGGTGAGTTCGGGTCGATAGATGAAATCGCTGCCGACGACATGACCTTATACGGCTTCATCATCGATCGCGTGCATTACACCAGTCGCTGCGCTACACCGCTTGGCGAATATCCCTTTTGTGATGAACTGGCGCTGCCTTCTTATTCAACCGCAAAGTCGCTGGTCGCCGGGCTTGGGC
>CAXBJV010000106.1:0-3087 GCA_963976215.1 uncultured Woeseiaceae bacterium | reverse complement strand
CCTTCCCCGTTTTGGCGATTATCGCATCTTTTTCCGCCCAGGTTTCGGCAAGCCATGCGTGCAGACGCTTACGAAACTCTCGATCGTTTTGATAATCTCCGTCGACCAGCCACTTGTCGAGCGGTTTCTCCCGCACATCGACGATGACCTCAACCGGGCTACCACAACACATATTCCAGAAGCTGGTGGCGCCGCGTGGATAGACGAGCGTCACATCGAGGAGTGCCGTAAACAATTCACCCATCGACGACAGCGCCATCGCAAGCCCGCCGGCCCGCGGTTGCAACAAGTGTTGGTAGGGGGACTTGCGGTCAATGCGCTTGGCTTCTGTGAAGCGCGTACCTTCAATAAAATTCAATACCGACGTTGGTGTGTCGCGAAACTTCTCACAGGCTCTGCGTGTCGTTTCCAGGTCCTTGCCCTTCATGTGCGGATTGCGCGAGAGGTATGACGGCGAGTATCGCTTCATAAATGGCATGTCGAGCGCCCACCAGGCGACACCAAGAAATGGAAACCAGATCAGCTCCTGCTTGATAAAAAACTTCAGGAACGGAATACGTCGATTGAAAGCCGCTTGCAGGACAACAATGTCGACCCAGGTTTGATGGTTGGCGATCACGAGATACCAGCCACCACGCTGCAGGCTGGCCATGCCCTGCGTGCGGACGTCGAAGGTGCCCGTACTCCTTAGAATCGCAGTATTGGTACTGATCCACATTTCGCCTATCGACATCAACAAGCGTGTGATTGCCCGTCGAACAGCCGCTACCGGAATCAGCAACTTGAGAATTGCAAACAGGAACATCGGCACGAACAGAACGATGGTGTTGACAGTAAAACCGCTGAAGACCAAAACTCCGCGCGCGTTTCTTATTATTTTTTTCACGCCGGCATTCTAGCCTGAATTCGCCGCTTTCGCGTGGTGCTTGCCGCATTTCTTGCCGTGCAGTACCGTGATCTCATGAACAGTCGACTGACACCTGAAACTGCCATGCGGTCGGTTCGAGATTCCGACGATGGGCTGTATGGCGTGCTATTGCGAAACGGCAGCATGGAGCTGGGTTTTTACAGGCCGATCGGTGAGGATCAACAATCGCCCCACGCGCAGGATGAGATTTACATCGTGCAGTCGGGGAGTGGCACGTTGATTCGCGGCGAAGAACAGATAGATTTTGCAGCCGGCGACGCACTGTTCGTTGCGGCAGGCATTGAACATCGATTTGTGAGTTTCAGCAGCGATTTTGCCGCATGGGTCGTGTTCTACGGCCCGCAAGGCGGTGAATCGAGTCCGTGAGGTCGCCCCGAGCTGCTCAAGCGACGGCGCTAGAATCCAACCTGGCACAGCGTTACCATGCCTGCGCCGGTTACCGCCGCTCCTGGCAATTCTGGCTATCCTCAAGGAACAGGTTTCGATGACAGCAGCAAAACGTATTGATGGAAAGGCGAAGGCTGCCGAACTGGCAGCGTCGATTACGCAGGAAACAGCGACTCTGCTGAACAAGCACAAAATTAAACCCGGACTGGCAGTCGTCATTGTTGGCGAGGACCCGGCGAGCCAGGTCTATGTGCGCAACAAGAAAAAGACCGCTGAGTCCTGCGGATTTCATTCAGTACAACACACGCTGGCCGCAGATACTGCGCAAGCCGACGTCTTGCGCCTGATCGGGGACCTGAACGGCGACAATGCGATTCACGGAATACTCGTACAGCTGCCGTTGCCAGATCATCTGGACGAGCAAGCGGTGACGCAGGCCATCAGTCCAGCAAAGGACGTTGACGGTTTTCATTTCATAAATATTGGCAAGCTGACTGCCGGGCAAACGGCCGATGCGTTCGTACCGTGCACGCCAGCCGGCTGCATGCTGATGATCCACGATGAACTTGGACCGGACCTGTCCGGTAAGAATGCGGTCGTTATTGGTCGCTCTAATATTGTCGGAAAACCAATGGCGTCGTTGCTGTTGCGAGCGAATGCGACGGTCACGATCACGCATAGTCGTACGCTGGATTTGCCGGGTGTAGTGAAGCAAGCGGACATAGTTGTAGCTGCCGTCGGGCGGCCGGACATGGTAAAGGCAGACTGGATCAAACCCGGCGCTGTCGTGATCGATGTTGGCATCAACCGCGTGGAAAAAATTGTCGATGGTCAGGCGAAAATGGGCCTGACGGGCGATGTCGATTTTGACGACGTAGCAACGGTCGCTGGTGCCGTTACCCCGGTTCCCGGTGGCGTCGGGCCGATGACAATTACCATGCTCATGGCCAATACATTGCGGTCGGCGCGCCTGGCAGCCGGTCTGGAGGCATAGGAAACGTCGTGTTACCAGAGAATCCGGAAGACTTCAGAACGATCTGGCTCAGTCCGGATGACGATGCTGTTGTACAAATTATTGACCAGCGACTGTTGCCACACGAATATCGCGTCCATGACCTGACTAGCTGGCAGGATGGCGTCGTTGCGATTGCCGACATGTATGTCCGCGGTGCGCCGCTGATTGGTGCAACCGCCGCGTGGAGTCTGTACCTTGCAGCGCGCAAGGCACGCAGCGACGGCGATCTTCAGGATGCTGCAAACGCATTACTGGAATCACGGCCAACGGCTGTAAATTTGCGCTGGGCTGTCGAGCGTGTCATGCAACGCATACATGCTCGCCGCGATGATGAGTCACTCACAACTCTCACGCGCCAGGAAGCCGAAAATATCTGCGCTGAGGACATCGAAATCAGTCGCGGCATCGGCAACCATGGCCTGACCCTGCTGCGCGATATTGCCGCCCGAAAGAACGGCGCGCCGGTAAACATACTGACGCATTGCAATGCAGGCTCCCTGGCAACGATTAACTGGGGCACCGCTACAGCACCGATTTACTTTGCACATCAGCAGGGCATTAAAGTTCATGTCTGGGTCGACGAAACGCGTCCGCGAAACCAGGGCTCTCAACTGACTGCCTGGGAACTCGAGGCGAACAAGGTGCCGCACACACTGATCGTTGACAACGCGGGTGGACACCTGATGCAGCACGGCCAGGTTGACATCGTTATTACCGGCACCGACAGGACGACGCGCTGTGGTGACGTGGCTAACAA
>CAXBJV010000105.1:0-3504 GCA_963976215.1 uncultured Woeseiaceae bacterium | reverse complement strand
CCAGCAAACAAAGCGGGTTGCGGGAAAGGGCGATGGACATGGGTGCCGCGCGCTTCCTCGAGAAACCGTTCGATGCGACTGAACTGGCCGATGCAATCGAAGTTGCGCTGAATCCGGGCGATGACTGGGGCTACGTCGTTACCGAGTGTTGAGGCTTGGTGGCGGCGATCCGGAATTATCCGGGTGAGGGGGTGCGCGCCGCCTGTCGAAAACAATATCGGGGAGAGAGGATGGGCGTCGCTGCGCGCCGTCTGTCGGAAACGGTATCGGGTGAGCGGATGGGCGTCGCTGCGCGCCGCCTGTCGGCCAGCGTTGCTGGCCTCGGTGTGAACCGTTTCTTCGCTTCCAATTCTCGACCAATCCCAAAATAAAAAAGCTCCCCGTTCCGGTGAGGAGCCTTTATTTATTTTGATATTGGTCGGGGTGAGAGGATTTGAACCTCCGGCCCCTGCCTCCCGAAGGCAGTACTCTACCAGGCTGAGCTACACCCCGAACGCGCGCAATGATACACAGTCGCGCTGCGTCACGAAAGGCTAATCACGGGGCTGAAACAGGCAATTTTCGAGGTCGGATGCCGGCACCTGGTCCAACCATTCGGGTTTTCTGAAGTTTCGCTTGATGCCCCGCGCCAGTTTGCCGATCTGCAGGCCGTCCACAATGCGATGGTCGAACGTGCCGGTCAGCGGCAGAATGGTCCTTATTTCAATCTTTCCTTTCCGAACCACCGGTTTTTCCTCGACTTTTCCCAGCACAATGACCGCCGGAACTTTTGCCGCCGGCATTAGCGAGGTCATGCCCGTATTCAGACCGAAGCTGCCGATATCGGACACCACGAATGAACCAAAGCTGTCCGCGGACAGGCCCAGTGACCTGATACGCAGGCCCATATCGACCGTAATCCACTTCAGCAGGCGGAACACCGGGCGCCGCAATGGCCATGGGATTCTGTTCAGCAGATATTTGTTGCGGACAGTCCGGGATTCTTTGCCGGCACGATTGTCTTCCGCGCCCGAGCGAATTTCTTCGGCAATTGATGTCACGGTCCGCGCGTGAGCATCTCGAACGAGAATGGCCGCTACGCCCTCGCCACTCCCAATCGCAACCGGTACGGTGACATCTATGCGTTCTCGCCCGACGACTCGGCCGCGGCGAATAAAGCAGTTCATTTCCGGTACGTCAAAAGCTACTGCTCGGGCCAATACAGCCGTCGCGAGATGCGTCATGGTTATCTTGACGCCGCTGCCGCGTTTGCTTTCGAGAAAGCGAACGGCGTCTGTCACATCGATGTCGAGCGTGCCATAGACTCGGGAATCGGTCGGTGTCGTGTAAATTGCAGCGGCGGTGACCCGCCATGGCGTGTTGAATTGGTCCATTCAGGAGCGACGCTGAACCGAAAGCTCCGCGATATTGATCAACGCTTGTCGGTACGCGGTCTGTGGCAGGTCAGCGAGCGACAGGATGGCACGGTCAGCCGCTTCCTGTGCCTTGTCCGCTGTGTAGCGCAGGGCGCCTGTCGATTGAATAATCGCAGTGATTCGATCCAGTTGCCCGAGACCACCTTCGACGATCGCCTCACGAATGACGTCACGGTCGTCGGCCGACGCTTTATCCATGGCGTAGATCAGCGGCAGTGTTGCTTTGCCTTCGGCCAGATCATCACCGATATTTTTGCCGAGCTCGTCGGCTGTCGCCGAATAATCCAGCGCATCATCGACCAGCTGAAATGCCGTGCCTAGGTGACGGCCGTATTCAGCCAATGAGGCTTCTATCGCCTCATCCTGATTGCTCAGGACCGCAGCGATCTGGGCACCCGCCTCGAACAAACGAGCTGTTTTTCGGTAGATCACCTGGCGGTAGTCCGCTTCGCGGGTATCCGGATCATGCACGTTCATCAATTGCATGACTTCGCCAGCCGCAATGGTATTGGTTGCATCGGCCAGGATGCGCATGACGCGCATGTCACCGATATCAACCATCATCTGGAATGCTCGGGAATACAGGAAGTCACCGACCAGGACGCTGGCCTGGTTACCAAACACGGTATTGGCTGAATCCTGGCCGCGCCGCCGTGAAGACGAGTCAACAACGTCGTCGTGCAGCAGCGTCGCTGTATGAATAAATTCGATGATCGCAGCAGCACGCACATGTTGGTCACCCTCGTAACCGAGCGCGCGCGACGCCAATAGTACGATCAGTGGCCGTAATCGTTTTCCGCCGCTCATCACGATATATTGTGAAACCTGCGAGACGAGTGCGACGTCGCTCTCGAGGCTATTCTTGATCAATGTATCCACAGCACGGCGATCGTCCTCGGCGAGGGCGGCGATTTCGTCGAAGTTGACGCGCGGCGGTGATTGTTCGGCGGCTTGCATACTGGCGTGATAATGCCTGAATGCGCAGGAATTGGCGACACTGGTGCCAATGGCCGCTTGCGATTAATGAGAATGCAAGCTATTGAATTGGTGCTGAATTTTAGGGCTGCTGACCGTTGACCCGCGGCACCGTAATCTATAGAATTCCCGCTCTTTCGTGGCACCCGCCAGTTGATCGCCTGCGCGGCTAATCGACAGGGTCACAAAAAAGCCTTATTTCTCAGTGGGTTGTGCAAGAGCAGCCTGCGCAATGGAGCAAACATAATGTATGCGGTTTTTCGCACCGGCGGCAAGCAGTACCGCGCGGCAAAGGGAGACGTCCTGCGTCTCGAAAAAATCGACGCCGAAGAAGGCGCAACGGTCAAGTTTGACGACGTCTTGCTGATCGGTGAAGGCGCTGACGTCAAAGTCGGCAATCCCGTTTTGTCGGGCAGTTCGGTCAGCGGCAAGGTCGTACGCCAGGGCAAGAGCAAAAAAGTGCCTGTCGTGAAATTCAAGCGTCGTCAGAACTATCTGCGGCAAGGCACGCATCGTCAGTTCTTTACCGAGGTAGAGATTACGGCGATCAGCGGCAGTGGCGCGAAAAAGGCGCCAGCCAAGACTGCTGAAGAAGCACCTGCGAAGAAAAAGGCAGCCAAGAAGGCGGCGCCGAAGAAAGCAGCAGCCAAGAAGTCGCCCACGAAAAAGAAAGCGACAAAGAAGAAGGCAGCTAAAGCCGCTGCCAGCGACAAGAAAGACTAGGATTAACGACGCCGGGCACACAGCCTGGCAAAGACACACTGAGGTACAGGACAGTGGCACATAAGAAAGCAGGCGGTAGTACCAAGAACGGTCGCGATTCGGAAAGTAAACGTCTCGGCGTGAAAATTTTCGGTGGCCAGAAAATTATTGCGGGCAACATCATCGTTCGCCAGCGCGGCACGCGTTTCCACGCCGGCGTGAACGTTGGTCTCGGTCGTGATCACACGCTGTTTGCCAAGAAAGACGGCTTTGTGAAATTTGAGCGCAAGGGCCCGAAAAACCGGCAGTTTGTCAGCGTCGTCGACGCGACGTAGGAGCGGCCCCTGGCCGCGACCCATTGAGCTTGGCCTGAAAGGATATCCGGCAGCCGCGATCAATTGAGCTTGGCCTG
>CAXBJV010000104.1:0-3767 GCA_963976215.1 uncultured Woeseiaceae bacterium | reverse complement strand
TTTTGAACGCTGTCCAGATTTCTCGGGACGTGGTTCTCGAGCCCGCCGACAATAAACGCCTGGCCAATCTTTGCGGCCAGTTTGACGAACACTTACGACAAATCGAGCGCCGCCTCGACGTGGAGATCGCAAGTCGCGGCAATCGCTTCCGTGTCACCGGTCGGCCCGGCGCGGCCGAAGTCGGCGGTGACGTCTTGCTGTCACTGTTTGAGATGACCAATAAGGAACGGCTCGATCCCGAGCGGGTCCACATGTTATTGCAGGAGTCGTTTATGGACGATGCCGAATTTGTCAGTGGCGACGACGCGCCCGAAGTAGCCAATGATGACGTTGTCACGATTCAGACGCGCCGCAAACTGATTCGCCCGCGTGGTGCCAATCAGACGGCGTACATGCGGCGCATTCGTGACCACGACCTTGCGTTCGGCATTGGGCCGGCTGGCACTGGCAAGACGTATCTCGCGGTTGCGAGCGCCGTCGATGCGCTCGAGAGTGAACAGGTGCGGCGCATCGTTTTGGTCCGTCCCGCTGTTGAGGCTGGTGAGCGGCTAGGCTTCTTGCCGGGCGATCTGTCACAGAAAGTCGATCCTTACCTGCGCCCGATGTACGACGCGCTGTACGACATGCTTGGCGCTGAACGTGTCACTCAGCTAATTGAACGCAACGTCATCGAGGTGGCGCCGCTTGCATTTATGCGCGGGCGTTCGCTGAACGAATCTTTCGTTATTCTGGATGAAGCGCAGAACACCAGTATTGAGCAGATGAAAATGTTCCTGACGCGCATCGGCTTCGGTTCACATGCGGTGGTCACCGGCGACATTACACAAATCGATTTGCCGGCCGGCCAGAAATCCGGCCTGAAGAACGCTATTGACGTACTGCGCCGTGTTGCCGGCGTTTCCTTTACCCACTTCACACCAAAAGACGTTGTGCGCCATGAACTGGTACAACGTATTGTCGAGGCCTACGAAAAAAATGAACGTTCAGGTTGACGTTCAGCAGGCCGCAGCCGAACAATCAGCCCTTTCCGACAACGAAATTGCCACCTGGGTGGCGCGGGTGCTGCAAGCGACCGGAAACCCGCGCGATGCGGAACTGGCCGTGCGGGTGGTTGACGCACCGGAAATGCAGCAGCTAAACAGCCAGTATCGTGGCAAGGACAAGCCCACTAATGTGTTGTCGTTTCCGGCTGGCGCCATCGCCGGATTGCCGGATGACGCCGGATCACCGCTCGGGGATATCATTATTTGCGCGAGCGTGGTTGACGATGAGGCAGAGCAGCAGGGCAAGACAGTACAGCACCATTGGGCGCATCTGATCGTGCACGGTACGCTGCATTTGCTGGGCTTTGACCATGAAGAAGCGGCTGAAGCGGCTGCTATGGAAGCACAGGAAGTGCGAATTTTGTCCGCACACGGGATCGAAAATCCCTATACAATTCAAGGATCATGAACGAAAAACCGCCAAGTACCAGCGGCTCTGACTCACCTGGATTGATCGCTCGCGTCAAACGCGCGATCAAGGGTGAGCCCTGGAGCCGCGATGAAATTCAATCTTTTATCCAGACCGATGTCGAGCTCGATGCTGAAGAAAAGAGCATGCTGTCCGGCGTTCTCGAGGTATCGGAGACGCAGGCACGCGACGTTATGGTGCCGCGCTCGCAGATGGTCGTTATCGATATTGAAAAAGAATTTGACGAGATCCTGAAACTCATCGTTGAATCGGGGCATTCCCGATTTCCTGTAATCGGCGAAGACCGAGATGAGGTGCTGGGCATATTGCTTGCAAAAGACTTACTGCGCTACTTCGGCAGCGATGAAGCAAATGACCTGACGATTCAGAAATTGTTGCGCGAAGTGGCCGTTATTCCCGAATCGAAGCGACTCAATGCGCTGTTAAAAGAGTTTCGTGCCAGCCACAATCATATGGCGATCGTGGTTGATGAGTACGGTGGCGTCGCCGGGTTGCTGACCATTGAAGACGTACTGGAAGAAATCGTCGGTGAGATCGACGATGAACATGACCAGGAAGAAGCTGCTTACATTCGCGCTGACGGCGATCGCGATGGCCGGCCCTGTTTCGCAGTTCGAGCGCTGACGCGGATTGAAGACTTTAACGAGTATTTCGATTGTGAACTCGAAGACGAGGAGTACGACACGATTGGTGGTCTTGTCATGCATGCGCTCGGCCGACTGCCGCGTCGCGGCGAGCGGGTTGACGTCGACGGTTTTGAGTTTGCGGTAATCAAGGCCGATGAACGGCGCATCGACTCGCTTCAGGTGCAACGCATCGATGGTTGAGCGCATTGGCGAATAAGAAAGACCAACATTTCCTGTTGTCGTTCGCGGCGGACAGGCCGAAACTCAGTCGCCTGATTGCATTCCTGGCCGGCACCGCAATGACGCTGGTTTTTGCCCCGGCCGAATGGTCACTATTGGCGCCCGTCCTGACTTTGCCGTTGCTGTTTATCAGCCTCACGGCGTCGCCGAAAGATGCGGGCGCGCATTATTTCTGGTTCGGGTTTGGCATGTTCCTGACCGGCACCTACTGGATTTACATTTCAGTACACGTATTTGGCAATGCTGCGCTATGGATCGCGCTGCTGTTGATGGTCGGACTGTCTCTGATCATGGCCACGTTCTTGTGGCTGGCGGGCTGGGCTACCAGTCGTTTCAGTCACGGAGAACCCTGGCGACTGTTGTTCGTTGGGCCGGCCGTCTGGGTGCTCATCGAATGGCTGCGCGGCTGGGTGCTGACCGGCTTTCCGTGGCTGGCGCACGGCTACGGGCAGGTTGATTCGATACTTGCCGGCTGGGCGCCGGTGCTCGGCGTCTACGGCGTCTCGCTGATGCTTGTTTTCAGCACGGCGGCAATTCTCGTTGGCATCCTGACTGGCGGTCGTGAACGCGCCATCGCGGCGGGACTGATATTCATACCCTGGTTGGGCGGCGCTGTTCTCGGGGCAATTGACTGGACCGAGAATTACGGCAACAGCATTCGGACGACAATCGTGCAGGGCGGAATAGCGCAGGATCGCAAATGGCTGCCGCAACAACGTGCGGCGACGCTGGATTTCTATCGCGGTTCGACCTTGAGTGTGCCGGACAGTGAACTTGTGGTGTGGCCCGAGGTGGCGATTCCTGCCCGACACGATCGCGTGACGAGTTACCTCGATACCGTTGACCGCGAAGCGCGGGAAAATGATCAGACAGTGTTGCTCGGCATACTCGAATTTAGCCAGGAAAAAAGCGTCGAGGCGCGCATATACAACAGCGTTTTCCTGCTCGGCAGCGGTGAACGGCAGGTATACCGAAAACGTCACCTGGTGCCCTTTGGTGAATATTTTCCGGTGCCGAAATCGGTGCGTGAGTGGATGCGCATGCAGAATCTGCCGTACTCGGACCTGTCGGCCGGCGAGGATGTTCAGGCGCTATTGCAGGCGGCCAACGGTGCGCAATTTGCCGTCGCGATTTGCTACGAAGATGCCTACGGCGCCGAACAACTGTATGCCTTTCCAGAAGCAGATCTGATCGTAAATGTGAGCAACGACGCCTGGTTCGGTGATTCGGTGGCGCCGCATCAGCACCTGCAGATTGCGCGAATGCGGGCACTGGAAGTGGGCCGCTACGCCGTCCGCGCAACGAATACCGGTATCAGTGCGTTTATCGGCCCGAACGGTGACCTGCTCAGGGCGGGCAAGCAGTTTGAGCCCGTCGTGATGACGGCCGAAGTACACCCACGGCGCGGCGCGACGCCGTATGCACGAT
>CAXBJV010000103.1:0-4084 GCA_963976215.1 uncultured Woeseiaceae bacterium | reverse complement strand
GATGCCACTGGCCGACAATTCAGGTTAGCATGATGCCGAAGACTTAAGGGATACCACATATGAAAAGAATGTTATTGCTGGTGTCAGTCGCGGTGCTCGCCGCCTGCGCTGGTGTCCGCACGCCGGATCCGGAATCCGGTGGAATCACGTTTGTGCACCTCAACGACACCTACCGCGTTGGTACGGTTGAGGATGGCAATGCCGGCGGCTTCAGCCGCGCAGTCAGCGTTATTCGCAATCTGCAGGAAGATGGTCGCGATGTTCGTGTGCTGCATGGCGGTGATTTCCTGTATCCATCGCTGGAGAGCAGCCTCTGGGACGGCATGCAGATGGTGGACGCGTTTAATTTTATGGACGAGCTTGCACCGATGTATGTTGTCGCCGGCAACCATGAATTTGACCGCCGCACGTCCGCACAGCTGAGCGCCGCGATTGACGCATCCCGCTTTGACTGGCTCGGTGACAATTACACACTTCAAACCGGCGATACCGCCGTCGATAGCGCTTTGCAGTCGTCGTTTACTTTCGCTGCAAACGGCAAGACGATCGGTGTATTCGCATTGACCCTGCACCCGGACGATGGCGGCAATGTGCGGGATTACCTGGCGGTCGAGAAAGACTACGTGGCGGTCGCGGAGTCCGTGATCGAGCAGTTCGAAGCGCGCGGTGTCGATGCAATCATCGGGCTTACGCATTTGCACATGTGGCAGGACGAAGAGATTGCCCGGCTGCGCGCCCGCCATCCGACGTTCGTTTTTGTCGTCGGCGGTCATGAGCACGAGCCGGAGTACAGTCCGCTGAGTATGAATTCAGCGGCCGTTATGAAAGGGGCATCGAACGCACGCACGATCTGGACGGTCGACCTGAGCTTTGATGCGCAAGGCCTGCCGTCGATAGATGAGAAAAAAATTCAGCTTAATCAGAGTGTTGCACTCGACGGCGAATACGAAATTCTGGCGGCGAAGTGGCGCGGACAACTGCTTGAAACGTTTCCGTTTCTTGAGGCCAAAGTCGGTGAGGCGGCATTGCCACTGGACGGACGAGAGGTCACCGTACGCAACGAAGAAAGCAACTGGGGCAATTTCATCGTTGACCAGATGCGCGGTGCGTTCGGCGAGCCCGAAGCCGAGCTGGCATTTATCAATGGTGGCACATTGCGTATCGACGACTACATCGCCGGCGATATTCAATTTGAGGATATCGGCCGTACTTTCGGGTTCAGCTCATTCTTGCGACTGACAACGGTCAGTGGCGCCGAGTTTCGCGACATCATGGAGGCAGGCTTCCGGGGCTTCGGGCCGAGCAAAGGCTATTTTCCACAGATCTCGGGATTCCGGCTCTGTGTCGATCGCAGCCGCAATGAATTTGATCGCATTGTCAGTCTGCAGGTGCCCGATGCCGATGGCTGGATAGAAATCGAGGACGAGAAGCAGTACAGCCTGGTCGTCCCGGACTTTCTCTACAACGGTGGTGACGGCTACCAGGTGCCGCACGATCGACCGGCATCGCGGCCGGCTTCCGAGCTGATCTATCGTGTGCTCGATGCGGTTCTCGAAGCGCAATCACAGGGTGAAAAAGTAGGCCGCGCTGTCGATCCATCCAACCCGCGTTACTTCGAGTTGCTCGAATCCAAGCAGCCCTGTTTCGAATAGGCCGCGACGAATCGCGGCCAGGGCTTACACTTGTTCGTCGCTGGCATCACCCGATGTTTCGGCCACTGACCCGATCAGCGTATCAGCTGTTGCTGCGGCGTTTTCAGCGCCTGCCGGCGCGGTTGCGTTGATTACCGTGCGTAACAACTCGAGTTTAAACGACTCGGAGTAGTGCAGGCGGAAAGCGGACCCACCGGAGGCATATTCGAAGCCGTCGCCCATGGATCTCAGGAAGTCCGACACCAGGTCAAAGAAGCCTGACAGCGCATCGTCGCTCAGTGCGGGCGGCTCCGCGGCCGCTTGTTCCTCAACGGCTGCAACTGGTTCGGCGGTATCAACAACCGAATCCACAGGCAAGTCAGTTCGCGGGGCCGCATCGGTACTGGCCGCGGCCAATGCCGGCGATTCTGCCTGTGACGGCTCCGCTACCGACGCAACGGCCGGGGCTGGCCGTGTGTTGACCGTTTCGCTGTACGCAATGTTGCTGGTCTGGCGCATGCGGAAGCGCAGATTGACGCGGGCTAGCTGCTCAGCATCGTATTCAAAGCCTTGTGCCGCATCGAAGGCGGCGGCGATATCACCGCCGAAAAAGTCGTCCGCCATCTGTTGTGCCTGCTCAAACACGGCCTGAATGGCGACCCGTTCGCTTTCGTTCAGATCACCTTTCACCTGCACGGACATGCGCGAGCGGCTCGACATTTCCACTGCGGTCGATGTTGCCATTCCGTCTTCGTTGGAAAAAGCGACATCGCTGGCCGACAAACGATTGACCTGTTTCAGATCAAAACGAACGATGTCGCCCTCCTGGGTGCGAATGCGAATGCTCGAACGTTGTTTAGTCCGCATGTTGACGTCAAGTACCGACGTTCTTGATTCCTGGACCGCGGCGGCTTCGTCCGCCATCTGATCCAGGCCATCATCGATTTTTGCGACCGCCGCATCCAGTTCAGATGCGTCGTCATCGGCTGCAACTGTCTGCTGTGCAAAAGACGCAGCTTCACGAACACTGGCTTTCATTGAGATGAGTGCTTTGCTGCTCTGTGACGGTTGCGCGGCGACGATCTGCTTTGCCGTGCCGAGCGACTCTACCGCAACGTCATCGGCCGATACCGGATCCGCATTCTGCATATAGCTTTGCTGTGTCGATGCAAATTTTGCATTAAATTGCATCTTCAACGAGTAGCGGAGTTCCTGGCGAAATACACCCAGTGAGTGGCAGCCGCGACGACCACCGCCATGGCAGTGATCGCGGGATTCTGCGATTTCGCTCGATTCCTGTGATGAACCCGCGATGGGCGCGGTTTCCGCTATTGGCCTGGGTGGTACCAGGATGGTTGAATTTACGTTGATTTGCATACCGATATCTCCGTGTTCTGCGTGGGGTATCGGCTTTCTCGTTCCCGACTTTAGTTAAATTGCAATGTGTGGGTCGCGACTCAATATTTTCAGACTTTGGCCGATACAGGCTGTTAGCAGGGGCGAGAATTGCCCCTGGACCCCGGTACAAGGATGCCTGCGTGGACAAGAAAAAGCTGGTCGACCTGTTCTACGAGCAATCGAAGATGTTTGCCGAGCGCAACAATGTGCCGCTGGACGAGATCGCCGACGCCCAGTTCCACGCCAGCATGCGCGTGATCAATCAGCGCGCTGGCGTCGAGAATATGATGATCTGGATCGAAAACCAGACGCGGGAATTTCGCCGTAACCTGACCCGATCCGCCTCATGGTCGAATCGCCGCGTCAGCAAAAAAGAAGATTGAAAAACTCAGGTCAATTGCGTGGCCACAAAAAAAGGGCGACCCGGATACCGGGCCGCCCTTGTTGCTTTCAAATCCCGAGCTTGTTTAGAACTTGAATCGAATACCGAGCTGGATTCGATACAGCGAATCGTCGGAGTCGAGATCCGTTCCTTCGTAGTAAACCCGGTTGATGACGTACTGACTGGTGTTGGCCAGCGCAGCGGCATCTCTCTCGTTAACTTCGAAAACACGGACGCCTTCCTGGATATCGCCGGTGTTGGCGTAGCGCTTCAGGTTGTTGCTGTCCGAGAACAGGTTCAACGCATTCTCGATGTCAAAGAACAGTGACAACGAGTGATCGCGCCACAGCGGAATATCCTGCTGGATGCGAATGTCGAGGTCGGTGCTCCAGGGGCTGTTGAATCCATTCTTCGGAGCAATGCCACCGGCATAGGCACTCAGGCCTGACTCGTCGAGAAATGCGAACAATTCATCGGTGTCAATATTGTTGGTCGTGAAGTCCATCAGCGGATCGTTCGGTCCAGTTGGAACGTAAATCAGGACACTTTCTTCATCGTCCGAATCGCCGAAGTACTCTTCAACCGTATCGTCCTCGTAGGTATAGCTGAACGGGCGACCGGAACGTCGTTGCAGGAAGAATGCGAACGATGTGGCGTGCTCTTCGAAGAAGTA
>CAXBJV010000102.1:0-4468 GCA_963976215.1 uncultured Woeseiaceae bacterium | reverse complement strand
CTACTCGCTTGAACTCAGCGGCGGCTTTCGCCGGAAGCGGTCGTTCAGACGGCAGGTTCTTCCGGCGACTGGCTGGCGGCTAACGGCCATTACCGGTCGTTAGTACGTGCCAAATTAGGAACCAATTTCTCTGCGTAGCTCATAAACAAATAGCCCGCCTTTCTTTCGATAGTCCAATACTGTGCCGACGCCGGGCTCATTCATTTCGACAAGTTTCCATCGCAAGAATGGAATCAACGTCTGCACCCAGCCAGAAATTGTTACGATGCCTTGATCTTTCGCTACTTCGATGTATATCGGATTCGAAATGAATGGGTTGCCGAACCGATACCGAAAAATGTGTTTGTCATTGGACGTGATCGACTTCAATTGGAGCCTGGTTGACCAAGCGTTGAGAGATTCGATTAGCTGTGCTTCTGAGAGTCGGGAATCAATGTTCTCGGTGTATTTTCCAAACACGGATGCTGCCGCCTATCATTCGTTCGTGTACTTAAGACGTAACTTAATGCCCTTTGAAAGCGCGTTATCTCGACCGGCTCCTTCGGGTCACCAGCGGAAATTATAGCGCGAACAACGCGAGTGGCGGGAATGCAAAGTAAAGCAGTCTGTCACTCATCGCCCTGGTGGCCGCTCGCTTGCGGCCAGAAGCCGTCACTCGCGAATGGCGAGGTCGAATATCTATCGTCGGATGCCAATATGTTGCGGACCAATGTCAGCAATGGTTCTTGCGCCCATTTGCGCCATCACCATCGATAGCTCGGCATTCAACATTTCCAGAACCTTTTCGACACCTGGTTGACCGAAGGCAGCCAATGCCCAAATGTAGGCGCGACCAATGCAAACTGAGTCTGCGCCGAGTGCCAGGGCCTTGAAGATATCGGTTCCACGTCGGAAGCCACTATCGACCATAACCGGAATCCGACCGTCCACCGCGGCGACGACTTCAGGCAGGCTTTCGATGGCACCCCAACCACTTGCCTCGGCACGACCTCCATGATTGGAAACGTAGACGGCGTCCGCACCAGCCTCGACAGCGCTTGCAGCATCTTCACGGGTGACGATTCCTTTGACGACGATTTTCATCGAGCTGACCCTCCGGATATTCTCCAAGTAGTCCCAGGTCATGTCCGACGTGTCAAAATCTGCGAAGGTAACGCTGGATCCGCTGTACATTGGATTCATACGCACGAAATCTTCAACGCCTCCCGTTCCGTGACAAGATGAGCAGTCACGATCGTCTGTACGTATGAACTGGCCAAGAAGTACGCGATTACTTGATGAGTTGAGATCAACGGTCAATACGACGACACGCGAACCAGCTCTCTCTGCGCGTTCCAGCATCATCTTTGCCGTATCCCACTTGTTGGTTGGGTATAACTGAAACCAGACCGGCTGTCCGCGCGCTGCGATGACATCCTCGATAGAGTTCGACGTGACATTCGACAGAATTTGCAAATGTCCCAGTGCTTTGGCTGCTCGCGCGGTTGCGAGTTCTGCTTCAGGATGAAAGGCAGCCTGACTGCCAACCGGAGCGAGTACTATCGGCGAGCCCAGCTGCTCGCCCAGCAGTGTCGTCCCCAGGCTAACGTTGCTCGTATCAACCATTCGCATCGGCCGAAGGTACAGGTCCTTGAAGGCGCGCCGATTAGCGGACAGTGTTTCGTTGCCGTCAGTCCCGGTGGCGAGATAACCGTAATGCGCTGTCGGCAACTTGTGTTTTGCAACGGCATGGAAGTCAAATACGTCCAGAGCTTTGTCAGGCGACTTTATCAAGAAGTCCTGTAGCTTAATCGCATCCGGCGTCTCTTCAGCCAGCAAACTTCCTGCCGTCGTGTATCCAAGCAATGGACTTGCAGCAAGAACCTTCAATACGCGACGACGAGTTATGGTCTCCATTTTCTTTCCTTTGTAATGGCGAAACCCCGATCATTGCCCTGACGTCGCAACGTCCGCTTAGGGTCAGTAGCCGTCATTCTACCTCAGACTAAGCGACTGGCGGCTTCCGGCCAGAAGCGGCCGTTGAGTTGCTACGCAAATCCTTCCCGTCGACCTTGCAGTCTGCCGAAGACCATACCAACCATTCCTCCGGCAACCATCATAAGAAAGTACGACCCCCAAATCGGAAGGAAGGCAAAAATGGGTATGCTGAAGATAGGGTAGTCCATCGGAGATATTCCAAGGTATCTCAACCCTGCTGTGAACAACACCGTTGCGATAAGAAGTGCAAGTAGTGCGGTTATGGGAAGTAGAAATCCGAAAACCATGTTACCAATGAATGACTTGAAAAAGAGGTTATCTCGGCAGCTACCGAATAGGGGCCACGCAATATGGGCCGCGAGTCCGAGTAGCGGCGCATTCATGAGCGAGCTAAGTACCATCCAATGCAGGTCTATGTTTTCGAGATATCCGGTGTTCGGCGACATCCCGAAATGTTCGCGAATTAGGTAAGAGGGAACGCCGACCGCCAGCGGAACAAGAGCAAAGGCTAGACTGAATTTTGTACGTAACCTCATCTTCCGCCTCGATCTACACGAATTGCGACCGGCTCCTTTGGGTCAGTAGCCGTTAGTTTACCTCAAACTACTCGACCGGCAGCTTTGCCGAGTATTCCGGCCGCTCGTTCATCATCCTGGTGACCATCGCCTTCCGGCCAGAAGCGGTCGGTGGCCGAGTGCTTTCAGGACGGGTCCTGCCGCTGCAAGATCGCCTCCATCAGCGATTCAATATCAACTTGCCCGGGCCTTAGTAGTACGCGTCCGGCGTTCGGACGATACCTGCTTGGATAGCTAAGCTCCCCGCTCCCGATATACTCCTTGTTCAACCACTCCAAGATATTGCGTTCGTTAGCAGATAAAACTATGTCTGGGCACTTCGCAAGCAGACGCTGGAGGTCGTGACCGTCTCGGCCCCTTGGAATCTCACCACCGCGCTTACCGATACAAACCTTGAGGGCAATCTCAATCGCTTGACCCTGGCAGTGACTTAGAGGTCCGAAAGCGTTGTGCTCGGCGAAATGATCGGTCAGCGTTCGAGCCGCCTTAATGTAGTCCAGCGCGCCCTTCTCATTAATCTGGCTGTCTGTCATAGATTACGAACCTTCGAACGGCTGGAACGGGTCAACGCCAGTCGTTGATTCTATCACCGGGTTTCAGGCTGCTTAGGGCCAGTTGGTTTTGCATCGGTTTAATGGACAGGTTGTGACTGTCCGCCGCCCAGTCTTTCGAAGGCAACGGGACTTATATTACCAAGATAGCCGTGGCGGCGTTTTCGGTTGTAAAAACACTCGATGTAGTCGAACACGTCTCGCTTGGCGTCGTCTCGAGTCAGGTAACGAGTGCGGTTAACGCGCTCACGCTTCAGCAAGCCGAAGAAGCTCTCAACAACAGCGTTGTCGTAACAGTTGCCGCGCGCACTCATGCTGCACTTGATACCGTGCTTGTCGAGTTCGTTGCGGAAGTCATCGCTTGTATATTGGGCGCCGCGGTCGGAGTGATGTAACAGTACTGCCGCGGGTTGCCGCTGTTCGATTGCCATGTTGAGTGCATTGATCGCCAGGTGGCGGCTGTTCCATCGGTCCATCGACCACCCCACGATACGACGCGAGTAGAGGTCCATTACGACAGCCAGGAACAACCAGCCCTGCTGTGTCGAGATGTAGGTGATATCAGCGGCCCAGTATTCGTTCGGCCGTGATGCTGTGAAGTTCTGCTGCAGGAGGTTGTCTGCTACGGCGTGGGCGGGGTCGCGTTGGGTTGTGACCCGGAAACGCCGTTTGGGACATCCCTTGAGCCCTGCCTGTCGCATGAGTCTGGCCACTCTACGTCTGCCGCAGTCATGGCTTTCCTCACGGAGCTCAGCGGTGATCCTGGGCGCGCCGTAAACGCCGCCGCTGGCGGTGTGGATACGCTTGATGGCCTCAAGCAGAACTCGATCGTCCTGGGCTCGCTGGCTCTCCGGCCGACTCCGCCACGCGTAGTAACCACTCCTCGAGACCTCGAGCAGCTCACACATCAAATTCACTGGATACTGGCTGCGGCGTCGAGCGATACACGCGTATCTCACTTCGACTCCTTGGCAAAGAAAACCGCCGCATCTCTTAAAAAATCCCGCTCCTGCTCGGCTTTCTTAAGGCGTCGTTTGAGCTCGGCGACCTCCTCATCCCGCTCTACCGAAAGCCCGGGAAAGGCTTCATCTCCCAGCAGATGATACTGGTCGCGCCAGCGTCGTAGCTGCCGTCGGCTCATGCCGAGTTCCTCACAGACGGCCTTATCCGTAACCCCGTCTTCGCTCGCCCGTTTCAACGCATGGATCTTGAACTCGGGGCTATAACGTTGATACTGCTTCTTCGTCATGGAACACCTCCAACCGCATTATGCGGTCATTGAAAGTGTCCACCAAACCGTAGCAAGGCCTCAGGGCTTGGTTACAACATCGCGTGCCCGCTACGCGTGAAAAGGCTCCAATTCAA
>CAXBJV010000101.1:0-4486 GCA_963976215.1 uncultured Woeseiaceae bacterium | reverse complement strand
TTTACTCCCCCTGCTGCAACAGCAAGTCCTGTCTTAAAAAAACGTATCGCAATGGTATTGGGATCAATAGGTCCAGATTGGCAGAAAAAGCTGGTCCAGATTGCCAACATTGCGACTTTAGTGGCGCACTCCCTTTTCGCTCATTTCGAGCGGACCCAGCGCGTCGAGCGCCGCCGGGTCCCGGGTTTTCTCGTATTGCGGGTAGCGAAGCTCGCTATCGCGGAAACTCTTCAATGGTTGTCCGAGGTTTTGCCAGCCGTGCTTGCGAACATCGCGCAGATAATCGAGATTCAGCTTGATCGGGATGATCTCGCGCGCTTTGCCCGCCTTGTAAATCACCTCGCCGCCGGGGCCGGCAATCAGGCTTTCTCCGACGCCCACGGTTCCGGCCAGGTTTACATCAAAGAAGTAGCACTGGTTCTGTGCCGCATGCGCGCGAACCATCGCGTGTTCGACATCGCGGTCAATCGTGCTGGTGAGCGTCGGGTGCAAGATGATCTCGGCGCCCTGCCAGGCCAGGCTGCGAATCGTTTCCGGATACCACATGTCGTAGCAAATCGAGACACCGAAGGTGGCTACGCCGGGAATTTCAAACACTGTATGCTGATTTCCCGCCGCGACGCCATTTTCATAGGGGCGAAACGGAAACAGTTTTCGATGCCGTGTTACTACTTCGCCCGCGGGTGAAATGACGGGTGCAGTGTTATAGATCCGGTCGCCGTCGGCCTCATACATCGAACCCGGCACCAGCCATATCCCGTGACGACTGGCCACGTCCTGGAAGCGCTGTTCGCGCGCGCCTGGCATTGCCTCGGCGCAGGCGAGATCGGTGCCGCAGGCACCCAGCTCCGGGCAAAGAACCATGTCGATCCACGGGAATCGCTTCACAATGGCATCGATTTCGGCAATCGCCAATTCGACGTTGTCGCCATTCGGCCCTTCGAGCTGCAGGCCTGCGATGGAGAAGCTGCTCATGAAATTCTGTCGTCCATGGTGACCGACGGTAGCGGCGAATGGCGGCAGCGAATAGGTCCAGATTAAATCAATCTATTGGGCCAGATTCGATTTATCGGGCGAGCGGCTGCTCGAAGGGCTCATCGGCCGGCCGCAGCAACAGGGAATCGACAATCTGCTGTTCTTCGTTGAAGAATTTGATTTTGTTGCCGTCGAGCACGATGTAGTAGCCCTTTTCCTCACCGAATACCCAACGCTTCCATTGGCGAAAAAAACGGTCGCCATCGACACGCCAGCGGCCAGTATCGCTGTCCTCATTGGCAAAGCCGCGTCGACCGCTCATCGTGCCGTCGGGGTGATAGACAATGGTGCAGGGCCAGCCATACACCTCGCGATCGAGCAGCGTTGCACCTGACATGGTCTTCGCGAGTTCATCACCGGTCAGCCATTTGCCGGGCGAGGTCGCCAGGTGCTCGACCTGGCCCTTGACGAGTTTTCGCACCAACTCCATCAAGCGCTCAACACCGGGCCGGATTTTATCGACAGTCAGGCTGGTCACGCCCATGCGAAAACAGTTCTCGGCGTTTTCCTTGATGGCGTAGTAGTGGCTTACCGGCTCAATCAGGATTCCCTGGCGTTCCGCTTCCGATGCGAGGTTATCGACGTCAAAGTCATCCGGTGTCCTGACCCAATACGTTGTCCCGCCAACTTCGGGTGAAATTTCCAGCGGCATGCCGCGTACATTGCTCAGCGCGCCACGCAGGCGCATGCGGCGCTCTCGTAATACGCGGCCAAGACGAAGCATGAGCGCGTCGTAGTGACCGAGGGACAAGAAATACGCTGCGGTTCTTTGATTGTTATACGGCGGGTGTTCAAGTATCTCGCTGCGTAGCTGCCGTGCGCGTCGGATGAAACGCCTGTCTGCGACAATGAAGCCGATGCGAATGCCCGGCCCGAGGACATTGGAGAAGCTCGCAACATAGATGACCCGTCCATCTGTATCCATGCTGCGCAGCGCCGGAAGCGGGTGGTCCATGTAGTTGGTTTCGCACTCATAGTCATCCTCGATGATGACCAGGTCATTCCGGTTTGCAGCCGCCATTAATTCCTGGCGCCGCTCCAGCGGCATCGCGACAGCGGTCGGAATCTGATGACTCGGCGTTACGTAGACGACATCCGCGAGCGACAAATTATCATCGACGACGAGGCCCGATTCATCCACCGGCTGCGGCTGCACATTGCAACCGCGCTTGCGAAGCAGGTCGCGCATCACCGAGTTGCCCGGCTCCTCCATTGCAACACTCAGCTTCGTCTCTGTGACGAGCTGGCTTACAAGGTACAAACTGTTTTGCGTACCCATCGTTACCAGGATCTGATCCGTATCGGCCTGGATGCCCCGGCGTGTGAGAATTTTTGTGCGAATTTCTTCCAGCAACATCGGATCGTCGGCGTCGCCGCTTCCGGATGACCACTCCCGCACATCGGCGACACCCATTGCCAGTCGATTCGCCTCGCGCCATTCAGCCAATGGGAACAGGGTCGAATCGAACTGGCCGTCAACGAATGGATAGGGATACAAACTCCAGTTAGGCAGGTCACGTACATCTGCGCCGCTTTTTCTGACGCGTTCGACCCCGTGCATCAGCGGTGCCGCCGGACTGCCATGCGTCGTTTCGCGATTACCGCCCGCGGCTACGCGTGACTCAAGCATCTTCTCATTGACGAAGATGCCGCTGCGCTGGCGGCTTACAAGGTAGCCGTCTGCAACCAGCAACTGGTATGCGGCGACAACGGTATTTCGCGCGACACCGAGCTGCTCCGATAGCTTGCGACTCGACGGCAGTTTCATCCCGGGTGGGAACACGCCATTGATGATGCCGTCGACCAGTTTTTGCCGAATCTGGTTTTGTAAGCTAACCGGTTTGTCCGGGTCGATGTAGATGATCGCGTCTTGCATTTGTTGCCTGTCAGCCAAGCGGACGTGAGCGGTACGGCGTGTCGTCCGAGTCCCGTCATCATAGCCCAGTGGACGCAAAGCCCGCTACGCGACGGCAGTCCGGGGAATAGCGATCAGCGCGCCTCAAGAAGAGAGCACAAGGGCCGATACAGTTACCTACAAGCGTTTTCTCGGGCCCGGTATGCTGCAGCGCCAACCTCTGACCACATTACAGAAAGCACTGGCCATCAATATGGATGGCGGGCGCTACGGTACATTTGCCGAGATTGGTGCAGGCCAGGAAGTGGTGCGCTGGTTTTTCCAGGCTGGCGGTGCCGCCGGGACAATATCAAAAAGCATCTCAGCCTATGACATGCAGGTCAGCGATGCGATCTATGGAGATTGCGAGCGTTATGTAAGCCGGCAACGGCTCGAGTCTATGCTCGAATACGAGCAAAAACTGACACGCGAGCGCCTGTCGGAGCAACGCGGCGAAAGCTCATGCTTTTTTTCGTTCGCCGATACCGTATCGGCACGCAACTATCACGGTACCAACGAATGTCATGCGTGGATGGGCGTGCGCTTCCAGGCCGAACCGCAAGCTGACGACAGCGTCATCATCATTCACGTTCGCATGCTCGACGATAACAACGCAGCGCAACAGGAAGCGCTGGGTATCGTCGGCGTAAATCTCGTCTACAGTGCTTATGAAGAATACGATCAGCCCGAAAAATTAATCGCCTCGCTGACAGATGGGCTGACACCGGGCCGAGTTGAGGTCGACATGATCGACGTTAGCGGGCCGGCGTTCGAAGGCGTTGATAATCGCGTTATGACGTTGCGTCTGGTTCAATCGGGGCTGACCGGTGCGGCGATGTTTTCGGCCGAAGGTGCCGTGCTGCAACCGTCCGAGGCATTGCGAAAACGGCCGTTACTCGTACAGCGGGGTCGTTTTCGTCCGCTCACCCACGTCAACATGGATATTCTGGAAACGGCTCGCAAGCGTTTCGAGGCGACCTGCAGGCAGAGCGAAAAAGATATTCTGCCGATCATGGAAATCTCCATGCACAACCTGATGGAGGACAGCCAGGTCTGCCTGGAAGATTTTGTCAGTCGTGCCGAAGTCGTATCGACAACCGGTTGTGTCGTCATGGTTTCCGACTTTCGCGAACACCACCGGCTAATTGCCTACCTGTCACGCTATACGCATGAGCCAATCGGTTTGGCGATGGGCCTGGCAACCTTGCGAAGCTTGTTTGAAGAGCGTTATTACGATGATCTGGACGGCGGTATCCTCGAGAACTTTGGGCGAATCTTCAAGGATAAGAACCAGCTGTTAATTTACCCGCTCAAGAACCCGGTAAATTGCAAAATCGAAACCCTCGATAACCTTGTTCTGGACCAGTCGCTCGATCACCTGTTCAGGTATCTGCTCGAGCGCGACTGCATTGTGAAGCTCGACGGCGTCGCTCATCACCATCTCGATATACAGTCGCCGGATGTACTCAAAATGATCGAGTGTGGCGATGCCGAATGGGTGGAAATGGTGCCGCCGTGTGTTTCGAGAATCATCAAAGACCGCAACCTGTTCGGGTA
>CAXBJV010000100.1:0-4517 GCA_963976215.1 uncultured Woeseiaceae bacterium | reverse complement strand
GCGAAGGCGTCACAGTCTCTGCCAATGCGGCGGTGGTATTGTTCAGGCTTATGCGTAAAAAGTACGAAAAACGTGAAGCGCCGTTGTGGCAACGACGGCTGGTCCTGATCATCGGCGGGCTTAGCGGCGCGACATTTCTGTTGTTTGCGGTCTGGGCAATCCTGCTTTTTCTCAAGGCCTAGTTGTGATCGCTCGACCGGTCAGTGTGAACAGGAATAGAACGGCCCGTCTATAGTTACTGCATGGCCAAGAGCCCAATAATGACTACCGATCGCGAAAACGCGTATAAGCTCGACAGGGGTTTCCGAAGCGCTAGGGCAGGTGCGGCAATCGGATTCGTCCTTGGCGCGCTGGTGAGTATGCTGCTGTCACGCTGGATCCCGGAAAATTTCTTTTGGCCGATTGTTGTTATCACCGCAGCGATATTTGCTGTGGCGTTCGGTTTGTTTATCCCAGGGGAACTTAGTTCCCGCGAATTTGACAGCGAACCGGACAATATCACTCCTGCTGAACGAGTGAAGCGATTACATTCCGGCGCGAAACGTCCAGACTAAGGTGAGGGCCCGAGTTACCGCGGAAACATATTTTCCAATCTGGGCAATTAGCTGTTCGCGAGACGACTTCCCACGATCATCAGAGAGCATCCTGCCACAGCAAGTCGATTCAAATGCCGGGCGGTGTAGTTCCGCATATCGGTGTTTACTTCGCTTCGACATCCCCGATAATGCAACTCAAAGTACCCGATCGCGATGTTGGGTACTGAACATGCTTTAGTATTACTTTCGTTCCAGGTGATCGAATCAAAGAGCTGGATGATTCATCTCTTGCAGCTCCGCCCAACTTGGCGCGCCAAGTACAATATTTGCCCCAATCATGATCGCGGCCCTCGATTTGAAATGGCGCCCCTCGGGCGCGAATTACCGTAGCGTCAATATCTGGCATCCACGCGTATCCATCTCGTAGCGTCGGTTCGGCAAGTTCCTTCACCCTCGCCGCTTCGATTACAGCAAATCCCGCATTACACGATTCGGTGGCTTTTTCGAGTTCCGGCGATGGGCCGTTTCGCACGAGCTTAATGGCTTCAACACACGCGGCTGAACATTCTGAGTTGCCGGTCTTTTCGCACTTTTTGGCTTTGTTTATAAAGTCGTTAGTCACTAAGCCAATGTCCTGGCCAGCAAGTTGGTCTTGCGCAGTCGACGTCTGCCAAACGCAAAGCAAGCCAAACGACGTGAGAACGAGAAATGGAACTAATGAGCGCACTTATTTTTCCCTGATTTATGGGCTTGAGATTCTGATATTACGCTAACGGCCACGTTTCGGAAATTGGCATTGACTCGTATCCGTGGAGCGCCAAATCATGATTGACTGCTTTGGGTCAACAGCGGAAATCATACCGCAATAATGACTAACTTCTCCTTCCAGCCAGAGGCGGACACAGAAGTGCGGATAACCAGAAACTACTCAGCTATTGGTGTCTTCAGAAGTCTCGTAATGCATACACAACTCATCCCAGCGGCTAAGCACTGCTCTAGCCGCATCCGGAACATAGGCGCGCTCGTAGTCTTCTCCCTGGAGGCCGATCACGTTCTGTATGGAATCAAAAGTCATGATTGTCATGAACTCCACTTCCGTGCCGAGATCTCGGGATAGCAATTCGAGGCTTCGATACCCATTGATCTTCTTAGCCTCGATACCCGGTCGAACCTCCTCTTCGAGAATACGACGATAAGCTTCAGCATTCTCGGGGTTCGTCCATCCGCGCCAGATTCGCTTGACTGACATGAGCCTCCCTACGCCTGAGTTGGTCGTCCGCTTTGAGTCAGTAGCAGGAATTATACAACGAACCAGGCCGACTTCTCCTAACGGCCACAAGCGGGCATCGGTTCGGGGGTTGTGCGAGTCACCGCGAAGCGAGCAGCTCTACCATCTCCCGAATTGGTTGTTTAATTGCACTAAGTGATCCTAGCTTTACATCCAAGATCGATATTTGGCGTGCGAGATCCTTTGCAAGATCTTCATAATCGAGCAAACCTTGAACGGCTTCTTCAATAAGTTCTGGTTCGATGTCCAAGTCGCAGACTTCAGGTAGCTCTAAGTGGTACACGCCATTCGCTCGGAAGACAAATCGATCACCACACTGCTCTCTAATCTTGCTTTGGACTTCGTGAAGCATCTCATGCCGAAGCTTGTCACGAAATGGAGTGGGCTCTTCCAGCGTGATTTTGGATTGAATCAAATTCACATAGAGGTTGGCCAATCGGCTACGAATTTCTACATCCGGAATAGCATTCGCAATACCGGCACTGATCAACTCGTCATAAGTAGTACGTTGCGGCGCATAATTCCAACGCTGTGTCGCTTGATAGACATCGATCAGGAACTCCTCACCCAGGTTTTTCCCGGACGTACGTAACGCTTTGATTGCCGACTCGGCGTGACGCTTGGTCTGTTTGTAGTAAATCTCTCGTGCGTCTCGCGAACTCTGCTCAGCCTGTAAATCGCCGATTAACCTCGCGTAGTAGGTCTTGGCAGTCTGTTTGGCAATCCGCTCCTGGTTCCAATTATCCGCCTGAAGACCAATGAACACGGCCAGGAAGACGATAACGAGATCGAGCCAGACAGCAAACCAATTTTGCTCTTTAATATGCTCGCTTATGCGTCGAATTGACACTTTTCACTCCATATTCACGGTTGGCTAGCTAACAACACCTCTGCGTAGGTACCGCAACTTCTTCGTTCGGCCACAAGCGCTCATCGCACGGCGGTCAAAAGATCGCCAATGGATTCAGTGGAGCCCCTGTTCCGCCGGGCACCCGCAACGGCGAACCCACAAAGAGGAATACGGGCCTATTAAGCGTTGCAGCAGTTTCCGATACTGCCTCCAATTCCAAATTGTCCAGCATCGGCATACCGAGACCGGCAATAACAAGCTCGTGCAATGGCGAACTCAATCCTTCTACACCGCTTGGATGCACATCCGAAACGCCGTCACTTCCGAGAACCGCGACATCCCTCTCTCGCAGCCACACGGCGACCGATGCATGCAGGCCGGCCGCTTTGTCCGAAAAATTCCATGGACCTTCCTGTGCGACCTGCACCCAGCGTCCGGTACGGATCAACAATACGTCGCCGCTCGATATCGTTACTCCTGACGCCGCCTCCCACGCCTCGAGGTCCGCCACACTGATAGCGGTACCCGCGGGAACAAAGTCGATACCGAGGTATTCGGGAAAATCTACTAGCACACCACGTGCAAATATTCCGCTTACACCGATGTTCTGAATGCCCAGCCGTTCTGTGCCCTCGGGAGATATGCTGTCGATCGGCATGCCGTTGTACAGCATTCCTTTGTGAGCAACGTGTTGCAATCCGTCCAAATGGGAATGGGCCGAACCATGATAAAAAACTCCGTAGCGGTCGCCGGCCCAGCGGTGGCCTGCCAAGTCCAGCACCTGAACTTCGTGCTCGAATGGGAACGGATTTAGGAGGTGTTGCTGCTTATCGACGTCCAGCGCCATGGATATCGAAACACCGTCACCGACGAGTTCGGCTGCTTTTCGGCGTACTTCCGGTGTAATCAGATTCAGCGTGCCGAGCTGATCATCTGAACCCCATCGGCCCCAGTTGGAAACATCTTTCATTAACTGATCGAATACAACGCGACTCATCGCCGGGGCTTCCGAATCACTCCAGTGAAGTTCAGCGTTGCCGCTGGCCGTAACCTCGTCAGCCACGCACCCGGACATGCACAAGAGTGCGCCGAGCACCGCCAGGATTTTGCTGCCTGCCATAAAGCCGTTCCTTTTAATTATTCGGTTTATTGGAGAGTTAGTTGGGCTGCTTTGGGTCAGTAGGAGAAATTATACAGTGAACCAGGCCGAGTTCTCCTTACTGCCAGGAGCGGCCGCTGGGCAAAACGTTCATTGAATATCGAAATCGATTCGACCGCCGTCGCACCCTCGAACGCTAAAGCTGGGTATTGACTCAAAAGCGTCATTGCCAACGTCGCGAAAGTGTATATCAGGCGATTCACTGTCATACCACTCTCGAAGGGCAGAAACAGATAGTTGGCAGTACATCTCCGTCGGCAGCAAGTGTCTCTTGAAACTAAGTAGGGCACCATATCTGTCGACGACTAGATAGGCCGTGTCTGGGTATCCGCTATTTGAAATCCCTACGAATATGGACTCCCCCTGTGATATTGCGTAATCGTCAAACCCAGCCCCAACGATTCTGGATATCAGTATTTCACCCTTCCTGATTTCGATTGCCCACAACGGCAAGGCCTCGCGATCTCTGCCGTCGTATATTTTCGTAATTGTCAACTCACCGAAACTGATGTCTTCTGTAATGAGCTCCGGGGCGAAGTACATTGAATCTGCCCAGGAACTTAAAGCAAAAAACAACAGCGAAGTCAGCAGTGATAAGCGAAGCGTCATTGGTTTTTCGACCGGCCGGTTTGGGTCAGAAGCAGAAATTATAGCGCGAACCAGGCGAACTTCTCCTAACGGCCA
>CAXBJV010000099.1:0-4621 GCA_963976215.1 uncultured Woeseiaceae bacterium | reverse complement strand
GGGTAAGTTCCGACCTGCACGAATGGCGTAACGATGGCCACACTGTCTCCACCAGAGACTCAGTGAAATTGAAATCGCTGTGAAGATGCAGCGTACCCGCGGCTAGACGGAAAGACCCCGTGCACCTTTACTACAGCTTTACACTGAATTTTGAACATATTTGTGTAGGATAGCTGGGAGGCTTTGAAGCGTGATCGCCAGATTGCGTGGAGCCAACCTTGAAATACCAGCCTGATATGTTTGGAGTTCTAACCTAGGTCCATTAGCTGGATCGGGGACCGTGTATGGTGGGTAGTTTGACTGGGGCGGTCTCCTCCTAAAGAGTAACGGAGGAGCGCAAAGGTACTCTCAGTACGGTCGGACATCGTACGTTGCGTGCAAAGGCATAAGAGTGCTTGACTGCGAGATAGACACATCGAGCAGGGGCGAAAGCCGGTCTTAGTGATCCGGTGGTTCTGTATGGAAGGGCCATCGCTCAACGGATAAAAGGTACGCCGGGGATAACAGGCTGATACCGCCCAAGAGTTCACATCGACGGCGGTGTTTGGCACCTCGATGTCGGCTCATCACATCCTGGGGCTGAAGTCGGTCCCAAGGGTATGGCTGTTCGCCATTTAAAGTGGTACGCGAGCTGGGTTTAGAACGTCGTGAGACAGTTCGGTCCCTATCTGCCGTGGGCGTTGGAAATTTGAGAAGAGCTGCTCCTAGTACGAGAGGACCGGAGTGGACGTATCTCTGGTGTTCCGGTTGTCACGCCAGTGGCATTGCCGGGTAGCTATATACGGACGGGATAACCGCTGAAAGCATCTAAGCGGGAAGCCCCCTTCAAGATTAGATTTCCCTGGAGCTTTAAGCTCCCTTAAGTGCCCTCGAAGACTACGAGGTTGATAGGCTGGGTGTGGAAGCGCAGTAATGCGTGAAGCTAACCAGTACTAATTGCACGTGAGGCTTGATCATATAACGCCAAAAAGCTTTGTCTTTTTGATGTTGTGTGTGACATGAGTAATGCGACACAAGGACGTCAGAATCCAAATTGTTATTTTTTTCTGGAAATAGGGTGACAGTGACCCTAATTCCAACGGGAGTTATCGGTTTAAGGCAGGCCTTACAGAATAAGGTCACTGTCACCGTAATTTCCAAACCAGTTTTCCTGGCGGCAATAGCGAGTGGGAACCACCCGATCCCTTTTCGAACTCGGAAGTGAAAACGCTCAGCGCCGATGGTAGTGTGGGGTCTCCCCATGTGAGAGTAGGACACCGCCAGGATTTATTTGCGAAAAGCCGCATCCCGAAAGGGGTGCGGCTTTTTTATTGGGCGAGATGGTTGCCACGTAAATTAGGCACTTGCCTCGCGCGGCGTCTACACAGGCATTCGCCATCCCGGCGAGCGCAAGTAATCCATCCGCATAAGGGGTATTATCCCGGCTGGCAGATTGCAGGGTCCGAGTGGAATGGCGATCATAGAAGAGCTCAAGCGCCGGAATGTTTTCCGCGTTGGTATCGCTTATGTCGTTATCGGCTGGCTCGTCGCGCAGGTTGCCGAATTTGCGTTCGAGAATTTCGGTGCGCCCGACTGGGTCTTGAAGGTCGTCGTCGTTCTGTTGCTATTGGGATTACCCATCGCGCTCATTCTTGCCTGGGCATTTGAAATGACGCCCGATGGCGTAAAACTGGAAAGCGACGTAAATCCACAAAACTCAATCACTCAGGATACTGGCAAAAAACTAAATATCCTGACAATAGCCGCTTTGATTGTCGCCGTTAGCATACTGGGTGTAGACCGCTACATGCTGGGCACTGAACGTGCCGCGGTGCCTGAGGCAACGCCTGAGATTGAGCGGCCAGCCACGACTGACGACCCAGGCAAGGTGCCGGATGGCGTCGACAAGTCGATCGCGGTATTGCCGTTTGTTGCAATGACGGCATCCGAAGATGACGAATTCTTCGCAGATGGTCTGTCAGAAGAGCTGCTCAATGTGCTGGCAAAAGTCGACGGTCTGAAAGTTGCTGGCCGCACGTCGTCCTTTTACTACAAAGGACGCAACGAAGACCTTCGTGACATCGCTGAAGCACTGGGCGTTGCGAATATATTGGAAGGTAGTGTGCGCCGATCCGGTAATCAAATTCGCGTCACCGCGCAGCTCATTAAAGCGGCAGACGGCTTTCACTTATGGTCGGAGACCTACGATCGGGCGGATGGCGATATTTTTGCCATCCAGGACAGCATCGCCACCGACGTGGCCGGTGCGTTGCAGGCGACAATACTCGGGGGGTCTACGAAAGCGGCCTCGGCTGCTCCGGGCAATATTGAAGCGCAAAATTATTACCTGATCGCGCAGGCTGCAATCGCTGAACGAGGGCTGCGGAATATCCGCCGTGCGCGCGATTTGTTTGCCAAAGCATCAGGGCTCGACAAAAATAATCCAAAATATTTCGCTGGCTACGCGACCGCAGTGGCGCTGCAATTCTGGAACTATCGGGACATTTCGCCGGACGAAGCGATTTACGAGGCTAGTACGGCAATTAATGTCGCTCTCTCGATTGAAGAGCCAACCGCGGACACGTTGGCGGTCGCGGCCCTGGTCGAGGAGTTGCGCGCTGCAACGGCGAGCGACCCGGCCGCGAAAGGCAGGGCACTGGAGCTGTATAAGAAAGCGCTCGAAATTGAACCGAATAACATTCTTGCATTGCAATGGCTCGCATCGATCTACATGGACATCGGTAATGGTGCGCTGGCACGCGAGCACTTCGAGAAAGTCGTCGAACTCGATCCGCTCAACATACTGTCCTTGACCGGGCTGGCCAACGCCTATCTCTATCTGGGCGAACGCGAACAGAGCCGTCTACATCTCTACAAGATGCAGTCATTGTTTCCGGATCTCAGCATCACCTATCGTTATCTTTCGAGCCTGGAATACATGGTTGGTCGACTGGACAGGTCTACCCTATGGGGTATCAAAGCCGTCGAACGCGATCCAAACCCGCTGGAGATTTATTACCTTGCAGTTTCCTATAAAGCTTTTGGCTGGGCGGATGAGGCCCTCGAAGCTGCGGAGCAATTTAAAGCCGTTAATGACGGCGCCGACATATCCCGACTGGTGCAGGCCTGGTTGGACAACGACTTCAAAAGTCTCGCTGGCGAGGCCTCACAGGCTTTTGCAGAGACCGGGGAATCGGGTTTCGCGTCACTGGCGGCCTGGTCCAATACCAAGGCAGGCAACTATAAAAGCGCTATTAGTACTTTGGAGCGGCAGTATCCGTCCTTGCGGGGCGAGGTTCTCGACTACCTTGCCACCGAGGATATGATGGATGCGGTGTTGCTCGCGTATTGCTACAGGAAAGCGGGCAACGCGGGCGCATCAAAGCGCGTCAGCAGCATGCTGCTGGCGTCGGACCTGCTGAGTCAGGAAATGGTCGCCAACTTGCCCATTCGCCGAATCGTGCGAATTGGTGCGCTGGCCGTGAACGGTCAGAACGACAAAGCACTATCTGAACTTGCGAACCTCGATTCAAACACCATGCCAATTGCGATCGCCAGTCTGGCACTGCCACTCGATGAATTGCCCGTATTCGAGTCTCTACATGAGAGCGAGGTATTCCAGCACTACGCGACCCAGGAGCGCTATCGCTTGGCGCAGCAGGCCAGAATGCTTGCCAGCGGGGAGGCTGAAAAGGAACTCATTGCCTCAGTTGAAGCTGCTGGGTACCAAATAACCCGATAACAGGTACCCAAGAATTAGGGTGACAGTGACCTTAATTCGTTGACCTTAGTTCGCAAGTTTCGCTTTAAACCGATAACTCCCGTAGGAATTAAGGTCACTGTCACCGTTTTTTCCGGGATAGATTGTCTCGCGATCGCAAGATGGTTTGTGGGGCGCCGGTGGAACAAACATGTAGCTGATTCAGCCTCTACCGCTTGCCGCTGAAACCGGCGCGCAATATCTATTGGCCGCCCGATCTACTAAAATACAGTTAAAACAAGAAGGTAGATCATTGAAGACACTGCGGATATTCATATCCTCGCCCGGTGACGTTTTCGAAGAACGTGCCATTGCAAACCGGGTCATCGAGCGACTGCAAAGCGAGTACATCGGCAAAGTGGTGCTCGAACCGGTGCTGTGGGAGCACCAGCCGCTGGTCGCAACCTCGACGTTTCAACACCAGATCGTCAAACCGTCCGAGTCCGATATTGTCATCGCGATACTTTGGTCGCGACTCGGCACCAAGTTACCCAAAGAATTCGTGCGAGAGGACGGGACGCGATACGAGTCAGGCACTGAATTCGAGTTTGAGGAAGCGATCGCGGGTTTTCGCAAGAATGGCAAGCCGGACTTGCTCGTATATCGCAAGACCGCGCCACCGTCAGTGCGGCTGGACGACGAAAAAGAACTGCTCGATCGCCTCGCACAAAAAAAGAAGCTCGATGAGTTCATTGACAAGTGGTTCCATGATCGCGCGGAAGGGACGCTGACCGCAGCATTCCACGCATTCGAGGCCCCCAGCGATTTCGAGAGTCTGCTGGAAAACCATCTCCATCGACTGGTGGAGAAGGCCATTCCCGACAGCGTTTCATCGACATCAGAGGCGCGGGCTGTCTGGAAAAAGGGATCGCCGTTCCGCGG
>CAXBJV010000098.1:0-4833 GCA_963976215.1 uncultured Woeseiaceae bacterium | reverse complement strand
CTCAACTCGCGATACAATTCGGCGAGCGCTTCACATTAACCGCATGAAATCACTAACCGGCTCACACACAGAATTCAGGACACCCTCCACGATTGCCGAAATCTTCGGCCGACCGTGCGTCTCGGCGCACAGTGATTTCTAGACGCGCCGGTGCAACACTGCAAATACAGGGTGCATCGGTTCCATGAAACTGTGCTTTGCGATGGATTTCGGGCGACGTCACAGTACACGATGAATATCCTAAGTTCTCGAACACTCGATATCGGTCGGGATAAACGGTTATCTGCTACGACCGGATTGCTTCTAATCGCGAGTTCGACCCCGGTAGTCATTCGCTTCGCGCCATGCCGGCCAATTCACCTCACGACACTCCCGCACTTCTAGGCACTCACCTACATCGAATTTATCAAGGAACAAGACCAAATTGTCACAATTCCAGCGCGCACTAGGAACGATAATGGCTTGATGATCAAGCAAGTATGCTGCGGCGCCAATAGACTGGCTTGCTTTGTACGGAATCTTGCTTGCCATTGGGTCTTCTAACCCAACGTTCCGGAGGTCGTCCTCGCTTACTCGCAACACCTTGTTTAACGAAACGCTCACCGTATTGATTAGCATGTTCGACGATGCGAAAACGGGAGCTCTTGATAGGTGGTAATAGATCTCAGCTAAAGCGCCATCTTCGTGTAAACTTGTGTAGAGAGCCTCGAATTGGTTACTAGGGGTCCAACGCCCTCCGCCGGAACCACCTGCCAGAGGATCCCGCGTGGCCCATGTAACCCGCCAAACATTCCCTTCAAATGCTTCGCATTCAAGTGCCTCGATCGCGTCGAGCAGGCCGGGATCGAGAATTTGGCTCATACTTCTCGGCGTTATAGATCTTCAATTAGAGATACGCTAACGACTCAATTCGTTCTATAGCAGCCAGTACCTCATCTGTCCGCTCGTCGTGAATTAGCTCAATCGCTCGGGCACCATCTAGCAAGTCATTTCGAGAATATAGCCACGCGCGAGTTTCATCCGGGTTATAGAACTCGGCAAGCCTATCAACGACGTATCTTAAGTCCGACAATACAAGCTGGGTCTTAGGGTGTGGCGTCGCTTTGCCAGTGCTCCACCGTGAAACAGTAGCTTTCGAAACAGCAGCAATGTTCGCGACGTCGACCCCGGACAGCTTCCCGTGTTCACGCAGGTCGTCAATTGTTTTAGTGATAGCGTTTTCTTCCATCGTATCAGCCTGCTTGTTCGACTTTCTTTACAGTACTTATTGGCGTTTTCGGAATTGGAGTGATCTCGACGCTCGAATGCAAGTCTTCTAGCACGTGTAACATCCGCTCGGAGCGATCCGCGAGCGCCTGCAACCTGGCTGTTAACTTTTCATCTTCGAACTTAATCCGGCGAGCCTTTCGCAATGTTCTTCCTGTTTCGGGCAAGGCTTCGGTCAGCAAAAAATCGACCCGCTTCAACGGCGGCCTACGCGATAAGTTCGATATTTGTTGGTTGCTCTGGATGATCGCGTGCCGTTTCGCGTTAACGATCATGTCTTCTGCATCGCGACAGCATGATTGGTCTTTGCAAAGAATGAGCGTCCTCGCGTACCGCCTATCCAGAAACGTCTCGGCGGTTTTCTTGGGCAAAAACAGATCCAGAGCAGGTGCATAGATTCGCTTCTGCGGTCCCCGTCCGCCTGTAGGCCGGGAACGCCAACTGGAAACATTAAAGCTGTCACGCTCCGCAGCACCTTGGCAAATTCCACCCACTGCTCCGAAGCCCGCGAGACTCAGTGCAGCATTACCGCCGACATTGTCCGCGATAATCGGCTTGCCAAGCGAAGCAAGGCGCCAGGCGAACTCGATGTAGCGCCTCAAAGCGGCAGCACTCCCAGTCATTCCGAATCCCGACAACCGTAGCCAGAGGTTACCATCCGGCGTATCGGCTATCGCACGGGCGACAAGGTCTATTTGGGCCTGGTCCCGTAATGGGCTAATGGGTGCCGTCAAACAGTAGTCAACGCGAATATCTTTACTGCCAAGCGCATCTAAAGCGTCGCGAAGCAACCGAGCGGCCATGACATCAGTAGCGAGCCACGGCGATCTGGCTGAGTCGATGAAATGTGTCGGCGCCAATACGGCGTCTGCTTTGATTACCTGCGCGAATTCCGCAATCTGCTCTGCTCGCGCGCGCCCCGGTACGCCCGTCCAATCGTCTGGCCGTTGAATGCGCTCCGACAATGCCCAGGGCAAATCCCTCGCCCGCGAATGCATACCGATTTCATAGGCCAGTTCTGCAGATTTCGTATCAAGTACGATTTCTACGCCTGAAGATGCCAAGGCGGCGATTAAATCGTGTTGGCGTTGTGAGTGGCTGGCATCAAATACCGCACGCCGAAAGGGCATTTGGCCAGCCGCGCTCAGGTCTTCAAAGACTCGATGGCCCGTGTGACCAACCCGCAGGATGTGGCTGATCAGGTTGTGCTCTCGGTGGAGTGGGTAGACGTTACTCATGCATCTAATTGCCTAGCTTTCACCTAGAGTCTAGGTTTTGATTTCATTGATAGCAACTGATGAAACCAATAATACATTTATTGAGGGCTTGATGCTCAGATATCAACACGAATATGCATTTATGTTGATTTTGTACACGCAATACCTAATATGTGTAGTGTGTATCGGTATGAGGACATTGGTCACAATGGTCCAGGACAAATTAGTAGGAATTGCGGAAATCGCTGATTTCGCGGGGGTTTCTAAGCAGGCCGTATCGAATTGGCGGATGCGGTATGACCATTTCCCGCGCCCAATTCAGAACCTGCAGAGCGGCCCCGTATGGGACCGGGAGAAAGTCGAAGAGTGGGTGAAAGGCCATAAGGGTGAGGAAACTCACGTGCTCAGCTTCATTAACCTCAAAGGCGGAGTTGGTAAGACAACGACCGCAGTTGCGGTAGCAGAATTGCTGGCGCAAGAAGAACGTAAGCACGTTCTAGTAGTCGACCTGGACCCGCAGACCAACGCCACTGTATCGCTGATTTCAGAAGAACGGTGGGCAGAAATGGATGACACCGGCCGCACCGTTGCCCAACTTTTCGCCGACAAGCTCGACGCGCATGAAGGACCGAATTTTGAAGTCGAAGCGGCTCTAGCGCGCCGAGTGTCGACGATCAATGACGGCATTGCCCGTCTGGATCTTCTCCCATCAAGCATACGATTGATCGAGCTTCAAGACCGGATCCCGATGATCGCGCTGTCGGGCAACTTCATGTCTAATCCGCTGGAAATTCTTAGAGCCGGTTTGCAGTCGGTTTTGGATCGATACGACTACGTAGTTATCGACTGTCCGCCAAGTTTGGGTACCGTCACCAAAAATGGGCTACGTATATCGTCCGGCTACGTTATACCGACAATTCCGGACATTGTTTCGACCTGGGGTATCTATCAAATTGTAGATAACGTTGCTCGATTCGCCGACGATATCGGCCGCGAGATCCCGGCACTAGGCATTGTCGCCACTAAAGTTCAAAAGAATGGCCTTCATGACCGCGTCATCAAAGACCTCAGAGCCGCACGGCTTGGACGCTTCGGTGAGTCAGGTTCCTTGGCTCAACCCCCGCTACTCGGAACGGCAATCCCGCAGACCGTCCAAGTCGCTCGCGGCGCGGATGTCGATGCAGATATTCGGACATTTAAAGGTAAATATGGCTCGGCATACGAACCGCTACGAACCCTGACACAGGAAATCAAAGAAATATGCGAAAGCAAAAAGCGTTGATCGGGGTTTTAAGACGCCTAGTCGATCTAGTTGCCGACGAGGCAAAGAAGAACCCGGAGTTCGCAGAACGTCTTGAGGAAATCCTCGAGCCGGTTCCTACCAGTAAGTCTCAGTCCCGAAAACGATCAAAACCAAATGGTGATGTCGAGCTCCCGGATGTCCATTCCGAGTGGAGATTTCGCGACTCAGTTGATTTTCGACTGTGGCTCCGCGAACAATCTGTCGACGTGCTGCGCGCCCTAATCAAACATCACGATCTAGACGCAACTCGCCGCACAGCAAGGTGGAAAGATGCTGAAAAATTAAGCGGCTTCATTGCAGATCAATTGCAGGCGCGCCTATCGCGCGGGGCAAGCTTTCTCAAAGATAGTAGGTAGCTCAGGATTGGATCGCCATCGCGGCTCGAACCAGCTTGGTAGTCCCTAAAACCATGAGTGATACGTTCGCGACGAGAAGATGACCGGCTTCGTTGAAGCTACTACGAGTTGCAGAAGTTCGACCGTCACGACGTCGCCGGGGCATGATGCCAATATTCTCGATCTACGCAGACCCAAATTCCCGGTACGCTCACGGATCACTGCGGGATGCTTATTGTCTATGCTCAACAAACTCAACCCGCTGTTTCAACATGAGTTTCCCTAAGTGATCCGAATGCACCCTACTCCAACGATATCAACAACCAGGAAATCCCCATGCCCCTGAAAATCCTTGTGTCGACAGTTCGATTCTGTCCCCGGCCACCATTTATCTCCCGCACTGCAGACCACGCTTCGACGTCATTGCCCGCGCGGGGAATAACCATCCCGATCGCCGCCCGATCCCGATCCGCATCGCGCGATAAACGAAACGTACGTTTCCCGATTTACCGCCAGGCGTGCGCGAACCGGCCGGCGGCCGTGACCCGGTGTGCTCAGAACATCGCCCGCAGCGCGAGGTAGAACACCACGGCAAGCCCGGCACCGGCCGGCACCGTGACGAGCCACGACACGACCACGTCCTTGACCGTGCCCAGGTTCACCGCGCCGAGACCGCGCGCGAGTCCGACCCCGAGCACCGCGCCAACCAGCG
>CAXBJV010000097.1:0-5081 GCA_963976215.1 uncultured Woeseiaceae bacterium | reverse complement strand
GAGTGTGCTGAGCAAGCGCTGATTGTCGCGCTGGTGCAGGCCGATCGATGGCTCGTCCAGAATGTACATGACGCCAACCAGCCCGGATCCGATCTGGCTTGCCAGCCGAATACGCTGTGCTTCGCCGCCAGACAACGTGTCGGCGGAGCGATCCAGCGACAGGTAATCGAGGCCGACATCCGACAGGAAGCCAAGCCGGTCACCAATCTCCTTGACAATCTTGTCGGCAATCGTGGCGCGCCAGCCTTCGATTTCCATCGTCTGGAAAAACTCACGCGCGTGTCCGACCGATAGCCGTGTAATTTCCGGCAAGGATCGCTCGCAGATAAAAACATGCCGCGCGGCACGATTGAGTCGCGTGCCGTCGCAGTCCGGGCAGTCCTGGCTGTTCAGGAACTTGGTAAGTTCCTCGCGAACGGCGTTGGACTCTGTCTCATGGTAGCGGCGTTCCAGGTTTGGCAGCACGCCTTCGAAGCGGTGCAGTTTCTTGATCTGCATGCCGCGGGTGTTTTCGTAAAAGAATTCGATCTTTTCCTTGCCGCTGCCGTACAGAACGATGTTCTGCAGTTTATCGCCGAGCTCATCGAACGGTGTTTCGATATCGAAGTCATAGTGCGCGGCCAGGCTCTTGATCATCTGGTAGTAGTAAGTGGTTTTTCGATCCCAGCCGCGGATTGCGCCGCCCGCAAGCGACAGGTGCGGGTTCACTATGACCCTGGATGGGTCGAAGAACTGTCTAACGCCGAGACCATCACAGGTGGCACAGGCACCGGTCGGGTTGTTAAACGAAAACAGTCTTGGCTCAAGTTCGGTCAGGCTGTAGCCACAGTGATTGCAGGCAAAGCGATCCGAGAAAATGACTTCTTCGGCCTCGGCGTCGTCCATCAATGCGATTTTCGCGGTGCCATCAGCAAGGCGCAATGCTGTTTCAAAGGATTCAGCAAGGCGCAGACGCAGGTCGTCTTTGACCTTAAACCGATCCACGATGGCATCGATGCTGTGTTTCTTGCGCAGGTCGAGCGTTGGCGGCTGGTCGAGTTCATAGATCTCGCCGTCGATGCGGGCGCGAATGAATCCCTGCGCCTGCAAGTCGGCCATTAAATTGACGTGCTCGCCCTTGCGATCGGCAACGACTGGCGCCAGCAGCATGAGTTTCGTACCGGCCGGCATCGCCAGCACCTGGTCGACCATCTGTTCAACGGTTTGAGCTTCCAGCGGCAAATTGTGATCCGGACATTTCGGGGTGCCTGCTCGCGCATACAGCAGGCGCAGATAGTCGTAGATTTCGGTGACGGTACCGACGGTTGAACGCGGGTTGTGTGAGGTCGATTTTTGTTCGATTGAAATCGCCGGGCTAAGGCCATCGATGTGATCGATGTCGGGCTTTTCCATCATCGACAAAAATTGCCGCGCATAAGCTGACAGCGATTCGACATAGCGGCGCTGTCCCTCGGCATAGATTGTGTCGAAGGCCAGCGACGATTTGCCGGAACCGGACAGGCCGGTAAAGACGATCAACTGGTCGCGCGGCAGTTCGAGATCGATGTTTTGCAGGTTGTGCGTTCGCGCACCGCGAATATCAATGGTTTTCATTTAAGAAGTGCAGTCAGTAGCGGCCAACCTGCTAATATACGCCGCCGCGCATCGGCGGCGCAAAGGAACAGGGCATTGAACACGGAAAACCCCGACAGCATCGTCTCAATGAAGGCGCCGGAACGCCGCACAGTCGGGGTGATTGCGCTGATTGCGGTCATTCGCATGTTTGGCCTGTTCGCCTTGTTGCCGGTCCTGGCCCTGTATGCCCGCGATCTCGACAATGCGACGCCCCTGCTGATTGGCCTGGCCGTCGGTGCCTACGGTTTGACGCAGGCCGCATTTCAGGTGCCATTGGGAGCCCTGTCCGATCGCGTCGGACGCATTCCCATTATTCTCGGCGGCCTGGCGGTATTCGCGCTGGGCTGCGTGGTTGCCGCGGTGAGTGACTCCATATACGGCGTCATCACTGGACGCTTGTTGCAGGGCGCTGGCGCAATCTCCGCGACCCTGACGGCATTGATTGCCGATGCGACGCGTGAGGAAGTCCGGACACGATCGATGGCGGTCTATGGCGTCGGAATTGGTCTGTCGTTTTTTCTCGCCATGATCGCAGGCCCGCTGCTGGCCGCGAAGTATGGCGTCCAGGCCATCTTCTGGGCGGCCGCGGTGCTGGCCGTGCTCGCAGCGCTGATGCTCAGGTTGTTACCGGAGGTTCCGCAAATAAGAAAGGCGGCCAGCTGGAATCTGTTGCCGGCCCTGCGTCCGGAGTTGTTGCGCATCGATTTTTACGTGTTCCTGCTGCACGCCATAATGACTGCATCGTTCGTAGCCCTGCCTTTCCTGCTTCTGCACGACCTCGACATGCCGCTGACGCAGCAGTGGAAGATGTATATCGGCGCGCTGCTGGTTTCCCTCGTGGTCACGGTACCGATGATCATGAAGGATCATCGACGTGGCAGCGGCCGCCTGATCGCCGTCGCGGTGATGCTGGTCGCGGCTGCGCAACTGGCCCTGACCTTCACGGCATTTTCGGTCACGCCGGTGTTTCTTGCCCTGGTGTTGTACTTTGCCGGCTTCAACTTCCTCGAAGCCAGCCTCCCGGCACGGCTGTCGGTACTCGCTGACGGCGAGCTGCGCGGCGCATCCCTGGGTGTGTTTTCCAGCGCGCAGTTCCTCGGTGCGTTTGCAGGCGGCCTGATCGGCGGCCGGTTTCTCGGCCAGGGTGACCCCGGCAATGTCTTCTTTGTTTGCGCTCTACTAGCCGCGATCTGGCTCGCGGCACACGGACTGGGCAGGAACAGCGATGCGGCGGGAGGGAAAGCGCTTACAGCAAATAAAGCGCAGCGTAGCGAGCCATTGCAGTAAGCGCTTACCGGACCGACGCAATTTCCCAAATCCACCCCGAATCCATCCAGCTGAGACAGAAATCGGGCTAGTATTTGGCCAAATAGGCCCTACAATGGTGCCCCCTCGCCGTGAGCCGGCGAGCCACAAAAAACCATACATAACGCCAAAACAGGGGACCAGCATGGCCCGCGGAATAAACAAAGTAATCGTTGTCGGCAATGTCGGCGCAGATCCGGAAACCCGGTATATGCCGAGCGGTTCGGCAGTAACCAACCTGACGGTTGCGACTAACGAATCCTGGAAAGACAAGCAAACTGGTGAGAAAAAGGAACGCACCGAATGGCATCGCGTGGCGATGTTTAACCGACTCGCCGAAATTGCGGCCGAGTATCTTCGCAAAGGATCGCAGGTCTATATCGAAGGCAAGCTGCGGACTCGCAAGTGGCAGGACAAGGACGGCAACGACCGTTACACCACGGAGATCATCGCTGACGAAATGCAGATGCTCGGTGGTCGTGGCGGCAGCGGCGGTGATTTCGGTGGCGGCAGCCAGGGTGGTAGTCAGGGCGGCAGTCGTGGCGGCAGCCAGGGTGGCGGCAATGCACCGCCGCAGCCGGGCCCCGACGATTTTGATGACGACATTCCGTTTTAGACGCAATAAATCGGAACGCTTTTCGAGAATACCGTGAGTAAAAAGCTTTACATCAAGACCATGGGCTGCCAGATGAACGAGTACGACTCGGACAAGATGGCGGACGTGCTGCGCGAGTCGCACGGTTACGAGTTGACGGATGCGCCGGAAGCGGCGGATCTGTTGCTCGTGAATACCTGTTCGATTCGCGAGAAAGCACAGGAGAAAGTTTTTTCCGAACTCGGCCGCTGGCGCAAACTGAAGGACCGCAAGCCCGGGGTCAAGATTGGTGTCGGCGGCTGTGTTGCCAGCCAGGAAGGCGCCGGCATTACAGAGCGTGCTCCTTTCGTGGATGTCGTATTTGGGCCGCAAACGCTGCATCGCTTGCCGCAGCTCATTGATAGCGCCGAGGAACAACGTTCGTCGGTGGTGGATATTTCTTTTCCGGAGATCGAGAAGTTCGATCGCTTGCCGGAGCCGCGCGCCGAAGGCCCGACAGCGTTTGTATCGGTCATGGAAGGCTGCAGTAAATATTGCAGCTTTTGTGTTGTGCCGTACACGCGCGGTGAAGAAATCAGCCGGCCGTTCGACGACGTGATATCCGAAGTTGCGGCGCTCGCCGAGCAGGGAGTTCGCGAAGTGAACCTGCTGGGCCAAAACGTCAACGCGTATCGCGGGCCGATGCACGACGGGCAAATTGCCGATCTCGCGACGCTGATCTATTACGTTGCGGCTGTAGAGGGTATCGATCGAATACGATTTACCACATCGCACCCCGTCGAATTTACGGATAGCCTGATCCAGGCGTATGCCGAAGTGCCGAAGCTTGCAAGCTATTTACACCTGCCGGTGCAGCATGGCTCCGACCGAATTCTTGCGGCGATGAAACGTGGCCACACGGTACTCGAATACAAACAGAAGATTCGCAAATTACGCGAGGCGCGACCCGATATTTCGCTGTCATCTGATTTCATCATCGGCTTCCCCGGCGAAAGTGATCGCGATTTCGAAGCATTGATGAACCTGATCGCGGACATTGGTTTCGACCAGTCCTTCAGTTTCATCTACAGCGCGCGCCCGGGTACGCCCGCAGCCGGTCTCCCGGACGACACGCCGATGGACACCAAAAAGGAGCGCCTTGCGTTGTTGCAGGCCCGGATCAATCAGCAGGCAATGAACATAAGTCGCCAGATGGTCGGGTCGACGCAGCGAGTCCTGGTCGAAAAAATCTCGAAAAAGAGTGCGGCGCAGGTGTCTGGGCGCACCGAAAACAACCGCTGGGTCAATTTCGACGCGGACTCGTCGACGATCGGCCAATTTGTCGACGTTGTCATTACCGAGGCGCTGCCCAATTCCCTGCGTGGGCGACTTGCGCCCAATCAAGCTGCGGCGTAGTCTCTGGAGGCAATGGTCTATTGCCTTGGTAGATGTTTTGTAGATGTCTCTCGCAGACATAAGGCTGCCGCTGTCTTCCTGACGGCTGGTTTCTCGCACAGAGGTTATAAATACAGATTTTGAACGCTGTCCAGATTTCTCGGGACGTGGTTCTCGAGCCCGCCGACAATAA
>CAXBJV010000096.1:0-5596 GCA_963976215.1 uncultured Woeseiaceae bacterium | reverse complement strand
GGGTATTCGGATTAGCTGGTTGATTTTCTCTTTGGCGTGCAATCACAGATTACACTTTCCCAACGGAAAAACTGGTTGGCGAGGCCTGGAACAAATGCGTAAGGATTGTGGTACTAGAGAATTCATCGCGCATCCTTCTGTCTACCTCGAACGCTCCCTTAGCGCGAATTTGTCCGATGTGCCACTGACTGCTGACAACACTCGTATGGAGTTTTCAACCTAAACCCGGATTCGATGTTCCCGTAAGTACTGGGTGTGGTAACTATGCATCAGGAAATTTAGCGCTTGACCTTCCCACAATAGGAAGGTTTATCTTTCTGGAATATCATCAGGAGATGCTTGTGGAGAAGACGAATGATGCATACTCAAGACAAATTGAATCCGTCGGCTGTGACGGTGACAAGCTTTCCCATCGAAGGTATGAGTTGCGCTTCCTGCGTCGGGCGCGTGGAGGCTGAACTCAAGAAGGTCGAGGGCGTTGACACTGTTACGGTGAACCTGGTGACCGAACGTGCCGATATCCAGTCCGCTTCGCCACTCGACCGCGGATCACTCATCAACGCTATCGAGAAAGCTGGCTATTCGGTGCCTGCTGAGACCACAGAGCTTTCCATCGAAGGTATGACCTGCGCGTCCTGTGTCGGTCGCGTCGAAAAGGCGCTCAAGGCTGTGCCCGGCGTCACCAGTGCCGTTGTCAACCTTGCGACTGAAAGAGCCACGATCCAGGGCAGCGCCGATGCGACCGCCTTGGTGACGGCTATCGAGAACGCGGGATATGATGCCAGGGTAATCGCGGCTGCTACGGGTAGCAGTCGGGGCGAGACCGATGAGCGCACCGAGAAGAAGGACGCGGAACGCCGTGGACTGACACGTGATTTCACGATTGCAGCGGTGTTGACCGTGCCTGTCTTCATTCTGGAGATGGGCTCACACCTCATTCCTGGCATGCACGACCTGATTGCCTCAACGATCGGCATGGAGACGAATTGGTATCTCCAGTTCGTGTTGACAACCATCGTTCTGTTCGTGCCGGGCATCCGCTTTTACCACAAGGGGTTTCCGGCCCTCGGGCGGCTTGCCCCCGACATGAACTCCCTGGTCGCGGTCGGCACCATGGCAGCCTATGGCTATTCGCTCGTGGCGACCTTCGCGCCGGGGTTCCTGCCCGACGGAGCCGTCAACGTCTACTTTGAGGCCGCCGCTGTTATCGTCACTCTCATCCTGCTCGGCCGGTTGCTGGAGGCTCGCGCCAAGGGACGCACCTCCGAGGCGATCAAGCGTCTTGTCGGGCTTCAGGCCAAAATGGCACGGGTGCGTCGGGACGATAAGTCGATCGAACTGCCGATCGACTCCGTCTTGTCGGGAGATATCGTCGAGGTTCGTCCCGGCGATCGCATTCCGGTGGATGGCGAACTCATCGAAGGCGAAAGCTATGTCGATGAATCGATGATCACGGGAGAACCGATCCCCGTCTCCAAGAAGCACGGCAGCGAGGTCGTGGCCGGAACGGTGAACCAGAAAGGCGCATTCGCCATCCGTGCGACGGCTGTCGGCGGCAACACCGTTCTGTCGCAGATCATCCGCATGGTGGAAGAAGCGCAGGGGTCGAAGCTGCCAATCCAGGCGCTGGTCGACAAGGTGACGATGTATTTCGTGCCTGCGGTGTTTGTGGCAGCGATTCTCACCTTCGGGACATGGATGTGGTTCGGCCCGTCGCCCGCGCTCACTTTCGCGCTGGTCAACGCCGTCGCGGTGCTGATCATCGCCTGCCCTTGCGCCATGGGGCTGGCCACACCGACCTCGATCATGGTCGGCACTGGCCGCGGTGCCGAGCTGGGCGTGCTCTTCCGCAAGGGTGAAGCACTCCAGTTGTTGAAAGATGCCAAGGTCGTTGCCGTTGACAAGACGGGCACGTTGACGGAAGGCAAACCGGCTCTCACCGATCTGGAATTGGCCACCGGATTCGAGCACGTAGACGTGTTGGCTCTGGTCGCGGCCATCGAGGCCAAATCCGAACACCCGATCGCCCGTGCGATCGTGAACGCCGCCGCCGCGGAGAACATCTCACTGCCGGACGTGTCGAACTTCGAATCGGTGACGGGTTTTGGCGTGAAGGCTGAGGCCGGTGGCAAGCGGGTCGAGATAGGTGCTGACCGCTACATGAGCGAACTCGGTCACGACGTGGCGGCGTTCTCCAAGGTCGCCAAACGCCTCGGCGACGAGGGTAAGTCTCCGCTCTATGCTGCGATAGAGGGCAAGCTTGCGGCGATTATCGCCGTTGCCGACCCGATCAAGGAAACGACGCCTGCTGCCATCAAGGCCCTGCACGATCTCGGGCTCAAGGTCGCGATGATCACCGGCGACAACGCCCACACGGCCAAGGCCATCGCGGCGCGACTCGGGATCGACGAGGTGGTGGCGGAAGTGCTACCGGACGGCAAGGTCGACGCGGTGCGCCGCCTTAAGGGAGAGCACGGCAAGGTGGCGTTCGTCGGTGATGGCATCAACGACGCTCCCGCTCTGGCCGAAGCGGATGTAGGTCTTGCCATTGGCACAGGTACGGACATTGCCATTGAAGCGGCTGATGTGGTGCTGATGTCGGGTAACCTGCAAGGTGTGCCAAAGGCGATCGCCTTGTCGAAGGCAACCATCGACAACATCCGACAAAATCTGTTCTGGGCGTTTGCCTACAACACGGCTTTGATTCCGGTCGCGGCAGGTGTGCTCTATCCGGCCTACGACATCCTGCTTTCGCCCGTCTTCGCTGCCGGCGCCATGGCACTGTCGTCGGTGTTTGTACTCGGCAATGCACTGAGATTGCGTCATTTCCGCTCACCCATGGGGACGGACGACAACGACGTGTCGCAGAGACAGGTGGAATTTGCACAAGCGAAATAAGGACAACCGAGCCTGCCACAGTGCAGGCTTGATGTTATCTGGAGAGGCATGGCTATGAATATTGGAAAGGCAGCGGAGGCATCGGGTGTATCGGCGAAGATGATCCGCTACTACGAATCGATCGGCTTGATTCCGGAAGCGTTGCGAACCGAAGCTGGATACAGGGATTACTCGGACAAGGATGTGCAAACCCTGCGCTTCATCCGGCGCGCACGGGATCTCGGGTTTTCGGTGGCGCAGATGAATGAACTGGTTGCGCTCTGGCGCGACCGGGGTCGTGCGAGCGCCGACGTCAAACGTCTTGCGCTTGAGCATGTCGCGGAGCTTGAGCTCAAGGCGCGCGAACTCCAGAAAATGAGCCGTGCACTCAAGCACCTGGCGGAAAACTGCCAGGGCGACGCTCGGCCGGACTGCCCGATTATCAGCGGTCTGGCCGGGGATGGCGTAGTGAAAGGAACGCCTAAGGGTGAGCGAGAACTTAATTCCACGCGCTTCGGGGCTATCGGGATTGAACCCAATTGCACGCAACGTCGCGGGAAAGAGAAGCGCTGACGCGTCTACTTCAGAAGCGGCGTCCTTGCCCTGACCTGAATGATTACCCGGCAAGGTGCTGATTATCGTACCCAGCCTCGCGGATGGCATCACTGATACGCGCCTCATTGACCTGGCTGCGCACGGTGACCTCGGCGTGTTCTATATCTGTAGATACTTCCGCCTGTGGGTCGATACTTTTAATGGCTTTTTCGACGGCGGATGTGCAGTGGCCACAGGTCATGCCGTTAACGTTGAATCGATACATATCGAACTCCTTCACAGAATCAGAGAATTGAGGAACCTGATCGTCCCAGCGACCAATCTAGTCTTTCCAACGCTGGTAAGGTCAACTGCGGAGCCTCAGACTTTGATTTGTCGAGTGCTCTGTGCCGACGGGCTGCCAAATGCACGGCTATTGATAAGACCTGGCCGATGCCGACAGTCTCTCTGTGCAAGGCATGCAAACGCAGCCTTGACCTTCCAACCATTGGAACGATTACCCTTTTGTGAAAAGTCAGCGCAACCGGTGTTCGGTAATCGCACTAAACACAAAGGAGTTAATCGATGTCCACAGAGTCCCCTTCTCACTCAGGCGACCAGAGCGCCCACTCGGTCTGGCCTTGGCCGTTATCGCCACCGCCCAGCTCATGGTGGTGCTTGACGATACGATCGCAAATATTGCGTTGCCAACACTCCAGAATGACCTCGGAATCTCGGCAGCGAACCTGCCTTGGGTGATCAATGCGTACATTCTCGCCTTTGGCGGATTGCTCCTGTTCGGTGGCAGGCTGGGCGATCTGTATGGACGTCGGCGTATGTTGCAGGTCGGCATGGCGATCTTTACGGTTGCATCGCTTCTCGTTGGCCTGGCCCAGGACACCGTGAGCATGATTGCCTCGCGCGGCCTCCAAGGGTTCGGCGCAGCATTGACAGCGCCCAATGCCCTGGCGTTGATCGCCACGACCTTTCCGGAAGGCAAGGAGCGCAACAAGGCCATGGCCGTCTACGGAGCAATGTCTGGCCTTGGCATTATTGCTGGATTGATTCTTGGAGGATTTCTGACAGGCCTGCTTGGCTGGCGTTGGGCGTTCTTCATCAATGTACCCATCGGTTTGGCGGTGCTCGCTGGTTCGAGAACACTTGTCGAAGCGGAATTGCACAAGGGACGCCCCGACCTGACGGGAGCGCTTTCCAGCATCATCGGCATGGCAGCACTCGTCTATGGAATTACCCGTGGTGGTGAACATGGCTGGACCGATGGCATTACGCTCATTGCATTCGCCACTACGGCTATCCTGCTGCCGCTGTTCTTGGTTTTACAGTCGCGCAGCAGTGATCCACTTTTGCCGCTCCGCTTGTTCAAGGATCGCAACCGATCCGGTTCGTACCTGGCCATGCTGCTGCTGGGCTTCGGCCCCATGGGCATGATCTATTTGCTGACGCTCTATTTGCAGCACATCCTCAGCTATAGCCCGACCCTGACCGCCATGGCGTTTCTGCCCTTTGGGGTGGGTATCATCATTGGTGCTGTTGTCAGTTCAAAGCTTGTCATGCGCTTTACGCCGCGCGAGGTCGCAGCTCCGGCTGCGCTGGTCGCTAGCGCTGCATTGTTCTGGCTTTCGACCATCGGGCAACAACTCGACTATAGCTGGCACTTCATGCCAGCCGCCTTCCTCACCGCCTTCGGTTTCGTGGGAGCGGTCATTGCGCTGGCATTGACGGCCGTGAAGGGTGTGCAAGCACAGGAGACCGGCATCGCATCGGCGTTGTTCAACGCGTCGCAACAGATTGGTGTTGCGTTGGGGCTGGCTATCCTTTCGAGCATTTCTGTCTCCGTCACGGCCAGTCGGATGCCCGAGGCATTTGCTTCTCTGTATCGCGGTCGGGAAGTCGGCGATGCCGAACTGGTGCAGTCAGCCGGTGATGCGCTGATTCAGGGTTATGGCTTGGGACTTGCGGCGAGCGGGGTTGCTCTTGGCATCGCAGCCATCATCGTGGCCGTACTTGTCAACGCCAGGAAAGGACAGGTTTCCACACTTGGCGATAGTCCCTTGCATTGACCGGTTCTTCTTCCCTTTACGGCGCAGTCTGCCAAACCCGTACTGCGCCACACTGATGATTAATGGGAATCTGTCGCAATAGCTATGGAGCTTCCACCATGAGG
>CAXBJV010000095.1:0-6045 GCA_963976215.1 uncultured Woeseiaceae bacterium | reverse complement strand
ATTCGCTGGCCGCACTGTGGCTCGTTGCGTTCAGTTCCGCGACCCACGATATCGCCGCGGATGGTTTTTACATTCTTGCGTTAAATGACCACGAGCAGGCGTGGTTCGTCGGAGTCCGGAATACCTTCTTTCGCCTGGCGATGATTTCCGGCCAGGGTTTGCTGGTCATGGTCGCCGGCTACCTCGAGAGTGAAACCAACAATCTGCAACTCGCCTGGACGATTGCGTTCTACCTGCTGGCTGCTGTGTTCGTCATGCTGTTCGCCTGGCATCGACGCGTATTGCCGCGGCCGGACGCCGATCGCGCCGGCGAAGTGCAGACCGCCGGTGCCCTGTTCGAAAAATTCGTCGACACTTTTGTCTCGTTCTTCAAGAAACAGCGCATCGGCATCGTGCTCGCTTTCCTGCTGCTATACCGAATCGCCGAGGCGCAATTGACGAAGCTGGCCCCACCGTTTCTGCTCGACGATCCGGCGCTTGGCGGGTTAGGGCTGTCCACAGCGGATGTCGGGTTCGTCTACGGCACTGCCGGTGCATTGATGCTCACGCTTGGCGGCCTCTGCGGCGGATTCCTGGCGGCGCGTGACGGTCTTAAACACTGGATCTGGTGGATGGTTGTGGCGATAAACCTGCCAAATGCCGTTTACATTCTGCTCGCATACCTGCAACCGCAAAGCCTGCTACCGGTTGTGCTCGCGGTAGGTGTTGAACAGTTCGGATACGGGCTGGGCTTCGCTGCATATACCCTGTACATGCTGTACATCTCAAAGGGCGCCCACAGCACGGCGCACTTCGCAATCTGCACCGGGTTTATGGCACTGGGCATGATGCTGCCCGGCATGGTCAGCGGCTGGATCCAGGAAGCGCTGGGCTACCAGCACTTCTTCATCTGGGTATTGTTGGTTACCATCCCGTCTTTCGCCGTGGTCGCGCTGATCCCGCTGGATGCGGATTTTGGCCGCGACAAATCTGATGTGACATGATTTGCCATTATTGTGTGCCGTTGGTGCCACAATGCAGTGCAATGATCTATTCGTGGCGATTTTCAGCGCAATCCCGCGGATTGTGACTCCTTAATCTTTAACAAGGCGGAATACCAAGTGGACTCAATTTTGGTCGAAGGCGGCAAGCAACTATCGGGCACAGTTGCAACCAGCGGATCGAAAAATGCGGCATTGCCGATACTCTTTGCCAGCTTGCTGGCCGATGGCGTGCATCGCTTCGACAACGTTCCCGCGCTGAAAGACATTGACTCAACGGAACTGCTACTGGCCGCGCTGAATTGCGATATCGAACGAGAAGCGCATTCGATGCAGGTTGTCGTCAAACCTCCCGCCAAGGCAGAAGCGCCGTATGACCTGGTGCGCAAAATGCGCGCGAGTATCCTTTGTCTTGGTCCGCTGCTGGCTCGCTACGGCGAGGCGCGGGTCAGCTTGCCCGGCGGTTGCGCAATTGGCTCCCGCCCCATCGACCTGCATGTCGACACGATGCAGCAACTTGGCGCCACGGTGGAAATAGAAGAAGGCTATGTCATTGCGCGGGCCAAAAAACTCAAGGGCGCCCGGATCCTGTTCGAAAAACTGACCGTCGGCGGCACCGAGAACGCGTTGATGGCAGCGGCGCTTGCAACAGGTACCACCGTTCTCGAGAACGCGGCAAAAGAACCCGAAGTGGTCGACCTGGCGAACTACCTGAAGTCGATGGGCGCCAGAATCGACGGAGCAGGCAGTAGCGTCATCACTATCGAAGGCGTCGAGAAATTAACGCCGGCGCAACACACCATTGTTGCGGATCGCATCGAAGCGGGAACCTTGTTGCTTGCAGGTGCGATAACCGGCGGCGCCGTGCGCGTTGAACAATGCGTACCGGAGCATCTCAGGTCATTGACCGATCACCTGGCGGTCTGTGGCTTCGACATCGAGTGCGATGCGTCATCGATATCGCTGGCGCAGTGCGATCGCTGGCAGGCAACGGATATTTCAACGGCGCCGTACCCCGGGTTCCCGACCGATCTGCAGGCGCAATTCATGGCACTGATGACCCAGGCGGAGGGCACGTCGGTCATCACCGAAGGCATATTCGAAAATCGGTTTATGCATGTGCAGGAACTCGTTCGCCTGGGCGCGGATATTTCACCGATGTCGCAGGTTGCCGTGGTCCGGGGTCGCCGCGGCGGACTCAGCGGCGCGCCGGTGATGGCGACCGATCTGCGCGCGAGCGCAAGCCTGATTCTTGCCGGCCTGGTCGCGTGCGGTACCACTCGGGTTAACCGGATTTATCACCTGGATCGTGGCTACGAGCATCTCGAGGAAAAACTCAAGTCGCTGGGCGCGGAGATCTCGCGAGTCGCCTAGTCCTCTTCCTCGGGATCAACCGGCGGCGGCGTGTACCTGATGCTCTCCAGCATGCGAATCGCATCCGCGCCGAAGTCCGGTGCGCCGTCACTGGAAAAGAAATAGCACTTGGTTAACAGGTTTCCCGAGCCGATGATCGCCATGGTCAGGTAGTCGAACTCGCCCCAGCGTTTGACTTTGTCGGTAATCGAGAAATAGCGCACGTTATTGTGCTCGCCTTGCAGGGTATTGACCGGGATCTCGGACTCGAAAGCGGCCTTTGCAAGCTGGCTGATTTCCACCTCAGCAATCTGATCGAGTTGCTCGGCGTTGACCGGATCGACAGTCGGCACAGACTGCAGCTGCACCAGGAAGAACGGTTTTGACCGCGGGCCGTAGGGCCCAAACTCGACATCGGTAACATTGTCGAAGGTTTTGTATGCCGGCTTCTTGCCCCACGACAACGGGTATTCGAACGTCAGATGGGCATCTTTTACGCCCGCAACTTCGAAGCTGCGTCGGACCCATTCATCAGCGGTCGCCACCGACGCGGCGAGCAGACTCATTGCGGCGGCGGCTGACGTAAGCCATTGATATTTTCTTAGCAGCATATTCTCTCCACGAATCCGCTCATTATGACACCCTCGTGCGCCTATCGGCGCCGTTTGGCGACCTGCAGCACAGTAATTTGACCCGGATTGAGCTACAAAATGCGATTACCAGCAATGATGCTGCGTAACGCATTGATTGGCCATATATGGGAATTTTTACAATACCAGGGACGAGCGAGGCCGGGCGCTTACGCAAGCGCTGCACACTGCTGTCCGCCATCCTGGTACTCGGTGGCTGCGCCTTGCAGCAACCCGTGCCCGAACCGGCCCCGCTGCCCGAGGTCGTGGTCGAGCCGGTTGTCGTTGCGCCGGTGGTTGAGGAAACCCCCGAGCCGGTTGTCAATCCGGAACCGGTTGTTGTACCGGAACCGCCGCAATTGCCGTCGGTTGCTATTGTCATTTCGGGCCAGCAACCCGCGTTTCTCGATGTTGCCAATGCGCTGGCCGAACGGCTGGATAATTTCGAAGTCTATGACTTGAGCGATCGCAGCCGCCCGCCAGCATCGGTATTGCGCGGCATTAATGACTCAGACTCCGGCACCATTGTTGCCATCGGTTTGCGAGCGGCACAGTCTTCCGTGGCGATGGCAAATGCGCCGGTTGTGTTTACGCAGGTTTTTAACTATCGCGACCACAAACTGTTGACTGAAAACAGCCGCGGTATTGCGCCGCTGGCACCACTCGATGCGCAGCTTGCCGCCTGGCGTGAATTCGATCCGGAGCTTTCGAGTATTGGCATTATTGTTGGTGACGGGCACGACGAACTCATTGAAGAGGCGCAACTTGCCGCACAGAAACACGGCGTCGAACTGACTGTTCACCTGTCGCGTTCGGACCAGGAAACGCTCTATTTTTTCCGGCGCATGGCGCAGGATATCGACGGTTTCTGGCTGTTTCCGGATAATCGCATCCTTAGTGCGCGATCGTTACGAGAAATCATCGAGATCGCAAGACGCGGCCAGGTTGCAGTCGCCGTATCGAATGAAGCGATGCTGAATCTCGGTGCAAGCATAAGTTTCGAGTCTCGACCTGACGATATTGCCGAGACAATTGCAAAAATCGTCCGCCAGATTCACGAGAAAGGTCTCGCGGAGATACCGCCGATCAGTCCGCTGTCGGCGTTGCGCGTCGTCAGCGCTGGCGCCAGCCGGGTTGTTAAGCGATGAAGTCGCGAATCGCTGCATGGTTTAGCGACATTGCAACCCGCTTTGCGGGCCTGTATGCAGGCTCGAACTCCGGCAAGCGCGCCCTAGTACATGAAATTCTGTCTATCCAGGTATTCAGTGCGACGCTTGTTGGCTTTCTTGCCATAGCCAGTCTCTATTGGGGGGGACAGTGGATACTGCAGGACAACTACAGTCGCTGGGCATTGCAGTGGACGGACCAGCTGAACGAACTGGGCTCCCCGTTGTACCTTGCCGAAGACCAGGAAATTCGGGTCAGCCTGGATAACTTTGTCGAGCGCTATCCGGAGATCGACCAGGTCGTGTACTACGCAACGGATGGTAGTGTTCTGCATTCCGTCGACTCGCCCGATGACATGGACCCGGTAGAAAACCTGGCCGACTGGCAACTGCAGGACGCGATTGACGTGGTCGGGCAGGACGAGCCGTACCTGATGAGTGGTGGTCTGCTCGATCCGCGGCAATTCAATATCCTGGCGCCGGTCTGGGTTGAGTCAATCCCGGACGACGGATTATTCGGTTTTGATGCAGCTGCGCTTGACGCAGAGTCACGTATGGAACTGCTGGGCTTCGTCAGCATGAAGCTCGATTTTGTCATTTTCCATGATCGCTTGTTGTCCAATATTCGCCTGGCCGTTGTTGTACTGTTGGCACTGCTGGTCGTATTTGCCATCTACGGTCGTTACGCACTGCGCAAGGCGCTGGCATCGTTTGCCGATCTGCAGCTGCCGATTCAGGAGCTGGCGAAGGGCAATCTGAACGTCAAGTTTGAACCCTCGCAGCATCGCGAAATATCCGATATCGTCGAAGCGCTGGAAACGACTGCGACCGCCTTGAGCGAACGCGATGCGCAGTTGCAGGATCTTGCGAATCACGACAGCCTGACCGGCCTTTACAATCGCCGTCGCTTTGTCGAGATCCTGCGTGCAGAGGTACTGGATGTCATGCAACGGGACAAATCCAGTGCGCTGTTTTTTATTGACCTCGATCAGTTCAAATACATCAACGATGCCTGCGGACACCCGGCGGGCGATCGACTGATCCGCAAAGTTGCTGACGAGCTGCAACGCAGTATCGGACGCAATGATGTGATTGCGCGCTTTGGCGGTGACGAGTTTGCGGTGCTGATCCGCGCGGTGGACGTGGCCGGGGCACAAACGGCGGCGGAACGAATACTGACCAACATGCGCCGTATGGCGCATATCGAGGACGAGCAGATATTCCACGTCCACTGCAGTATTGGCATTACCATTATGTCCGGTACCAACCTGCACCATGATGAGCTGATAAACCAGGCCGACATCGCCTGCCGCGAAGCGAAATCGGCTGGCCGGAATCGCCTGAGTATTTACCAGACACCGCAAGACGGATCGAAGAGCGCTGTCGTGGATATGAGCTGGATGAACTGTCTGCGCCAGTCGCTCGACGAGGACCTGTTCGAAATCCGCTTTCAGCCGATCAACAATATAGAAAGCGGCGAAACGACGCACCACGAGTTATTGATTCGCGTGCTGGCCGAAGATGGCAAGCTGATTTCGCCGGATGCGTTCTTACCGTCGGCAGTACGTTTCGGGCTGATGACCGAGATCGACTTCTGGATGATCAGGCACGCTGCCAAGGCCTACGAGGAATACTCGCGGCCAGGTGAGGTTCTCAAGTTCGCGATCAACCTGTCCGCGAACGCGTTCGAAAATGATGACCTGACAGGGTACGTACAGGAGACCTTCGAGCAACACAGTGTCGATCCCGGCAACATTATTTTTGAGATTACTGAAAGCCTGGCCATTCGCCGACCGGTGCAGGTCGATCGCCAGATTGCCACGCTCAGGGATCTTGGCTGCAAGTTCGCGCTGGATGATTTCGGCACCGGCTACAGCTCCTTCAGTTACCTGCAAAAGCTCCAGTTTGACTACATCA
>CAXBJV010000094.1:0-6057 GCA_963976215.1 uncultured Woeseiaceae bacterium | reverse complement strand
GCTTTTTCTCCCTTCTAACGTGTAACTACGCAGTCGGAGGAAAATTTGGATCAGGGAGGCTGAGTATCGGACCGCGATAAGCCGCTGGAGAGAAGTAAAATGCCCGCAGGGTGAATAAACCTCGAAGACTACTTCCTGGCAAGCCGTCAGGCGCCCACCCTGTTGATCGTGGGCACTTTGGTTGTGAGCTTCCTCAGTACCAATACGTTCTTGGGAGATGCGGGTTTCGTCTACGGGTTCAACACGGGTCGTCTGTTGATTCCCGTTCTATTCCTGGTCGGCTACGTCTACGGTGCCATCTATTTCGGCCGCTACTTGCGTCGCAGTCGCTCATTAACCTCAGCCGGATACTTTGCAGACCGCTTTAACAGTCGGCGGGTGCAGGTCGTGGCTGGCATCACGGTGGTTGTCGGAATTGGCTTTTATCTCACAGCGCTCGCTCGAAATAGCAATTTCGGCCATTTTTTGCTCTTCTAGGTGGTCAACTTATGAGTCAAATTACACTGAGGGGCCTGCTCATTTCTGAGACCAGTAGCCGAGAACCACGTTCGATTGACTCAGATCGGCAAGGCCGATCTTCGCCCTTCGGGCGGCTTCGCCGTCTTAACTCGCTTCGCGAGTTGATCCGTCCCCGGCCACCCTAATCAAGCTTCCCTGCAGGGGCTTCATGTGTGTGACTATCTAAAGTCCCCCGTGACGTTCAATGGCGATGCGAATCTCGGCAACGCCTTCACCGGCCTTCAGATTGGTGAAGAGGAAAGGCTTCTCGCCACGCATTTTCGAGGCGTCGCGATCCATTACGCCAAGATCTGCGCCGACCAGCGGCGCCAAATCAATCTTGTTGATCACCAGCAGATCTGACTTGGTGATGCCGGGTCCGCCTTTACGTGGAATCTTGTCGCCAGCCGATACATCGATAACGTAAATCGTAACGTCAGCTAACTCGGGCGAAAATGTCGCGGCGAGGTTATCGCCGCCGGACTCGATGAAAATAATATCAAGATCCGGAAACTGTCTGTTCATGTCGTCGATGGCGGCAAGATTCATAGAGGCATCTTCCCGAATAGCGGTATGCGGGCAACCGCCGGTTTCGACGCCGGCAATGCGTTCCGCCGGCAATGCTTCGGCACGCAACAAAAATTCGGCATCCTCGCGGGTGTAAATATCATTGGTGATCGCTGCGACTGAAAAATCATCGCGCATGCTGCAGCAAAGCGCTTCGGTTAGCGCCGTCTTTCCAGATCCAACCGGACCGCCAATGCCCACTCGCAACGGACCATTTGTGCTCATGATCGAAATAACCTCGTGTATTGTGTTTCGTGATTCATCGATGTGATATCCACCATCAGTGTTGACGTCGCGACTCGCGCCAACGGCATTTCGGCCGCCCGCGCAACAGCCGCGTTAACTGCTGGTTCGAGCGTGGCCAGAGTTTGCTGACCGTCGGATTGCCCCAGGGGTATCAGGCGAATGGCCGCCGATACCAGGTTCGCAACAAACGCGTGCCCGTAGGCCTGCAGCGCGAGCTTTCTGTCGATGTCGTGGCCTGCGGCGGCGACGCCCACCGCCACCGGATAAATAATCGGCACATCGCCGGTCAGCAGGTCGAGTTCAGTGCACGGCCAGGCGTGTCGCGTCGCGCTCAGAAACGCAGTGCCTTGGGCGACCGACTCAGTGCGAAGCTCCGCCGTGGTCTGGAATGCGTGCGCCAGCTCGATAACGTCTGCCAGTTCGGTATTGTCTGTGGTCGCATCCCAGGCCGCAGCAAGAAACACCAGGTCGGCGTAGCCGTTGCCGCTACCAATGATCGTAGCTACCCAGTCAGTCACGTCACTGGCATTGTTGACGAGTGACGTTTCCACCGCGTTCTCAATACCATGCGAAAACGCGTAAGCACCCACCGGGTAAGAGGGCGACAGCCAGGTCTGCAGTTTGTACAGCGCGGCATTAGTGAGCATGGCTGTGTCCTGAGTACGCGCCGCCCTCAGGGTGGAATGGCGCAAGCTTTAACTCCACCTCACCACCGAGTTGCCGAACCATATCAACGATGACGTGGTCCTCACGAATTCGCAGAAAGTCGCTGTGAATCTCGGTCGGCAAATGCCGATTGCCGAGGTGCCAGGCGATACGATTCATGTGTTGTGTATCGGTTGCAGTGATGTCGGCTACTGGCTCCGGTTTCGCCTGCACCACGATGACTCGGCCATCCTCCAGGAGCAGGCCATCACCGTGTTGCAATGCCGCGGCGCGTGGCAGATCGAGCAGGAACTCGCGACCGCTGTGGCTGGTCATCGCAAAGCGACGCCGATGCCGGTGATCGAAGTCCAATTCGATCGTGTCGTCCGTTGAATTGACATCAGCTGCCGGAATTACCTGGGTCGCACGGATCATGATCTAGTACAGGAAATACCGCTGTGCCAACGCCAGTTCGGTTGCTGGTTCACAGGTAAGGAGTTCGCCGTCGGCACGCACCTCGTAGGTTTCCGGATTGACGTCGATATCCGGGCAGTAATCGTTCAGCTGCATACTCTTCTTGCTAATGCCATCGCGGGTATTGCGGACCGGCAGCACGGATTTGGCAAGTTGCAGCGAATCTTTGATGCCGTTGTCGATGGCTGACTGTGACACGAAGGACACAGCGCTTTCGGTCAGTGACCTGCCAAAGCTGGCGAACATGGGGCGGTAGTGGACCGGTTGGGGCGTTGGAATCGATGCGTTCGGGTCACCCATTGCGGCGGCGGCAATACTGCCCATCTTGAGAATAAGGTCGGGTTTGACACCGAAGAAGGCGGGCGTCCACAACACCAAGTCAGCAAGCTTGCCCACCTCGATGCTACCGATATGCTCCGAGATGCCGTGCGCAACGGCGGGGTTAATCGTGTACTTCGCAATGTAGCGTTTGACGCGAAAGTTATCGTTGTCCCCCGTTTCCTCCGGTAAGCGACCGCGTTGCTTCTTCATTTTGTCGGCAGTCTGCCAGGTGCGAATCAAGACTTCGCCCACGCGTCCCATGGCCTGGCTGTCGGACGCGATGATCGAAAACGCGCCGAGATCATGCAAGATGTCCTCGGCGGCGATGGTCTCTTTACGAATGCGACTCTCGGCGAACGCGATGTCTTCCGCGATTTTCGGATCGAGGTGATGACAGACCATGAGCATATCGAGGTGCTCGTCGACCGTGTTCACGGTATAGGGCCGTGTTGGGTTGGTTGACGATGGAATGACGTTAGGTAGTCCACAAACCTTGATGATGTCCGGCGCATGCCCGCCACCGGCGCCTTCGGTATGAAACGCGTGAATGGTTCGGCCATTTATTGCCGCGATCGTGTCCTCGACAAAGCCAGATTCATTCAATGTGTCCGTGTGGATCATGGTCTGCACATCGAGTTGATCAGCGACCGTCAGGCAGCAGTCGATGGAGGCCGGCGTGGTTCCCCAATCTTCATGAAGTTTCATCGCACACGCGCCAGCCAGAATCTGTTCTTCGAGTGCACCCGGGAGTGATGCATTTCCTTTGCCAGCAAACGCGAGGTTCATAGGAAACGCATCAGCCGCTTGCAACATGCGGCCAATGTGCCAGGCGCCCGGCGTACAGGTCGTCGCATTGGTGCCGGTCGCCGGTCCGGTGCCGCCACCTAGCATGGTCGTGACTCCCGACATCAGGGCATCGTCAATCTGTTGCGGACAGATAAAGTGAATGTGCGCGTCGAAGCCTCCCGCGGTCAGGATCTTACCTTCACCGGCAATGGCTTCGGTGGTTGGCCCTATAACGATATCTACGCCATCTTGCGTGTCGGGGTTACCGGCCTTACCGATCGCCGCAATACGACCGTCCCGAATACCAACGTCTGCTTTGTAGATGCCGGTGACGTCGATGATCAACGCGTTCGTAATAATAGTGTCGACAGCACCATCGTTGCGCCCGATCTGAGACTGGCCCATGCCGTCACGGATCACCTTGCCGCCGCCGAATTTTACTTCGTCGCCGTATCGACAATGATCCTGCTCTACCTCAACAAACAAGTCGGTGTCGGCGAGTCGTAACTTGTCGCCGACCGTGGGGCCGTACATCGCAGCGTAAGTTCTGCGATAAATCCGGGTCATTACAGATCTCCCATAACTTGCTGCCGGAAGCCAAACACACGGCGTTTGCCACCAAAGGGCACTAACTCGATAGTGCGCGACTGGCCTGGCTCGAAACGAATAGCGGTGCCCGCGGCAATATTGAGTCGTTTACCCCGAGCAGCATCGCGGTCGAAATCCAACGCCCGATTGGTCTCAAAGAAGTGATAATGGGATCCAACCTGGATGGGGCGGTCGCCGGTGTTCGCAACGGTTACCGCCGTAACATCGACGTCTGAATTGATCTCAATAGGATCGCCCTTGGTAATGATCTCGCCTGGAATCATCGTCGCTTCCCTATCGAATCGGTTGATGTACGGTGACAAGCTTGGTGCCGTCAGGAAACGTGGCCTCAACCTGAATGTCGTGGATCATTTCTGCCACGCCTTCCATGACTTGATCTCGGCCGACAACGTTGGCGCCATCCGCCATGAGGTCGGCGACCGAGCGACCATCCCGCGCACCTTCGACGACGAAATCGCTAATCAATGCGATGACCTCGGGGTGATTGAGCTTTACACCGCGTTCGAGGCGTCGGCGAGCAACCATAGCCGCCAACGAAACCAATAATTTGTCTTTCTCTCTGGGCGTCAGGTTCATCGTGTGGTTCCTCTAGCAATTCCAAACGCGTGGTTCGGAAAAGCCGGCGTGCCCGAGACAGGCGTCATAAAGCTGCAAAATCACGTGTCGCAATGTTCGACTGTCTTCGCCAACCAACCGAATCGCGATGACGTTACCGAGATCAGATGCGCCGCCGCGAGCCCCGCTTGCTTCGATGATGGCCCGAAGTTCGGTTAACAAAGAGCCGTCCCACGTGCCGACATACAGAGCGGTCGCACAGCACCTTGCAGAACCCAGGACGCCGGGTTGGTTGATCTCTGTGTCGATCGCATGCAAATCGGTCGTACCGAGTGCCAGTGCGTCAGCAAATAGCAGCTTACCGTCTTGGTAAAGGCGCAGACGATCGAACACCTTCCCATACCGCACAAGTTCCTGCATTGCGATACGGCCGAAGACAAGGCTCTCAACACCAAAGAATTCTGTATCGTTACCGAGTTCGATGATTGTATTGCGCTCGAGTTGGCTGCGATCAAACAAGATTGTTTCTTGCGGTAACCAAGCGGCAATCGCGTTGTCGTCAACGACAAGCGTGGTCGTGATATGAGCCGGCGCATCTCGACAGTGGTAGATGCGCTCGGCCGCTTGCGTCGTTACGATGCCGCGGCTTGCGGCGTTCCAGTGAATGGTTGTGTTTACATCGTCACCGTCGGTCAGACCGCCGGCGGTATTAATAGTGACTATCTCGAGCGGTGCCGCAGACGAATGTTGTGGCAGGCGAGCTCTTAGGCAGCCTTCTTGATACAGCTGTGCGAGACTCGTGCGATCGCCCAGCCGTCGAAGCTGCACCCGTAGTTCACCGCGGGAGCGCTGGAGTTCAGTGGCCGCTTGGGCCATCGTCCTTCACCCGACCGGTCGAAGGTTGCGATCGCATGATGACCACAGCAGCAAATACGATTGCAATCAGTGAGAGTGGTAAGCCCAGGTGATGCAGCTGCGTGCCAATTTCTGAAAATTCTGAGTGGTCGCCGATGTGGGCAAAAGCAGTTGATCCGGTCAGCATCAACAACCCACAAAAAAAACGCTTCAACAAGATCACGGAATACTCCCGATTATCATTCTTGTCTTGATACTAGCAAACTGAATTTGCAAATACTGATGTCAATCGAATCAGCTCTGTCGTTTGCATCATTTCGGTGCATGATGACGCAACTCGCAACATTGCGAGCGAACATGATGAAGAACGAGCAGGAGAGGTGGGTTTGCAAAAAGTGCAACGTACGTTCCGGTAACTTAGCCGTCTTAACTCGCTTCGCGGTGTCGATGAGCGATCAGTACGATGAAGCGGCTATTTCCTCATTCGTGCCATTCAGCCTG
>CAXBJV010000093.1:0-6080 GCA_963976215.1 uncultured Woeseiaceae bacterium | reverse complement strand
AAAACTCTCTTCTAAACCAGAACTAAATCTGTTCCATAGGTGCTGACGGCTTACATCCTGCTGCACAACATCGGTAGCGGCGACGGGATACCCGTGCAGGCAACACCGGAATATGCGTTTACCGCCAATCTGATTCGTACAGCACCGCTCTGGGGTCTGCGTACTCGCAGTCGACTGATGCATGACGGCCTGTCGTTCACAAAAGCAGATGCGATTGGTCGACACAAAGGACAGGCGCGTGGCCCTGCACGCAACTACTTTCAATTGTCGGAAGAAGAGCGTCAGCTGGTGGACGCTTTCCTGGATTCGCTGTAGCGGTGAACTGGGTGATCTACTCGATCTTGTAGCCGACGCCGTAAATCGAGTGGATCACCTCTTCCCCGGCACTGGCCGGTGTCAGTTTCTTGCGTAGATTCTTGATATGCGTATCGATGGTTCGGTCACTGACAATCCGCCTGTCATCGTAGGCGAGCGTCATCAGGTTCTCTCTGGAATAGACCCGGCCCGGCGACGTTATCAGGGCATCCAGCAAGCGAAACTCGACCGGGGTTAGCTCAACCGGCTGTTCGTTGACTTCGCATTTGAACTTGTCGCTGTACAGGCAAATATTGCGATACGACTTTTTGTCTTCGCTGATCTCAGCTGGTGGCCCCTGGATGCGGCGCAGAATGATTTTCACACGTGCTACAACTTCACGCGGGCTGAATGGCTTGCAGACATAATCGTCAGCGCCAACTTCCAGCCCGATGAGACGATCAATCTCCTCAGTCCTTGCGGTGACCATCATGATCGGTACATCAGAAAATTTGCGCACTTCCTTGCAGATCGTCAAGCCGTCCTTGCCGGGCAACATCAAGTCGAGGATAACGAATGACGGTTTGTCCGTTTTAATTCTTTCTACGGCGTGGGTCCCCTCGTTGAGGACCGTCACCCGGTAGCCCTCACGCTCAAGATAGTCGAATAGCAATTGTCCGATCTTGGGTTCATCCTCGACAACGATAATCTGTTGTTTACTCATCGATTTGTCTCGCAATATGCTGGCATCTCAATACGTATGCATAAGCCGCCCAATGCCGAGGGAGAGGCCGAAATGGTTCCGCGGTGAGCTTCGACGATGTTACGACAAATAGCCAGTCCGAGTCCCGAGCCACCTGTACGCCGGTCTCTCGACTCCTCAAGGCGATACAAGGGATCAAACAACTGTGCGCATTCTTCCTCGGTCGCACCGGGTCCGGAGTCATTTATCTCGACAACAACCATGCCGTCGTCCCGGGTCAGACTCACGTCGATTCGTCCCGGGATATCCGTGTAGGCGATCGAGTTGTCAAACAGGTTTTGAAACAACTGATCGATGCGTTTGCCATCGCCATTAACGCAGATGCCTGCGGTGCTGTTAAAAGATATGTCGAGACCCTCGGCTTTGGCTCGATTGCGAGTCGCTGACAAGAGACTGCAGAAATTCATTCAGGTCGAAGGCGGACATCTTGTAGCGCAGCCCGCCGATATCTGACACCGACAATTCGTACAGATCGTCGATCAGAAAACGCAGTCGCTGGACTTCCTGCTCCAGCGACTCAAGCTGTTCGCCGTCAAACTTGCGAACACCGTCTTTCATCGCTTCGAGTTCCCCGGAGAGCACAGTTAGTGGTGTGCGCAGCTCATGCGAAATGTTCGCAAGCCAGCGCTGCCGCGCCGTTCGATCCTCGTCGAGCGTGGTGCCAAGGTGATCCAGGTCAGCCATCAGCTGTCCCAGTTCGTCGTTACGCGGCTCGGCAAGGCGCACCGAATAATCGCCGCCGGACAACCTCGCGACATTCGTGATCATGCGCCTGACCGGCGCCAGCAAGCCACGCGCGAGGAGCATCGACAACGCAGCGGCCAGAATCATCGCAACAATGCCGATAACACGCCCCGTCCTGACCTGTTGCTCTGCAAATGCAGCGTCCTGCGGTGAACCGGCATTGACGAACAACGAACTCCGCAGCTCGCCGACGGTCCTGCCGGCAAAAGCGACAGGGACGCGAAACTGTTCAGCCGGAGGACCTTGAAGTTCTTCTCCGGCGAGCAACTGACCATCGGCGTCAAACAACGCGGTGGGAGGACCGCGGCGCCGCTGCGACGGTTGTTCGGCCGCGAGGCTGTCTTCGCGCGGGCCTGCCGGGCGCGGCGGAGGTCCTGGACGGCCAGCCGACGAGTCCGGTGGTCGATCGCCACGTGGACCGGGCGGTGGCCCGGGCGGTGGCCCGCCGCGACGATCCAAAAGGTTACTGTCAGAGTCTTGCTCCAGGTGTGGCGGGAACGAGTTGGACACTATTTCTTCAAAGCGACTCTGCGTGATCGAGCGCCAGCTCGCATTCGACATGCGGTACTCGCTGGCGAGCGCCTCCCGTACGACCTCGAGCCGGTTTTGTTCACGTTCGCGGACGTAGTCCCGGAAGCCGCGCTCAAAACTCCAGCGGCTGAAGCCAAGGCTGGCGACCAGTGTGAACAGCGTCAGGCCAAGGAAAGCGAGGAACAGTTTTTGTGTTATTGACAGTCGCATTTTCCGATTTTTCGATTGGTTGATTGCGTACGCAAATCAGATGCTCGCTCATCAGGCGGCACGTACCGCGGTAGACATCTTTTGCCGCGTTCTGGTATTCACACGGATCGCCGATTGCCCGATCATCGCATGCGCACCAGGGTATGTCGTTAGTATGACCGTCATGGGCAACTATTACGGCAGGCGCCAGCACAACTAGCGCAATTCCAATACCGCGTGTAAGCAGGCTCACAGCACCATGCCTTGTTCACCGCGAAAGCAGCCGATAAACATGTTCTCACCGGCACTGGCGGCGTGATAGTGGTAACCGCGCACATCGTCGGTATGGCCACGGCAACCGTCAAGGTCAGTTGGCTCGCTCCCATCTTCGTTCAACATGCCATGCAATGCGTAGCCGTCGAGTGTATAGCCCATTAACGCAGCGTGACCGTCGTCCTGGCGAACGACTTCGGTGCAGCCGGTTGCGCCATGATAGTGATAGCCCTCAACCGGGTTGACGTGGCCGCCGCAGTCATCGAATGCGGCGATCGTGTAAGCGCCAAGGATCGCCTGGACCGGGGCAGGGGGTGCCAGCACCACGCCATCGAGTGTGACACCCAGGTCGTCGCCACCGATATTGCCCGATGTCGCCATCGGTACCGGTGTAACGGGGATAAGGAACGTCTGACTGACGCCACCGCCGTAGTATTCGATGGCGCATTCGACGCAATGGTTCTGGTACTGCGGGTCGACATTAGGTCGGGCTGCAGCTTCGCACGCAACTTGCGTGTCGGTGACATTCACGTCACCGGTTGCCTGGTCGTAAAGTTGCCAGTTCTGGTCGCCGTAGAGATTTACCAGGTTCACGATGAAGTCGCCGTCGATGTCGTAAACGTCGCCACCGCCGTCAAACCAGATACCGCCTGCGGATGCGTCAGAGAATATTGTGGGCGGGCAAAACGGGCCGATGACGCGATCTGCCGGCACACCGGGGATTTCAATGCGATAGCAATCCGTTTCAGTGCCGCCCGACAGTGTACAGGCCTCGGTCGTTACGGATGCCGATAACGCGCCACTGACGAACAAGCTCGGGTCGAGGCCCTCAAGCCCGGTGTCCTGAACAGAATCATTGACAGTTTGGTCGACAACGGATTCGGTGCCTCCGTCGCCCGAGCTGCACGCGTAAGTCGTGACGAGCATGCCAAGCAAGAGTGTCTTCAAACACCATCGATAAGTGTCGCGCATGTCGGGATTCCTGGCCGATCTGATCGGCAATTGACTGTTCGTCGCAGGATGAATCCGAAATGTGGGGGAAGTAAGGAGACTGCATGGAGAGAATGCAGTTTTCGGTGAATTTAACTATAAATGACCGGATCGCATCGAAGCCTGCGAAACTGTGACTCGCATCACATTGACGCCTCTCGACCGCTCGGATTACTTTTGATGGCGATCCCAGTAGCGTAACGAACCCTTGTTACTCCACTGGCGACACTATGAATTCGAAGCTCGTTTGGATCATCCTGATTGCAATCATCGTTGGGTTTCATGCGTCAGCGGCCACGGCGGGCCAATTCAGCGCAGTCGTGAACGGCAAGTCCTACCACTTCAACTCGAGCTACGACTGGAACGAAGATAACCTGGGTGCGGGGCTGGAGTATCAATTCGATTCTCGATCAGCCTGGAAGACGGTCGTGATGGCAAATGGCTTTCGCGACAGCACTAACAATATCTCCTACATGGCGGGTGCTGGACTTTACCGGCGCTTATTTGCCACCGACAGGCTCTCGGGCTTCTACATTGATGCAGGTCTGAATGCCTTCCTGATGACACGAGACGATGTTAATGACGGCAATCCTTTTCCCGGAGTCTTACCGAGTGTGGTTGTCGGCAACGGGGTCGTCGGCTTAAATCTTTCCTACATGCCGAAGTGGGCTGTCGAGCAGACAACGAATTCGACATTCGTCGATCCGACGGTGAGCGGCATCCTGTTTCTGCAGGTCAAGGTGAGCGTCGACCAGCTGCTACCGTAGCGAATCGCTTTTGCTACCATGGCTCATCGCAACCACCGAGCCGCACATGACGAATCACACTGAGCAACGTTTTTCTTCACGCCTGGGCATGATCCTGTGCGTACTCGGTATCGCAGTCGGTACAGGCAATATCTGGCGGTTCCCGCGCATCGCAGCGCAGAATGCCGGTGACGACGGTGCCGGCGCCTTCCTTGTAGCCTGGCTTGTATTCCTGTTTGTCTGGAGTGTGCCGCTGATCATTGCGGAATACGCTCTCGGCCGGAAAGGTCGCATGGGTGTCGTTGGTACGTTTGCGAAAATCGCGGGCGAGAAATTTGCCTGGATGGGTGCATTCGTCGGCTTTGTCGCGACCGCCATCATGTTTTATTACTCGGTGGTGGCCGGCTGGTGCGTCTACTACCTGATCCAAATGACCATTGAACCGCTACCACTTAGCACCGCGGCGGCGCAGAATGTCTGGGACGGGTTCCAGGGTGGTGGTTTCCCGGTCTTCTTTCACGCACTGGCGATGGGTCTTGGCGCACTCGTTGTCTGGAAAGGCATCCGATCGATTGAGCGGGCTAATAAAGTGCTGATTCCGGCGCTGCTTTTTATCGTGTTGCTGTCACTGGCACGTACGTTGACGCTCGACGGCGCCTCCGAAGGCATTCGCTTCCTGTTCACCCCTGACTGGTCGACCCTCACGCAACCGCGCATCTGGCTCGAAGCGCTGACGCAAAATGCCTGGGATACCGGTGCGGGCTGGGGGCTGATCCTGACCTACGGTGCGTATATGCAGAGCCGCCACGGCGTTGTTAAGAACGCGATCATCACCGGCGTCGGCAACAACACGGTGTCGCTGCTGGCAGCCATCATTATTTTCGGCACGGTATTCGCGATTCTCGGCGCACAAATGAATAAGGCCGAAGTGCTTGAGATCATGCAGACGAGCGGTCCTGCCGCGACCGGGCTGACCTTCATCTGGATGCCGCAGTTGTTTGCCAAGATGCCGGCTGGCAACCTGTTTGCTGTGCTGTTTTTCCTCGGGCTTTCGTTCGCCGCGTTCAGTTCACTGATCTCAATGATCGAACTCACAACGCGCATCCTGGTCGACTTCGGTATCTCGCGTAAGCAGGCAATCCTCGGCGTCTGCATCATCGGTTTTTCGCTCGGTGTGCCGTCCGCCATCAACCTCAATTTCTTTGCCAACCAGGATTTCGTCTGGGGCGTCGCACTGATGGTTTCCGGTGCGTTCATCGCGTTCGCGGTCATTCGTCACGGTGCGGCGAAATTCCGTAGCGAGGCGATCGACAATCAGGCCGATGACTGGAACGCAGGACCGCTGTGGGACAAGTTGATCAGCTACGTGATACCGCTGCTCGCGGCCGTGCTGCTCGGTTGGTGGCTCTACCAGGCCGCTGCCGTATACGCGCCGGACCGCTGGTACGACCCGTTCAACCCGTTCTCGGTCATGACTTGCCTCGTGCAGTGGGGCATCCCCATCGCCGCGTTCATCCTGCTAAATCGCAGGATGGCGCGACGCACACTGG
>CAXBJV010000092.1:0-6544 GCA_963976215.1 uncultured Woeseiaceae bacterium | reverse complement strand
AGTTGCCGAAGATGATCCACATTACAGTGTCGCGCGCTTCTAGCGAGAATCGTGAACGCCCGAATAGTGCGACGCAATCCGTCGGGTAAAGAAGAAAAAAGGTGTCAGAACTATTTTCCTAGACCTATTTTCCTACCCAGCGCCTCAATCTCCATCAGATTGTCGATGTAGTAAATGGTGGAACCCGATGGCGTCTCCTGCCAGCAGCGTCGTGTGAACAACGAGTTTCGTCGCTGACAAACCTAGTCTGTTAGTTCATCCACCGCTTTTTGAAACATTTCGGCATCCCTTGGGTACCACTGATAACTTACATGCCATTGCAGGCCGAGTGGAAATACACAGCGACCGATCTTGGGCTTTTCTAGGCCCGATATGGTTTCGCAACTCTGCCTGTCGACCGGCTGCAGCGGATAAATGAAAGCAACTTCGTACGTATAGTCTCCGCGATCCTCAGAACCCAGTACCACGCTGATTCGATCTTCGTGAACTACGACGGCATCTGCCTGTACTGAAATCAACGCTTTTAGAACGTTCTCTTCATTATCAAGAGCTTCGCCAGCATTTTCGCCTGAGAATCTGGTTCGAATACCGGTGGGAGTGAGCGTAAGTCCCGAGACGGCTGGCGCGGCATCTACGAAATCCACGATCGCACGAAGCTCCGACTGCTTTTTCGAGAATTGTCGGCGAACAGCCCACTCTAATGGCCACTCACCGAAAGTCACTATCTCTATCACACGGCCTTGCATGCGAATTGGCACCTGAGTAATCGCGACGAAAGCGATGGCTATAGCGATCAACAGAGTGAGGACGAATCCACGCAAGTTACCTTTGAACATTCTTGATTCCGGTATCCTCAACACAACACCCGTAGAGCTTGAAGAAAAAAAGACTGCCGCGTGAACGTATTCCTAGGTACTACCACGATCTTTCCATCAATCTAGTATTCGGGATCCGCAGATATTGGAAAACCCTGAATTCCTGCCGGACTAAGCTGAAAGGTGATTGGCTTCATATTGTTGATCGAAACTCGCATGATGATCGGGGCCCGAATATCCTGCGAAAGCTGCTGATAGAAGGGCAGTACGTCCGAGTCAAAAAACTCCTGAGAGACGTTCGGATACCGTATGACCAGTGCTATTGCGCCCCGCTGATGACCACCGACATCGTCGCCTGAAAAAACCCAACTTTTCTTCCACGGCCGACCCTCAGCGGCAAGCGCGCCCTTCGACTGCGGACTGAAGTGATAGTTGGTAAATTCCAGCAGTGAGGACCCAAAAGGAGCCTGTCCTTCAAATACATACATACCAAGAGGGCCTCCGCCGTAATCGCTATCCAGTTTACCGGACAGTAATGCATTGTCGCTGTTTACTGTTTCGTAGTATTTGGAAATCAATCTTAACGCTACTGCAATCGCTTCTTCAGCGTCACTTGCATAGCGGATGCGTTTAGATGACTGCTCCGACCTTCCCTCCGAGTCGCCCACCCAAGGACCGCACGGTGACGGGCCAAGGCACTCTTGAATTCCGCTATCGAAACCCGTCGAAATATCTGACTCGCTGCCTGTCGACCCAGCAACCGCCGCCGGCGCCTCAATATTTGTTGCGTCATTTCCACCTCCATTCGCTGGCAAGTGCTTGCTATCCCAATATTGAGATCGGTTGCTCCAACCATTGTTTTCCTTGTCGTCGTCCCGGCCCGGCTGCGCGACTGTTTCGAACGATCCCTGGTAGCTGAAGGATCCCGTCCGCCCAGTTCTGGTTCCAGTCGACATGGGTCTGGGTGAGTAACCCGTAGGATCCGTCCCACTCAGCGGATTATTCCCGATATACGAATATCCATTGATCGCCTGACTATTCCCTGGGTCCTGAATAAACGGATCCACGCTCAAAAACCGCCCCAGGTTGTAATCGTACCCCCGCCCGTTCATGTGGATCAGCTGCCAGTCATCGAGGTGCTCATGATCGGTGAAGCCGCGATCCGTGATGTTGCTGCCGATGGTTGCGGGTGTCTTGTTCGTCCAGTTGCCGTTCCTCGGCTTGCCGTAGGCATCGTAGCCGCGGTGTTCAATGACCGCCGCATACGCATCACCGATCATCGACACGCCGCCTAAGCGATCCCGAAACAGGTAATCCACACTCGGGCTCGGGTCGTTCAGTGATCCGGTCTTCGTGACGATGGCCACATCGCCCAGGTAGTGCCGGTAGTCCACGGTACTGCCCAGCGTCTCAATCTCCATCAGCTTGTCGATGTAGTAGATGATGGAACCCGATGGCGTCTCCTGCCGGTAGCGCATCAGGTTGGCACCGTAGCTGAAGCTGCTGCTGTTGCCACCGCCCGTGATCGTCAAGGGCTTGTTGAATGCGTTGTAGGTGATCGTCTCACCGTGGCCCTGGGTGACGTTGCCGTTCTGATCGTGATCGAACGAGACACTGCCGCCACCGTCGAGGTTGACCTGGGTCAGGACGTGGGGTCGATTGGAATCGTAGCTGTTTTGTTTACAGTCTCCGAGCTGATATCTTTGACTACATCGAGAGGTTCTACAATCTGAAAAAACGGCACTCGACACTGGGTGGGCTCAGCCCGGTCGAGTACGAAAAGCGAACTACATTAGCTTAGGTCGGTGAACGCAGAACTTGGGGCACGTCACCTACAATCAGCTCGTTGTGTTGGATGACTCCTCGTCCAACATAGCCTGAACTTCTGATCGGAATAGGGCCCGCGCGTCCGATTCGCCATCAAAAAACTTTTCCCAAAAGCCCTTTTCGCGCCATGCTCTTGGGACGAGATCAAACGCACCGCCTGGTGCATAGTCGACACACCAGATTGACGGTATCAAGTTGCTTACAATATTAAATTGCTCGGCCCTATGAAAAGCCGGCGTGAATTCATCGTCGCCAACTAACTGAAAGCTAACTTGACCATTTCCGTCTACATGAACTGACAGCACCAAATATTCTTTATCTATCGTCAGCCAAACGCTTGACTCAAGTATGTCGCCAGATTCTTCCGCAATCAATCGGATGCACCTAACCTTCATCTGCCTACCGCCGCCTTAAATACCACCTTGTAGTCAAGATCATACAGAACTTCGCCTGTCTTTTGGTTTTTGTAGAAGTGCACCTGAAAACTCCCAGACGGACTTTGAAAGCTATCAGTTGAATACTTGCTAAATCCTTTTGGGATAGATGGATTGCCAAGTCGTGACTCGGGAATGATTTGCCTTGCGTTTCGGAGTGCGTCTGCGGTCAATGTGCCACTCGACGTAAACGGCGACTCCGCGGATTCAAGTCTGAGTTGTTTCGCTAGGCGAGATGCGTTTGCAATGTTCTCAGCGCCACTTGGTACTGCGTCCGATTGCCTGAATCTGACCAAAGACGATGAGCTTGTTGTGCGCTGGAGACCAGAAAAAGAAGTCGCACCGCCGCTAATCGTCAAGTCGCCAAGGGACTTCGTTATCGCCGTAATCTGGGCAACGGTCTCCATATCAATGTAGCCAAAATCGCACCCGCCTGTCTTGCCAGAACAAAGGCTATGAAGTTCGGCGAACCTGTCTTGGATGTTATTGATTTCTCGTATACGGCTTGAAAGACTCATGACTTCGCTATCGTTGCCCGCCAATCCCGCCTTGTTCATTTGTTCCGACATCATTCCCTTTGCAAGGTCGAGCTGACCGTTAATCTGGTCGATTTGCGACGGTTCGGTACCTTTTTGCGTTGCGGGCCCATTTGCATCGAATTGTCGAGATCCACCTCCGTTATATTTTCTTGTGATAGTGAACTTGCCATCACCATCATTCTTGATATGGCCTATTGTTTCCCCATCTGCGTTTTTTATGAGGTCCCCTTCGCCAACTTTTATGTCTGCAAGGCAGTCATTGACTTGAGACTCACCGCTACATTCATATCCAGTAGGATCAGTTCCGCTTAGCGGGTTATTGCCAATGTAAGAGTATGGGTTTATTGCTTGGCTATTCCCTGGCGATTTAATTATCGGATCCACACTCAGGAACCGTCCCAGGTTGTAGTCATACCCCCGACCATTCATGTGGATCAGCTGCCAGTCATCGAGGTGCTCATGATCGGTGAAGCCGCGATCCGTGATGTTGCTGCCGATGGTTGCGGGTGTCTTGTTCGTCCAGTTGCCGTTCCTCGGCTTGCCGTAGGCATCGTAGCCGCGGTGTTCAATGACCGCCGCATACGCATCACCGATCATCGACACGCCGCCTAAGCGATCCCGAAACAGGTAATCCACACTCGGGCTCGGGTCGTTCAGTGATCCGGTCTTCGTGACGATGGCCACATCGCCCAGGTAGTGCCGGTAGTCCACGGTACTGCCCAGCGTCTCAATCTCCATCAGCTTGTCGATGTAGTAAATGGTGGCGCCCGATGGCGTCTCCTGGCGGTAGCGCATCAGGTTGGCACCGTAAGTGAAGCTGCTGCTGTTGCCTCCGCCCGTGATCGTCAGGGGCTTGTTGAAGGCGTTGTAGGTGATCGTCTCGCCATGGCCCTGGGTCACGTTGCCGTTCGGGTCGTGGGTGAAGGTGACACTGCCGCCGCCAGCGAGGTTGACCTGGTTCAGGACGTGCGGGCGGTTGGCGTTGTAGATGTAGAGGCTGGCGTAGTCGCTCTTGGAGAGGAAGCTGCCGGCGTCGTCGTGTGTGTAAGTTACCGTGCCGCCCGCAGAGCGATAGCTGCTGGTCAGCCGCTGCAGATTGTCGTGCGTGAAGGTTTCGGTGTTGCCTGAGCCAACGGAGGTGCTGCGTGAGCTCAGGTTGCCGAAATTATCGTAGCTTGGTCTTGTATTGTTCGCGGCGCGAAAATACACATACACCGGTGGAGGTGGACGGTCACATATGGTCAATTTCGCCCTGTAACGGAATTCTCAGTTTTTCAATCGCCAAAAATGCGCAGAAAGTCCTATTTATAGCTCGACGTCATGGCAGGTTGGTTGCGCAAACCGTTGAACCATTGTCAGCGTGGACGACCGGAATGAGTCTAAATTGACGTTGCAAAAATGCCGCGATAATTTTGTAAGTTGCCTGGGCGAAACGCCATGTCGATGGGCCACCGATTTATCGACCCGTTATTGGAACAATTTGTGCCAAATATGGCAGTAGCAACCGGCTAAGAGAAAACCTGACCAGATGTGCTCACGCAGATTTGCGCTAACCTAGTCGCCGACGCAGGCACCCGCGTAGGCTTTTTCGACATCGGCGTTGTCGAGCTGGCATTCGTTGTCGTAAGTCTCGCCGTCCATGCCGCAGACCGGCAGGTACTCCGCCTCGCAGTTTTCGCCCAGGCTTTCGCAGACGCCAGCGTATTCGATCGATACGCCACGCCGCTCGGCAAAACAGGCGTTGCCGTAGGTCACGCCGTCGATACCACACACCGGCACGAACAGGCGCGGGCACGCACGTACGTTGCACAGCCCTTCGGTGAAGTTGCTCAATCCGGCCTTCTCACCGAAACAGGCGTTGTCGTAAGTCGCGCCGTCTTCACCACACACCGGTGCGAACACTTGCGGACAGTTATCAACATCGCAAGCGCCCTTGCGCTGTACCAGCACACGATCGGCCTCCGCTTCGCAACGATTGATAAACGTTCGTCCGTTCATGCCACAAACAGGGTCTTCATAACTCGGACAGCCGTTGGCGGTACACGCGCCGAGCCCGGCGACCTTGGCCTGCGACTTGTTCGCAAAACACTCATTGATATACGTGTTGCCGTCTTCACCACACACCGGGTCGAACAGTTCGGGACAACCGTCCTCCGATTCATCGGCACAGATTCCGACGCTCGCAATGTCGACACCGGCGGCATTCGCCACGCACTCATTACTGTAAGTTTGTCCGTCGGCGCCGCAGACCGGTTCGTACTGCATCGTACAAGCGACATCATCGATTTCGGCAACGACGAGATTGCTATTCGAGCTTGCAAAAATTTGCTGCAGATCAACGTCCGCCGCGTCGAGATTCGCCACCGGTGCCAGGCCGAGCAGCAGTATGAGCGTCAATCGTGTGTTCATTGGTTCCCTGTGGCTTTCCGTTTAAGGCTTAGAGCCTGATTTTCCGTTGCGGTTCATTCATTGTTGCAGTAACTCGCTGACGCTGACCAGCTCGAAGCCTTCATCGGCGAGTTTCGGCAACTCCCGCTCCAGCAGCTCAAGTGTCGCGGCATACGGATGGCCGATCGCGACGACGGAGCCGCGCTGGCTCGCCAGCCGTTTCATGCGTTCAAATTCACGCGCGACTGTTTCGGGGGCCGGATCCGGGTCCAGGAAGACGTCGCGCTTTCTCGCACTGATGCCGAATTCGCCGGCAAGCTGCATCGCAACGCTTTCATGCGTGGTGAAGCTGTCGATAAAAAACAAGCTGTCTTGTGCCTGAATTTCTTCCATCAGCCACTGCATATGCCCCGGGTGGCGCGTCAGCAAGCTGCCGCGGTGATTGTTGACACCGATGGCGTGCGGCACCGATGCGAATGCCTGCCTGAACGTCTCACGAAATTCCTGGCGGCTCATGTCCAGGCCGATACTCATCGGCTCC
>CAXBJV010000091.1:0-6551 GCA_963976215.1 uncultured Woeseiaceae bacterium | reverse complement strand
GCGATATCGTGGGTCGCGGAACTGAACGCAACGAGCCACAGTGCGGCCAGCGAATAGCGAAAAAAATCGTCCGTCTGCAAGCTCAATGCAATCGCTGCAAATCCCGCACCGACAAGCAATTGCATCGCGATAATCCAGAAACGCCGTGTCCTGAGAATATCGACGACCGGACTCCATAGTGGTTTGATAACCCACGGCAGGTACAGCCAGCTGGTGTAGAAGGCAATCTCGGTATTGGAAATATCGAGGCGCTTGTACATGATCACCGACACGGTCATCACCGCCACGAACGGCAGGCCCTCCGCAAAGTACAGGCTCGGCAGCCATGTCCAGTGCCGGCGCTTCGGCATCATTGCATTTCCGCCGACGCGCGCAGTCGCTCAGATGCCATCAGCAGGCAACCTTCGACCGGGTCGTGAACGACGGCGACAGATGCCGGTGTTATCCCGAGCGCCTGCAACTCTTGCAGCATGGCGTCGCGATACATCGCGTTCGAGCAAACGATGCCACCGGCAATCGCAAGTGGCACTGCGTCTTCGAATCCCAGCCTGGCGGCAGTCGCCCGCACCAGTTTTGCTGGCCCGCTGGCTGCCGTCGTAACAATTCGCAGTGCTGTTTCGTCCCCGTCTTCAGCGGCATTCAACAAAGTAGGTGCCAGTGACGCGATGTCACGACTCATGTCTCCGCCGCGGCCAAGCTGCATCAGCATTTCCCGTGGGTTTTTCGTTTGCAGGCGCTTAAGAATTCGTTCGACCAGCAGCGTGGACGGCACTATGCCGTCTGTTGCGTCCGCGACCGCCGCCAACGCGCGCCGGCCAAGGTCGTAGCCGCTCCCGGCATCGCCGAACCAGTGGCCCCAGCCACCGGCCACAATGCGTTGACCCTGGCTATTGCGGCCGACGGCGGCGGATCCGGTGCCGACAATCAAGGCGATCCCGATACCGTCCCTGACACCGGCAGCCAGAATCGGGTCGGCGTCGTGCACGATATCGACGACACTCGCAAGCGAGCGATGACCGGCCCAGGCATGAATGAACGACTGGATATCAGGCAATGAGCCGCCGGCCAACCCAAGCACGGCATAGTCAGGAGTGTCCGCACCCGTTGCTGCCGCGGCAAGAGCGGCATCGACTGCTACGTTGAGATTGACTTCGGCATGTGCACGGCCAACCGCCCGTACATTGGACGGCCCCCCATGACCTTCGCCCAGTACGCGCAACTCACCCGCGTCATCGACAGTCGCGATCCTGACGGCGGTCTTTGACCCACCGCCGTCGATGCCGAGTATCAGCCTGTTTTTATTCATCATCACCGAGCGCAACCCGCAGCCGTCCGCCTGCCGCCAGCAGGCGTTCCCGGGCCGCCGCAGCATCAACACCCAGTCGCTGGCTGACAATCGCCGTTTTAAGTTCGCCATCGCTTGCACGCAGTGCAATTCGGGCCTCGTCTTCTGCAAGCCCCGTCAGTTGCTGCAATATCCGCAACGAGCGGCCAACGAGTTTCTCGTTGCTGGCGCGAAGGTCGACCATCAGATTGCCGTAGGTTTTTCCCAGCCGGACCATCGCAGCTGTCGTCAGCATATTGAGTACCATCTTGGTCGCGGTACCCGCTTTCATTCGTGTGGACCCGGCCAACACCTCGGGACCCGTAACAACAGCAATGGTGACGTCAGCGTGTTGCGCGATAAGCGCATTGCGATTGCAGGCCAGCCCGATAGCCGCAGCCCCGACCGATCGCGCCTCGTCAAGCCCGCCAAGCACGTACGGCGTCGTGCCACTTGCCGCGATGCCAACGACTGCATCAAGCTCAGTCAAACGCTGTTTCTTCAACGCGTCGACGGCAAGCTCTCGTGAGTCTTCGGCACCTTCCACCGCTGTGCGCAGTGCAATGTCACCGCCGGCTATCAGACCAACAACCTGCGACGGATCCGCATTGAATGTCGGCGGGCATTCAGACGCATCCAGCACGCCCAGGCGACCGGAGGTACCGGCACCCAGGTAAATCAGTCGCCCGCCCTTCGCAAGCCGCTCGACAATGATGTCCACGACCTGGGCTATAGACTCAGACTGTGCTGCAACGGCGGCAGCAATTTTTGCGTCTTCCGCATTAATGAGCCGTACGAGCTCAAGCGAACTCAGCCGGTCGAGATCGGCCGAGTCGGGATGTGCCGCTTCGGTTGTTAATTTTTCATGCATTGCTTTACTGTATCCGTTCCATGACTGTTCGACATATCCTGTTTTCGATTCTCGCGCTCGGCGCGGTATCAAGCGCGCCCGCTGCTGAAGTTTTGAACGGTATTGACGTGCTCGTGCGTGACGACTTCCGGCATCTGGCAGGATCCCGCGTTGCCCTGATTAGCAATCACACCGGGCTGGATCGCGACGGTCATAGTACTATCCGGCTGCTTCACCACGCAGACGATGTTGCTCTCGTGCGGATTTTCAGTCCCGAGCACGGCATCGAAGGCAAGCTCGATATTCCGCTGATCGACGACGACACTGACGGCGCAACCGGCATTCCCGTTTTCAGCCTCTACGGTGAGACTCGCCGCCCCACGGCCGCGATGCTCGCTGGCATCGATACGATCGTATTCGACATCCAGGACATCGGCACGCGTTTCTATACTTATATTTCGACCATGGGCAATGCGATGCTCGCTGCTGCCGAACACGACATACGCTTTGTCGTACTCGATCGGCCGAATCCGATTAACGGTATCGATGTCGCCGGGCCGGTGCTCGATGACGGTCTGCAGTCCTTTGTTGGCTTCCACACCATTCCCGTTCGCCATGGCATGACGGTCGGCGAATTGGCGTTGCTGTTCGAAAGCGAACTCGCACTCAATCTTGACTTGCACGTGGTCCGTGTTGAGGGCTGGCGACGTGCGCAGTTTTACGACGATACCGGGCTTGCCTGGATCAATCCTTCGCCCAACATGCGCAGCCTGCGCGCAGCCTTGCTGTACCCCGGCATCGGGCTGCTCGAAACAACGAATATTTCCGTCGGGCGCGGTACCGACACGCCATTCGAATTGCTCGGCGCACCGTGGATCGACGGTCCCTCGTTTGCTGCCAGCCTGAACGCATTGCAACTCGACGGCATCTCGTTTGCCGCAACCGCTTTTACGCCCGACGCCAGTACTTATGCCGGCGAATTTTGCGAGGGTGTACGCATCACGATTACGGATCGTACGCATCTGCAGCCGTTGACGGCCGGTTTTGCCATCGCACGGCAATTGCTGCTCGACTACGGCGAGGCATGGGAGACGCAACGCTACATGCGCCTGTTGGGTAATGCGGCGACGATGGCAGCGCTCCTGAACGGCAAGAGCGTCGATGCAATCGAGGCAACTTACCGGCCCGGCCTGGATAGTTTCCTCACGCGCCGGGCGCCGCACCTGCTGTACGACTGACATCAATCGCTGCTCCCGGCATCCACCGGCAACTTGCGCTTTTGCTCGGCGATCCACTCGTAGTAGTCGCGCAGGGTGAGTGCAGACGCCGCATCTTCGTCGAGCAAAACCGAAACGGTTTCATGCATCTGCAGTATCGAGGCTGGGCACATCGCCGTGACCGGCCCCTCGATCGATTGACGCACGGCTTCCGCCTTTTCGCTGCCCGTCGCGAGCAGCACGATACGGCGGGCATCCATGATCGTCGCAATTCCCATCGTCAACGCTGTTCGTGGCTGGTCGTCGGGGTCGTCAAAGTATTGCCGGTTAGCCGCGACAGTATCCCGCGTCAGGGTCTTGATGCGCGTCCTCGAGTTCAGGCTGGAGGTCGGTTCATTAAAGCCGATGTGCCCGTTGCGTCCGATACCCAGCACCTGCAAATCGATGCCACCTCGGGCGCGAATCAGCGCTTCATAGGCCTGCCCGGCCTGTAGCGGTTCGGTGTTGTCATCGCATTCGGGCAGGAAGGTATTTTCGCGGTCGATATCGACGTGATCGAATAACTCACGCTGCATGTAGGCACGATAGCTTTGCGGGTCGCCCGGCGGCAGGCCGAGATACTCGTCCAGGTTGAAGGTTGTGACATCGCGAAATGACAGGCCTGCATCACGACAGTTGGCAATCAGCCGCCGGTACATGGCCAGCGGTGTGCGACCCGATGCCAGGCCGAGAACAGCATTCGGTTTACCGCGCAGCAGTTGCTGCACAGCCTGTGCTCCGGCTTCTGCAACTGTCTGGTCATCTTTGAGAATGACAACGTCCACCTAGCTGTACGTCTCCCTGTCTCCATTGACCCAGCTTTGCACGACGTTCAAATCCTCATCGAGCACGACCATATCGGCGCGATATCCCGGACGCAGGTAGCCAAGACTGTCGTCGATGCCGATCGCGGTTGCGGGATAGGTTGATGCCATCCGCAGCGCTTCGTAGCGATCGACACCGCCGAAACGAACAACATTGCGCACCGCGTCGATCATGCCGATATCACTGCCAGCCAGCGTGCCATCGTGGCTGACGCAGCGACCGCCGGTGGCACTGATCGTTTGACCGTACAGTGAAAAAGTCTTGTCAGCGGACCCCACCGTTGGCATCGCATCAGTCACAAGACAAACCCGGCCCTTTGCCTTGGCCCGCAACGCAATTCGAAGCGTGGCGGGGTGCACGTGGTAGCCATCAGCGATGATGCCGATATAGCTGTCTGCATCATCCAGGGCGGCCCCCACCATGCCCGGTGCGCGGCTCGTCAACGGGCTCATCGCGTTGAACAGGTGCGTAAAGCCCGACAGTCCCGCTGCCAGCGCCTGTTGCGTTTCATCGTAGGTCGCGGCGCTGTGCCCACCGAATACAACGATACCGGCGTCGCACAAACCCCTGATGGACTCAGCGGAGATCCTCTCAGGCGCGACGGTCACCAGGGTACGGCCCTGTTCCAGGGAGCATAACAACGCCATGGCATCCTCACCGAGCGGCCGCATATGCGCCGCATCGTGAACGCCACGATACTGCGGGCTCAGGTGCGGACCTTCGAGATGAATACCGAGTACCGCCGGGCATTCACCTTTAAGGCTTTTCGCAACTGCCTCGATACCTTTTTGCATCACAGCGGGCTCATCGGTGATCAGCGTCGGCAGGCAACTCGTGGTTCCGAATGCCCGGTGTGCCGCGGCAATGGCTTGCAAACCATCGACACTCGGCGTGTCGTTGAACAACACGCCACCGCCTCCGTTAACCTGTATATCGATAAAGCCGGGTGCCAACAGGTGCCCTTCGATGTCAATCACTTCGCCATCGTCCGGCGCCTCGCCAGCCGGCACAATGTCGGCGATTCTGCCGTTTTCAATCAGTACCGCCCGGTCAACGTGCACATCATCGCCGTCGAACAACTTGCAGTTTGTCAGAAGCTGGCGGCTCATCGCACAGCAGCGTCGACGACTTTGCCGGGATTCAGGATATTGTTCGGATCGAGCGCACGCTTCAGGGTTTTCATCAGCTCGATTTCAGATTCACTGCGCGTAATGGGCAGATACGCTCGTTTCTCGAGGCCGATGCCGTGCTCGGCCGATATCGCGCCATCAAACTCTGCGAGGCAACCGTAAACCTGTTCTTCGACCTGGCGGAAATTGTCTGCAACATCGTCGACTCCTGCTACAGACACATGCACATTGTTGTCACCAAGGTGCCCAAAACCGATTACCGTCGCCGCCGGAAACGGTGCGGTGATTGCCGCATCAACCTTGCTGACATAGTCACCTGCATCGGCGCTGCGTAAACTGACGTCAAAATTTTGCGCATTGCCAATTACCGGCTCCACTTCGTCGCGAATGCTCCAGATCTGTTCGCGTTCGCTATCGGACTTGGCCAGTATGCCATCGATCAGCAGGCCCTTTTCCAGCAGCGCTTCCAGCAAGGCTTCGAATGCCAGCGCGTCCTGCTGTTGATCCACGCCCATGGTTTCGACGATCACGTATTGCGCCGCGCCGGGTGCGAGCGGCGCTGCCAGTCTGCCATTGGGTTCCACAACCCGGTCGTAGAAACTATCCCACATGACTTCGAAAGCGCTCAGCGTTGTTGGCAACATGCGGCTGGCAATTTCGAGGATGGCAACGACATCTGTAAACTTCTCGCAGGCCAGCAGCGCGACGTTGTGACTGCGCGCCGTCGCTCTAAGCCGGAAAACCAGCCGCGTAATGATGCCAAGCACACCCTCGCTACCAATAAACATCTGTTTCAAATCGAATCCGGAGTTGTTCTTGATGTAGCGATTCATCGACGAGATGACGGTGCCGTCGGCCAGTACAGCTTCGAGGCCGAGTACCGTATCGCGTGTCATGCCGTAGCGTATGACCTTGTTGCCGCCCGCGTTATTGGCAACGATACCGCCGAGCTGGCAACTCGACCGTGCGCCAATATCGACCGGAAAGAACAGGCCTGCGTCTGCTGCGGCTGCCTGTGCTGCTTGCAAGGTGACTCCCGACTGTGCGGTTAGTGTGCCGGCTGAAGTATCGACATCTTCAACATGATTCATCCGCGCGAGCGACAGCACGATATCGTCCTCGTTCGTCGCACAGCCCTGCACCAGGTTGGTCATGCCGCCAAACGG
>CAXBJV010000090.1:0-6583 GCA_963976215.1 uncultured Woeseiaceae bacterium | reverse complement strand
TGTGACCGGGTGTTCCGCAAGTCCTGGATTTCTGCGCGCAAGCGGGTTCGACGCAGGATTGAGATCATTGACGCGAGCAGCGATGCCTGGGTCTCGATGAGCCACAAGGAAGTTGAAAAACTGATTGCCAGAACGGCCACCGCGAATAATGCCCAGCCGAGGCCAAAGTAGTTGCCAACCAGGAAAGCCGCAATGATGTATAGCAGCGGCAACACTGCGACTGCCGCAAAAACCTTCAACGTCGCGATATCGTCGGTTTCGTAGCTGAATCGGTCACCGACAGCCGCCGCTATCCAGCCAGCTGGCAAGTGCAGGATCAGGCCAGGAATCGCGACAGGCAACAGCAACACCGCCAGCAGCGAACGCCCCACCAGGCGTCGAAATGCCTTGCCGACGGTGATTTCCTGTCGCAGTTGATAGTCCTTGAGACCCAATGCCTCCAGGCGCGACTGGTAATCCTCGATTTGCTGTCGAAACTTCAGCATTTCCGGCTCATGCCCACAACGCTCCCAGGTTTCGACGAAACGCCTGTTCAGCTCGACGTAGGTCGCTGGTGTCAGGTGCGCTGTCCTGGGCTTATACAGGCGACGCGCAGCCTGGATAAACCGCAGCGTGGTCCAGTCGGGTGCATTCAGCGTCACTGCTTTGAGCGATCCTGCAAGAAACACCGTCAGCTCGATGACGGCGGCGCGCTCGTCGGCCTCGAATTTCCTTACCCACTCGTCAGCGACGACAATAGGCTCGCCAAACTCGATCAACACCTGGCTGCGAAAACGATCGCGGTGCATGTAGTTGAGACCGCAGGGCATGATCGTAACGCGTACCTTGCCGCGCGCAGCGACGCTCAACGCGATTCTCGCGGTGCCGGTCTTGAGCTTTACCAGTTGCGACTCCGTATGACTGACGCCCTCCGGAAAAACGCCGATGCAATCCCCCGCTTCGATCACTTCGAAAAGCCTGTCGAATGCACCGCTGTTGTCGACCTCGCCATCGTGCTCTTCTTTTCGATACACCGGTACCGCTCCCGACGCATCCAGCAATCTGCCAAGCAGCGGATAATTCCACAGCTTCGCATTGGCAATGAAGTGCAACGGCCAGCGACCACAGCGTGCTGTCAACAACCAGCCATCCATTAAGGCATTGGGGTGATTGCCGGCGAAAATCACCGGACCGTGTTCCGGCACGTTTTCGTCGCCGACGACATCAATACGTTTAAAGAACGTACTGGTGATGACATGCAGCATCCTATTGATGAAATGCTGGAACATGCAGGCACTCCGCTTCTGTGTCGGATGCGTTCACTTTGCGATTGCTGGTGCTTTGCTGTCAAATACGCCGATGTTTCCCGCGCCGCAATTCATCGACACAAACGGCATCCGCATGGCCGTTTATGAGCAAGGCACGGGACCCGCCGTCATTTTTGTTCACGGTTTTCCCGAACTCGCGTTTTCATGGCGACACCAATTGCCCGCCCTGGCCGGCGCCGGATTCCGGGCAATCGCCGCGGACATGCGCGGCTATGGACAAACGGACAGACCGGACGGGATCGACGCGTATCGGGCGACTGAACTTATCGCCGACCTGACCGGACTCCTCGATGCCCTGCACCTCGAACGCGCCACCTTTGTAGGTCACGACTGGGGCGCTGTGCTGCTATGGCAAATGGCGATGTTGAAACCCGCGCGCATCGAAAAACTGATCGCATTGAATATTCCACATATCCCCAGGCCTTCGACCGACCCGATTCAATTGATGCGGCAACGGCTCGGCGACGACTTTTATATCGTTAACTTCCAGGATTCGAATGACGCCGACATGGCGTTCGCGGCAGATCCGGCGCATTTTTTCACGATGCTGATGCGCCGCAACCAGGTCACGCGGGCACAATTTGAGCAGCTGGCTCCCGAAAAGAAAGTCCTGAGTCTGCTGAAGACGATGCAGCGCGACAAGGCCGGTGGAGAAGCGCTGCTCGACGCGGCGGAACTGAAGTACTACGTTGACGCATTCCGTAACTCAGGATTCACACCGGCGATCAACTGGTATCGCAACTGGAGCCACAACTGGCGATCCCTCAAGGGAGTGAACCCGCACATCCTGGTTCCGACGCTCTTTATTGGCGCAGCGGACGACGTGGTCATCAGTCCACAGCAAATCGCAGCAATGCGGCCGCTGGTCGCTGACCTGACGATTGAGATCCTGGAACCCTGTGGTCACTGGACACAACAGGAGCGACCGGATGATGTCAACCGCCTGATCATCGAATGGCTCTTAAAACGACGGTAAATGCCGGTATTTTTCTTTATATTACGACAAGTAACGTCGATCCGGCATTTCACAATCGGGGGTCTGAGCTCAAAACACCCGGTAACAATAATTGCGATTTTCAAGACGTTTCCTTCATTTTGCGAAAAATAACGACAATTTTTCGAACTTTAGATACTTTTTAATTCAGGCCACGGTCCGATTTTGCCCTTTTCACCCAATTCTTGCCAGGGCCCAGGATCGCGCACAAACTCACGCTGCACGTTAGTCGATATTCGCGACTTTTAGCTGATTTATGGCGCGTATCCACGCATAGTAAGCGACACTTCCCGAAATAAGGTAATTGAATATCTGTTCCGCTGTGACGAGATCTCGCCCGGATTCCAGTACGTCGTCGGACACCACCATGACTCTGACACCCATCGCCAGGGTCAGCGCCACGATCGCAGTCAGCGATTCCACGGCACTGACGAGCGCTTGCCACTGCGGGCGCCAGAGCATTACCGCCAGGCAAGTGAAGCACACTGCGTAGTAGGCAAGTCGAGCAACCGGCCAGGTATCCAGAAACGCCACTCGAACGTTTATACCGAAGACATAGTCGATTACGAGAAACAGCAGCGTCGCTGCATAATAGAGGGTCAGGAGCCTGTGCATAAAGCAAGGATTGCGCGGATTTTGAAATGTTGCAATAAAATGCTGCTGGACTCGGTCTAATTCAGAAGCCAACCCGATAACGCTGGAGAGAAAACGTGATTATCCGCAAACCCGCTGACATACGTCCTTCGGAAATTACCAGTGAATCGAACTACCTAAACCGGCGCGAATTCATCCGCGCCGGCGCCATTGCCGGCGGTACGCTGCTGGGAGGAAGCGCGATCGGTGCCGTGGTCCCGGACAGTCCCATGGCGCGACTGTCCGATGTCGCGTCCAGCTCCTACAGCACCGAAGATGCGCCGAACAGCTACGAGGACATTACGACCTACAACAATTTCTATGAGTTCGGCACCGGCAAGAGCGACCCGTACAGGAATTCGCAGGATTTCGAGCCGCGGCCCTGGAGCATTACTGTATCTGGGCATGCGGAAAAAACAGGTACGTTCGACTTCGACGATTTCATGAAACCCTTCGATCTCGAAGAGCGCATCTACCGTATGCGCTGCGTCGAAGCGTGGTCGATGATCATCCCCTGGGTCGGCATCTCGCTCGCCGACGTGGTGAAGCATTTTCAGCCGACGTCCAAGGCCAAATACATTGCGTTCGAGACTTTGCAGGACCGGGAACAAATGCCGGGACAACGCTGGGGTTCGCTCGACTGGCCTTATCGCGAAGGCTTGACGATTGCCGAGGCGACGAACGCGCTGCCGATCCTGGCGGTCGGGATCTACGGCAAGGTCATCCCGAACCAGAACGGCGCGCCAATCCGCCTGGTCGTACCGTGGAAATACGGCTTCAAGGGCATCAAGAGCATTGTAAAAATTCGTTTCACGTCGTCGCGGCCGAGAACCAGCTGGAACATGGCAACGCCGGGTGAATACGGTTTCTATGCCAACGTGAATCCGAACGTCGATCACCCGCGCTGGAGCCAGGCTCGCGAACGCCGCATCGGTGCCGGGCTGTTTGCCGACAAACAGCCTACTCTGATGTTCAATGGTTACGGAGAACAAGTGGCCGACCTCTACAAAGGGCTCGACCTGCGCAGGAATTATTAAGCTGCTTTGAACACGCTGCAGCAAATTCGCTTCATCTGGAAGCCGCTTGTGTTTCTGCTGTGCCTCGTTCCAGCGGCACTCGTAGTCACCGATGCTTTCGGACTGACCGGCAGCCTTGGCGCGAACCCGGTTGAGGCGATTCTCGATCGCTTCGGCAACTGGGCGTTACGATTCATCATGATCACTCTGGCAATCACGCCGTTGCGGCGCCTGAGCGGCTGGAACTGGCTGAGTCGCTATCGACGCATGATCGGCCTGTTCGCGTTTTTCTACGCATTCATGCACTTCGTCACTTGGTTCGTACTTGATCGAGACCTGCGCCTGACGGAGGTCATCGAAGACCTGACGAAGCGGCCCTTCATCATGATTGGCTTCCTTGCGGTCGTACTGCTGACAGCGATGGCGGTAACATCGTTTACGGCTATTCGCCGCCGCATGGGCCGCCGCTGGCAATCACTGCATAACGCGATTTACGTGGTCGGTATGCTGGGAGTTTGGCACTACTGGTGGCAAGTGAAAAAAGACATTACCGAGCCACTGATTTATGCAGCGATACTGGCGGTCTTGCTGGGCGCGCGAATTATCTGGCGCCTGGCTCGTAGAAAAAAACGGCATCAAGCGGCTCTCCGAGCGCAAGCGCAATCTTGAACGCGACCTCAAGCGACGGCGAATACTTTTCTTTTTCTATAGCAACGATTGTTTGACGCGTAACACCGACCTGCTCCGCTAACTGCGCCTGCGTCATTTCATCTCTCGCAAAGCGCAGCTTGCGAATCCTGTTTCGTACTTTTGTTGCAGCCACTACGAACCAGTCCGGTAATACCATATCTGCAGAAGAATCTTGGACGCTTCGGAGATTGTCAGCGCCATTAGAAGATAGACGGAGACCAGAACACTCGACGGTGGCTGCACGCTCGGCACCAAGTCACGGACTACGATCAATCCGATAATCCAGCAGACGCCGAACCCGAGGACATAGCCCGCCCATTTGTCAGCCTTCGTACTAATAAAAACATCGCGCTCGTCCTTGCCCGTGTCTTTCGATATAGCAACGACAAGTGAGTGATAGACGATTTCGACGATCAAGATCACCACCACGACCAGGGTCGCGCGACCAGCCAGCTCTACCAGAGCACCTCCTGCGGCAATGTGCGACAGCGCCACCGGAAAAAACAACCAAGCCGATAAAGAGACTGCGAGCAACGAACCCCATGCACTTTTTTCTTCGAGCGACCATTCCACGAGCTTTTTCCTGTCAATGTCAACGATCGAAAGTGTATACTATTGTATACATAGTGTCAAATATTCTTTACATTATGGATTTCAGCTAAATCGTGCGATAACCGCGTGAAAATTGACGTCTGCGGAAGGGCGCTGACTGTGCGCCCAGGCATCAATCCAGTCGCGCTCTAGCCAACTTTCTCGATTGAGACCAGCTCTGCGCCGCGCTTACCTGCCGACTCCACAGTAAATCGATAGCCGCGCCAATCGAGCCTATCGCCCCGCTGTGGCAACCGGCCAAGCAACTCCGACAACAGCCCGCCGACCGTCGCCGCCCCGGCATCATCGGGAAGGTCAAAACCGAGCATCCGGCAAGTTCGATGTAGCTCCGCCGAACCGAACGCGGTAATGGTTCCGTCCGGCTTTTGCCAGGTGTCTTCGCTCGGCAGGTCGGATTCGTCAAAGATGTCTCCTATTACTTCCTCGACGACATCTTCGAGTGTCACTATCCCCTGGAAATCGCCGTATTCATCAACCACCAGTGCCAGGTGTTTGTGCGATTGCCGGAAGGTACGCAGCAGGGAATTCAGGCCGACGGTTTCCGGTACGACAACAGCGTCGCGGACCAGTGGCTCCCACTCGACAGCGCTCGATGTTGCGTGCACAAATTGGGATAGCATGTCCTTGGCATGCACCACGCCGACAACCTCATCGAGCTCACCCGACGATGAGAATGGAAATCGGCTAAAGCCGGAATCGGCTATCGTTTTCAACACTGTTTCGCGATTGTCGCCGTGCGACAGCGATACAACTTCGTGCCGCGGCACCATGATATTTGCCGCTGTCAGGTTACGCAGGTCGGACGCCCCGACAATCATCTGTGCCGCTTGTTTTCCGACGACACCCTCGCTATGCCCGATTGCAGCCATCAACCGGATTTCCTCCAGCGACGTCACCGGTGCCTCCTCGCCGCGCCGCAGAGAGCGTGAAATTTTTTCGGTGGCGATGACCATCGGCCGCAATACCCACGCCAGCGCCTGAATACCGAAAGCGACCGGCCGGACAATCTGTCTTGCGTAGGCGACCCCCAGTGTTTTCGGAATAATCTCGGTAAAAAGCAGCACAACGAGCGTAAACACCAGTGTGAAAGCCCACAATGTCTCCTGACCAAACACCTGCGGATAACTTGCCCCGGCTACGGCCGTGCCAATGGTATGCGCCGCTGTGTTGGTAATCAGAATTGCGGAGATTGGAATATCAATGCGCTCCTTGAACCCCTTGAGTATCTTGCCAGACGCATGTCCTTCCCTGGCCAGCAACTCGACCTGTGCATGATTCATCGACAGCAACACCGATTCGAAAATCGAGCACATAAACGAGACCACCAGGGC
>CAXBJV010000089.1:0-6732 GCA_963976215.1 uncultured Woeseiaceae bacterium | reverse complement strand
TGTACGAAGACTGGCAGCAAAACCTGAGCGATGCCTGGGTATTGCGACTGGCGGTCGAAACGCCGCAAGTCTGGCACCTGCCGCATGAAGGCGGGTCGGACGCGGGCCGTGCGGAAGGGCTGTTCCGAAACTCACCCACGCGCGGTGAGATCGCCGGACATTTTGTGCATATCGATGACGGCGATATTCATGACAGCGGGCGCTACTGGAGCAACATGGATGACGTGCGCCAGACGGCCCGGTTATTGGCAAAGAGCGACAAGTACTTTCATCTGCTCCTGTATGCGCATGGCGGGCTAAACAAAATCACGGCATCCGCGCGGCGCATCGCGGCGATGAAAGAAACCTTCAAAGACAATCGCATTTATCCCTATCACTTCATGTACGACACGGGGCTGCTTGAAGAAATCAAGGATGTCGTCATCGGTAAGAACAAGGAGGCGACGGAGCGCGCCGGCGGACTGACCGACTGGACCGATAAGATTATCGAACACGCGACCCACAAACCCGGTCGCGGTTTGTGGCGACAAATGAAAATGGGGGCGCGAACACCGTTCGCAGCGGATGGGGCGGGGACGCTGGTATTGAAAGCATTCCTGGACGAATTGAGTGCCGCGAGAAACACGATGCAGATTCATCTGGCCGGTCACAGCACGGGTGCCATCCTGCATGCCTACCTGGTTGAGGCATTGCTTGCGCTTGCACCAGAGTTGCGAATTGGCAGCGTCTCGCTGCTGGCACCAGCCGCGACCAACGAATTGTTCAAGTCACAGTTCTTGCCGCTATTGAAAGCACCAAAAAGCAAGGCCGGAATCGATCGTATGACCATCTACAACCTGTCGAAGGACTTGGAGCTGGATGACAGTGTTGCTGGTGTGTATCGCAAGTCGCTGTTGTACCTGGTCAGCCGGGCATTTGAAGAGAATCCGCGACCGGCAAAAATCCTCGGCATGCAGGTGCACAACAAGTCTCTGGTTTCTGCGTCGAAAAAGCTCTCTTTCTGCTACAGCGATGGCCCCAATAACAAAGTCACCTGCGCTGATTCGCATGGCGGGTTTGATAATGACGTCGCGACAATGAATAGCGTCCTGCGGCAAATACTGAGCAAAAAGCCAAAGTTTCAATTTACAAAACAGTCACTCAAATACTAGGCACCTGAGCCGACCATCTCTTTCAGCTCAAGCATGGATGCTTGAGCTTCGCGCAACAACCAATCTCGAAATATTTCCGTTTGTTGTCGGCGCAGTGAATCATGCTGAAACTCAATTCGGTATGAGTGCCTGGACCATTGCCCTTGTTCCAATGGAAAAGGCGTGTCGAGCTGACCTTCTTCGATTTTCTGCTTTATCAGTCCGATCCCGCAGATCAGGAAGCCAGCGTTTGCGTAGACAGCCTCAAGCGCATGCATGGTCTTCTTGTAGCGTATTCCCAATCCGGGAGAGGTCTTCCTGTAACCGTATTTTCCGATCCACTCCGGCCACCCGATACCGCCACCGTTTAAGGTATAGCAATCAAGATGAAGTAAGGGGAAGCCTTCGAGCTTCGAGTTTTTCGGCTTTCCCGATATTCTTCGGGTATTTGCCGGAGAGCCTACGGGTGCGAGGTAGTCGCGAAACAGGGTGTATTCATGTGCAGAGTCTCGTTTCTCACCAAACCAGATTTCGCAGTCGGACTGGCCCAACCTTACCGGGATGTCGCCGGTGCCGTTGACGCAGAAAAGCGTATTCGGATTCTTTTTTCGGAATGCTGGCAGACGAGGCTGTAACCACAGCTCGGCCCAATCAGTATCAGCGGTAATATGAATTTCGTTGACGCGCTGAAAGTCCAGAATTCGTGCCACCGTTTCGAGCTCGCGAAACCCGGCGCTCAAATGCGCCATTGCAGCTTCAAGCTCTTTCGTCGCTCGTGTTCCGGAGCGACCACGCACGATGAGATCAAAACCGAGATAGTCTTCAATGGCTCGAATTCTTTGTCCCAGCGCTGCCGGAGTAATCGCGAGATGGGCCGCGGCCTCTTTGAGGGAGCCCTTACGGATCGCCAGTTCCAGTGCTTGCAGCGAACGTAGATGGGAGACGGTTGCCATCGGCGCAATATAAAGATTTTCTTTACTAAGATAAAGATTATTTAGCTTGTATTGCGCCGCGATTGGCGGGATTGTGTCGCATCACTCACATACATACGGAGCTTCAAGATGAGCCAGCTAAAACGTTTCCTGATTGAACGAGACATTCCCGATATCGGTTCGATGTCACCAGTCGAACTCTGCGGCGCAGCGCGTGCTTCGAACCAGGCCATCGAACAGATTGGAGCAGACATACAATGGCAACACAGTTACGTTGCGGGCGACAAGACATTCTGCATTTACCTCGCCAAAGACCACGCGACAATAGAAAAGCACGCAGAGCTCAGCGGGATACCCGTTTCAGCTATCACAGAGGTATCTGAAATTATTGATCCACTGACTGCGAATAACTAGCCGCAATCGTTGACGCCTAAATGCGCCGATCTGTCTTCATTTCGATTGTTTTGACCTTCACGCTGTCGGCCGCGATTGCGGGTCCGCCACCCGCAATCGGCGTGCACATTTGGAGAATCGATACCGATCCGGACGTTGAGAAGCTACTGCAAAAGACTGAGGCGGAAGCGGGAATACGATCGTGCGAGACGGTTGCGATCAATGGCGACGAGATACTGGGCAGTCTCACAAAAATTGCCGGAGACAGGGCGCTGCTGGAACAGACCGCTGTGCGCGTCTGGTTACACAGCGAGGTGCCGACAACTTTCTACGGTCTGGATGGCAGCTTGTCTGAAGCTGGTGGAAGGAAGTACGTAAACTATACAGGCGCGACTCGATCTCGGCCGGTTTCCTTGTTTTCAATTCGCCTGGGACCTGACGGCAGTGGAAGCGGCGCATTGAACTTCGGTGGTCGCGAATACAAGCTGATAATCTCAAACAAGCCTCCAACGCACTTTCTTTGCTCAAGCTTTTAACGTGGACTAATCGTATTGCGGTTCTTCAGTATTTTTGTCACAGCGTCGTGACATTTGTTGAAGTCCGGCGACAGTCGTCTCCGCTAGAAGCCAAGCTCCTGCAGTGCTGCCGATATGCGTGATCGCATAACGTCAGACTTCATCGGAAACGCCGCAAAGAAATCCTCCCGACTTAGAAGCGCATTCCGCGCGCGTACGTCGTTTGCCCATGCCATTGCGAGATACTCATTCCCGGCCAGCATTTGCGCTGCGGCGGCGATCATGGCTATCAGCGCATGTGCGCCCGGCGACCGGGCCGCACGCTCGGTCCAGGCAATCGCTTCATTGTCTTCGCCGTCCGCTATGTGTGTCAGGCCACGAGCGCCAAGCATCGCGTAATACAATGGATCCAATGGGCTCAGGCGCATTGCAAGTGTGACATGTTCGCGTGCATCGTTGGCGTCGCCAGCCATGGTCTCTGTCCAGGCGCGGGCATAGATTCCCTGTGCGTAGTTGGGGCTGAGCGACGTTGCGCGCTCCAGCCAGGTCAACGCCCGCTCGAGGTCGCCTTCCAGCCAATAGCTGCGCCCCATCGTGAAGTTGACGAAAGGATCGAGCTGATCAATATCGATACCGCGCTGCGCACAGTTTCGTGCCAGTGCTATCTCCCCGGCGATATTGTCGGTTTGCCGCAGGAATGCATTCTGGAAATGTACAAACGAGAGCCCGGCGTGGCCCCGGGCAAAATTGGGGTCCTGCTGGACGGCGCGCCGAAATAGTTCGGCCGCTTTCGCGTTGTCGGTGCGGTTAAATCGATAGATGTGCTGCAGGCCGAGGTGATACGCCGACCATGCATCGAGGTTTTCGGTATTCGTCAGTCGCGCGTCGGCAGCCTCGTGCATTGGAATCTGGATTTCCAGAGACGTCAGGATCTTCGCTCGGATCTCTGTGCGCAGCGCATGCAAGTCGTCGATATTGCCGGAAAAGGAGTCCGCCCACACGACTTCACCACCACGCGTATCAACGAGTTCCGTCGTGACAGTCAGGCGCGGCCCGATGATCTCAACTGTGCCGGAAAGACAGTAGCGAACATCGAGTAAACGCCCGATCTCGCGAGGGTCAAGTTCATCGCCGCGCAGACGAAACGACGATCCGCGTGCAATGACAAATAACCAGCGCAGCCGCGCCAGCTCCGTGATCAGTTCGTGTGGCAGACCGTCAGCAATCGTTGCATATCGGCCGGACTCGCCAACCTGACGAAAAGGAAGCACGGCGATCGACGGGCGCCTCGCTGATTCCTTGCTCGGGGAATCGATCCCTATATGCTCACTATCGCTTTGCGCATAGTCTTTGCCGACGGACACTGTGGGACTGTCTTGCTTGACAGCCACATCAGCAACAAAGCGAAAGCCCTTACCATGCAGCGTCCGAATGTATCGCTGCGTACGACCATCGTCGTCAAGCAGCTTACGGAGCGACTTCACGCGACTGGCCAGAGCTGAGTCCGTGACAATGCGCCCATCCCAGACGTTTTCGAAGATCTCATCCTTGGAAACGAGTCGCTCGCGATGCTCCAAAAGGAAAGCCAGCAATGCAAATATCTGTGGTTGAATCGACCGCAGCTGTCCGTTTGACCGGAGTTCGGCTTTCGCCAGATCGAGCTCGAAGTTGCCAAACGTATAGATCATGGTCATGAGGATAGAACAGTCGGGCGCTGAGACCTAGAAATGTTCAGGATATTTCCAAGAAATGTCCAAGCTCTGATGGCTTGCAACACGTGAAAATACGCTCACTGGCGACATGATCGCCGCGAAACAAACTAATGAGGAGATTGAAATGCCACTCGTAACAATAGATGTCATCAAGAATGTTTTTACACCGGACCAAAAGGAGCAGCTGATTGAGAAGGTCACGGCCGCCATGATCGAGGTAGAAGGCGAGAATATGCGCCCGGTAACCTGGGTTCGCATCAAGGAATTCGAAGGCGGCGATTGGGCGATCGGGGGACAACGCCTGGCGGCATCCGACGTGCAGGCAATGGCGAAAGGAGAAGCGGCCTAGATTTGGTCGACCCCGGGGTGGCCAGGAATGGCCGCCCCATCCGAGTAATGCAACTGCCGCCTATAGTTAAGTCTCACGCGGCAGGGTGTTGAGTGCCAAAAGGCACAGGGATGTGCGGCCGTGGCCTAATCGACCACCGCGTCAAACACGATCGCGAAGGCACTACCCGGGGCCAGACTGGTAGCGATTCCGGTTACCGTATTGCCGGTAATACTGATTCCAAACGGGTCGGATTCATCGGCGCCAGCGTCGTCCTCGTCCTCAGGTGTCACTGCCCCTGCGCAACTCGTTCCGGAGAGCATCGAGCCCGCAACGTATGTAACGTCCGGGGGCAACGGGTCAGTGGCCGTAAGCGATTGTGCCGTTGTCTGTCCAATATTCGTGGTCAATACGCAATAACGTATTCTCGCGCCGGGAATGGCTTTAGGGTCGGTCAGGTTTACTCCATCGCTAACGACTTCCGCGGTTTTGGCAACGGCCAGACCGGACCTTGTATTGGTATAGGTACAGCTGATGGCTGCTTCTCCCGTCGCGATGCTTAAGCCATCTGCAAGATTGGTATCTGCCGCGCCGGTGCATGCCAAAGAGGACACATAATTTGCCACGTTGGAAGCTGCGAGCGTTTCTGCAAAATCGAGTGTATCCCCGAAAACGACCGGCGTTGGTGTTGCGTCTGTATCAATCTCGTTGGGGCTACCCGCATCTGAATTCAGCGTATCAATAACCGCACCACTATTTGAAACGGTGATAGTCGCGTCGTCACCAACAACCGCACCTACCCACTGTTTGTTCAGCGTCACGACCGAATCGTTGTCAACAATACTGTAGGTTGCTGTAGCCTGACCGCTGGCACCACAGTTGGTGCTGCTGGTTATCGTGTAATCCGCAGGTACCGGTGTAATCGACATCTGGATCGATTCAGTACTTTCGACCTCAGTGTCATCGATGATCGTGATTCCCAGAGGAATCTGTTCCTGTACATAGTTGCCAACCGGAACAGTAACATTGAAGGTTGTTGTCCCACTGGGTGTCGTGTAGTCATCGCCTAGAGTTGCAGTGCCACCGGCAATATTTACGACGACATCAAATGCTGTCACCACATCGCCGGAAACAACAATAGTCGTTAAATTCTCGCCAGGAACCGATTCGGAACCTGAGGCTGTGCTGCCGTCAAACTCCAGGAATGGCGTCAGGATAATGGTAATGCCATCCAGGAAGTTGCCGTAGCTGCCGGGGTCTGTCGTTCGAAACTGGACGCGTTGAATACCGGACGGACCCGTATAGGAAATGCCCGAAGCGCTATTCAGATTCCAGCCCTGGGGCACTAAGGATGCCTGGCTCCCCAATACCTGGATCGTGGTGCCGGCACTGTTCGCGATTTCGAACGTAACGTTTTGAATAAGGGGTCCACCCGTGCGAGCGCGGTGCGCAAAGGTCCAGTTGAATACATCGCCGTTGACCAGGCAAACTTCCTGGTACAGCGCACCGGGTGAATTTGCGTTCAGTTCAGCGTGAACAACTCCCTCAAAAGAGGTCACACCCTGGAAGGTGCTATCCCATTCTTCAATAACCCCGGTCGTGCTCAGCCATCCGGGCACGACAGAATCCGGGAACGGTTCCCAGTTTGGCGCACCTGGTCCCTGCGGATCATTGCTTTCGAAGCCAGTATTGGTAATAGAGCGCTGATATTGCGCCCAGGCA
>CAXBJV010000088.1:0-7984 GCA_963976215.1 uncultured Woeseiaceae bacterium | reverse complement strand
GGTGGGTCAAGAATATTGTCCGACAGGTGGGTCAATTAATTATGTCCGTTGACAGCTCTGCCTCGAGCGCCTCCAGGGCCGCCTGGGTGTTACCGCCGGCTGAGGGCGGTTCGTCATCGTCGTCGTTGTCCTCGAGCGTGTCCAACCAGGTCGCGATCTCGGTATCCAGGCGCTTCAGCTGCTTCTTGAGGTCTTTCTTGCGCATCACCTTGGAGCGATTGTTGTCCGCCGTGAACTTACTGCCGTCGATGGCGATGGTGTCACCGCCGTACAAAGACTGTGTCCGGCAGAACTGCACGAACGCCCGGCAGACGCGTGTCAGACCCACCCGGTTATCCACCCGGAAGTTGGCGATGGTCTTGTGATCCGGCGCCAGCCGGTTCAATAGCCACAGCACCTCCAGGTTGGTGTGGCACTCGCGTTCCAGCCGTCGCGAGCTGCGCACCCGGTGCATATAGCCGTACAGGTACAGCTTCAGAAGATCCCCGGGATGGTACGGCGGTCGGCCAGTGGCCTTCACCTCAATGCGCGCAAAACCCAGTGCCTTGAGGTCCAGCGAGTCGACAAACGCGTCAATTACCCGCACCGCATTGTCCTCGCCGATCAGATCGTCCAGTCGTTCCGGAAACAGCGTTGCCTGGTCCCGGTTCTGTCCCTGTACATGCATAAAAAAATACCCGCAGCGAACTGCGGGTATCTTCTCAAAAGGCCCGGACTATTTGCACAGTCTCTTTCAGGGGCCCTTTTTCATTTGGGAGTGGAGGATCAGGAGCGGAACCTTGTTCAACAAAACGCGCCAGCGTTTTAGACGCACGCAGTGCGCCCCGAAGGGGCGAGAATCGCCCTGAGGCGATTCGAGTCAATCCTGCCCATCAATTGCCGATCCGGGCGGCAAGCAAACGCCCGCAACCACTACTGAAGTGGACCCCATTGGTTGGACAGTGTGGCAGCGTTTTTAAGGTGGATTCCAGCATTGTCATTATGCTGCCAGTGAGAGCGGTTTGATGCCCTCATAAAACTCATTCGGTGTCTGATCATTCAGGCTCGAGTGAGGTCGTTCATGGCGCTTTTCCCGCTAACTATCACATCAAAATGCTATATAGCGGCGCTTGCCATCCACTGCTACGTCGATCGAAAGGACGACTATTGCTTACTTGCAATCCCCCAGCGGCGTGCGACGATCTCTAACCCATCAAGCACGTCTCCTAGCTCCGCTCCTCGCTCTGTCAGTCCATAAGTTACTTCTGGCGGGATGGTTGGCCGCTGTTCTCGAAAGACAACGCCCGCATCGGTCAGCATCCGCAAGCGCTGGGTGAGCACCCTTGAGGATATTCCGGGAAGATGCCGCTTCACGACACCGAAGCGCATCGGCCCATTCTGGCGCAAGACCCAAAGCAGATAGGTTGTCCATGGCCCGGATATGAGACGCAGCAGACCGTCCATCGGGCAGGAGGTGCTTGGATTCTGGATCATTGGCCTATCATAGTAGTTACTTAAAAGTACCTACTTTTAATTATATATAAAGTTACTATATGATACGGCACCGTCGCCGGATTGGCAACAGATCCATTGCCGGATCTTCGCAGGATTTAGTCGGTACCACTCTAACCAACTTGAAAAGGAAAATAGATGACCCAGGTTCTTGTCTTGTACTACAGCACATACGGGCATGTCGAAACGCTCGCGAATGTCATGGCCGAAGGAGTAGCGCTAGCGGATGGCGCAACCGCGACGGTCAAGCGAGTTCCAGAGCTTATGTTGCGCGAAGTTTCGGAAAGGATGGGCGCCAAAATAGAGCAGAAAGCGCCAGAAGCTGATCCACTTGAGCTGGGCGACTATGACGCTGTCATTTTCGGCACGCCGACGCGCTTTGGCAATATGGCGGCGCAGATGCGCAACTTTCTCGATCAGACTGGACCGCTATGGCAGGAGGGCAAACTCGTCGGCAAGGTTGGTAGCGTATTTGCGTCCACCGCCTCCCAGCACGGTGGTCAGGAAACGACCATAACGTCGTTTCACAGTACCCTGCTGCACCACGGCATGGTCATTGTCGGTATGCCCTATGCCATCCCCGAGATGTTCAATACTGATGAGATGTCTGGCGGCACACCGTATGGCGCGACGACGATTGCAGGTGGCGATGGCTCCCGTCAGCCGAGTGAGGCGGAATTGACAATTGCACGGTTCCAGGGCAAACACGTTGCGGAAATTGCGGCCAAGCTGGCCGACTGATCTCCGCAATCTTGAAAAATTAAGGAGTAGAGAATGACTAACAACACAGGCTACGCGGGACTGATTCTGCGGCTTGCTCTTGGTGTCATGTTTATCAGCCACGGGCTGATGAAGGTGCTGGTGTTTACCCTGCCGGGTACGGTGGGTTTTTTTGAGTCCATCGGTTACCCCGGTTGGCTGGCTTATCTCGTGATCCTGGGAGAGGTCGGTGGCGGAGCGCTGTTGATCCTCGGTGTTTGCACGCGGTGGATAGCGCTTGCAAACACACTGATCCTGCTGGGGTCGATACCGGTTCACTGGGGCAACGGGTGGATGTTCAGCAATGAAGGCGGCGGTTGGGAGTATCCAGTGTTTCTGGTCGCCGTATCCGTCGCCGTTGCGCTTATTGGCGACGGCGCTTACGCGCTGAGGCTACCATGGGGGCCGGAAAAGAGGGCGACCGACAGCGCTCGGGACGATCGGCAGCGGTCGTTCTTGGCTCGCAACGAGGCCGAGTAATGCGCTGACCAACGAACCAGCATTAGCAAACCAGCTCCCGTTGTCATATCGGGTTGGTTTTCTGATCCGCCAAAGCCTGAGAGGAACGCCATAGCGTGACCAAGATGCCGACAATATTTATTCCACATGGCGGGGGCCCGTGCTTTTTCATGGGATGGAATCCAGCGGACGAATGGGATGATATGGCCGAGTATCTTCGCAGTGTCCCCGCATTGATAGGACAAAAGCCCAAGGCGATGCTGGTGATCTCTGGCCACTGGGAAGAAGCGACAGTAACGGTGCAAACCAATCCGGCGCCGGGCATGCTGTTTGATTACCATGGGTTTCCGCCGCATACCTACCGGCTTGATTATCCGGCCCCCGGTGATCCTAATCTAGCGGCACGGGTGAAGGGGTTACTCGAAGATAACGGGTTTGCAGTTAGTACAAACTCGGAAAGAGGCTTCGATCACGGGGCTTTCATCCCGTTGATGGTTGCCTTTCCAGCTGCGGACATTCCCGTTGTGCAACTATCATTGCATACTGACCTTGATGCGGCCGCCCACATCGCCATGGGTGAAGCCCTTCAGCCGCTACGCAGCGAGGGCGTGCTTATCGTTGGCAGTGGCATGACCCATCACAATATGCAGGTGATGATGCGCAATAGAAACTCGAGTGGCCACGGTAACCGAGCAGGTGAGGCATTCGACAACTGGCTTAGCGAAACTCTTACCAATCCCGATACCGTGCAAAGAAATGCACAGTTGATGAGCTGGACGAACGCGCCCTCCGCCCGACTTTCGCACCCGAGAGAAGAGCATCTGATTCCAATCCATGTCGTGGCCGGTGCTGCAGGAGCGGACGTTGGCAAGAAAACATTGGAGGATACCGTGTTGGGTGCAGTGGAGTCCGCTTTTCAGTTTGGCTAGACAATATGCGGTGGTTTTTCCGCGTGTTTTATCCTGCACCTCTACGGACAAAGACGGCGTGTCTCGGAAAAAACATTGTACAGGGGGGTGAAGACTGACATTTTTTGAGTGACCCGCCGATCTTCTTTGGAAATCCTATTTCAGCTTGCCAGGCAGGGGCAAACGTTTCCCATGCTTCGCACTGCCACGAGCGGCCTCAATAATTGCGATCACGTTTCGCGCATCCAATGCAGTGACAGGAGGATCGAGATCGTCTTGTATCGCACGTGCGGTCATGGCATAGAATACGTCGTAACGGCCCGATTCAAGCGACAGTATATGTTTGTGCGGCACTTGACCTGCCAGTGATTTGTACAAGATAGTGGACGATTGTGCCGGGATTCCCGGCCAACCGAAATCGCCTGGCCGCAGCCCCATCTGCAGCGCTCGCTCTTGCGGGTCAAGTCCGTACCGAATGAAACTTCCGTTATCGCCATGTACTGCATAGCGGAGCGATGATTCAGGCACAAGCGACGCGCAGCGCAGAGTCGCTCGGCAATCGCCAAAACGTAAACTTAGCAGGCAATAGTCGTCTGCTGGGCCACTGCGTTGCGCACCGATGTCGGCATAGACGTCATCCGGCGTGCCAAACAATTGTAAAGCCTGATCAATCAGATGCGAGCCGAGGTCATAGAGTGCCCCTGCTCCAGGACGTGCTTGCTCGCGCCACCGGTCTCTCACATCCGGTCTGAAGCGATCAAAGTATGCGTCGAACAGTTGGATTCGGCCTAAACGACCTTCTTCTATCAGGTTTCGAATGCACAAGTAGTCGTCATCCCATCGCCGATTGTGAAAGACTCCCAATTTTCTGTTCGCGGTGTTGGCCAACGCTATTAATTCATCCGCTTCTGCCGTGCTTACAGTAAAGGGTTTTTCTATAACAACGTGCCGTTCGGCGACCAGAGCCTGGCGAGCCAACGGGTAGTGGCTCTCGGTCGGGTTTGCGATGATGACGAGTCCGTCGGAGGTCGCCGCAAGAGACTCGTCGAGAGACCTGAATATCTCAATATTCGGTAAATCATTTTTGACCTTGTCCGGGGCGGATGAAACAACGGCGGCAAGATGCAATCCTTCCGCTGTCTGAATGAGCGGGCCATGAATTACTCTGCCGGAATAACCATAGCCGACCAGAATTACAGGGATTGTCATTCGCCGAGCCGCAGGAGAGGTACGGAATCGCAGCGACTGATGAACGGGGAACTATCCAGGCAAAAACGCTTGATCATGCGCATAGAAGTCATCAGCGCAAAGACTTAACTTGCCTCGCCCGCACTAAACACCGTCGTCGGCTGCCCTGACTTCATCTTCTGCAATTACGTCCTCGGGTCGTCGCCGATCAACCAACCAGCGGTCAATCTCCTGGAGATCGGTGACCCGCAATGATCCGGCCGCTTGCTTTAAGAGAAGCACGTTGCCGATATAGGCATAGCGGCTACGGTAGTATCTTGTGATCGCCAAATAAAGGGCGCGCTGCGAATTCAACACATCAACGATGGTCCTGGTCCCGACGTCGAACCCGGCCTGAGTCGCTTCGAGCGCCGTTCGGCTGGATGAAACAGCCTGTTTGAGAGCGTTTACGCGGCTGATTTCAGCCACAACACCCAAGTATGCATCACGGGTAGCGCGCTCTGTTTCACGGGTGACGCGTTGCAATCTCTCCAACGAGGCACGGTGCAAATAGACTGCCTCGCGCACGCGTGACGACGTGCGGCCTCCTGAAAATATCGGAAGTGTGAATTGCAGGGAAATTGAGTTTGCGGTGCGGTCGCTGTCTGTCGGGAATACGGGCGTATTTTCGAACTGTGTTTCTCCTATCGTATCAATGTAAGAGTGTCCCGCGACCAGATCAATGGTCGGGTAGTGCCCGGTTCTGCGAAACGAGATTTCATGGCGCGCCACTTCCTCGCCGAGTCGACTGGATACCAATGCCAGATTCTGTGCCCTTGCCTCGTCGATCCAACTCTCCTCATCAGCCGGGAACGGCAGGTTCAATGGTAATTCCTCGATTGGTGCGGCCAATGAAGAGACGTACTGTCCAGTAATTTCACGCAGCAGCTCCCTCGACTTCGCCAACGATCGCTTAGCGCCGATCTCATCAGCGATGGCCTTATCGTGAGCAGCTTGCGACTCCTGCACGTCGGTTATTGCAAACATTCCGACTTCAAAGCGTTGCCTTGCCTGTTCCAGTTGCCTGGCGATCGCAAGTCGATCTGCATGAATGGAGGTCAAAATATCCTCGCTGGCCAAAACGTCGAAGTAGCGCGTCGCAACACGAATAATCAGGTCTTGATTTGCCGCTGCATAATCCGTTTCTGCCTGTGCCACTAACTTGTCTGCCCGCTTGAGCCCAACAACCTGGTCCCAGCGAAATATAGTCTGGCGTAGTTCAAAGTCCCAGTTAGTTGTCGTTGACTCGCCTTCGAAGGGCAGTGAAATGATACCGACCATGGTATCTATAACCAGTTGGTTACCGCTCGTATCGGCTCTGTTCCAGCCAGCGCTGGTCTGCACTTGCGGCAGCAAGAAAGAGCGTGCCTGGGGAACTGCTTCGCTCACTGCAAGGCGCCTTGCATCGGCTTCGCGAATTAGCGGATCGCTTTCGACCGCCTGTTGGTAGACTTCGAGGAGAGTTGTCGCATATCCCGTCGCGGATGCAAAGAGAATAACGATAGAGACAATGAAGTGTTTTAGTTTTTTCAAAATTTTCATTTCCTTCGATTCCAGATATTCTCACGATCGACAATCAAGGCAATTCTTATCCAAGTTCTCGTTTTTGATGCCATGCCAAGAGAGCGCAAGTTGGACGTTAACTCGGGCAATTACCTGCAACGCGTATTTCTGCAGCCAATCAAGCGACAATCGTAGGTGCCTCTTTGTGTAACCAGCCCCGAAGTCGCAATACGCTCCCGTCGACCAGTGAGTAAACGGCTGGCACTAAGACCAGCGTCAACAAGGTTGAGCTGATCATGCCGCCAATTACGGTCACGGCCAGCGGACCATTTGTATCGGCACCGGCGCCGAAGCCTAACGCTGCCGGCAGCATAACGATGATGACGGTTAAAGACGTCATGAGAACCGGGCGCAGTCGTAGTGGACATGCCTCTAACAACGCTTCCCTAGTTTCCTTACCTTGTGTACGTAACTGGTTGGTCAGGTCAATCAACAAAATGGAATTCTTTGCGACCAGCCCCATCAACAACACCAGACCCATCATCGAAAACATATTGAGGGACATGTCGGCCAGCCAAAGAGCAGCCACACCACCTATTATCGCGAGCGGTTGTGCCACCATGATGACGAATGGTTGAATAAAGGAATCAAACTGGCTCGCCAATACCATATAGACGAGAACAATTGCGGCGATGAAGGCAAACATCATGAACTTGCCGGTTTTCTCAAACTCCTCCGCTCGGCCGGTCATCGTGATCTGGTAGCCGGTTGGTAATAATTCGACGGCGGCCTGTTTGACGATCGCGGCCGCTGCTCCTTCTGCGACAGTCGGGGTTACGAAGAAATTACCCGAGTAGCGCAGGTCAAAGCGCGTCACCGCCGCCGGGCCTATTCCTTCTTCAAGTGAAGCAACCGTGTCCAGGCGTACCAGTTTTCCATCGCGGCCCCTGAGGAAAATGCGGCGCATATCATCCGGCGAGCGGAAGCTACCTTCGCTGCTCTTCAAGCGTATATCGTAACGCTCGCCGTCACCGGGCAAGTCATTAAATTTTGCAACATCCAGGCCGCCGGCCAACACGTTTACCGCCATCGCAATATCACGGGTAGAGAGGCCGACGTCCTGTGCCCTGGTCCGATCAATATGCATCGTCAGTTGCGGCAACTCGAGCTGTAAATCGAGATCGACATTGCCCATTTCAGGCATTACATTCAATTTCTGCTGTAGCCTGTGACTCCATTCGGTGACACCGGCGACATCCGGGCCCAACAAGACAAACTGAACGGGTTCACCACGTTGGCCTCCCAGCATTGGATTCGGGCCGGGAAACGCCTTGATACCGGGGATGTCCGACAATTCCTCGCGCAATTCGTCGATAATGCGGTACATATGCAGATCGCGTTTTTCTCGTGGAATCAATCGGACGAAAATATCGCCCCGATTCGCCTGTCCTGTGTCGCCAGTTCCTATGGTGGATAGCCAACTGGCAATCTCTTCGTGTCCTGCAAAATACTTTTCCACTTCGGCCATGCGCTCGTCTGTGTATTCAAGAGTCGATCCCAAGGGCGTTTTTAAGCCCTGTCATGTCGCCGGACAGAGGAAACTGACCCTTTTCGGACAAAATTATTGACCCACCTTT
>CAXBJV010000087.1:0-8053 GCA_963976215.1 uncultured Woeseiaceae bacterium | reverse complement strand
GAAGCGATCGTGCAGGCGGTTGCGGCGCCCCTGCCAGAATTCGATTTCCTCTGGCACCACGCGGTAGCCGCCCCAGAACGATGGCAGTGACACGTCCTTGTCCCTGAATTTTTGTTTGAGTTCCTGGAACTTGCTTTCCAGCAGGGACCGCGACGAAATAACGCTGCTTTGCGCCGACACCCAGGCACCGATCTGGCTGCCTCGTGGTCGCGACATGAAATACTTCAGGGTTTCTTTCGCTGGGATCCGTTTTGCGCGCCCGCGAATCCGGACCTGGCGCGCGGCATCGGACCAGAAAAACAGCATCGCGACGTTCGGGTTGGCATCAATGTGCCGGGCTTTGGCGCTTTCGTAGTTGGTGTAGAAAACAAAACCGTTTTCATCAAACGACTTGAGCAACACAGTGCGGCTCGCTGGCCGGTTCTCATCGTCGACAGTCGACAGGCTTACGGCGTTCGGATCCATGGCGACCGTTTCACAGGCATACGAAAACCAGTCTTCGAATTGCACGATCGGATCGTCATTAAGGTCATCCCGATCGAGCGCGAAACCGGTTGCTGACCGGCGCAGACCCGAGACGTCAACGCCGTGGCTACGGGAAATTTGCTTATCGTCTTTGCTCATGCGCCAATACTAAGCATCGGCCCGGCAATAGCCAATGGGAATATTGGCTTTTCCTTGTATGATGAAACGACTTATCCGGCCACCAGGAGCGACAATGCCCAGCCTGAACGAATTCTCCAGGAAGAAAACGGCTAATTTGTGGCCCATAACCGTGCTGCGTGTCTATACCGGCGTTTTCTTTCTCAAGTACGGCTACGGCAAGCTGACGAATCCCGACTTCGCCGATGGCCTGGCCGGTTTTGTCAGTGGCAACCTGGAGAAGTGTTTCGGTTTCATGCGCGCATTCCTGGAGTCCGTCGTGCTGCCGAACAGCGCCCTGTTCGGGTTCATGGTCACCTGGGGTGAGCTGCTGCTCGGCGTTTGCCTGATCCTCGGACTGGCCACCCGTTATGCAGCCATCGCGGGTGCTTTCATGGTGGCCATGTTCTGGTTTACCAAGGGCCAGAGCCTGCTGGACGCACAAAACCACGACGCCATCTGGTTCGTCATCCTGGTCACGCTGGCTGCCGTGCACGCCGGTCGGGTCCATAGCCTGGATGCGAAGCTGGCCAAGCGATACCGCTTCCTGTCATAGGGATTCCAATACCCTGCATTGTCACGGTATAATATCCGGCTGGACGTGCGGGCATTTGGTAGCTCATTTTTTGGCACAAACTGCGCGAGAGTGGCGGAATTGGTAGACGCGCCGGCTTTAGGTGCCGGTGGGGCAACCCGTGAGAGTTCGAGTCTCTCCTTTCGCACCATGTCCTTTAGGCCGTCAAATCGTTGTAAATAACCACTAACAGAGAATGTAAAGAATGGACGTCACTGTCGAATCGACAGGTACTCTAGAACGCCGTATGCGCGTAGAGCTGCCTCTCGAGCCCATTGAGCAACAAGTAGATTCACGCCTGAAGTCCGTAGGTCGCACCGCCAAGATCAAGGGTTTTCGGCCGGGCAAGGTGCCACCCAAGGTGGTCAAGCAGCGCTACGGCAAGCAAGTCCGCGAAGAAGTGCTGAGCGAGGTGCTGCAAAAAAGTTATACCGAGGCGGTCACACAGCAGAACCTGAATCCGGCCGGCGGCCCGAAGATTGAGACCGAGGCCGAAAACGGCAAGACGTTCGCGTTCACCGCAACGTTTGAAGTCATGCCGGACGTCGAACTCAAGAACCTTGAGAAGATCAAGATAGAAACGCCCGAGGTCAGCATTGATGATAGCGATGTTGACGACATGCTCATGAACCTGCGCAAGCAGAAAGCCAGCTGGGAAGAAGTGGATCGAAAGAGTGCGGACGGTGATCGGGTCGTGGTTGATTTCGTCGGTAAGCTCGACGGTGAAGTGTTTCCCGGGGGCGAAGCCAAGGACTACCCGGTCGAACTGGGTGCAGGCCAGATGCTGCCGGACTTTGAGAAAGGCCTGAAAGGCGTCAAGGCCGGTGATGAAAAAACCTTCAAGGTGAAGTTTCCGAAGGATTACCATGCCGACGATCTGGCAGGGAAAAGCGTTGATTTTACGATCAATGCACACCGGGTCGAAGCGCAGGTTTTACCCGAACTGAATGACGAGTTTGCCGAGTCGTTCAATGTCACTGAAGGCGGACTGCAACAGTTCACCCAGGATGTCCGGGAGAATATGGAGCGCGAGGCTGAGCAAAAAGTTAAAAGTGAAGTTCGTGAACAGGTTATGGAAGCTTTGCTGAAGGGCAACCCGCTCGATATTCCGCATGCACTGAAGCATCAGGAGATGCACTCCATGCAGAAGGATGCGATGCAACGCATGGGCATCGAGGAACCGGAGCAGGCGCCATCGCTAGCCAGTTTTGAGGAGGGTGCTGAAAAACGTGTTGCACTTGGATTGCTGTTGCGCCAGCTGATTGTCGACAAGGAAATAAAGGTCGATGAGGGCATGCTGCGAGAACGTGTGGAAGAAATGTGTGCGAGCTACGAGAATGCCGAGGATATGGTCAACATGTATCTCAGCAATCCGCAGGTCATGCAGCAGATCGAACCGATGGTTGCCGAGCAACAGGCGATTGAGTGGATTATCGCCAACGGCAAGAACAAGACGAAAAAGGTAAAATTCAAAGAGTTCATGAATCCGCAGGCTTCATGAGACAATGACGACACCAGCGAATGACGGATAACAAAATTATGAGCGCTACATCCCTTAATCTCGTACCGATGGTCGTAGAACAAACGGCCCGCGGCGAACGTGCCTACGACATTTATTCGCGGCTCTTGAAGGACCGGTTGATTTTTATCGTCGGGCCAGTCGAAGACCAGATGGCGAATCTTGTTGTTGCACAGCTTTTGTACCTGGAGTCGGAGAATGCCAACAAGGATATCCACCTCTACATAAATTCACCGGGTGGCGTGGTTTCTGCTGGGTTGTCGATCTACGACACGATGCAGTTCATCAATTGCGATGTCTCGACGATTTGTGTCGGGCAGGCCGCGAGCATGGGCGCACTGCTATTGGCGGGTGGTACGGCTGGCAAACGATTCGCATTGCCACATTCACGCGTCATGGTTCACCAGCCCAGTGCCGGATACCAGGGCCAGGTCACAGATATCAGCATTCACGCCGAAGAAGTGCTTGCCCTGAAACGCCGCCTGAACGAAATCATGGCCAAACACACCGGCCAGGATATTGAGACCATCGAGCGGGACCTGGAGCGCGACAACTTCATGGGCGCCGAAGAGGCGGTCAAGTACGGGCTGATTGACACAGTATTGGCAAATCGCCAGGAAATGGGCAAGAAACCCAAGGACTGATCCTTTAAATATCAATTGGTTATATCGCAATTTGTCACTTATGTGACCTATGGCTTTGCACCTTGATAGCGCCCATGTAAACTAGCAACCCATTGATACGGGCATGTAAAAAGCCCTGAATTTCGTCACAAAGGCCATGCACGTATGAGCGATGAAACCCGCGGTAAGAACGAGGACGGCAAACTCCTCTATTGTTCTTTTTGCGGCAAATCCCAGCACGAGGTCCGCAAGCTCATTGCAGGCCCTTCCGTTTTTGTCTGTGATGAGTGCGTTGAGCTGTGCAATGACATCATCCGCGAAGAGTTAGAAGATGCCGGCGAGACCGGGCACGACAAGCTGCCAAAACCGATGGAAATCAATGAGGTACTGGACGAGTACGTCATCGGCCAGTCGCGGGCGAAAAAGGTTTTGTCTGTTGCTGTATACAACCATTACAAGCGTCTCAATGATCGCCTGGATGAGCGCTCCAAAGACGATATCGAGCTGGCGAAAAGCAATATCCTGCTGATCGGGCCGACGGGTTGTGGCAAGACATTGTTGGCGGAAACGCTGGCGCGCCTTCTGAATGTGCCATTTACGATCGCCGATGCGACCACACTGACTGAAGCCGGCTACGTCGGTGAAGATGTTGAAAACATCATTCAGAAGCTCCTGCAGAAATGCGACTATGACGTTGACAAGGCCCAGACCGGCATCGTCTACATCGATGAGATCGATAAAATCTCAAGAAAATCGGACAACCCGTCGATAACGAGAGATGTATCAGGTGAGGGTGTGCAACAGGCACTCCTGAAACTGATCGAAGGTACAATTGCATCGGTACCGCCGCAGGGTGGTCGCAAGCATCCGCAGCAGGAATTCCTGCAGGTGGACACTGGCAATATCCTGTTTATTTGTGGCGGTGCATTCGCGGGTCTTGAGAAGATTATTCAAAATCGTTCGTCCAAGGCTGGCATTGGCTTTGTCGCCGACGTCAACACGGACGAACAAGAGCAGAGCATTGGTGAGCTGCTGCACGATGTGGAACCGGAAGATCTGATTCGCTTCGGGCTGATTCCGGAATTCGTGGGTCGTATGCCAGTCGTTGCGACGCTTGAGGAGCTGGACGAGGACGCACTCGTACAGATACTGCTCGAGCCGAAGAACGCGCTGACAAAGCAGTATCGCAAGCTCTTTGAGATGGAAGGCGTGGATCTGGAATTCCGCGATGACGCTCTGCGCGCTGTGGCCAGCAAGGCGATGGAACGCAAGACGGGCGCACGCGGGCTACGCACCATTTTGGAGAATGTTCTGCTCGATACGATGTACGACCTGCCGTCTTCGGAAACAGCGAAGAAGGTGGTTGTTGACGAGGCGGTGGTGACAGGTGAAAACCAGCCCTACGTCATTTACGAGTCGGATGAATCACCGACCGTGAACATCGAACAGCCGCCCAGGCCGACAGGCTCGGACGGCGCTTAACAAGACATCGAATACCGAAGCTTGAATTGCGGCCTTATGGCCGCACATTTTTAACCAGCTTTTTTAAACGAGGTTATTCACGGTGTCTGAAAACGACTTGCCTTCTGACGACGACAAGGACCTGATCGAATCGATCGAGTCCGCAACGAAAGATTACGTCTTTGACGATACATCTGGCGTGCCGGTTCTGCCGCTGCGCGATGTCGTTGTGTATCCCCATATGGTCATTCCGCTGTTTGTAGGCCGCGAAAAATCCATCGTCGCGCTCGACAAATCCATGAATGCTGGCAAGCGAATTCTGCTGGTTGCACAAAAAACCGCAGACCTCGACGACCCGCAACCATCTGATTTATATGAAGTTGGCACGCTTGCGACCATACTGCAGCTACTGAAGCTGCCGGACGGCACGGTGAAAGTGCTGGTTGAAGGCGGCGAACGGGCGCTGGTCGATCGCATCAACGTCGACGATCATTTTTCGGCCGACATTACGTTGCTGAATGAAGACGATCGGCACGACGAGCGCGAAATCGACGTGCTGGTGCGATCCATCATTTCGCAGTTCGAAGCCTATGTGAAACTGAACAAGAAAGTGCCGCCGGAGGTGCTTACGTCGCTGAGTGGCATTGACGAGGCAGGGCGCCTGGCCGACACCGTGGCGGCGCACATGGCGTTGAAGCTGTCCGAAAAACAGCGCATTCTCGAAATTCAGGACGTCAAGAGTCGCCTCGAGCAGGTGCTCGGCATTATCGAAGGTGAAATCGATGTGCTGCAGATAGAAAAACGCATCCGCGGACGCGTCAAGCAGCAGATGGAGAAGAGCCAGCGCGAGTACTACCTGAACGAGCAAATGAAGGCGATTCAGAAAGAACTCGGCGAGATGGACGATGTGCCAAACGAGTTGGCCGATCTCGAGAACAAGATCGAAAAAGCCGGCATGCCCGAGGAAGCGAAGGAAAAGGCAGTCTCGGAGCTCAACAAGCTGAAGCTGATGTCACCGATGTCGGCCGAGGCCACCGTGGTCCGCAACTATGTGGACTGGCTGGTCAAGGCACCCTGGAAGAAGCGCAGCAAAGTCTTTAAAGACCTCAAGCAGGCCGAAGAAGTGCTTGAGGAAGACCACTACGGTCTGGAGAAGGTCAAAGAACGCATCCTTGAGTATCTTGCTGTGCAGCAGCGCGTCAAGAAGCTCAAGGGACCGATTTTGTGTCTTGTAGGACCACCGGGCGTCGGCAAGACCTCGCTGGGCCAGAGCATCGCACGGTCGACCAATCGCAAATTTGTACGCATGTCACTCGGCGGTGTTCGCGACGAAGCTGAAATTCGTGGCCACCGTCGCACCTACATCGGTTCGATGCCAGGCAAGATCATCCAGAACCTGTCAAAAACCGGTGTTCGGAATCCGCTGTTCCTGCTCGATGAAATCGACAAGATGGCAATGGATTTCCGCGGCGATCCGTCATCGGCGCTACTGGAAGTGCTCGACCCCGAGCAAAACTCGACATTTGCCGATCACTACCTCGAAGTCGATTTTGATCTCTCGGATACGATGTTCGTTTGTACCGCCAACAGCCTCAATATTCCGGCACCGTTGCTCGACCGCATGGAAGTTATTCGTATCCCCGGTTACACCGAGGACGAGAAGACCAACATCGCGCTCAGGTACCTGGTACCGAAGCAGCTCAAGGAAAACGGGCTGAAACCGGAAGAGCTGACGATCACCGAGAGTGCCGTTCGCGACATCATTCAGCACTACACGCGCGAATCGGGCGTCCGCAACCTGGAACGCGAGATCTCGAAGATTTGCCGCAAGGTCGTGAAATCGCTGCTGCTGAAGCCGCGTGACAAAGCAGTGCGTGTGACGCCGAAGAGCATGGAGAAATACCTCGGTGTGCGTCGCCATCGATTTGGCAAAGCGGAAGAGAACGATCAGGTCGGACAGGTTACAGGTCTTGCCTGGACGGAAGTCGGTGGCGAACTTTTGACCATCGAGGCAGCCGTCGTACCGGGCAAAGGCAAGCTCAATCACACCGGCCAGCTCGGTGAAGTCATGACCGAATCGATCCAGGCCGCCATGACCGTGGTGCGCAGCCGCGCTGCCGTTCTGGGCATCGATGAGGACTTCCACCAGAAGGTGGATGTGCATATCCATGTCCCGGAAGGGGCGACTCCAAAGGACGGACCGAGTGCGGGAGTTGGCATGTGTACTGCACTGGTGTCGGCATTAACCGACATCCCCGTCAGGAGCGCTGTAGCCATGACCGGCGAGATCACCCTAAGGGGCGAGGTACTGCCGATCGGAGGGCTCAAGGAGAAGCTGTTAGCGGCCCATCGCGGTGGCCTGGAGAAGGTATTAATACCGCAGGAAAACGAGAAGGACCTTGCTGAAATTCCGAAGAACATCAAGGACAAGCTGACGATAGTTCCAGTGAAATGGATCGACGAGGTAATGGAGCATGCATTGGTCCATATGCCGATGCCTGAGTCGTCTTCCAACGAGCCGGAAGTGAAGTCAAAGTCGCCCGCCGACGAGCAAAAATGCGAGGATGCTGTCCGCGCACACTAAGGTGCTGAAACCCGCGTGGTTAAAGGATATTTGACGGTATATATGGCAGTTGGTATAAGCCCCGTAGTTGTTGGTGGATGCACGGAGCCACTTTCGACCATTCAGCGGATTGCGCCAAAGGGGAGCTCGCTGGATTGATGGCCATTTCTTTAATCAATCTGCAAGGGTGAATAGATATGAACAAAGGAGAACTCATAGACGCAGTTGCGGGTGCAGCAGGCTTGTCACGAGCTGATGCAACCAAAGCGGTCGACGCAGTACTCGATAGCATTCAAGGTACCTTGGCAAACGGTGGATCGGTTTCTCTCGTTGGCTTTGGAACATTCTCGGTGAAAGCCCGCGCAGCCCGCGCTGGCCGTAACCCGCGCACCGGTGAAACCATCCAGATCAAGGCCAGTAATGTGCCCGGATTTAAGGCTGGCAAAGGCCTGAAGGATGCCGTAAACTAGCGCGCCCCGCGAGGGGACAGGGTAGGAAAAAGCCCGTTCTTACGGGCTTTTTCATTGTTAAATCTGGGTGCTTAGCTCAGCTGGTAGAGCATCGCCCTTACAAGGCGAGGGTCGGCGGTTCGATCCCGTCAGCACCCACCAGAATTTGGAGCGGTAGTTCAGTTGGTTAGAATACCGGCCTGTCACGCCGGGGGTCGCGGG
>CAXBJV010000086.1:0-8234 GCA_963976215.1 uncultured Woeseiaceae bacterium | reverse complement strand
CGATTCCATCTTTCTGACACCGGACGGCGACGGCAGCGAATCCGATGCCGAAGTAGACGTTGACGATCTCGAAATGCTCGGGCGTGCCGACGAAACGGACGGATCATCAGATGCCGGCGCCAGTGACGCTGATTCGGAAACTGCATCACGTGTTTCCGAATCACTTCCTTCTCAGTCGCTTCCGCCGCTCGACGGCGTTGGCAACGACGACCTCCTCGGCGACCAGGGCCAGACACTCCCGGTCCCGGCGGGCATTGAGCCGCAACAGGCCGGGACCAGAATCGCCGTCGCATTTCCGAACACCGGCGACGTCGTTGAGACCGGAGACTCCGGAGCAAGTACTCAGGCATTCGAACTTTCGGTCACGACGGCGGTTAGCAATACGATCCAAAGATTCAACTTCCGGGTGCTGCATGCGGATGGAACGATCGTTGTTGAGAAAGAAGTCTGTGGCATGGGGGCGGCGAGCTCGCCAGAATGTGGCAACAATCCGCGCTTCAACGACTTCATTGACCTCAGCGCCGCAAGCGGAGGGACTTACCGTCTCGCCGTACAGGCACTCGATAGCGAAGGAGATGCAGTCTCGCGGGTCGTGGAGTTTCAGATTCCCTATCGCGCGGTTATCGCGCCGGTCGATGTTGAAATCGCTGAATATGACCCCGAAGTTGCGAACGACGAGTGCCGGTGGCTCGTGACAGGCAGGTTGATCGACTGGGACGGCAACCCGGTAGCCAGTCAATCACTGTTCGTCGAGTCCCGCCGCCACAAAGGAAACGGCCGGGTCAAGGAGGAACGGGAGTGGACGGACTGGAAAGGCAAAAAGTGGGGCGCAGTGACCACGAACGCCGGCGGGCATTTTTCCTTGAGGAGCCAGAAGCTCGATAACTGCGGGGGGAAGCGGGAGTTTCGGGTTTTCACGCAGGTTGGAGCGTTTAAGCTTAATCTCGGGCAGCCGGTGCTGACCGCGGAGGCAACGATAATATCGGACCCACTTGTGCTGCCCAGGGCCGAGTCGAACACATCGTTCGACATTTTGACTTACAACGTCGCGCTCATCTCGGGAGGCGGACGTGAAAACCGATCGAGGGAGTACCGCGCCGAGAACATCGGGCGACGCCTACACCGGTATCACGTCGTCGTGATCAATGAGGCCTTCCGCAATCGGGCACGGCGGAAAATGCTCAATGAACTCTGGGAATCGTGGAACGAGGCGGGGTACAAGAGCACCGTCGTCGGCGACGGAGGGCCGCTACTCGACAACGGCGGGGTCGACATTGCGACCCGGCTGCCCGTGATCGAGGAGCACGCCACGGAATACTCCAAGGCGCGCGATGCTGACCGCCTGGGAGACAAGGGAGCCGTTCATGCGCGCGTCCGGGCCAACAACGGGCAGCTGATCGACATCTTCGCAACGCATCTCCAGGCCGGTGGTGATCGGGAAGACATTCGCGCACACCAGATCGGTGAGCTGCGAGACTTCATAATGCGTCACTCAGATCCGGACGTGCCTTTCCTTGTCCTAGGCGACATGAATCTGAAAACGCCCGAGGCGCGGAGTAACGCCATTCGCATCCTGCTGGAAGCGCGGCCCGGTGTGCGAGATGCGTGGCAATGGAAGGGGTCCGGTGAGTGTGTTACCAAGCCCGACTCGGGTCGGTGCCTGGACTTCATCTACGTCGGCAACGTGAGCGGCGAGTTACCACTGATGCTCGATCGGATCGCAGTTCGGAAATTCGAGGACGCGGCGACCAGGCGACGCTACCTGTCCGACCATTTCGGTGTGGAGGCGGGATTCACGATAACTTCCGACGGCACTAGTCCGTAGCGCCAGGAATCCGCAGGACCTGGCTATGCAGAAATAGGTGTCAGATCTATTTCCATTTACGAAATCTGCACCCTTAGTACCCATTAATACTCAAAATATCCACCACCCCTTATCCAATCCACTCTCGCACTGCTTAAGGTTGCCGCCCCAGCGCTTCGCGCGACTGTCGACTCGCTTCGCAGTATTGATCAGCCAGCCTTTGCTACTGTAAGTCTTTTTTTGCCAGCCACCCTGGCCTTCGTGATAGGCGAGGTACTGGTTATACGGGTCCCATTTCGAGATGCCGGCGATCTTCTGTGACTGGTCGGTATACCAGCCGACAAAGTCGATGGCGTCTTTAAATTTATCCCGGTCGGCGCCATGGCGGCCGGTATCAGCCTGGTACGATTTCCAGGTGCTATCGAGTGCCTGTGCGTAACCGAATGCATTGGACGGTCGCCGCAACGGAATAAAACCGAGCAGCCGCTTGCGCGGTGGTTTGGCGTTGGCATCAAAAGAGGATTCCTGCCGGATGATCGCCATCTGAATGTGGATCGGCGTGCCCCAGCGCTCCTCGGACTTCTTCGCGGCCTTATACCAACGGCCTTTTTCTTCGAATATCGCACAGATGTTGTCGACATTACTCGGTGTACTGGCGCAGCTTGCGAGCAGCAGCGTGGAGAGACCGACGAGGAAGGTCATTTTGGGCAATACCGACATGCCCTCAGTCTACTGCCAAAAAAAGAGGTCAGATCCATTTTTGCAAAAAAATAAATCTGACCCCGTTTGACTAGCAGAGGTGACTCCAGAAAGGCGGGTCAATATTGATGCGCTGCCTTCTGGAATCGAAACCTACTGCACGCCTAGCGACGGAACAATCGGCGAACGTTGCCCAGGCGGAGAAAAGTAGTTTCGCCCGACCAGTCTTCAACACCGTCATTGTCGGTGACAACAAACACCTGGCCATCGCGCGTTACAGCCACGCCTTCAGCCTTGTCGCTGACCCAGCCGTTAGTCTCGGAGAGATCCGGTAACAAGTCGTAGACGGATTTTTCGCGTCGCTCGATGACGCCGTCGAGTGCTGACCAAAAGCGCACTTTCACCAGCGTCTTCAGATCGGTGAAATCACCTGTTCGGTTATCGCGTTCGATAACCAGGTAGGAACCGTCACCGACCTGGGTCACTTCCGACAAACCGACCCAGCTGGCATCTGCTCCGACTGGCTCGAGTTCATAGGCAATATGACTCCAGCGATCAAACTTGGGATCGTAGACCCAAAGCCGGGTTTGCGTTGGCTCGGTCGGGTCAATCCCTTCGGGATCGTCGTCCAGCGCTTCGCATTCGGGTGTCGTGAAATTCCAGCCGCGTTGTTGGGCGACGACCAGCTTGTAACCGCGCCAGCCCCTCACGACCGCAACACCCTCGAAGCCCGACCCCAGTGTTCCACGCGTGGTGCTAACAGCGCGGCAGGCGAGAATTTCATCCGGCAGTCCGACTTCGCGCATGACGACGCCGGTTTTCGGATCAACCTGTAGCAGTGTGTTTGGGCGCGTATCGGAAGCGTTGCCCTCGCTGGCCAGCCAGTAGGTGCTATCCGGTGCCACGGCGATGCCCTCGAGGTCCAGTTCAACGGTGTTGCCGGTGATCGCAAGCTCGCTCTTGATTACCGCTGGTGACTTCGAGGCATCGATCGTGAATATCCGGCCTTCCGCGTAATAGGAGTCCCACACGGCGAGCAGATCTTTCTTTTTGCCCGGCTTTGCGACCATGCCCGACAGCGCCGACCAGCCAATGGGTGGTTGATTGCCGTTGGCCTTCGACACGATCTGGGGGTAGCTTGGCTCGCCGGATTTCAGTTTGTAAATCATCACGGTCGAGCGCACGCCGAACGACGGGTCGTCTTCCTCACCCGATGCGATCAGCAAGCCGCGTTCCGGGATTGCGAGGACGCCCTCGGGGCCGAGTGGCGCCGGCAGGAATTGCTTGAAGGTCGGACGGCCGGATCTTGTCAGCTCGTAAACGGCAACGAAACTGCCACGCTCGGAGCCGACAAACAGGTAGCGATCATCACCGAATTGTCCGAATTCCACGGACTCTGGTTCTGAGCCTTTGTTCTCGGAGCGGTCGTCCGGATAGTGGCCGTGCGTGACTGCCAGGGTGTCAAAGTCATTGCCGCTGTCGAATTGCACATTGCCCTGTCGATCGAAAATCGTAAATCCGCGGCTGCCACCAAACAGGTCGCCTTCGTTCGCGGTTGCGATGCGATATTCACCATTCGGCAATGTAACCCAGGTGACCGCGTCCGGCTCCCGTGGTACCGCCGGTATATTGTCGGTGAGCGAAATCAGTCCGTCTTCCCTGGCATCAACGCCGTACAGGTCAACACTTCCAGCCGGGAAGTCACCAGTGACAATACCGCTTGCCAGGTCAACGATGATGATGTGGTTGTTTTCCTGCAGCGTCACAACCGCTTCGTTGAGTGCGTTGATGTCGACGAACTCCGGCTCCGGGTCGTTCGGTGCATACAACGCGAGGCCGGTCAGGTCTGTGGTTCGCACCGTCCAGTTCTCCGGGGTGCCGACCAGGTCGACGATGACCAGGAACCCTGCTGGCAATTGCGGCAATCCACCTTCTTCGCCGCCGACAACGATGTCCTCATCGCGCTCGTTTTCAATCGCGATCGCGGCAAAGCGGCCATCCGGGCTAATTTTCAGTGAGTCGGGTTGGCCACCAAGCTCATGTGTTGCGACGACGGTTCGCTCGACGAGATCAACGACCAGTAACTGTCCGCTCGGTGCAAGCAGTGACGGGCTGGTGTTGACGGCGACCAGTGCAAGGTCATTGCCCAGGACATCGATCGATGTTGGTTCACCGCCCACATCCACCGTGCCAAATGAAACAGGGTTGTCGGGGTCGCCAATGAAGATGACACCGATGCTCTCGGTAGAGCCGTCGGTGTACACCAGCAGTTCACCGTCTTCACTGGCAGCGATAATTTCGGACACAGTGCCGTCCGCAATGTCGACATTGTTGATGTAGTTCGGGACGGTCGCGATTCGTTGAAAAGTTTTCTCGCGATGTGAGTGCTTATTGTACTTGTGGCCGTCATGCCAGCCTTTGTCGTCTGCGACGGCAGGCAGTGAAACAGTGGCCGAAAGCGCGGCGGCGCCAAGTAATAGCGCCGTGGCTAGTGATTGCATTGATTTCTCCTGATGAACGATGTGAGGAGAAAAGGACGCTAGCAACGAACCGTGACGCCGCCGTGACGGAATTGTTTCGGATTGTTTTCACTATTGTTCTTGCTTAGAAGTTTGTCTCCAGCGATGGGCCTTCGTCAGAACTCGGCGCGCCGTTCAGGCCACCCGTTCCCGGGGTGATCGTATTGCCGTCGAGCGTTGCCGTTACGCCATCATCAGTACTCTCATCGTAAATGCCGACAGACCAGCCGCCGCCGCCCGCATTGTCCGCATTGCCGGACATGCTGTCGCCACCGTTGCCACCATCGCCGACGGTTATCGTGTTGTTATTAATCACGGGACCCAAGTCGCGCCTGACGAAGATTCCGATCGAAGGACCGCCGCCACCGGCACCGCCGTAACCGCCCCAACCGCCATCGCCGCCGCTACCGCCGTTGCCGCCATTACCACCGCCCGCAAAACCTTCTGCGCCTGCACCACCGGCACCGCCGCTACCACCGCGGCCGCCACGGCCACCGCGGCCACCGTCACCGCCGATGGCTGTCGTGATCTCGTTGTTTTCGATCAGGAAGTTGCCGCCATCGATGAGTTCGATACCGATCGATGCGCCGCCGCCGTCTGCTCCGTATCCGCTGTAACCGCCACCGCCGCCAGAGCCGCCGCCGCCACCGCCACCCCCGTCGCCTCCGAAGAACGCTGCCCGGCCGCCACCACCGCCACCACCCCCGGCACCGTGGAACCCTAGCGACCCACTGTCACCCGTACCCGGTCGAAAGCCGCTGGCGTTCGCAGAACCAATGCCGCTGCCGCCGGCACCGGCCATTCCCTGCGGAAATCCATCCTCCCCGTTGGAGCCGTTGCCACCGTCCGAGTTGGCGTCGGTGGTACCGCCGTAACCGCCACCGCCGCCACTCGCGACGGGGCTGATGTGGCGGCCCAGGCCGCCGAAGCCGGGGGTGCCACTCTCTTCGCTGCCGGTACCGCCGTAACCGCCGTTGCCACCGGCGTAGCCTGCGGTTGCGCTAGTGGAGTACCCGCCGCTGCCGCCGATTTCATTGCCGCCGCTCCCTGCATCGCTACCCCGAGTGCCAGCAAACCCAACACCGTCGTTGCGGTCGCTTTGATGCGCTGCGGCAGCACCGGCGCCGGCGATCAGGATGTTGTCGGTAATCTCGACATCGAGCAGGGAATCCAGGCTGAGCACCTTGCTCGAGGCTGAGTAGTTGCGATACGTTTCAGTGCTGGCATCCGCTGCTGTCAGCGTATTGTGCATCACGCGAAACAGGCCGGAGCCGGTGTCAGCGGTCAATAAAACGGCATTCTCCTGAGAGGCATCGGCGGTAATCGGTGATGCCAATACGTCCAGGCCGGAAACGGTCGTCGGGTCGCTGATATTCACGTAGCGAAATACGCGGGTGCCCCCCACGATTTTCGTTCGGATATCGTCAACGTCGCGCAACCAGTCCGCGTCAAAGCCGCCGTAAAGCCCCTGCCCTGAGCCGAGGACAATTTCATCAAAGTCCGAGCCGTTGTAGATGCTGTAGCTCTCGTCGTTCGGCAGCGTCTTGATGTAGAAGTCTTTGGAATCATCCGAGCTGTCCAGTGCATTGAAGAGAGATACGTACGGTGCTTCGAACGAACCATCGGATGCGCCCGAAAATGTGCCATCAACAAACACGGCTGTGTCCGTGTCTTCGACAACGATTACTTGCAGCGTTGCTGAATCACTTGCGGAGCCATCCGATACGGTGACCGTGAAAAGCAAGGTATCGATCTCGGTGGGCGCGTCAAAACTGTAGGCTGCCGTGTTCGCGCCGCTGCCATTAGCGATGGCAGTGCCACGCGTTTGTGTCCAGGTATAGCTCAAGGTGTCGCCGTCAGGGTCGGACCCGGTCGCGGCCAGCGACACCGATGCGCCAGCCGAAAATAGGCTCAGCGCTTCAGCAGATACACTCGGTGCCTGGTTCGGTGACACGGGTGTGGATCCGCCGCCCCCACCACCGCAGGCCACGATTGATAGCCCAAGAATTAAAGCCGCACCGTGGCGCAGGAACTTCCTGCCAGGTACCTGTTGATGGGCCAGTGTCGAACGATTCATCTGCATCTCCTTGCGTGTCGGTTCATTGAAGTAGCAGCGAATCAGGCAAAAAGCGGTCATCGCGATCGATGGAAGTCATTGACCGGCATGCGGACTCCTCATTCGGGTTTGCAGTTACGAATAACAATCATTACCGAATGCGAATGATTCGTATTTACATTTTATCGAATCCGGAATACACTGCGGTTTTTCCCGATCTGTAAGGAGGGTTCCAGGATGAACCGAGTCAAGAAGCCACAATCCATTCGGCGAGTGAATACCAAGGACATGCACACCGCGCCCAAGATGCTGGCGGTTGCGATAAGTGCCGCGGCGGCCGGATTCGCGCATGCCCAGGACGCGCCTGAAGCCGAGGACTCGAAGGCCATCGAAGTGATCGAGGTGTACGGCAAGAAAGATGCACCCTACAAAGCCTTGCGTTCGGGCGACCTGCGTCGTTCGGCCGATCTCGCGTCGACACCGAGCACGATGACGATTCTGACGCAGACCCAGATTATCGATTCCGGAAGAACGGACCTGAAGGAAATTCTGTCGTCCCAAGCGGGCATTACTTTGGGCACGGGCGAAAACGGCAATGCTTTCGGTGATCGTTACATCATTCGCGGCCACGAAGCCCGCAGTGATGTCTTTGTCGATGGGGTACGCGACCCGGGCATGACGACTCGCGAGAGTTTCGCGACTGAGCAACTGGAAATTGCCAAGGGACCAAGTTCAACTTTCGCCGGCCGCGGCAGTTCGGGCGGCGCAGTCAATGGCATCACCAAGACGGCAAGTCTCAACCAGGAATTCGGCATTGGTGAGGTTGGGCTCGGCACCGATTCCCAGCATCGGGTCACCATTGACTTCAACCAGACCATCACCGCCAACACAGCTATCCGCGTCAACCTGCTACATGCAGACGAAGACGTTCCGGATCGCGCGCCCGCATCCCGAAGTCGCGTTGGTGGATTGGTATCCGGTCTCTGGCAAGCGACCGACAAGCTCGATTTCGTTGCCGACTATTACAGTCTCAACGCAGACGATGTTCCGGATCTCGGCACCTACTTTGATCAGGATTTGCGCCATCCCGTACGCGATATTCTGTCCGTCTTCAAACTAATGGAACAGCCTTAGCGATTGGCTAATAGAGAGTTTT
>CAXBJV010000085.1:0-8456 GCA_963976215.1 uncultured Woeseiaceae bacterium | reverse complement strand
AAAGTGTTACCTATGTCTCCGATATAAACTGTTACCTATGTCCTCGGAACGGACCCAGAATTCGGTGGCGCGCCCGGAAGGATTCGAACCTCCGACCACCTGGTTCGAAGTTACGTTAGCAGATCTTAACTATTTGTAATCAAAGAAGAACTGCAGGGGCGTCCGTTGCATCGATTGCCCTACTTTGCACAACGATGCATGACTGACTCACGCAAACCTTACGCAAACTTCGCACGCGTTCGTAACAAACCCAGGCAATATGGTGTCCGATACTCCACCAACGACCGTAGGGGACCGTCCACGATTGAACTAGAGTCTCGATCTCGATCCACTGCTCCATCAATTACCAAGTGGGGAATTTCGAATAGTACTTATACGTATCGCCAGCAACCCAGCGTGTGGATATGGTCGCCTGTCGGCGTCGATCAACGCCAGCAACCGACCACCGTTATCATGCAGACGATTATCGAACCTCACCGGATCAAGATGGTCGAACCGATCCGGCTCACCACGCGGACCGAGCGCGAGCGCCTGATCGAAGCAGCGCACTACAACCTTTTTCTGCTTAAAGCCGAGGACGTGATCATCGACCTGCTCACCGATTCCGGCACGAGCGCGATGTCTGCAAACGCCTGGGCAGCCATCATGCGTGGCGACGAGTCCTACGCCGGGGCCCGCAGCTGGTTCCGGTTCCGCGATACTGTCACGGAAATCTTCGGCTTCGAGCAGGTCATCCCAACGCACCAGGGACGTGCCGCCGAGCGTATTCTATTTAGCAGCACGGTCAGCCCGGGGAGCATCGTGCCGAACAACACCCATTTCGACACGACCCGCGCCAATATTGAGTTTTGCGGCGGTACGGCCGTTGACCTGCCCTGTCCGGAGGCTGCCGATTTCGACTCCGATCATCCGTTCAAGGGCAATATCGACGTCGAAGCACTCGAAGTACTGTTGCAGCGCGAGCGTGAGAACATTCCGCTGATCATGGTGACCGTCACCAACAATTCGGGCGGTGGGCAACCCGTCTCGATGGCGAATATCCGGGAGATCAGCCGTATCGCACGCGCGGCAGGCATCCCTTTCTATATTGACGCCAGCCGCTTCGCCGAGAACGCACAATTCATCAAGTGGCGTGAGCCCGGCTATATCGATACCGCGGTGATCGACATCGCCAGGGAAATGTTCGGCCTGGCGGATGGCTGCACGATGTCGGCAAAGAAGGATGCGTTTGCAAACATAGGTGGCTTCCTGTGCACCAACGACGCCGACCTTGCACAACGCGAGCGCAACCTGCTGATACTGACAGAGGGTTTTCCGACATACGGCGGCCTCGCCGGCCGGGATCTTGAGGCAATCGCGGTCGGGCTGCGCGAGATCCTCGACGAGGACTATCTTGACTACCGCCTGTTATCCACACATTACGTCGTGCAGCACCTTCGCGACGCGGCGATTCCCGTGGTAATGCCGGCCGGTGGTCACGCCGTATATCTCGACGCGCGCCGTTTCCTGCCACAGGTCGTGCCCCTCGAATACCCGGGCCAGGCGTTGGCGGTGGAACTCTATCTCGAGGCTGGCATCCGCGGCTGCGAAATAGGTACCGTCATGTTCGGAGTGGACCCGCATTGCGGTGAGGAGCGGCCAGCCAGATCGGAACTTGTGCGGCTCGCGATACCCCGGCGCGTCTACACGCAAAGCCACATGGACTACGTCATCGAGGCGGTGCAGTACGTCTGGGAGCGGCGTGCAGCCGTGCGCGGCATGCGTATCGTTTCCGAACCGCAATTCCTAAGGCACTTCACCGCGCATTTCGACTGGATTTGAATTAAATGCAACAGACTAAACGTTCCTGGGCAGAGCCGTACAAGATCAAGATGGTCGAACTGCTGACGATGACCACCCGCGAACAGCGTGAGCAGGCAATTCGCGAGGCTGGTTACAATACCTTCCTCACTCGCAGCCGCGACGTTTACATCGACCTGCTGACCGATTCCGGCACTTCCGCCATGAGCGACCGGCAATGGTCTGGCCTGATGCTAGGCGACGAAGCCTACGCCGGCAGTGAAAACTTCTTTCATCTCGAATCCGTAGTCCGTGAGATCTACGGTTACCGTTACCTGCTGCCGACCCACCAGGGCAGGGGCGCAGAAAACATATTGTCGAAAATTCTGATACGGAACGGCGACTACGTCCCAGGCAACATGTATTTCACGACGACTCGCTTGCACCAGGAATTGGCCGGCGGCAGTTTCGTCGACGTCATCATCGACGAAGCACACGATCCCGAGAGCGAACATCCGTTCAAGGGCAGTGTGGACCTGGAGAAGCTCGACCGGCTCGTTACGGAAGTGGGTGCTGACCGTATTCCGTACATAAGCCTCGAGGGAAACGTCAACATGGCCGGCGGGCAACCGTTCTCGATGGAGAACCTGGTCGCGTTGCGGAACTATTGTCAGGCGCACGACATCCTGATCATGCTGGATGCAACGCGCCTGATCGAGAACGCCTGGTTCATTCGTGAGCGGGAACCCGGTTTTGCGGACCAACAGGTAACCGACATCCTGCGTCAGATCTGTGACAGAACCGACGGCTGCACTATGTCAGCGAAAAAGGATGCACTCGTTAATATCGGTGGTTTCCTGGCCTGCAATGATGAGAACCTGTACGCGAAAGCACAGAACCTCGCGGTCGTGTACGAAGGATTGCATACCTACGGCGGTCTTGCCGGCCGCGATATGGAAGCGATGGCTCAGGGTATTCGGGAGTCAGTCGCACACGAGCACCAGGCAGCACGTATCGGCCAGGTACGATACCTCGGAGAAAATCTGGAACGCGCGGGCATCCCCATCGTCAAACCGATCGGCTCGCACGCAATCTTTATCGACGCCCGCCGTTTCCTGCCGCATCTCGACCAGGACGAGTACCCGGCGCAAGCGCTTGCGGCCGAACTGTTCTTAGAAGCGGGCATCCGCACAATGGAGAGAGGCAACGTGTCGGCCGGACGTGACCCACTCACCGGCGCGAATCGCCGCCCCACCCTCGAACTCGTCCGGCTGACGATTCCGCGCCGCGTCTACACGCAGGCGCACATGGACGTCGTGACCGAGGCTGTTGCTATGGTCTATGCCCGCCGCGCGAGCATCCGCGGGCTGCGAATGATTTACGAACCAGACTACCTGCGCTTTTTCCAGGCGCGTTTCGAACCTGTCAACTGAAGGAGATTACGGTGATGGAAACGGACATTGCGATAGTTGGTGCTGGGCCTGCCGGGCTGAGTTTCGCGCGACTGCTGGCATCCTCCGGGCTTCACATCACAGTCATTGACCGGCAATCTGGAGCGGCGCTCGCAGTGCCAGAATTTGACGGCAGGGATATCGCACTGACGCGCCGTTCGGTATGCCTGCTGCGTGAACTCGGCGTCTGGCAGCGGCTCGCGGACGAGGATCGACCAGAAATTCGCCGCGCGAGGGTTCTTGACGGCAACTCGCCGTATACACTGGACTTCGATCCGGCCGGTCGGAACGACGCTGCACTCGGCCACATCGTCTCCAATCACTTGATCCGCCAGGCGCTGTATGCCGAGGTGTGCAGCCTCGACAACGTCGAGCTGCGGACCGGCACGGGCGTCGAGGACCTGAAATCCGGGCTGGCTCGGGCGACCCTCACGCTAGCCGATGGCAACACACTCCGGGCCCGGCTCATCGCGGCCGCGGACAGCCGCTTTTCGGAAACCCGGCGCATGGCCGGCATCAGCGCTTCCATGCACGACTTCGGTCGCGTCTGCATCGTTTGTCGAATGACCCATGAAGAGCCGCACGATGCGACAGCGTTCGAGTGCTTTCATTACGAGCGGACGCTGGCAATACTGCCACTTACAAGCAACGAGTCATCGATCGTCGTCACGGCGGGCATGGATCAGCGAGACGCCATCATGGCGATGAGCGACACCGCGTTTGCGGATGACATCCGCCGACGATTTGGCAGCCGCTATGGCTGCATGACCCTGAGCTCGAAGCGATTCGCCTATCCGCTGGTTGGCGTTCATGCGACCCGTTTCCATGGCGGCCGGGTCGCGCTCGTCGGTGATGCGGCCGTGGGCATGCACCCGGTTACCGCGCACGGCTATAACCTGGGTCTCAGCGGCGCCGCTTTGCTCGCACGACTGGTAATTCGGGCGGCGGCCCGCGGCGATGATATTGGCGCCGGACGCTTGCTCCAGGCCTACAGCCTCCGGCACCAGCTGTCGACGCGGCCTATGTATCACGGCACTAACGAGATCGTGAAGATTTTTACCGATGACCGGAAGCCAGCAAGACTTGTACGGACTATGGCGTTGCGAGCTGCCAACCGGCTGCCTGCGGTCCGCCGAGCCATCCGCCACAAACTCACGTACGCCTGATGGTCAACTGTGGATGCAGCTCAACGCATCGAAGATTGACGTGACGCTATCAAATGAGCGCTTTCAGTGACGCGGTAACCAGGCACGCTGTTGCAGCATCGGTAATGACGACCGACCAGGGAGAGATCATGACGGACCACATGCCGGATGACATATCTCCCGCGGGTCGTGACTTGCGTGCCTACACCGATGAACTGCGACCCAAGCACGCCCTGGTCAGGAATGTGGCGGGCGAGTGGGTGCTGCTGAGGCATGCTGAGGTGCTCGCGGCGGCACTGGACAAGGAACGATTCTCCAGCAAGGTGTCGCGTTACCTGCAGATACCGAACGGACTGGACGGCGAGGAACATACACGCTACCGGGAAATTCTCGAGCGCTACCTCAGTCGCGAGGCGCTGTTGCCATACGTTCCCGTCTTTGAGCGGGTTGCTGCCCGGCTGCTGGGCGATTTGCCGAAACATACTGTGCTGGAAGCGGTGGGCGACATCGGCGCGGTATTTGCAGTACGGGCCCAGTGTGCATGGTTGGGGTGGCCTGCAGAACTGGAGCCACGACTGCTGGCGTGGGTGCGGGAGAACCTTGCTGCCACTCGTGCAGGCGACCCGGCCCGGACGGCCGAGGTCGCGGATCAGTTCGACGAGATAGTCCGCGCACTGATACTGCCCCGTCGTTCGGCGGGTGTGCGGCCTCCGGATGACGTAACGACCAGGCTGTGCCACGAGCGCGTAGACGGACGGCCGCTGACCGAACAGGAACTGGTCTCCATCCTGCGCAACTGGACCGGTGGCGACCTGGGATCCATCGCGCTGTGTGCTGGAGTACTGTTGGCGTTCCTGGCGCAAAGCCCCGATCTTGCGCGGCGGCTGCGCAGGGCGCCTGATGCCGAAGTGGAAACGGTCATCGACGAGATATTGCGCCTCGACGACCCGTTCGTTTCCAATCGCCGTATCACCACCTGTCCGGTGCGGATCGGCGGTCGTGAAATTCCGGCCGGTGCAACGGTCAAGCTACACTGGACTTCGGCCAACCGCGACGAAAACGTGTTTGGCCTGAACCACTTCGATCCTGAAGGCAACGCGGCAGCGAACCTCGTTTACGGGTCGGGCAAACACGCCTGCCCGGGACGCTTGCTGGCAACCTGGGAACTCAGGATATTGCTGCAGGCACTGCTGAGGTCTGTGCGTACACTTGCGTTGGCCGATAACCAGCAGCCAGAACGCGAGGTTGCGCCTGTGGGCGGTTACCGTCGGGTGCCTGTAGTGATCACCTAGTCGTCGACCATTGGAGTCTTGCCGCTATAGAGCCACCTCGGAATTTGCGGACGTTTTCGATTGAGTCGATTCGATTTTCAAGTGATGAACAAGTCACAGCTGTCAATGGAGATACGCGATGCGTGACTGGACCAGGCAAGCAATCGACCGGATCAAAGCCGATGCGCGTCGCTCTGCCGATACACACCTTTTTCGCCTCGACATTCCGAAACTAAGCCGAGTACATCTTTATCTCAAGGATGAAAGCACGCACCCGACGGGCAGCTTGAAACACCGGTTGGCGAGGTCTTTGTTTTTGTATGCACTCGTCAATGGCAAGCTTCACCAGAGCGTAACGGTAATCGAAGCATCATCCGGCAGCACAGCCGTTTCCGAAGCTTATTTTGCAAAAATGATCGAGGTACCGTTCGTCGCTGTAATGCCACGGAGCACCGCCACGAGCAAGATCAGGCAGATCGAGCACTACGGTGGGCATTGCCGCTTTGTCGAATCCGCACATGAAATGCATGATGCAGCCGTCGCACTCGCTGCAGATATCGACGGTTATTTTATGGACCAGTTCATGTACGCAGAGCGCGCGACTGACTGGCGTGGCAATAACAATATTGCCGAAAGTATTTTCTACCAAATGGAGCGTGAGCCCTGGCCGGTGCCAGGCACAATCGTCATGAGCGCCGGCACCGGCGGCACCTCGGCGACGATTGGTCGCTACATTCGGTACAAGGGGTATGACACCAAACTGCTGGTTGTCGACCCCGAAAATTCGGCCTTCTATGAAAGCTACACCAGAAATGACCGCCATTACGAATGCGATGCATCCAGCCGTATTGAAGGCATTGGTCGTCCAAAGGTCGAATATTCGTTCCAGCCTGACGTAGTCGACGAAATGATGCAGGTTCCGGATGCTGCAAGCGTTGCAACCGTTCTTTGGCTTGAGAAAATCATACGTAGAAAAGCTGGTGCATCAACTGGAACAAATTTGTGGGGTGCCCTGAGCGTCGCTGAGAAAATGATGCGCAACGATACGGTTGGTTCAATCGTCACACTCCTGTGCGACAGTGGCGAGCGCTATCTTGATACGTATTACAACCCCGACTGGGTACTCGACAATATTGGCGATGTTCGTCCGTATCTGGATCAACTCGACGGCTGGCTTGCCACGTAATTACAACGGGGTTTATGTCGCAATTTGTGGATCTAACCGGATCATCACCCGCGATGTCAGCAAGGGCAGCCAGACCGAAACTGCGGTAGCATACGAACATGTGTCAGGATCGCATCGACTACAGCCATGAGGTTCGTACTCATGATTCCCGTGTGATGCGGCTGATCTTCGCCGGTTTCGGTACCCTCTGCGTGGGTATCGGCCTCGTCGGCGTCGTCCTTCCGATACTGCCGACGACGCCGTTCATGCTGCTCGCGGCGGGCTGCTACGTCCGGGCCTCGCCCCGCTTTTACAATTGGCTACTGAACACCCGCGCGTTCGGGCCACTGATCCGCGAATGGCGGCTATACCGCAGCATCCCGTGGAGAACCAAACTTACCGCGATTGCGTTGATGGCGATGACGCTCTCCACCTCGATCGTGCTTTTCGTAAAGCAGCCTTACTTGCAGATTGCCATCGGAATTTTTGGTTGCGTACTGGCAATCTGGCTTTACCGCATCCCCTCGCGCGACCGGTTGGTAACCCGGGATTGATGCATAACTGAATGTCACATCCACAACTTTCAATTCGTTCAAGCACAACTGCAAAAAGGAGTTCGAAAAGCCATGTTGAAACAATATCGTACGATACTGCTTGCCACGATGGCAGCTGCACTCACAGCCTGCGGTGGCGGAAAGGACGATTCTTCCTCCAAGAATCAGGGGGCAGCCAAAGACGCGCCCACGACTCCCGAGGCAACGAGTACCGACGCTGGCGCGATGGGTGGGGAACTGCCGGACGGTGTCACGATGGCAATGGTCGAAGAGGGGAAGTCGATCTTCACCGGTCGAGGCATCTGCATGACCTGCCACGGGCCGGACGGGACGGGAGTTCCAAACCTCGGTGGCAATCTGACTGACATGAATTGGATACACTCCGACGGCAGCTACGAAGGAATTGTCCAGACGATCATGGACGGGGTTACCGTCAGTGCTTCAACCGTCGGTACACCAATGCCGCCCAAAGGCGGCTCGGGCATTTCCGACGAACAGGTGAAAGCAGTAGCCGCTTACGTTTGGACGCTGAGTAATTAAAGCCGATCGCACCGAGCATTGGGGACCTCCTCGGATTCGCGTTGCTGGTTTCCGGATGGAATCTCCGAAGTGCTGTAGACGCTCGGATACGATGTCGCATCGATTCGCCCGCGAGTGCCACCGGTGCAGGCCAGCACGAAATCGGTCGTATCGTGATTGTCCGCAATCCAGTTGAAGCTTCGATAAGCCTCGATCGATGCAGACTCATCATGGTGTGAGCCCGACCGTATCGAGGCACAACCTGTTGATTTGCACCGAAAAGTGACCCGGGATTTGCACTGAAAATTGACCCACCCGGATGGCCTGATTATGGCTCAGGTGTTGGCCTTTTTCTTTGCTTTCTTCTCCTTCTGATTATTGGTTGAGTTCTTCAGTCGATAACTGTCGTTGCCGGTCTCAAGGATATGGCAGTGGTGCGTCAGTCTATCGAGCAGTGCGGTGGTGAGCTTGGCATCGGCAAAGACGGTCGGCCATTCTGCAAAGCTCAGGTTGGTGGTGTCGCCGGACAGAGGAAACTGACCCTTTTCGGACAAAATTATTGACCCACCTTT
>CAXBJV010000084.1:0-8676 GCA_963976215.1 uncultured Woeseiaceae bacterium | reverse complement strand
ATTCAGTTTGAGGATGGCATCCAGGCCATCGATACCGAGTACGCCCGGCCGATGCAGGATGCCAGTCACCTGATCGTCGACTCCGGCCGCGCCGCATTCGTCGATACCGGAACCAATGACAGCGTCCCGCTGCTGCTTGATGCGCTACGGCAGCAAGACCTCGACCCAGGCGACGTTGATTACGTATTTCTGACCCACGTGCATCTTGACCACGCCGGGGGCGCGGGCTCCCTGATGCAGGCCTTGCCGAACGCGCGCTGTGTCATTCACCCGCGCGGCGCACCGCACATGATCGATCCTGAAAAGTTGATGCGCGGTACCGAAGCGGTTTACGGCGTGGAGCAAACACACGCAATGTACGGCGAGCTTGTACCGATCGATGAGAATCGCTGCATCATTGCCAGCGACGAACAGGACTTCGAGCTTGGTTCGCGGACCTTGCGCACGCTGCACACAGCGGGGCACGCACTCCACCACTACTGCCTGCACGACAGTTCGTCACGCAGTGTATTCACCGGCGACAGTTTCGGTGTGTCCTATCGTGAATTCGACACGGCTGCGGGTGAGTTCATATTTCCGACCTCGACACCGACGCACTTCGATCCTGTTGCGGCGCACGAGTCCGTCGATCGCATCATGGCGCTTGAGCCGCAACAATTGTTCCTGACGCATTACAGCCGGGTAAGAGACCTGCCGCGCCTCGCAGATGACATGCACCTGTGTCTTGATGCCTACAGCGAAATGGCAATGGCCGAAATCGATAGTGACGACCCGTACACACCCATCTACGCGGCGATGTGCGCATTGCTGGAAGCACGGCTGGACGCGCACGGCTGGCGCGGTGAACGTGAAGTCATGCATTCCCTGCTGGAGGTTGATATTGTGCTGAATGCCAAGGGTTTGGTGTCCTGGCTCAGGCGACTGAATAAAAAGAGGTAGCCGATGGATCAGTTTCGCGCATTTCGCATTGACAGTGTTGATGGCGACATCAAGGCCGGCTTTCAAAACCTGACGCTCGATGATTTGAGCGAAGGCAATGTTGTCGTTCGGGTCAGTCATTCGACGATCAACTACAAGGACGCACTGGCGGCGACCGGTGCCGGCAAGATCCTGCGACAGTATCCATTGAACGGCGGGATCGACCTGGCCGGCGTTGTCGTGAGTTCGGAAGACGCGGAGTTTCAGCCGGGTACCGAAGTACTGGTCAACGGCTGCGGACTGAGCGAAACGGTCGATGGCGGCTACTCGGAATACGCACGCGTTGACAGCAACAGCCTGGTTGCTATTCCGGAAGGCATGAGTGCATTCGAGGCAATGCAGATCGGTACCGCCGGATACACGGCAGCGCTGGCAATCCACCGTATGGAACAAAACAACCAGGCACCGGATCGTGGGCCGATTCTCGTCACTGGTGCGACCGGTGGCGTTGGCAGTATCGCGATCGACATGCTGGCCGGGCGCGGCTACGAAGCCGTTGCGTTGACGGGCAAGGCGAGTGAAGAAAGCTACCTGCGAGAAATCGGCGCCAGCCGTATCCTGGTGCGCGGCAAAGTCGACCTTGGCAAGCGACCAATGGAAAAAGCGCTATGGGGCGGCGCGATCGACAATCTCGGTGGCGACTACCTGACGTGGTTGACGCGCACCGTTGACTACGGCGGCAACATCGCCAGTATCGGTCTTGCCGCCAGCCATGAACTGAATACGACAGTGCTGCCGTTTATTCTGCGTGCCGTGTGTCTGCTCGGTATCAACTCGGTCGATACGCCCAGCGATTTGCGCCGCGCCGTCTGGGCACGAATCGGTGGTGATCTCAGGCCGCAGCATCTCGAGACGATTGGCCATAAGACGATAGGCTTCGACGAACTGCCCGGCGCGTTCCAGGCCTACCTCGATGGCACGGTGACCGGACGCATCGTCGTCGAAATCGCATGACGAAGAATGCGCGGCTGGTTGGCGAGTTTGTGCTGATTGTTGTTGGTGTTCTCGTCGCGCTTGCGGTCGAGACCGCCATTGAGAGTCGCAAGGATGAGAGCCTGCGAGATGAATACCTGGTACGACTACGTCAGGATATTGAGCTCGACAGGCTGGCGATTGAGCGCCGCATTGAGTTCTTCACCGATGTGCAGCGCTTCAGCGGTGACGTGCTCGGCTGGCTGGGCACGGACACGGACGTCGACCAGGAGACGTTGCTGGCATCCTATTACGCCGCTGAAATCTGGCCCTTCCTTCCTGTTCGCAATACCTATGATGACCTGCAAAACACCGGGAATATCCGCCTGCTGGATGATATTGACCTCAGAACCCGGTTGTCCGGCTATTACAACAAAGCCAATACCTCGATCAGTGGCTGGACACCATCGGAGGACTACAGAGAGATCATTCGCGGCGTCATTCCAAACGATGTGCAGGCCCTGATACGGCAGAACTGTCCTACGACACTGAATATTGATGATGAACCGTCAGGCTTCCCACCCTGCGAGTTGCCCGGGGTCGACTATGATGAAATGACGCGCCTGTTCGCGCCTCTCAAAGTCGACACGGATTTTCGCCGGGCCCTGACCTACCGGGATTCATCGCTCGGCGCGGTGATCTTCCTGCTGACACAACAGGCCCAATACGCCGATCAGCTGCTTGAAGTGCTGCCGCCCGCGGCGCCCTGAAATTTCCATTCCGCTCAATTTGGGAAACACCCCTTCGGTGGTTTAGAATCCCGGCCCCCGGGGGTTTTAATCTGTATTAAAACCCCGCCGACATGAGGATTCTACATGAGCGCAGGTGCTCGTTTTCGGGCCGCACTGAGCGTGGAAAAACCGCTTCAGATTGCTGGCACCATCAATGCATACACCGCTTTGCTCGCCGAACGCGCGGGTTTCAAGGCGATTTATCTGTCCGGCGCCGGCGTGGCCAATGCCTCGTACGGGCTGCCCGACCTCGCCATGACAACGCTCAACGATGTCTGCGAAGACATTCGCCGCATTGCCTCGGCGACCGACCTACCGTTGCTGGTCGATGCCGATACCGGCTGGGGTGGCGCGTTCATGATCGCGCGCACCGTTCGCGAGATGACCTGGGCCGGCGCGGCCGGTTGTCACCTCGAGGATCAGGTCGCGATCAAGCGTTGTGGCCACCGGCCCGGCAAAGCGCTGGTGTCGAGCGAAGAAATGGCCGATCGACTCAAGGCTGCCGCCGACGCGCGCATTGACGAGTCTTTTGTCGTGATGGCACGCACCGACGCGCATGCAGTCGAAGGTCAACAGGCCGCGATAGACCGGGCCGGCGCGTATGTCGAGGCAGGCGCCGACATGATTTTCGCCGAAGCATTGACGACGCTGGACGAGTATCGGCAGTTCACGCAACACATCAAGGTGCCGGTACTCGCTAACCTGACCGAGTTCGGCAAGACACCGCTATTCACGACAGACGAACTCGCGACTGTCGGCGTGGCAATGACGCTGTATCCGCTCAGCGCGTTTCGCGCAATGTCGGCGGCCGCATTGAATGTTTATCAAACGATCAAGCAAGACGGTACGCAACAGGCTGCCGTCGACTCCATGCAGACACGCATGGAGCTCTACGATGTGCTGGGTTACCAGGCGTACGAAGACAAGCTAGACGCCCTGTTCGAGGAACAGGGCCTGCAAACAGGAGAAAAATAATGGCAGCCAGTAAAAAAACCGGTGGCCTCGCAGGCGTAACGGCCGGGCAGACGCACCTGTGCACCGTTGGCAAGGAAGGCGCCGGCCTGACTTACCGCGGCTACGACATCTACGACCTCGCGGACAACGCCAGCTTCGAGGAAGTGGCTTTCCTGTTGTTACACGGCAAGCTGCCGAACCAGGACGAACTCGATGCCTACATCGGCACCATCAAGGCGAATCGCGGACTGCCGGATGCACTGAAGACCGTATTGGAAATGATTCCGGCCGATGCGCACCCGATGGATGTGCTGCGCACCGGTGTTTCGTTCCTCGGCAACATCGAGCCCGAAGGCGACTTTGCCAACCAGAACAAGGTTGCGGACCGACTGCTTGCCTGCCTGCCGTCGATGTTGCTGTACTGGCATCGATTTCATGCCGACGGCGTTCGCATCGATACCAGCACCGAGGATGACAGTATCGCCGGGCACTTCCTGCACATGCTGCACGACAAGCCGCCGAAGGAGTTGCATCGCAAGTGTCTCGACACGACACTGATCCTGTACGCGGAGCATGAATTCAACGCATCAACGTTTGCCGGGCGCGTGATCACCGGCACGCTCTCGGACATGCATTCCGCAGTCACCGGCGCGATCGGGGCATTGCGCGGCAAGCTGCACGGTGGGGCCAACGAAGCGGCAATGGAGTTGATTTCGAAGTTCGACTCGGCAGAAGCAGCCACCAAGGGTGTGCATGGCATGCTGGAGCGCAAAGACCTCATCATGGGCTTCGGGCATCGCGTCTACACCACCTCCGATCCACGCAATTCGGTGAACAAGAAAATGTCGCAGCAGCTCGCCGCTGATGTCGGTAATACAACGCTGTACCCGGTTTCGGAAGCGATAGAAAAAGTGATGTGGGACGAAAAGAAGCTGTTTGCAAACGCAGACTTTTTCGCGGCCAGTGTGTATCACTTCATGGGCATTCCGACCTACCTGTTCACACCGATATTCGTCTGCTCGCGCATCACGGGCTGGGCGGCACACATCATGGAACAACGTGCCAATAACAAACTGATCCGGCCTGCGGCCGAATACGTTGGTCCTGCATTGCAGCAGTGGGTTGCAATCGAAGACCGCAAATAAACAAACGGGAGACCTGAATGTCCGGAACCATCGTCCGCTCGGCCAAACGCGCCGACTGGGACCCAGTACTTGTCGATATCGCCGACTACGTCTGTGATTACAACGTAGAAAGCGATCTCGCTTACGAGACTGCGCACTACTGTCTTATGGATACCCTTGCCTGCGGTTTTCAGGCGCTGGATTACCCGGCCTGCACCAAGCTGATGGGTCCGGTCGTGCCGGGCGCAACACTGTCCGGCGGCGCTCGCGTCCCGGGAACGTCCTACGAGCTCGATCCGGTACTGGCCGCATTCAATATCGGCGCTATGAATCGCTGGCTCGACTTTAACGACACCTGGCTGGCGGCCGAGTGGGGTCATCCGTCCGATAACCTCGGCGGTATTCTGGCCGTCGCGGACTACCTCAGTCGGCAGGCGCGCGCGAAGGGCGAGGACCCGCTGACGATGAAGGACGTGCTGACCGCCGCGGTCAAGGCGCACGAGATCCAGGGCGTACTTGCACTGGAAAACAGCTACAACCGAGTGGGCCTTGACCACGTGTTGCTGGTTCGCGTCGCGACCACCGCCGTCGTCACCCGCATGCTCGGCGGTGACCGCGAAACCGTACTGAATGCCGTATCGAACGCCTGGATTGATGGTTGTGCGCTGCGCACCTATCGCCATGCACCGAACACCGGTTCGCGCAAGAGCTGGGCGGCGGGCGACGCCACCAGCCGCGCAGTTCGACTGGCGCTGATCGCGATGACCGGTGAAATGGGCTATCCGTCTGCGCTGTCAGCGCAAGACTGGGGTTACTACGACGTCCTGTTCAAGGGCAACGAGTTCAAGTTCCAGCGGCCGTACAGCAGTTACGTGATGGAAAACGTGTTGTTCAAAATCTCCTACCCGGCCGAGTTTCATTCACAGACAGCCGTCGAGGCAGGTATGACACTGCACCCGGAGGTCAAAGACCGCATTGATGACATCGAAAAAGTGGTTATTGAAACGCAGGAAGCCGGCGTGCGAATCATCGACAAAACCGGGCCGCTCGATAACCCGGCTGACCGTGATCACTGCATCCAGTACATGGTTGCCGTGCCGCTGATTTTCGGCCGGCTGACCGCCGCGGATTACGAAGACAGCGTTGCCAGCGACCCACGCATCGACGCGCTGCGCGAGAAAATGGAGGTCAAGGAAAACCCGCAGTACACCAAAGACTATTTTGACCCCGAGCTGCGCTACATTGGCAACTCGGTACAGGTGTATTTCAAGGATGGCAGCAGCACAGACAAAATCGCCGTTGATTTCCCGATCGGTCACCGCGAGCGTCGTGCCGAAGGTATCCCTGTACTCAAGAAAAAATTCGTCGATAGTGTGTCGCCAAAACTCGCCGCGAATCAGTGGGACGAACTGAACGCACTCTGCCTTGACCGGGAGAAGCTTGCCGATACGGCGGTGGACGACTTTATGGCATTGTTAGTCGCGTAGCGGCGGCAAATGCCAGGACACTGTTGACGAAAAAAATACAAAAGGCCATAGCGTCACTGCAGCGCAGCTTCCCGCCTGAAACAGCGGAAAAGCTCGCGCTGCTGCTGGCCGAGCTCGAAAAATGGAACCGCAAGGTCAACCTGACGGCGGTCCGCGACAGTGATGAGATGATCACGGCACACCTGCTCGACAGCCTGGTTGCCGCGCCGCTTCTCGAAGGCACGACTGTTCTCGATGTTGGCACCGGCCCCGGGTTTCCGGGTCTGCCGCTGGCGATCGTTGAGCCCGAACGGCATTTCACGCTGCTCGACAGCAACCGCAAGAAGATTATGTTCGTCCAGCACGCGGCCGGATTGCTGGGTCTGGACAACGTTCTGGCGGTCCAGGCGCGCGGCGAGGACTATGCACCCGGCCACGGCTTTGATACCGTGATCGCGCGGGCTTTGGCAGCAATACCGAAACTCGTGGCAATTGCGGGTCACCACGTAAGAGAGGACGGGGTGTTTGTAGCGCTGAAGGGGCGCTACCCTGCGGCAGAATTAGAACAACTGGCATCACCTTGGAGTCACGCTGTAACAGAGCTGCATGTCCCGGGTCTCGATGAGGGCTCGCGGCACGCCGTGCTGTTACGACGTCGACCTTAAAAGCAGGTAGTCATGGCACGAATCATTGCGGTAGCAAACCAGAAAGGCGGGGTGGGCAAGACCACCACCTGCGTCAATCTGGCGGCGTCGCTGGCGGCAACGCAACGACGCGTGCTACTGGTGGACATGGATCCGCAAGGCAACGCGACCATGGGCTGCGGCATCAACAAGATGGAAGTTGAAAACTCGGCCTGTGACGTTCTGCTGGGCGATTCGAGTGCGGCGGATACGATTGTGTCGGCACCACAGGGCGGTTTCGCCGTGTTGCCGGGCAATGAAGACCTGACGCTCGCCGAGGTGTCCCTGTTGCAGGAAATCGGCCGTGAGATGAAGCTGAAGAAAGCGCTCGTGCCAGTGGCCGGCCTGTACGACTTTATTCTTATCGACTGTCCGCCATCCATAAATATGCTGACGGTAAATGCTCTGACCGCAGCTGACGGCGTGCTGATTCCGATGCAGTGCGAGTACTACGCACTGGAGGGCCTGAGTGCATTGCTGCGGACGATTGAACAGGTGCGCGATTCGGTCAATCCCGATCTCGAGGTGTACGGCATCCTGCGCACAATGTTTGATCCACGCATTAACCTGTCCAACGAAGTATCGCTGCAACTCATCGAACACTTCGATCGCAAAGTCTTTCGCACAGTCGTACCGCGAAATATCCGCCTGGCAGAAGCGCCGAGTTTCGGTTTGCCGGTATTGCTGCATGATCGCTCGTCCCGCGGTGCGATCGCCTATCTCGCTCTGGCCGGTGAAGTATTGCGACGCGAAGATGCGCGCGTCGCCGAGGCTGTTTAGGAATAACTATGTCACCAAAAAAACGCCTGGGCCGTGGCCTGGATGCACTGCTAACGAAGCCGATGGTTGCCGTATCGCGGCCGGAGGACCGCAAGGCTGCGGATAATGACAGCCTCAGGCAACTGCCGGTCGAGCAGTTGCAGCGCGGGCAATATCAGCCGCGCGTTGATATGCGTCAGGACTCCCTGCAGGAGCTGGCGGACTCGATCAAGGCGCAAGGCGTGGTACAGCCGATCGTTGCGCGCCCGATTGGCAAAAAAGGAGACGTTGAGCGCTTCGAGATCATTGCCGGCGAACGCCGCTGGCGTGCAGCGCAGATGGCCGGGCTTGCCGAAATTCCGGCCGTTATTCGTGACGTTCCGGATGAATCCGCCATTGCGATGGCGCTGATCGAAAATATTCAGCGTGAGAACCTGAATCCGCTGGAGGAAGCTCGGGCACTGGATCGCCTGATTCGCGAATTTGACCTGACGCACGCCGAAGCGGCGCAGGCGGTGGGCCGCTCCCGAGCGTCGGTGAGTAACCTGCTGCGGCTGCAAGAGCTTTCCGACAAGGTGAAGCCGCTGCTTGAAGATCGACAGATTGAAATGGGACATGCCAGGGCGCTGCTGGGACTCAGCAATGCGAAGCAACAGCTCGACGCGGCACGCCAGGTCGTGAAAAAAGGCCTGTCGGTTCGGGAAACCGAGCGGCTGGTGAAGGGCATGCTGGGCGGCGGCGAATCAAAACCAGCCAAAAAACCCGTTGCAGCCAATGCGGATATTCGCCGGCTTGAAATCGAAGTGTCGGAGAAGCTCGGCGCCCGGGTCAACGTGAATCATGGCGCAAAAGGCGCCGGCAAGCTGGTCATCAATTACAACAGCCTTGACGAGCTCGACGGCATCCTCAAGCACATCAAATAATTAAGGTGACAGTGACCCTATTTTTGCTTGCAAAATAGGGTCACTGTCACCTTAATTGCTTAGGCAACATCGACGTCGTCAGCGTC
>CAXBJV010000083.1:0-8783 GCA_963976215.1 uncultured Woeseiaceae bacterium | reverse complement strand
CCGGGCCTTTCTTCCACGCAGTGTGAGCAGGCTTGTCCAGAACTCGCTCTACGACCGTTTCGTAAACAGCCGGAATCTCGACAATCCGGGTCGACGCTGGCTTGACCAGAACACGCTCCTGAACTTTACCGTAAACCGCAGGAACGACTTCGAGTTTCGTTGAAGCTTCCTTAACCAGCACAGTTTCTTTACCGGATTCGTAACGTGCCGGAATGATCTCAATCTTTTCGGCCGCATCACGCTTCAAAACTTTTTCCGATACCGTTTGGTACGTTGCCGGGATCAGGACGCGTGCATAGCACTGGCCTGCTTTCGGGTTCGGTGGGAAAAGACTTGCATCAGATGAAGGTGCCGAGCTTGCATTGGACGCGTTGGTGGCACGAGCCTGGGCACTTGCCAGATCCCGATCTTTCGCCGCAAGTGCAGACTCCAGTTCATTGATTCGCTGCTGCGATGCTTCAAGATCCGCTGCGGAAACTGTGCTGGCAGCCGATCCATTGTACGATGTTTCTGCTGCCATCGTTGAACAGCCACTTGCAAATGCGGCACCTGCCACGATTGCCAGTGTTCTAACCATATTCTTGTGCATATCCCTTACTCCTGTTGTAAACCAATATTTGGTGGCGGGAGTATAGGGGCGTTAATCGACTCCAGGTCGCAACGTAACAATCGTTCACATTTGGTGAAACAGCCTAATTCGTGCGCGCGACAAGCTCAATATGGTCCTCAATCATTTTGAAGCCAACAATCCTGTTGCTGTGCGGATCGACGACCGGTTCACCCTGTGTCAGGCAGGTGGTCGTGCTGGAAGTGATCATCTTGAAACACAGATCGGCATCGGAACTGATCGTTTGCTTGACGACTGAACCGTCCTCCAGGCTGACCAGCAAGATGGCCTCGCCGGGCTCGGCACTGATCGGTGTTGGTGTGATGCCGCTGACTTCGGTCGGCTGCGGGATTTGCGAGCCGCAGGCGTTGCAGGCGAGTGCGAGGCAGGCCGCAAGCGCTGTGGACAAGTATTTCATAGTTCGCTCCGTGGTGTCTCGGGGCCCTGAACTATTCAGGGTCCATCCCCTGTCATCCGCTGCCTTATATAAAGAATAGCTGCTTGCTCTACAGACTAGCGCCAGGTCGGGTCGCGAAATGTGATCGAACTCTCATATCGGAAGGCGTGATGCCCGTGCGCCTGCAATTGTGAACAACTGTCACAGCTTACGAATCGGGCGAATTTGGCAGTAATGTAGGCCCCGGATTTCAGAACGAAAACAATACTTGATGCCGCAAACACGGCAGCACAAGGCATTGTCGAGCCGGACAAATGTGGAGAAATAAATGGCATCGCTAATCGATTTACTGAGTTCGTCTCTGGACAGAGACTCTGTGTCCCGAATGGGAGAGATTGTCGGAAAGGACACCAAAACGACGCAGGACGCGATTAATTCCGCGTTGCCCTTACTTGTTGTGGCGCTGAAAAAAAGTACGGAACGCGACGCCGGTGACGGCCTGGCCCGTGCGCTGGAAGACCGCCACGGTGGCGGAATTCTCGACAATCTTTCGGGATACCTCTCGAACTATAACGGTGTTGATGGCCGTGGAATTCTCAAACATGTCCTCGGCGAACGGCACGAATCGGCTGCACAGGCATTGCAGGCAACTTCCGGAGTAAACAAGGAACAGGCGGGTTCACTGTTGACGATGCTGGCGCCATTAGTGCTCGGCGCATTGGGGAAATCGAGGCAAAGCGGTGCCAGTGGACCTGAGGTGTCGCGAATACTCGATGAAGAAGCGCGCGCCATGGTGGAGCGGTCACCGGGCGTGTTGTCCTCTTTTACCCGAGCGCTGGATGCTGATGGCGATGGCGATACGGATATTAAGGATGTGTTGTCGATAGGCGCGAAGATGTTTGGCGGCATGTTCCGCTAGCAGCCTGTCGGCAAAGTTCATAGTGAAGAAATTGTAATGGCGAAAATCGCCTCGAAAACAGCAAAGTGAGAAACCGAAAATGTCAAAGAGTATTGAGAAGATTGAAGGAATTGGCCCGAAGCTGGGCGAGGCTCTGCGCAGCGCGGGTGTACGGACAGTAGCCGGTCTGCTGGATGCGGGTGGAGACAAGAAATCCCGAGCGCAACTGGCCGAACAGACGGGCATTAGCGAAGCACGTATTCTAAAGTGCGTGAACATGGCAGATCTTTTTCGGATCAATGGCGTCGCAAGCCAGTACGCGGAACTGCTCGAAAACGCAGGCGTTGATACTGTTAAGGAGCTCAAGCATCGCAATGCGGAGAACCTGGCTGCGAAGATGGCTGAGGTCAATGTCGCGAAAAACCTGGTACGGCGACCGCCGTCGGCAAATGTGGTTCAGGACTGGGTAGCGCAAGCCCGGAAGTTACCGGCAAGAGTGACGCACTGATCACGAGTACGACGATATTCGGGCGAGGGCAATCGCAAGAATGTAGACTGCCTGGGATAGCTACGAGGTGGAGCGCGTTGGGCGGTAAGACTGACAATTTGATCGATATTGCCGATCCATTTGCGCGCCGCCTCGTCGGCCAATATCTCGCACGACGCAAGGAAGATGTCGCGAACCTGCTGGTCGCCGTCGAAAGCGCCGATTTCGATACGGTGCGAATTACGGGACATAATCTGTCCGGTTCGGGTGCCGCTTATGGGCTGGAACGTATTTCGTCGATCGGTTCGGACTTAGAATGTGCCGCAGATGGTGCGGATGCATCGCGCATCATGCAATTAATTGCAGATCTGGATGCATTTTTACGGGATTTAAGGCTCGGATAACACGCGGATTCGCCGTGTCTACGTGAACTTTAATTGCAGAGTGCCAGTTCTCTTGCCCAATAACGCTATAATTGACCGTGCCCCGGCAGGAATTTTTCCAAACAGAAAAAAATAATGAGTTCGGGCACTACACGATCACCTTGATTCATGGAGTTGAATTGCGAGTCGCTATTCTTGAGGACGATCCTGATCAGGCCGAGCTGATTGGGCTCTGGTTGACGCATGCCGATCATACCGTTGAAAGTTTCGCCGACGGCAATAGTTTTCTTCGCGCTGTACGGCGGGACAGCTTTGACCTGTACATGCTGGATTGGATGTTGCCGGATCTGAGTGGCATCGATGTTCTCGAAAAATTGCGGCGTGAGTTAAGCGACCATACGCCGGTTGTTATAGTAACGGCTAAGGACGAGGAGCGCAGTGTTGTTCGTGGATTGGAATCGGGGGCGGATGACTATCTGATCAAGCCGCTTCGGCAGGCTGAATTGACAGCCCGGGTTGCCGCGGTGTTGAGACGAACCGGTGGCAATAAAGTGGGTGGCCAGCAATTAAACATGGCGCCCTATGTTTTTGACCTCGGCGCCAAAAACATTCAGTTGCACGATCAGGTGATAAACCTGACGAACAGGGAGTTTGACCTGGCACTTTTTTTCTTTCGAAATTCCGGAAAGATGATTTCGCGCAATCATCTTCTCGAAACGATATGGGGTATAGAAAACAAGTCGGTATCGACGCGCACAGTCGATACGCATGTCAGTCGTTTAAGAAAGAAACTGAATTTATGTGCTGAGAATGTCTGGGTACTGTCGGCTATTTATCAGCATGGCTACAGAATGGAAAAAGTGGCGGAAAAAGTTCCCGCCAGCAGTGTTTGAATAGGAACCTTAGCGATGGCGAAGAAACAAAAACAGAATGAATCGGGACTGGCATCCGACAACATGGATGGCAATGTCGATAAGATCCGCGACATCCTGTTTGGCGGTCAGATGCGCGACTACGAACAACGATTCACGGACCTTGAGAAACGGCTGACAAAAAGTATCGAACAGCTGTCGACCAGCTTCGAAAAACGACTCGACAGGCTGAATGACCACACCAAGCGAGAATTTGACAAGCTCAATGAAAAAGTTAAGGCCGAACGTGCTGCGCGCCGGGACGACGGCAAGCAGGGGGCAAAAGAATTAAAGGAAAAGGTACAACAGTTTGAGTCGTGGTGTGCGGAACTAGAGGAGCAGATCGGGTCAGAGACTCGTGATATGCGTAATTTGTTGCAGGAGCAGAGTGAGGAGCTTGCAGGACTGGTGCACGATTCGCACGATGAACTGAGCAAGAGCTTGACGGCGGAAACCGCACATCTCGAAGAAGGCAAACTGGCGAGAGATGACATGGCTGCGTTGCTGACCGAGGTAGCCCTGCGTCTGAAGAAAGACTCTAAGATGCCAGGCGACTGATCCGGTAAGGCCGGCGAACCCCGATGAATGATCTGGACCAATTGAAGCAACTATTGTTTGGTGCCGAAACGGAGGCGCTGAACTCTATTGCCGAGCGTGTTGAGCGCCGCGATGTTCGAACGGCGGACATAGCCGATGTTCTGCCTGAGGCGATTCACCAAAGCCATAAAAAAAATGGCGAACTCGTTGAGTCGCTGTTGGCACCCGTTGGAGAATGCCTGCAACAGGAGTTCAGGAACGATCCACAGACCTATGGCGATGCCCTGTATCCTGTCATCGGACCTGCAATACGCAAGGCGATCATGCACGCCTTACGAAATTTTTCGCAACAGATTAACGAGGCTGTCGAACACAGTATTAGTCCAAAGGGACTGAAGTGGCGCTGGCAGGCATCGCGCGCCGGCGTTCCGTATGGCGAGTACGTTTTGCAAAAAACGATGCTGTATCGCGTCGAACAGGCGTATTTGATCAGTCGTGAAAACGGGTTGCTGATTGGTCATGTGCATCACGAGGCTTCACGAATCAAGGATAGCGATGCGGTATCGGCGATGTTCACGGCGATACAGGATTTTGTCAAAGAGTCGTTTTCACCTGACAGGACAGGGCGACTGGAATCCGCCGACATGGGAGAGTTTACGCTTTGGGCGGTTCATGGCCCGCATGCTCTGCTGGTTTGCGTGATCAGGGGAGTACCGCCAAAGTCGCTCCGAGCTGAGCTGACAGCGATCCTTGAGCGAATTCATTTTCGCTACGGCGAAGCCATCCGGGAGTACAAGGGCGATACCGCAAGCATTCCAGACGTCGAATTGGAGTTGCAGCGTTGTTTAAAATTTGAAGCGCGAGCGGAGGCTTCGGTAAAGCGCAAAGGGCCGTCGATCGGCGCGCTAGTGCTTGGATTGGTATTGCTACTCGCGGTCGCTTATTTTGCAGCTCGAAGCTGGACCGCATCGAAGGAATTGGAACAATTTAGTAGTGCACTGTCAGCGTCACCCGGAATTCACCTCGCCGAAGCGCGGCGCAGCGGTAACCAGTTTATGATTCGTGGTTTGCGAGACCCACTGGCAGACGAGGTTTATTCGATCGCCGAAGCGCTCGACATCCCGTCTGAACGCATCAGTTCGGATATGCAGCCGTTTTATTCCCTGCAGCCTGAGATCATAGAACGGCGTGCTGCTGCATTGTTTGGGCGAACGGATTCTGTTTCGTACATGGTTTCGGGTACCACTTTGAAAGTTACGGGTGATGCGCCGTGGTCGTGGCGCAAGCAAATTGTGAATGGGTGGGGTTCCCTTGCCGGGATCGAAGCGCTGGATATATCTGGACTGACTTCCAATGATCGAACACGATTTGCCCAGCGGGTGACCGAACTTGATGGTGCGACATTTTATTTTGATGCCGGTGTTTCTCTACGAGAGGGTGGCGCTGTCGAATTGCGGGAATTCGTGGCTCGTGTCCGGCAGTTGCAGGACGATGCACCAAAGATGGGTTATGCACTGCAGGCAAGCGTTATCGGCTCTACGGATAGCCGCGGCGACGCGCTCACGAATGAGCGACTTTCGTCGCAGCGCGCGGACATCGCGATCAATGCGCTGCAAGAGGCCGGTATAGCCGCAGAACACGTGATGCAGGAAGCGCCGGATTCCGTTAATGACGTGCCGATACAGGATACGGAACTCCGGTTTGCACGAATCAATCTGCAATTACTGTCGACAGCATCACCCGAATGACGCATCTGACGAGCAAGATTTGTATCGTTGGAGATTTCGCGGTTGGCAAGACCAGCGTAATTGAGCGCTTCGTTAACAACGAATTTTCCGACAAGTACCTGAGCACGGTTGGCGTCAAAATCGACACCAAGGAAATCAGCCATCGCGATATCGGTATCGATCATAAACTGGTCATTTGGGACGTGGCAGGCTCGGACCGATTCGATCACCGCGAGTTTGCGTACTTGCGAGGCGCAAATGGGCTTGTGTTTGTTGCGGACGGTACGCGGCCGCGCACTGTCGATACGGTTCGAAATCTGCAGCAGCAGATCTTCGAAAAAAACGGTTCAACGCCAAGCGTGTTTTTGGTAAACAAGCGCGACCTTGTCAGTGACTGGTCCGTTGATGAAAAGCAAATCAGCAGCGTCCCGGTCAGCGAGGACAGTGTATTTATGACGAGTGCGAAGACCGGCGATGCGGTTGAGCAGGCTTTACTGCATCTCGCCGAGATGATCATCGCAGAAGATATTCGGGGCGACTAGTGGATTACCCGGATCGCGTTGTTGGCTATCTGCAACAAGATTTCCTGGCCCAGACCCGGCCATTTTGTTTCCTGATTGATCGAGAATTCCGACTTTTGCAAGTCTGGGGAGACGGATCCTGGTGCGGTATTGCGAACCTCGGAAAACATGCCGACATGCGCGAGGTCGCGCCGTATCTCGTCGGTATGGAGCTCGATACTGCGCACAAGCTCGATATTCTGGAAACACCGAACCGTGTTGTTGTCAGTCTGCATTTGATTCCCGAGGATAAAGGCTGTTACGTGGTATTGCTCGATGCCCGTGATGAGCGTGATTCCCTGCAGGAAAAGCAGCAACGGGTTAATGAAATGCGTCTGCTGCATTCACGTCAGACCAAATTGATCGGTCGCCAGCAAGATTTAATCAGCGAACTGGTTGAGACTCGTGCGGAGCTTGATCATCATCGCCGCGAGGCAGAGCGGGTTAGTGCGAATAAGAGTCGCTTTATCGCGATGATGTCGCATGAGTTTCGCACCCCACTTGCGTCGATTATCAATTACGCGGACCTCGCCGCTGACGATGATGCGGATGAAAACACGGTTGAGAAGAGTATCGAGACGATCTCGCGATCCGCGCAGCATCTGAATTCGTTGGTCGAAGCGGTACTCGATGATGCCAGCCTTGACGCGGGGCAGCTGGAACTCGCAGAACAGGATTTTGATATCTACGAATTGCTGGACGATCTTGCAGCAATGATGGCGCCACTGGCGGCGGAAAAAGGCCTGTCATTTGCGACAACCGTAGACCCGGATTTGCCACGCATTATCCATGCGGACGAAATTCGACTACGGCAGATACTGATTAACCTGCTCGGCAATGCGGTGAAATTTACAATGCAGGGCGGCGTGAATCTGATGGCCACCTATAATGATGCGCGACTGATTGTTACGGTCAGTGATACGGGCCCGGGTATCAGCCTCGAAAATCAGGAAAAAGTGTTCCAGGCTTTTGAGCGTGGCAGCAGCAAGGACAAACCTGGCGCCGGACTGGGCCTGACCATCTCGTTGCGCCTGGTTGAGTTGATGCAAGGCGAAGTGTCGCTGGACTCAATGCCGGGTGAGGGCTGCACCGTCAGTATTCATGTGCCCGTTGGACGAGCAGCGGGGGCGCCGACGGACACCGCGGAACTATTTCCCATACCGGATAGCGCTACCATTGCAGCAGTCCCGAAGAGCGTCCTGTTGTGCGACGACGATGACGATATGATCGCGCTGCTGGAGCACTACCTGCATCGCAGCGGCTATGGCCTGATCACGAGTTCGGATACCGCCGAAGCCATCGACAAGACTCTAAAATTCGAACCGGACCTGGTATTGATGGATTGCAATGTGCCTGGCGTCGGCGGCGTCGCTGCAGCGAAAGCACTGCGCGAGCGTGGATTTGCGAAGCCCATTGTTGCGTTGACAGCATCAAAACTGAGCGATGCAGAGAAAGGCGTATTTACGCACTTCTTTCGAAAACCGGCCCCGATGCAGGAGCTTTTGAGCGAAATACGTCGTCTGACTCACTAGATGCCGCGAATTGTTAACGATTGTTGCAAATCGAAGATCGCCATTTTTTATCGCTAGACTCCCCGATTAATCAATCAACAAGCGAGGCATTTCTACTCGTGATGCAAAGGGGAAAACAATGTTAGATGAATTCAAGAAATTTGCGATGCGCGGCAATGTTGTTGACATGGCAGTCGGTATTGTTATCGGCGGTGCTTTCGGCAAGATAGTTTCTTCGCTGGTTTCAGACGTGATCATGCCGCCTATTGGAATGATCATGGGCGGCGTCGATTTTAGTGAGCTCGCGATCGTACTCGGCGAAGGCGAGGGCGCTGCATCGATCAACTACGGTATGTTCATTAATACCGTGCTGGACTTTCTGATCATTGCATTTGCCATATTCATGGTAATCAAAGGGCTTAATTCGATGAAAAAGAAGGAAGTAGAAAAGCCGGCTGAGCCGCCAAAACCTTCTGCCGAAGAAGTTCTGCTGACTGAAATTCGCGACGAATTAAAAGCACGCAACTAGTCGAAAGAGGTTCGCTACGGAGAACCTGGCGCCCTTCGGGGCGCCTTTTTTTTGCCTGCAAGCGATACCACACGAAGAATGTGCAATAAACCGACGGCTCGTGTTTAGTTGCGCGCAAATGTATGTAGAATTAGTTGCCTCCAGATCGTGCCGTCATTGGGCCGCAGCTCACCGGGAAACACTTGCAGTGACGATATCAACCGACAAAAGTAGCGTCTTGTTCGTCTGCATGGGCA
>CAXBJV010000082.1:0-8837 GCA_963976215.1 uncultured Woeseiaceae bacterium | reverse complement strand
AAGCGCGCGGCACCCATGTCCATCGCCCTTTCCCGCAACCCGCTTTGTTTGCTGGCTGTGATAAAAATAATCGGCGTCGCCGCAGTCTGATGCAGATGCTTCAGTCGATCCGCGACGATGAAGCCATCGCCGCCAGGCAAACCGATATCCAACAGGATCACGTCGGGCTCTGTTTTTCGAGCCTGCGATATCGCCGATACCGCGTCGGCCGCAGAGTCGACCGTATAGCCCATCGACTTGAGCCGAATGCCTAGCGCCATCGTAATGCTCTTGTCATCTTCAATTATCAATACTTTCTTCATGCTGATTTAACCTCGTCTATTGTTTCTTGCCGCGCTGCTGACAACGGGAGTCGCAAAGTAAAGCAACTTCCTGCATCTACCTCGCTCTCAACCAGAAGTTCGCCATCGTGCAACTTGACGATCTCCTGTGCGATGTGAAGCCCGAGCCCGAGACCCTCGCCCCACAATTCGTTGCCACTACCTGTCACCTGGTACAGGCGGTCGAATATCCTCGGGAGATGTTCCGGTGCGATCCCGCATCCGCTGTCACGAACACCCATCTCGATAAAATCATCGGCTGTTTCTGACACGTGTGCGAAAACTCGAATCGTGCCGCCCTGCTCCGTAAACTTGACCGCGTTGTTGAGCAAATTTGAAATGACTTGCGAAATACGGCCCGCATCGATCAGGATGCTTGGTAGTCCCGGGCTGATCTTCGCTTTTAAGCTGATTTGCTTTTCCTTGATCGCGGGACTCGATGCCATGATGCTTCGCCGGAGGATCGATTTGACGTCGCAGGCGTCAACCTGAATCTGCATTTTGCCCGTTTCAAGCTGGGTGCAATCGACAAGATCGTTAAATTGCTTGGCGATGTCGTCACACCCTGCAAGCGCATGGGAGAGCATTTCCTCTTGCTTGCTATTCAACTTTCCAGCCAGACCATCAAGCACAATCGCAATAAATTCCCGAGTCGCTGTCAGCGGTGTCTTAATCTCGTGCGATACGGTGTGATAAAACCGTTCGATTTCTTCGTTGCGCGTACGAAGCTTCGAATTCACTTCAGCAAGTCGATTCGTCTTCTCCTCGATCGTGCGTTGCATTTCCGCCTGCACAATGGCGTTACCAATCGAACGCTGCAGGGCGTTCTCCGTTATGTTTTCCTTCGGCAGATAGTCCGCCGCGCCTTTGCGCAGGCATTTAACGGCGATGTTTTCATCGCCTGAATCAGTCGCAACGATAACCGGGATGGATGCCGTTTTGGATGACGACTGCAGAACCTGGAGAAAGTCGAGTCCGGACATACCAGGAAGACGGTAATCGAGCAAAATACAATCGAAATCCTGCTCACCGAGCAACGCCATGGCTTCGTCGGCACTGTTGGCTTCCTCAACGTGGTAGCTTTTGTCGACATCGGCATCGAGCTGGCTGCGGAACAGCTCGCGGTCTGCTGTATTATCGTCGACAATCAACAACCTCACCAGGCCGCCCATAGACAGCGTCCGCCACAGACCGCTGTCGGATAGTTTCACATTCACTACAATCTCCGCTTTCCTCTGGTATCGGCACAACAGACCGATTCTTTAGAGACGCGGAGGGTACGGGTCAGAGCTCCCGTCGAACGATGTAAATCGGGCGACCTTTGCTTTCCATGTAGATACGTCCGATATATTCGCCAATGACGCCAAGACTGATCAGCTGCACACCGCCGAGAAACAGAACAGCCGTCAATAATGAAGCGTAACCTGGCACATCCGCACCAAACAGCAACGTGCGTGCAACGATAAATCCGCCATAGACCAGCGCGAGCGTCGATACGAGCAATCCGATATAAGTCCATATTCGCAACGGCGCAGTACTAAAGCTGGTAATGCCTTCGAGCCCGAGATTCCAGAGTCGCCACCAGCTAAACTTGGTCTGGCCGTCGGCACGTTTCTCGCGCACATAATCGATGACGTGGGGTTCGAATCCCACCCAACTGAACAATCCTTTCATGAAACGTTGCCGTTCCGGCAACTTGCACAGTACGTCGACAACCTCCCGATCAAGGAGCCTGAAATCGCCGACGTCCAGTGGAATTTCTGTTTCCGAGATTAGATTGTGCAGGCGATAGAATGCTCGCGCGGAATGCCGCTTCAGCGGTGTGTCTGAACTGCGGTCACTGCGTCGGGCAACAACGACTTTATGACCGTCGCGCCATGCCGCGATCAACTGCGGTATCAATTCCGGAGGGTCCTGCAGATCTGCGTCTATAATCACAACAGCCTCGCCCCTGGCGTGGTCGAGCCCTGCTGCAATTGCCGCTTCCTTGCCGAAGCGACGCGACAAATCGATGACCCGGATTTTCAGCGGCCCATTTTGCAATTCCAGCAATTTCGGCAGCGTATTGTCAGAGCTGCCGTCGTTGACACATACCAGTTCGAACTCAGCAATACTCGAGTCGAGAACGTCACTCAGTCGCGCCACAAATGTCTCGATGACATCGGCTTCGTTGTAGCATGGACAAACGATGCTAATCATTGTGAACGGACCGGCAGGGCGATAACGATGTACTCCAGTTTACCCGCTGCGGATTCAATCCGGTAGAAATCCGCCTTATCTTCGAGTTGGCGTGACAATGCCTGCCCCCAATCAGGCTGGCCGATGATTGCCAATCCATTGCGCTGCATTACCGCAATGACCGCGGCCAAATTTTCTTCGTCAGGTTCGCCGGGAACCTTGCGCACGTCTGCCTGCGGAAACAGGTACCCGGCAATGACTGGCTGCCTGAGGTCTGTTAATACCAGGTCGCCGTCGCCCGGAGAAAAGTGCTCACCAATGCTGCGCAAGGTATCAAGCCTTGTTCCGGTCATCGATGGATAAACCAGCCCGAGCACTGCCCCTGGTTCTCCCTGTTCTTTCCATCCTGTAAGAATACTGCGATGAGTATTTACAGCGTTAACGAAGAACACACACAGTAACAGCACGAACGGCAGCGCCGCGCTGGAATTGCCGGTTCGCGATGCCAGCGTCAGGTAGATTCCGTGCACCGCCAGCAACAGAAACGGAACGGCAACGCTCAGCATTCTGGAGTCCAGGTCGGTAACCTGGACCATCCGCGATAGCAGGATCAGAATCGAATAGCTTGCCACAAACAGCAGCGGCACAACCCAACGCATCGACTCTCGCGCAACGGATGATGGAGGTGCAGCCTTGGCCTCGCTACGCATAAACATCCAGCCGACCGCAGCGGCACTGATAACCAGCAGAGCAGCACCTGCACTATTTGGCAGGTTGATGAATTCGAGATAAATATACCAGGCAAGTTGCCCCAGGTCCGTCAGCAACTCTGTGCCGGGAATGCCGCGATCGCCGCCAGCCAAATCATCAGAAACGAGCACATTACGAATCAGTATCGGTACTATGAGTATCACGTAGGCTAGCGACGCCAGCGCCGCCGTACGCACACGACTGAGCAAATTGCCACGCTCATAGATGAGCAGTGCCGTCGCCGCCGCACCAAAAAACGCGATACCAACGTAGCGCGTGTAGGTAGCAAGCGCGAATAGAGCAATCAAGCAATAAAGCGACTTCCTCGAGCCCTCCTCTGTTGGCAACAGATATCGTTGCAGACAAAGATAGGCGCCGAGCACCATTGGCAGGAAGAAAGCCTCACTCCAGACGTATATGTGAACCAGCTGCAGCGAAGGTGCAATAACACATGCGATACCCACGACCAATGCGGCCCAGCCCCAACCCTCAATCGATGCGATGCGAAGAATCAGGACGAGACTGACGAGCAACGCCACAAAGTTACAAAATGCCACTGCCGATGTGCTGGAAATACCCAGCATTTCAGCAACCCCGACGATGCCGGCCAGCACCAGCGGATACAAGGGCGGCCAAAGCGTTGTCGCTTGAACAGCTGGCCCGTTCAAGGCATAGGTGGTAAAGGCAATGCCGTGACCGTCGAGTATATTGCCCGCTGTGGACAGGTAGAAAAGAGAATCCATGCTCAGCGCAGCGCCAACCGGCGTATGGCTGTAGGTCAGAACTGCAGCGGCCACGGCCAGCAACAGATATTGCCAGCGTGGTCCGGTTGACTCAGGCATTCAATTTATCCCGTTCAAAAATCCAAAAAAAACGTGCCGCATAGTTCCATAAGAACGTCACGCCGGTAGCCACTGCTTTTGCAACGAAGACATGCATATCCAGCCAGCCCACAAGCGCAAACAATACCGCCAGGTGCATTGCGAATCCCAGCAGGCTGGCGATATAGCTGTAAGCAATCTCGACCCAGCGCCGGTGACGCCCGCCGCGAAACACGAGCTGCAATCCTGACAGGTATCCGGCGTATGTTGCCACGACGAACGACACAATTCCGGCTAGCAGGTAATTCCAGCTCAGCACAAATACGAGTAACGAAAACGTTGCCCAGTCGACCGCTGTGGCAATGATACCGACCAGCACGTACCTGCGCAGGCCTGTCAGGAAAGGCGACGATCCACTCATGACCTGCGCGGCCGCGCAATACAGAACAATGACAACCCGGCAATGCTGTTTATTCGCAGTAGCGACAAGCGCTCGATATCGTGAATACGCGTCAACGCCGCATTGACGAAATCACTGTGCCGGCGTAATGAACTTTGCGGCTCGATCGCTCGATTACGCAACCGCCACGCACCTAGCAGCCGTACTGCTGCCACCGCAGGAAAAATCGATGCGAAGAAGTAGCGGCTACGAACAACTTCCAGGCCAGCATTTTCAACCACTTGTTGCAGCATGGTCTTTGTATACCTGCGATAGTGTTCCAGGAAGACATCGTGGCCGGACCAGAGAAACTGGAACGCCGGGACGGTAATTGCGACGACGCCACTGCGCGGCATTGACTCCGTGTACTGCCGGAGCAGTTCAACGTCGTCCTGCACATGCTCCAGCACGTCCATGAGCAACACAAGATCCTCAATTGCCGCGTCGCTACTTTTTACAAATGAAATTTGCTTTCCATTGTGCAGTTCGGTTCGCTCGTTCGAATAAGCCGGATCAACGCAGGTCGCAAAGTTACCGATTCCGGCATCCAGTAGCTGACGCGAGAATATTCCGGAGCCCGCGCCCACATCGAGAATCCCTTCACACCGCGTATCGCCCAGCATCGCTCGAAGCGCACGACCTTTCGAGACGTAGTACCAGTGCTCGTTCAGGTCCGGCCCCAGAATCGATTCTTCTTTTACATCCATAGTTCACTCAATGATTCACGGACAGAAACTGTAGCGGCAACCAGGCTGCATCGTGCAATTTGTCGCCGCAAAGACTAGCATTACTTCGTTCTCGAAACGATTCGATGGAAATCTGGTGACGAAAAAGGTGGTAATTGTCGGCGGCGGCTTTGGCGGCCTGGCAACGGCGAATGCGCTTGCTCGTGCTCCCGTTGATGTAACCCTGATAGACCGGCAAAACCATCACCTGTTTCAGCCACTCCTCTACCAGGTGGCTACCGCGGCACTGTCGCCGGCGGATATTGCATGGCCAATTCGCAGCATTCTGCGTCGCCAGTCCAATGCCAGGGTACTTATGGCCGAGGTCAGCGATATTGATACGCGCCAGCGCTGCGTGACCATGGGTAATCGTTGCGAGGAGTACGACTACCTGGTGATCGCCACCGGAGCAACGCATGCTTATTTTGGCCACGATGACTGGCAGCCATTTGCGCCGGGCCTGAAGCAGATTACCGATGCCACGGGGATACGACGACGCATTTTGACGGCGTTCGAACAGGCCGAGATTGAAGTGGACCCAGCACGGCGCGACGCGTTGCTGACGTTCGCCATCGTTGGCGGCGGTCCGACCGGGGTCGAGATGGCCGGAGCGATCGCCGAATTGGCTCGCAAAGCACTGGCCGCTGATTTTCGCAGTATCGAACCCAGGAAGACCCGGGTTGTCCTGATCGAAGCCGGCACACGCTTGCTTGCCACATTTCCGGAAAAACTGTCGCGTTATACGCAGGATGCCCTTGAAAAACTCGGCGTTGAAGTACGGCTGGGTTCCGCCGTAACGCACTGTGATGCCGACGGCGTAAGTATCGGCGACGATTTTCTGGCTACTGCGAATACAGTCTGGGCTGCCGGTGTCGCGGCATCACCGGCGGCATCGTGGCTGCAGGCGGAACACGATCGTGCCGGGCGCGTTCTTGTCGACCCGGAGCTGCGAGTCCCGGGGCTGGATGGCGTATTCGCGATAGGCGATACGGTACTACTCACCAATGCCGACGGCGTTCCGCTGCCAGGTGTCGCTGCGGTTGCAAAGCAACAGGGAACTTACGTCGGGCAGACAATTGCGGCGCTAGTGTCGGGCAAAGCGAACAGCAAACCGTTCCGCTATCGCGACGTCGGCCAGCTAGCGACTATTGGTCGACGCGCCGGTGTTGTCGACCTTGGCAAAATTCGCTTCAAGGGACGCCTTGCCTGGTGGTTCTGGGGGCTGATACACATTTATTTCCTCATCAACCTGCGAAGCCGCATGACGGTCGCCATTCACTGGCTATGGTCATATCTGACGTTCGATCGTGGCGCCCGCCTGATTACCCGGGGCCAATAGGCTTCCCTGGCGCGCTACAGTCGATCTTTAAGTTTGTAATACATCATGCCCAGCGCAATGATCTGGTTGCCAAGCCACCTGGAGCCCGGCAAACGAAAGTGGCGCATGCCGGCGAACAGGTCAAATTTCTCGAGTGTACCGCCGACGGCATCTGCGACGATTTCTCCCATGAGATGACTGCCCGTGACGCCGTGTCCGGAATAGCCCTGGCAGTAGTAGATGTTGTTGTCGATGCGCCCAACCGTCGGTATGCGATTCAATACAATACCAATCTTGCCGCCCCATTCGAATTCGATCCGGACGTCCTTAAGCCACGGATAGACAGCCAGCATTCGTGGTCGAATGTAGGATTCAATACTGGCTGGATCGCGCCCTGAGTAATTGCACGCACCCCCGTACAACAAGCGCTTGTCCGTGGACATACGGAAATAATCAACCACCTCATTCAAATCGCAGACTGCAACGTCTCGCGGGTTAATTCTGGAAACCACATCGTCCGGCAATATTTCTGTCGCGATAATATAGCTGCCTGCTGGAATCACCAGATTGGACAAATATCGTGGCTCGAGCCGGCTATACGCATTGCCGGCGAGAACCACAGCATCCGCCGAGACCGTTCCGTGTGCAGTCACTACCTTCGGCCTCGAACCGTGCTTTATCGAAGCAACCGGTGATTGTTCGAAAATTTTGGTGCCCAGCGTCGCCGCGGCCCGCGCTTCGCCCTTGCAGAGATTGAGCGGGTGCACATGGCCATCGCGAAAACACGCGAAGCCACCGTGAAATTTGTCCGTTCCCAGGTAGCCTTCGGTTTGAGTTGCATCCCAGACTTCATACGGATGCGGGAAATTCCGCCGCTCACGTTCTTCGGCCTCTTCGTGAATATGCGCCACCTGGCGCGGTTTGCGCGCAACCTCGACGTAACCGTTTTTGAGATCACAGTCGATCGCATATTTGTGCACGCGTTCGCGAATGATGCTATTCCCGCGCCAGCGCATATCCCAAAGCACATCCGCCAGCTGGTCACCGTATTTTTGCCTGATCCGGGCGAGCCCGCCTATTCCATTGATTAGCTGGCCGCCATTGCGTCCCGATGCACCCCAACCGATGCGATTCGCCTCGACCAGCGCAACCTCGTAACCTCGCTCGGCCAGTGTTAATGCGGTAGCGACACCGGTAAAACCGCCTCCAATCACGCAGACGCCGGTGGCAATGTCGCCAAGCAGGGCAGGATAGGTTTCTTGATCGGTCTGCGTCGCCGCGTAGTACGATGGCGCATGTTCCTGCTTATGCTCGGTCCGATTCACAAGTGGTTCCGGCCTCTGTTGTGGCGTCGTTAAGCTGGCCGGATAATGTCCAGCCGTTTCATCTTTGAGCGCAGCGAACTGGGCGCAAGGCCCAGCGCCTGGGCAGCACCTTTCGTGCCTTCAATCACCCAGTCCGTTTTCTCAAGTGCCTCAAGAATATGCAATCGCTGTGCATCCTGGAAACTCTCGCTGCCTTCCGGCGCACCGGCAGCGGCCAGTGCATGCGATTCAATCACCGTTTCGCTGCAGTCAAGGACATTACCAACCGACGTTATTAGTGCCCTGACTATCGTGCCTTCGAGTTCCCGTACGTTTCCGGGCCAGCTCTGGCTGCGCAGGTAGCGCATCGTTCGCTTGGATATAGAGTCGATTTCCTTGCCCATAATTTTCGCGTGTTTCCTCGTGAGGTACTCGGTAAGCAACGGAATATCTTCGCGGCGCTCGCGCAGCGCCGGCAAGTGGATCGGAAAGCTGTTAATGCGGTAGAAAAGATCGGCCCGAAACTCTCCCTGGTCGACCGCTTTACGCAAATCCCTGTTCGTCGCCGCGATCAGTCTGACGTCCGTCTTCAGGGTCTCGGTCCCGCCGAGCCGTTCGAACTCGCCTTCCTGTATGACGCGCAGCAACTTGGCCTGCAACTCAACCGACATCTCTCCGATTTCATCGAGAAACAGTGTTCCACCGTTCGCCAGCTCAAAGCGTCCTTTACGCAAAGTATGCGCGCCCGTAAATGCGCCCTTCTGGTGACCGAATAGCTCGCTCGCAATCAGTTCGGGCGCGAGTGCAGCACAATTGACGCTGACCATCGGTTTGTCGCCGCGGTGACTCAATTCGTGAATTGACCGCGCAATCAACTCCTTGCCAGTACCGGTTTCACCCGTGACAAGCACTGTCACGTCTGTCGGCGCAACCTGTTCTGCTGCGCGCAACACCTTACGCAACGCAATGCTATCGCCGACAA
>CAXBJV010000081.1:0-9250 GCA_963976215.1 uncultured Woeseiaceae bacterium | reverse complement strand
CATCGCATAGCCGCCGGTCGCATTTCCTGAGCTATAATTTCTGCGTTTGACCCGAAGTGGCCATACGTACAACCCATCAATCTGTTTGGACAAATCAACAATGACACATGAAAAAGTTGCTCTTATTACTGCTGGCGGCAGCGGAATGGGTGCGGGTGCAGCCCGAAAGCTCGCTTCCGTAGGTTTTCAAGTTGCAATCCTCTCTTCATCTGGCAAAGGTGAAGCACTTGCGCACGAACTGGGAGGTATTGGCGTCACAGGATCAAATCAGTCTAATGACGACCTTAAGACGCTGGTTGATGCAGCCGTTGCAAAGTGGGGGCGAATAGATGCGCTTGTAAACAGTGCCGGGCACGGGCCAAGAGCGCCAGTACTCGAACTAACAGACGACGATTGGCATACAGGAATGGAAGTCTATTTTCTCAATGTCGTACGCCCGACGCGACTTGTGACCCCTGTTATGCAGGAACAAAAGTCGGGCGTGATCATCAATATTTCGACGTTTGCCGCATTCGAACCGGATCCCGTATTTCCGACGTCAGGCGTATTTCGCGCTGGCTTGGCCGCATATACGAAACTGTTTTCAGACCACTATGCAGCAGAAAACATCCGCATGAATAATGTGCTGCCGGGCTTTATTGATAGTTTGCCGGAAAAGAAGGAGTTCCGCGATCGTGTTCCGATGCAACGCTACGGGAAAACCGATGAGATATCCGAGACCGTCGCATTTCTTGCTTCTGACGGAGCTGGCTATATTACTGGTCAAAATATTCGAGTAGATGGAGGAATTACGCGCTCCGTTTGAACGGCTGCTTCTGGAAGCAGTCTGTCAGAAATTCCCAAATATTCGATTTGAGCGGCCGCTATTGGGGAGAGCAGACGTTTCACACGAGTAAAAAGTGAGAATAAAGCTGTGACGCCTATCCTGTCCGTTCCCACTGTTCCTTCCTATAATCGGCGCAGGTTAGGCGAAAGGCGTGCACCATGAAACCAGCGATATTGGCAGCCCTGATTGTGCTTTTGACTGGTTGTGCTTCCGATCAAATCGCGGTAGTTGGCCCGGTGGAAGAGGACAACGGAATTCCTGACCTGACGATGCAGGCCTTCATCCCGCCAGTCATTATGGCGGGGTCTGGAGCCACCATTTACCTTTCAGACCTTGTTGCCAACATCGGGGAGGGCCGGTCGGGCGAATCGACCATTCGATACTACATTTCCGATGAACCGGAAATCGACGTCAGCACGGCGCAAGTGATCGGCGAGAGGGCGTTGCGATCGCTCGGTCCTAAGGAAGTTGACGAGAGTATGGAATTACCATTTGTCATTCCGGTGGGGTTGGACCAACCACCGCTATTCCTTGCGGCGTGTGTCGATGTCGACGATAAATTGCTCGAAACAAACGATGGAAATAACTGCACGACCAGCAATTCTGTCGAGGATTCCATGTACATGAGCCCGGCAATATTCGATGCTGCGGGCGTCGTGCCAGCCAACTAGTCTAGATGAAACCCCGCCGGCAAGAGTTCGGCGATTGAATACTGCTGCCAGTCCTTGCTGTCGTCCATCGCGATAATGATCGTGTCTTCGTCGGCGAATTCCTGGATGCGCTGACGGCAGCCACCGCATGGCGTACAGGGTGACGGATCGCCCGAGCCACCGACGACAGCAATTTTTCGGATGCGCTTGCCACCTTCCAGCACCATTGCAGCAATGGCAGATGCCTCTGCGCAATTACCGAGCGGGTAAGCCGCGTTCTCGATATTGCATCCGACGTGCATGTGACCGTTATCGTCCACGATTGCAGCGCCGACTGCATAGCCGGAGTATTGGCAATAGGCATTTTGCCGCGCATCCCGTGCCGCGCTGATCAGGTCGTCATTCGATATTGTCATGGCTCAGTCCGTCTTGCGCATCGGGTTGTTGGGGTGTGCGGTCCACTGCAGTTTTTCATCGCTGATCTTCGCGCCGGTGCGCGGGTCCTTGCCGCTCGTAAGTTGCTGCATCGAAATGCAACCGTCCACCGGGCAAACGCTGACACACAGATTACAGCCGACGCATTCCGCGTCGATGACTTCGAAATGTCGTGCACCGTTGACGGTATGGGTTATCGCCTGGTGCGATGTGTCTTCGCAGACAACGTGGCAACGACCGCATTTGATGCACAGGTCCTGGTCGATCACGGCCTTCTCGATGTAATTGAGATTGAGATGCTGCCAGTCCGTCACACTCGGAACCGCCTTGCCCACCAGTTGCCCGAGACTGATTTGCTTGTTGTCCAGGAAGTTGCTCAAGCCATCGACGAGATCGTCAATAATCCCGAATCCGTAGACCATCGCGGCGGTGCAGACCTGCACATTGCTTGCGCCGAGCGCGAGAAAATCCACCGCGTCACGCCAGTCTGTAATGCCACCGATACCCGAAATGGGTAATGCAGCCGTCTCTTTCGTGCGCGCGATTTCCGCCACCATGTTAAGCGCGATGGGTTTAACCGCTTCGCCGCAATAGCCGCCATGCGTTCCCATGCCATCGGTCGTTGGATACATCGTCAGCGAGTCGTAGTCCACGCGCATGATCGAGTTGATTGTGTTTATCAGGCTGACGGCGTCGGCACCGCCAACCTGTGCGGCCCTGGCAGGCGGCACGATGTTGGTGATATTCGGTGTCAGCTTGACGATGACCGGCACGGACGCCGCCGCTTTTGCCCATTCGGTTGCCATCTGGATGTATTCCGGCACCTGGCCGACGGCCGCACCCATACCGCGTTCGGACATGCCGTGCGGACAGCCGAAATTGAGCTCGAAACCGTCGACGCCGGTGTCTTCGATCATCGGGATGTATTTCGACCAGCTCTGCTCGTTCATCGGCAGCATGACCGAAGCGACCAGCGCGCGATCGGGCCAGTCTTTCTTCACCTGCCGCAGCTCGTCGAGATTGGTCTGCAGTGGCCGGTCGGTGATCAATTCGATGTTATTGAAGCCGATGACGCGGCGTTCATTACTGTGCAATGCACTGTAGCGCGGCCCACTGACGTTGACGATATGCGGGTCTTCGCCGAGCGTCTTCCAGACGGCGCCGCCCCAGCCAGCCTCGAAAGCCCGATTAACGTTATAGGCCTTGTCGGTCGGTGGCGCTGACGCCAGCCAGAACGGATTCGGCGAGGAGATACCCAGGAATTCTGATTTGAGGTCCGCCATTGTTACGATTTCCTCAGTTGCCGGTCGATATCGATCGCGGCGAGTTTGCCGTGCTGGACTGCACTAACTGTTAGATCCTCGCCCCCCGCAACACAGTCACCGCCGGCCCAGACGTTCGGCATCGACGTGCGCTGCTGTGCGTCGACCTTGATGCGGCTGCCTTCCTGCTCGAGCGCCGCCAGTCCGTCAACATTCAACGCTTGGCCGATCGCCTTGAACACGACGTCGGCCTCAAGTCGCAGCCCTTCCTTGAATTCGACCGCACTGACATGGCCGTTGCCAATAATTCGCGCGGGGCTTGCCCAATGGTGCAGCGTAACGCCGCTGGTTTGCGCGAGGGCCTGTTCGAAAATGCTGGCGCTCATCTGTTCCGGTCCGCGTCGGTACACCATGTGCACCTGTTCCGCACCGAGGCGCTTGCTTTGCACTGCTATATCAATGGCAGTCATGCCGCCGCCGATCACGACAATATTACTGCCCACGGGAAGCTGGCTCTTGTCAGTCGCTTGTCGCAACGTCGCAATGTATTCGATCGCATTCTCGACACCGTCCAGGTCTTCACCTTCGATCCCGAGTTCATTGGAGAACGCCAGTCCCACTGCAACGAATACCGCGTCGTATTGATCGCAGAGTTTCTCGAGGCCTCCAGCCGCTGCCAATGGCGCTGCGTTGCGCAACTCAATGCCGCCGATCGAAAGAATGTAGTCGACTTCGCGCTGCGCGAAGTTGTCGACAGTTTTGTACGCGGCTATGCCGTATTCGTTCAAACCACCGGCCTTTTCATCGCGATTGAAGATCACGACATCGTGACCCAATACGGCGAGACGGTGCGCGCACGACAGTCCGGCCGGACCGCCGCCAACAACAGCAATGGTTTTTCCACTTGCCGGGGCACGCTCAAACAGTTGCATGTTGTCTTCAAGAATCGGGTCGGTCGCGTAGCGCTGCAGCAAGCCGATCTCGACCGGCTTCTCTTCGTGTGAATTGCGTACGCACGCTTCCTCACAAAGTATTTCAGTCGGACAGACACGCGCGCACATACCTCCCATGATGTTTTCGCTGAGAATGGTATGCGCGGAGCCGCGAATGTTATCGCTGCGAATTTTCTGGATGAATGCCGGGATGTCGATTCCGGTAGGGCACGCCGTTGTACACGGAGCGTCGTAGCAAAAGTAGCAACGGTCTGCCTCGATCAACGCTTCCGAGCGTGACAGGGGTGGATGCAGGTCGGAGAAATTTTCTTCGATTTCCGACTTGTCCAGCCGTCCTGCCCTGATGCGATTATTGTCGGTCATGACTTAAGTTTAGCGTTTTACGGGAACGGGAACGGCGTGCTTTGCTTGCAGCTGCAATGCATCGTAGTAGGAAGCGAATGCCGGGCGATTGATGTAGCGGCCGGCGCCGCGTTCAACGTCGAGCTTGCCGTCGGCCCATACGACTTTGCCTTGCGACAATGTGTGTGACGCGCAACCCTTCACCTGCATGCCTTCGAAAATGTTGTAGTCGACGTTCTGGTGGTCTGTCTTGGTTGAGATCGTTTTGCTGGCTTCGGGGTCCCAGACCACGATGTCCGCATCGGCCCCGACTGAAACGCTACCTTTCCTCGGGTAGATATTGAAAATCTGTGCCGCGTTGGTGGACGTTACCGCAACGAACTCGTTCATCGTCAGTTTGCCGCTGCTCACGCCATGGTGCCAGAGCACTTCCATGCGATTCTCGACCCCGCCGGTGCCGTTGGGAATCAGGCGGAAGTCGTCTTTACCGGCGGCTTTCTGATCAGCACAAAAACAGCAGTGGTCGGTCGCGGTCGTTTGCAGGTTGCCCGACTGCAGTCCACGCCACAACGCGTCCTGGTGCTCGCTCGATCGGAATGGCGGGCTCATCACATGCGCCGCGGCGACATTGAAGTCCTTGTGGCGATAGATCGAATCGTCGATCAGCAGGTGGCCGGCGAGGACCTCACCGAAGACCCGCTGGCCCTCGTTGCGCGCCCGGGTAATGGCCTCCAGCGACTGGCGGCAGGAGTTATGCACGATGTACAGCGGCACCTTGAGGACTTCGGCAATCCGGATCGCACGGTTGGCCGCCTCGCCCTCGCACTCCGGTGGCCGCGACAACGGGTGTGCCTCGGGCCCGGTCATTCCCTGGTCATACAGCGACTGTTGCAGCCGGTAAACCAGTTCGCCATTCTCGGCATGTACGGTGCAGATTGCGCCGAGCTCAAGCGCACGCGAGAAACTGTTCACCAGGATCTCATCATCCGCCATGATCGCACCCTTGTATGCCATGAAGTGCTTGAAGCTGTTGACGCCGTGTTCGTGAACGAGCGTACCCATATCCTTGTAAACGCTGTCGTCCCACCAGGTTATCGCGACGTGGAAGGTGTAGTCGGCGACCGACTTTTCGGCCCACTCACGCCATTGGCGGTACGCTTCCATGATATTTTGTTGCGGGCTCGGAATAACGAAGTCGATGATCATCGTCGTACCGCCCGCAAGTCCCGCCGCCGTGCCCGATTCGAAGTCTTCGCTTGCGACCGTGCCCATGAACGGCAGCTGCATATGCGTATGAGGATCAATGCCACCGGGCATCACGTACTGGCCGCCAGCATCGATGATGCTTGCGCCGCTGGGCGCGTCGAGATTTTCGCCGACGCCGACAATACTGCCGCCGTCACACAGAACATCGGCCCGAATCGAGCGGTCGGCATTGACCACGATGCCGCCCTTGATGAGAACACTCATGAACTGCTCCCGGTAGTTCGTTTGGCTATTAACATGTAGATAATTCCGCCCAGTATGGAGCCGGTGAACCAGCCGTAAGTATAAAACCAGCTCAGTGCGTCAATCTTGAAGGACAGTACGGTCAGGCCGACGGGAATGACGAACGCGACCATGCCGGCCATGTTCCAGGCTGGATACGAGCCGCCGTCCTTGTACAGCGACAGCAGGTCGTAGGACTGATCCTTAACTAAAAAATAGTCGACAATCATGATGCCCGCAATAGGACCCAACAAACTGGAATAACCGATCAACCAGTTTGAGTACAGGCTCTCGAGGCTCACGTCGGATTCGATCCAGCCCAGTTTTTTCAATAGTTCCCAGCTCATCAACAGGATGCCGATAATGCCGGTGATGATGACGCCGCGGTTTTCGTTAATGTAGCGCGGTGCGATGTTCTGGAAACTATTGGTGGGCGACACAATATTCGCCGCCGTGTTGGTGGAAATGGTTGCGAGAATAATCATCAGCATCGACATGACAACCCACAGCGGATTGTCGATCTTGCCGATCAGGTTGATGGGGTCGGAAATCGTTTCGCCAACCAGGCTCATGGACGCAGATGTCAGAATCACGCCCAGGCCCGCAAACAGAAACATCGTCAAGGGCAGGCCGATGATTTGCCCGATAACCTGGCTGCGCTGCGATTTTGCAAAGCGACTGAAATCCGGAATGTTAAGCGACAAGGTTGCCCAGAAGCCGACCATCGCTGTTAATGCGGCCATGAAGTAGCCGGCGAACGACGCGCCTTCGGGCCGGTTCGCGGGAACCGCCAGCACTTCACTCATTGAGACTTTCGGCATCGCCCAGACGATCAGGCCGACCGCAACGATCAACAACAATGGGGCGGCCAGTGTTTCGAGATGTTTGATCGACTCGGAGCCGCGTATGACGACGGCGATATTCAGAACCCAGAAGATGAAAAAGCCCAGCACTTCGCCGGTGCCACCCAATGCGGCCCAACCGTCGAACAGTGCGGACAGCATTAAGTGAATCGCGATGCCGCCGAACAGGGTTTGCACACCAAACCAGCCGCAGGCGACCAGAGCACGAATCAGAGACGGTACGTTGGAGCCGATAATGCCAAACGACGCGCGCAGTACGACAGGGCAGGGTATGCCATAGCGCGTGCCGGGATACGCGTTCAGCGTGAGTGGAATCAACACGACGATATTAGCGACCAGAATGGTCCACAGTGCTTCGGAAACCGACAATCCGAAATACGCAGTCAGGACCCCGCCGAGCGTATACGTCGGCACACAAATCGCCATGCCCACCCATAGCGAGGCAATATTCCAGCGCGACCAGGTGCGTTGTGCCGCTTTCGTTGGCGCGATGTCCTCATTGTAGCGAGGACTGTTTACAAGATCGGCGCCGACGTCGAGTTCAACGTGCTCGCCAACGGTGCGCAGCGTACTGATGGAAGCCACATCAGACATGCTATTCCCCTGTGCTTATTTGTCTGTGAGCGGTCCGTAGGTCTCCGGGCGACGGTCGCGGAAGAACTGCCAGGTGTCGCGCACCTCGCGCACCATGTCGAGGTCAATCTCGTGCACCAGCAATTCATCGTCGCCGTAGCTGGCTTGCGCTTCGATTGCCCCACGTGGATTAACGATATAGCTCGAGCCATAGAATTCACCCATCTTGTCGGCCCACGGTTCTTCCTTGCCAATGCGATTGATCGCCCCGATAAACACGCCGTTGGCGGCCGCCGATGCGGGCTGTTCGAGTTCCCAAAGGTATTTGCTGAGCCCGGCAACGGTCGCGGATGGATTGACGATGTACTCAGCACCGTTCAGCGACAGTGCGCGCCAGCCTTCGGGGAAGTGGCGGTCATAGCAAATATAAACGCCGAGTTTCAGGTACGCGGTCTCGAAAACCGGCCAGCCCGAATCACCGGGTTTGAAGAAAAACTTCTCGTAAAAACCGGGGTCGACCTGCGGAATATGCGTCTTGCGGTATTTGCCGAGGTATTTGCCATCGGCATCAATGACGGCAGCGGTATTGTAGTAGACGCCGGTCATGTGCTCTTCGTAAATCGGCACGACGATGACCATACTGTGTTTCTTCGCGTACTCCTGCATCAGTCGCGTCGTATGACCATCCGGAATTTTTTCGGCGGCGGCGTACCACTTGCGATCCTGGCTTGGGCAAAAATACGGTTGTGTAAACACTTCCTGGAAACACAATACCTGTACGCCCTTGTTGGCGGCTTCTTCGATAAAGGGTATGTGCGCTTCAATCATCCGATCCCGAATTTCATCGGGCTGCATCGACGCGTCGCCCTTGAGCGCCATTTGAATGAGTCCGCATTTAACTTTCGCCATGATCGTCCCCCGTAGATCTGTTTCTTTTCAATATGTTACAGGCACATCAATGCTACAGGATACGCCTATTATTCGACCGAAGTCCACGACCCGTGCATTGGGTTGGGCAGGATGTACCAACCGTTGCCCCAGTAATCCTTGTAGCGTTCGATATCACGGAGTCGGCTCGCACGGGTTCCGGCAACCTCACAATGGCCGGCAGGCTTTTCTCGTACGCAGGGAATAAAATCGCTTAAGTCGTCGCCGATTACCATGATGACGCGATGCGTTTTTGCAACATGTTTACGGCGCGACAATTTTTCCCGGTCCCATTCCGGCCGTTCGTCCGCGAGCATGACGAACTCCGGATCGACATCGATGCCGAGTTCATGAACATCGTCGATGGTGGTCTGTTTTTGCGGGCATGAAGATGGGTTCCCTGCAATCGGCTGGCAGGGTCGATTGGTCACGAAGAAAACAGTCACACCGGCTTCTCGTGCTGCGGCAACAAACTCCACGACGCCGCGCACCGGTGTGGAATCGACACTGCTGCTCCACGTGTCGAGCTTGTGATTTGCAAATGGGCGCTCGAACGTTAGTTGAAAGTCGACATTGCTGACAACGGTCTCGTCAATATCGAGTATTACCGCGGGCGGCAAAGTCGGATCGACCTGTTCGCCCGGTAGCGCCGTCCAGCGGCTATCGGCGATAAGTGCGGCGAGGTCGCGGCGAGCATCTGCATAGGTTTGTGCGGAAATCGCCTGGTATTCAGCGGCATGTTTGACCCATAACAGGCCAAGGTCCTTGTTCGGGTCCGGGGCAAACTCATAGTCATGCACGGAATGTGCGCAGGCAGACAAGATGGCGCTGCCAAGTATGATGCTCAGGGTTCTTGAAAATTGCATGGCTTCTCCTGATGCCACTGGCCGACAATTCAGGTTAGCATGATGCCGAAGACTTAAGGGATACC
>CAXBJV010000080.1:0-9327 GCA_963976215.1 uncultured Woeseiaceae bacterium | reverse complement strand
TTTCCAGCCGAATCTGGCCGATTCGGACTGCGGCATTCTGGACTTCAACACGCACGCGATCCGGATCCAGCGAATCGACCAGGCCAGCCAGCCGGACTTCGTTTGTGCCAGCTTGCAGTGACACGCTGGCGACGCGTGTAACTGTGGCGCCGCCGGGATAAACGACTACCGCGTCAATTTTCGACGGAACCGTCTCCGCCCAGGCTACGAACGGGACAAGAGAAACCGCGAATAGAACTGCAAAACGCCTGCACATAGACCTCGCTCCTGGTCGATTTACTGATTGCTGACAGTCTCACTCAATGCCGAAACTGAGTCCAGCCGCTTATTCATTTTCTGTGCGCGCCGCGATGTGCACGTCGCCACCATCGTCAATCGTCACGTCGAGGACAATCGGCCGGCAACAGACCTGGCAGTCTTCGACATAGTTCTGCTGCGCCAGCGAATCATCCACCAGGACTGAAATCGCTTCACCGCAATATGGGCAACTCAGCGTCTTCTCGGCAAGACCGGGCATCGGCCGTGCCCGTTATTTCTGCCGGATGAAGATCTGTACCGCGCCGGAACCGGCTGAGATCGGCACCTCACGAATCTTCAGGTATTTTTGTTTGCGCACCAGCTCGCCCAGTTTCTGGCAACCGTAATTTCGCGGATCGAACGATGGGCTGTTTTTCACCAGGAACTTGCCGACAACCGACAGCTGCGCCCAGCCGTCATCCTGCGCGGCAGCATCGATTGCCTTGATGATCATCGGTTTCAAGGGCTCTGCAGCCGGCTTCGATTTCTTGTCGGTCGCTTTTGCCGGTTTCAGAATATCGGAATAGATGAATTTGTCGCACGCCGCCACAAATGGCTTCGGTGTCTTGCGCTCTCCGAATCCATAGACGACGAGGCCGCTCTCGCGAATGCGGGTCGCCAGGCGGGTAAAGTCGCTGTCCGACGAGACCAGGCAGAATCCATTGAGTCCACCTGCATGCAACAGGTCCATTGCGTCGATAATGAGTGCCGAGTCGGTGGAGTTTTTGCCACTCGTATAGCTAAATTGCTGAATCGGCTGAATCGCCATTTCATGCAGGACGTTCTTCCACTGCTTCAGGCTGGTCGTTGTCCAGTCACCGTAAGCGCGCTTGACGCTTGCCGTTCCGTACCGTGACACCTCCGACAGCAACTCGTGAATTATTGAGGCCTGTGCGTTGTCGGCATCGATGAGCACTGCAAGGTTGTCGTTGTTGGATGAAGCCATAAATTACGCCTGAGTCTGAATTGGCGGCCATCATAACGTGTTCCACGTTGCTACCCCAGCGCTATTGCTGGTGCGCATCCGGCCAACCGGAACTGCACACTGACGCCAAAATGCGACACCTTTTGCCGTCCATCAATTCGTTTAAAAACAGTAACCTGAGCAGGTTCCTGAACAATGGCAAAGCAGCCAGTCAAAAGCCGTGGACAGGCGCAATTGAGCGCCCTAACATCGCGGCCGATTGCGCCACAGCAGGCGTCATCGGTATTCTTCTGCAAAGACCCTGGGGTAATTCATGAAAACCACAATTTTTGTTGCTGCTTTGCTTTTCAGCGGCGCGGCGATCGCACAAACTTCCGGACCTGGCAATGCCAATCTTAGCTACGATTATCTTGAGCTTCGATTCGTTGACGTCGACACCAACGGTGGCGATGGATTCCGCTTTAACGGCTCCTATGATCTGAACAACAACTGGCTGATCGTCGGTGGACTGACGTCTCTCGACTTCAACAACAACAGCGATGCGAGCATCTTTGAGATCGGCGCAGGCTACGTCTGGAAGTATTCGCAGGATTTCGACCTGGTCAGCACCTTGCGTTATGCACGAGCGGACTTTGACAATTCAGGCTTCAGCGCCGACGACGACGGTCTCGCATTTTCCGCTGGCGTCCGCGGGCGATTGACGCCCGACTTTGAAATTCGCGGCAACGTTCATCACGTGACGGTCGGCGACAGCGATTCCTACCTGGAATTGGCGGGTGACTACTATTTCGCGCCGCAGTTCTCGGCCGGCATCAGCCTCGAGTTCGCGGGCGATAACGACGTCGTTACGATCGGCGGGCGCTGGTACTTCAAATAAGCACCGAACGCAATGAGCACGTCGTGCTCGGAATGGGTGCCGCCGTGGGCGCCTATTTCATGCTGTCACTAATGGTTGCGTTCGCGAAGATACTCAGCGACACACACTCTGTCATTGAAATCGCGTTTTATCGCAATGTTATTGGCTGCCTGCCGTTCCTGTTCATCGTGTTTGCGCTCGGCAGGCGGGAAATACTGATACTCCGGACGCGACCTGCCTGGGTCGCGTTCCGGGCTGTCCTCGGCACCGTCAGCCTGGTTGTTACGTTTTGGGCGTATTCACTGATGCCGCTCGCCGATACCGCTGCCCTGCTGTTCACAGCATCGTTGTTCATTCCGGTACTCGGCGTCATCTTTCTGAAAGAGTCTGTTGGTCCCTGGCGATGGTCGGCCGTCGCCATCGGCTTCGTCGGCGTGATGATCATGACGCGACCGAGTGGCGATGTGTTCATCCTTGGCGTCTCGGTCGCATTATTTGCTGCCTTCCTGCACGCAACACTGCAGATTATTCTGCGCTACCTGGGACGGTATGAGAGTCCGGCAACCATCAGCTTCTATTTTTTCGCTATCGGCTCGGTCCTGACGACCGCAGCCATGCCGTTTGTTGCCGTCATGCCGACTCTCGATGAATTTCCATACCTGCTCGGTGTCGGCCTGTCCGGAGCAGCGGCGCAATGGCTGCTGTCGGTCGCCTACCGGAATGCACCGGCCGCAATCGTGACGGTATTCAACTACACCAGTATTGTCTGGGCGATGTTGTTTGGCTGGATGATCTGGAATGACTGGCCGGCAACGGCCGTTCTCATCGGCGCTGTAATTGTCATCGCCTCGAATGTCCTTATCGCCTGGCGCGAGAGTCGACGCCGCAGTCCTGCGCTGCCAACGCAGCCAGTGCCGGACCCGTAACGAGCCCGGCACCACCTGTTTATCCGGCTAGTGCGCTGCCTGGTGCCTGACGTGCCAGATCCAGCTGATCATCACGCCAATTGAACAGCCGAACTTGCGGTGGCCGTTGCCAAGACCGCGTTCATCGATAATCTGCTCGCAGGAACACCCACCGGTATCCTCGATTGTCGGCGTCCAGGGATCTCGCCAGCTCCAGTGTCGCGGTGTGCCAGTATTGAAAACCCCGTCGCCATCCGTGTCCGCGTAGCGATAGCGCCCAAGCCGGATCGTCGGCACCGATTCCGGCAGCACAGTCGCCGGACACAGGTCGGCATCGTCGCCGACGCCATCGCGGTCTTCATCACGGAACAGGTAGAGCACCAGGCCGTCGTGGTCCGACGATCGCAACGCCAACTCGTCCAGCGTACCGTCATCCTCGACGAGTTCCTCGGCGGCATCGGCGTTACCGCGTGCAAACTCAAGGCCGCTTACCAGGGGCCCCAGGGCCTGGCTGGTCATTGCGTGATCCAGTATTTGCGCATCGCCGCGCGAGCCGTCTGCGTTGAAACTGTCACGGAATATGAATGAATAGCGTTCGAGCGGATGAATGTTCAGGATTTCGTCATTCAGGTCCGGGCTGACCAGGTCTTCACAGGTATTGCCGTTGATCGAACACACCAGACTCTCATCCGGATTGAAATCGCCTTTCACAATGCCGGCGAGATCGACGTAACCATCGCTAAATTCAAAGGCGTTGAAGTCACCCAAAACAACCAGGTTCACGTCCGGATTTGCCGTCTGGATATCCTGGATTTTTTCCGCGACGGATTGTGCCTGTTCATAACGTTTTTGCTGCGTACGACTTTCTTCAATGCCACCGAGTGAACGCATATGCAGGACCATGACCGATATCGGGAAAGAGCCATCGATGAAACCTTCCAGCAACAGCGGCGGTCGATCGTGCAGCAATGAGCCATCCACGCTTAACAATTCTGCTGCGCCCAGCTGGGTAACGGCATCCACCTGCACATTGTTGCGAACCAGGAAGCCCACATCGATGGAGCCAACGTCGTTACCTTCGATAAGATAAGCCGTGTAATTAATACTGGTGTCCAGTGTGTTGATCGCTGCGGCAAGTTCTTCAAGCACGCCGAGCTTCTCAACCTCCTGCACGGCCAGGATATCCGGCGCACCCATCAGGTCGACGATGTAAGCGGCAAGTTTTGCCGTTCGCCGCGCGTATTCTTCGGGTGGCAAGACAGCATCACCCGTACCATCTGCCACCGAATCGAACAGTCGGAACAGGTTGAACGAACCCACCGTCGCTTCATCGGCTGACTTCGCGCGCACGGCCACCGGAAGCTCAGCTGGCGTGACATCGAGCGCCGTCGGCCACAACTCGTAGTGATTAAATTCAAAGCCCAGCACGCCGGTCGCGCTGAATGTCGAACCTGCCGGTATATTCAAGTTCGGCAAGCCCAGCTTGTCCGGATCCAGCTCGAATACTTCAGGATTGCCGTCCCAGACAGGAATCAACGGATTCGCGGGCAACCCGGGCGTTTCAATGCCCGGTTCGCGGAATGGTCGTGTCGGGCCAGCGGTGACGTGAACTTCAGCAAATGGATCGGAGCCGAATTCCTGGTTCGATGCCGCGACAATACCGGCCGGTATATGAATCAGCATGCCTTCGTAGCATTCGTATTCCAGCGCACAGCTCGGTGCAGCGGGATTCGGTGACGGCCGGTTCGCATCGAACACGATCGCGGCCGGCAAACTGCCTGTGCCAGTGACATTAACCGTCGGCGAGCCGGTGATTTCGGTCAGCCCAAAGAACTCCTCAACGCGACCGGATACGTCGACCTCGTCGCCAACCGAGACCGTTGGCGCACCACCCGTAAAGACGAATACGCCATTGGACGTATCCGGATTGCCGTCATCCGGTATCTGCATAAAGAAGCCATCGTCGGTCAGTGCGGTAACAATGCCGGTGGTGTTGACCTGACGACCCTCGAGCGGGCTATTGGCGCCAGTGCCCTGAATTTCTGCGACGCTCGCATCGACCGGACAACCCATAAACTGTGATCCGTCGACCTGGGTACCGGGCGAGAACAAGCTGCCACCGGAACCGTCCGCGGTGCTGTGTTGCACATACGGCAGACTGCCGGATACGTCCGGGTCGAGAGTAACGGACTGATTGTTGCCCCCTTCGCTCCCGTAATCGACGGCAACGATAGCGTTGCTGCCATTATTTAAAATGACGCTGTCGCCGCCGTTGTTCAGGCCAATCGCACCGCTCGATGCAAGTTGCACCAGGCTGTTGCCGAAAGTCCCGGAGGGCGAACCGCCACCAAAAACAACGACGGAGCATCCGTCGAATACAACTGACTGCGGCGGGAATGTATGACGAACACCGACTGCATCTGACAAGGTCCAACCGGAAATATCAACATCAGAGCCCGTGTTGTTTACGAGCTCGACGAATTCGTCATCGCCGGAATCGCGCGTGCCATCCGCGTTGGCGTCTCCGGCAATCGAGCCGTCCGGATCCGCATGAATTTCATTGACGATCCAGAGCGATGGACAACCGCTGAACTGGCTGCCATCGGTTTGTGTACCCGGTGAATACAGAGCACCGCCGGCATTGGCAACATCGCTGTGCAACACCAGCGCACCGCCGCTTATGTCGGGGTCGCGGGTTAGCGACTGGTTGCTGCCGCCTTCACTGCCATAGCCTTGTACCGCGATATCGATGGTGCCGTTATTCAATGTGACCGTATCGCCACCATTATTGAGGCCGAGTTGCGAGCTGCTGGCGGTCTGCACGAGGCTGGCGCCGAACTTGCCGCTCGGGCTGCCACCGCCAAACACAACAATGGAACAACCGTCGGCGACGATACTGCCCGCCGGAAACGTGTGCCGCACGCCGACCGCATCGGATAGTGTCCAGCCGGATATATCGGCGTCGGCGCCGGACGCGTTGACGATCTCGACAAACTCGTCGTCGGTCGTATCACGAAACCCGTCGCCGTTGGCATCGCCGGCAATGGAGCCGTCCGGGTCTGCGTGAATTTCATTAATAATCCAGTCCATCGGGGGTGCTGGCGGAGCAGCGCCCGGGGACGCGGCCGCCTGGCCCCAGGTGTTCGACACATCTTCTGAAGTCTCATCGCTGCCCTGGATGCCGTTGCCCGCGACCTGGGCTTCCAGCCCTTCCGAGAAATCCAGTCGCTGGAAAGAATCGCCAACAGCATGAGATCCCGCGGCGATTACGTCCTGGTTCACGATGGGTGTTTCGAATTCATAAAACGACAAATCGGCATCGGCGTCCGGGCCGTCAATGCCGACACCGCTCTTGTCGACGGCTTCATCGCCGTCACCCCAGAGTGCGTAGTCGATGTCCTGTACAAGATCGGACTCTCCGTCCCAGGTGTACAACACGACAACCTCACCGCTATTGGTCAACCCGCCCTGACCATTGATCGAACCAGGCAGGGCTTCTCGCATGTCGGCGATTGCGTCGGCCGCCGCGCCGTCCTCAAACAATTCGAAGTCGGGATCAAATCCGAATTCCGCAAAAAAGCCATCGGACCCTGCGATAGCAATAGTGCGAAACTCGCCCGGACCGATCATCGCACCGTCGGGAAAGCGCGCATGGAAGTCGCCGAAGCTGCCGCCGCCGGCATTGGCGCCGGTGACAACGTTGTAATAATAAGTACCACCGCCGGCAGACGTGGCGTCTGTCAGATAGACATCCGACAGGTCAACGGCGATACCCGTTGGATTGAATATTTCGATAAATTCGCCACCCGTGGGCGTCACAACGATTTCCGATAGCAGCACATTCGGTGTTGGCTCGGGCAATTCGCAGGCTGAATACGTTCCGATCGGGAACGGTGTCGCAGCGCTTGCGTTGCTCGTTTCCCCGTCAAGTGCATTCGGCCCGCTGAACGACCAGTTCGCGAGGACAAACGTCGACCCGTCGGGGCCGGTTGCATCGTTGCGATAGGCCCAACCGTCGAGATGGTCCCAGGGCTCGCCGCTGCCATCGACATTGATGTCGCCGAAAATGTCGACCACCGCGCCGGACATGAACAGCTCAATCGCATCGTCACCGTTGATCGCCGCCATCCCGGCCGTATAGGCCGGCTCGAAGCCGAAGAACGCGGCGAAATTATCCGCCTCCATCGAGACATGAATAAACGTGCCGGCGCTTGCCGCGACCGCAGGAAAGGTAAATTCTTCGCCGTCTGTGCCACCACCGTTGTTCGCAGAACCGAGGCCATAGACACTCAAATCGGGAATATCGTTGACCGCGCAAAGTTCGATCGCCTTGGGCGTGCCGCCCGTCAGCGGCCCGTCAACAACACCACTTATCACGAGATCCTGGGCGTACGCGCTTTGCGCCGCCGCGAGCAGAAACGTTAAGAGGGGAAAAAACAGGAGTTTTCGCAGACAGGACGAAGCAGCTGACGTTGGCATAACGGTTCCCCTTTATTGATTGTTGTATTCGGGCTAACAGGAGTATAGCGAATGCGCCGCGTCAGTTTTGTGACAGCGTTTAACATAATCAAATGCGCTCTCGCCCGGAACTGTGCGTTTGATCATATTCCATAATCTGTCGCTCAGAGATAATTCGCCGATGGAGAGCGCACTGTCTTCGATCCTGCTGTATGTACTTGCCGCTTTAGTCGGCGGGCTCATAATCGGTTGGCTGATACGGAGCATAGCGGCACGGAAGCAGACGGCCACACTGGAATCGGAGTGGCAAGCAAAGACCGATACCGTATCCCGACACCGCGACCGGCTGACCGCCGAGATCAACTCGATGCGCACGACCGTCGAAGCCCAGGAAGCCGTGGTGCATCAACGTGACATGCAGGTCGCGAAGGCGCGTACCGAACTGAACTCGGCGCTGGAAAAAGAAAAACTCCTCACTAAGAACATCTTCACACTCAAGGCCGAGCGGGAAGAATTCAAGAACAAGGTTGTTACCTTCCAGAACGCACTGCATTCACTGAAAGCTCAGTCGGATGAGTTGCAGGTCGAATTCATCAAGTCCGGTGACTTTTATAAATCCGAACTCGCCAAATCTTTTGAAAAGCGCAAGGCCGTTGAGGAAAAGTACGAAAACGCGAAAAAGGAATACGAATCGTTTCGTAACCTGTTGCAGGCGTCGCGATCGGAGCACGACTCGGTGAATAAAATGCTCGAATCCGCCAAAGCACGCCTGGCCAATCTCGATGCGCTGGAGCAGAACGTCATTGCACTGGAGGCCGAGAACGCGGAACTCAAACACAACAGTGCGCTAGTTCGGCAAGAGAACGAAGCACTCAAGCGCGATGTTCTCGAACTGGAAGAACTCAAGGTCCAGAATCGCGAACTGGCGCAGGTTCTGAAATCAATGGAGAACAGCCGCAAGCAGTATGAAGAGGATGCGAATCGCTACCGCGAGCACGCCGGCAAATACGAAGAAAAATCTGAAACGCTGCGGATTCGTCTCGATGAAGTTGAACAAAATTTCCAGGAAATGGAACAGCAGCAACGGCAGGCACTGAAAGACGCACGGGAAAAAGCGAACGCTCGGCAGCTAAACGGCAGTAACAATGCGGCGCAGGAACACGACAACCTGCAGGAGATCGTCGGCATCGGCAAAGTTTTCGAACATACGCTGCACAGCCTCGGCATAACGAGCTTTCGGCAGATTGCTTCCTTCGACGTCGCTGATATTGCACGGGTTAATGCCGAACTCAAGGAATTCAAAGGCCGCATGGAACAGGACGACTGGATCGGCCAGGCGAAGGAATTACATTTCAAAAAGTACGGTGCCGCCAGCTAGTCGCAAGCAACAGCCAATTCGCATTAGAATGGCTGCAACTTAGCGGAGGATTAAAAGGTGGCAGGCGGATTCGCAAAAGACGGAGCGGTACAGGATCAGATCGATGCAACCATCGAGGATGCTGTCAAACACGCACGCGAACAATTGCCCAAAGGTGAAAGCCTGACACATTGCGATGAATGCGGGGATTCAATTCCGGCAGCACGGCAGGCAGCGGTACCCGGTGTTCGCTACTGCGTTAGCTGCCAGGCAGAGCACGACAAGCAGAACGCCATTGCCGGAGGCATCAACCGCCGCGGCAGTAAAGACAGTCAACTGCGTTGACGGTAGCGCTACTTGTTGGCTGGTGGCTGTACCAATTGGCGTTCGTCTATTCGGCAGATCGCTGGATGGTGAGACGAATGCCAATTGTCTGAGGATCGTTCCTGGTGCGATTAGATCAGGGTGAATAGATGAAATAGTTTCGACTTGATCTGACACTTGGCTTGATAAAAGCGAGGGTTATCGG
>CAXBJV010000079.1:0-9338 GCA_963976215.1 uncultured Woeseiaceae bacterium | reverse complement strand
ATCATTGCTTTCGAAGCCAGTATTGGTAATAGAGCGCTGATATTGCGCCCAGGCAACCGGCGGACTACATAATAGTGCACCGAAAACAGCGATAACTGACAGCGAAAGGATTTTCATCAGACTGCTGTTAAAATACCTAAAGTGAAACCGGTCGGCGAATTAGCAAGTCTAGCCCTCTCAACCGCGGAAAAAAGTGATGAAGCTCAAGATTCAATCAAATCACTGGAGAAACCTTGCATGAGTGATGATAAATCGGCGACCAACGATGCCGAATCAACCGCGGGCCGCTCCCTGTTACGCGCCGAAAACCACATCATCCGCCTGACCTTCTGGCAAACTGTTCTGTCGGTCGTCGGTGTTGTGATTGCCGTCCTCGCGCTCTATGCGGCACTCACCGAGTCTGCTGCGGTGCGCCAGCAGACCGCTGCGGCTGTCTGGCCGTTCGTGCAGCTGATGGTTGAAAACCACGATACAGGTGACACTGCAGGATTCTCGATTGCGTTTACAAATGCGGGCGTCGGTCCCGCAAGGATGCGCGGTGTCCACCTCAGTATCGATGGTAACGCAATCCGCAACTGGTCCGAACTGGTTGCCAGCGTGGACGGCGATTCAGGAGCCGCGGTCAACAGGAACTTCATCAGCGATCGTGTTTTGCGACCGGATGAAAATGTCGTCGTCTTCAGCACCATGGACGCTGACCTGGCGCGGTCGCTCGTTGGTGCTGTCAGCAAGCCGAGAAGCGTGCTCACTTACTGTTACTGCTCGATTTTCGACGAGTGCTGGCTGGCGGATAGCCGGAAGGACCTGCAGGCACCGCAGGTCGTCGAAGCCTGCCCGGACTTCGGCGACGAGACGTATCGCAACTAGCCGCGTCGCACCGGTAGCAAGTTATTTTTTGAAAAATCTGGGCAAGTTCCCGAATGGTTCCCGCATAGGAGAGTGAAGGCAACACTTTTCGGGAGCTAAGACCAATGAAACGCAAATGTCTCGCAGCATCAGCGCTGCTGGCGGCCATTGTCGCAATGTCATCCGGCTTGCAGGGCTGTGCCGCTTTTTCCTGCGACAACTACCAGACCTACGACGAAACGCTCGATAGCTGGGTAGGCGCCGACCTAAGCGCTTATGAAAGGCGTACCGAAAATCGTGCTTACAGCACGATGGAGCGGCCGCGCAATCAGATCGAATACGCGTTTAATACGCCGTATTACAACTACGACGGTACACAGATGGCGTGCCGGACCTGGCTGGACGTGGACCGGAATTCCGGAAAGATCATGAGCTGGCGCTATGAAGGCGACTGCTACATGCACGGCTATTGCCGCGACTGATGCGGCAGATCCAATTCAAGGAGATTCGCATGAAAACAATACGCGCCATTTGTGCACTAACGCTGCTACTCGGGCTATCAGCCTGTGGCGGCGGGGGAGGGGGAGACAGCGGCCCGCCACCACCACCACCGGTAGAAAACACCTGGGACCAGATGAGCTGGGACACAGGCGTCTGGGCCTGATTCCAGGTTCGACATTATCGAATTGAATTTTGAGGATATGACGATGAAATTACGTAACAAAAAACTGACTTTACTCGCTGTAACGGCATTGATGACGCTGCCAGCAGCCGCAACCGATCTTACCGTGCCGAACAGCTTCACCTCCGGCAGCCCGGCACGCGCAGCCGATGTCAACGCCAACTTTGCAGCGGTCGAAACGGCGGTGACCGACAATGACACACGCATCACGGAAAATACCGATGCAATCGATGAACTGTCGATGGCTAATGCGGTGGCGTATTCGCCGAGTAATAACCAGGCTGTTTTTGCCGATACAACCGATCGTGTTGTCAAGTCAATGACGGTGTTCGCACCGGTCGATGGCCACGTGGTCATCTCCTACAATTCCTGGTACATCTGCACCTCGGGCGCAACCTGTACGCCCCGGTGTTCAATTTCCGAAGGCGGTACCTCGCTCAACACCAATAACTTCACAATCGATTCCGTTCCGCTTAATGGCTATGGTTCATTGTCGCTGACGTACGGTCAGCCGGTGCTTGCAGGTGACACCGTTTTTAACGTCGTCTGCGACAGTTTCGCTGGCACTGGTTCGTTCGGAGACATGTCGATGGTTGCTGTGTTCTCGACCATGGACCACACCGGTTAGCAGTACCTTGCTATTCCCCGCGATTGAGATATTGTCGTCATGTCACTTCCTGACTGGCGACAATGTCCGATCCGAATATCACAAGACTGCTGCACGACTGGGTTGAGGGCGATCAAAAGAGCCTCGAGGCGCTGACGCCGCTCGTTTACGACCAGCTTCACAGAATTGCTGCAAATGCATTTCGCAGTGAACGCCCGGACCACACACTACAAACGACAGCGCTGGTGCACGAAGCGTTCGCCAAGCTCGTTAACGTTGACGTTGAATGGCAGGACCGCAGTCATTTCTTTGCACTGGCGGCGCGAATGATGCGCCGCATCCTGGTGGATCATGCCAATGCCAAGGCAACGGCCAAGCGTGGCGGCGATGCGGCCAAACTTGCGCTTGATGATGTGGTCGTTGTTTCTCCAGCAGCCGGTGACGAAATTCTCGATCTGCATGAGGCACTCAATGAGCTTGCAAAGAATGACGCCGACAAAGCCGAAATGCTGGAGTTGCATTACTTCGGCGGACTGACCTACGAAGAAATGGCCGAGGTGCTGGGTCGTTCTACCAGCTCGCTGGATCGCGACATACGCTTTGCCAAGGCATGGTTGCGATCGCACCTGGAGGCTGAAGACGGTTGAGCATTTACCGCTTCCCTATTTCTATAGCGATAGGCCGCATAGGCGCTGCATCAGCACCACGGAGCTTCAGCGAGCCACCGATAAACGCAAATTCATAGACATTGTCGCGTGACAATTCTTCAAGCCACGCGAGTTCAATGATTGGCGTGCCTTGCTCGGCGAGCAGGTAAGTATGCAGCGGCACGTAGTCGGATTCGAGTTCAGAAGGAAATGCTTCAAAACTGAGATTGTCCGCCCCCACGATCATTGCGCCACTTTCTTCGGCCAGGAATTTAGCGGCCGCCAGTCCCAGCCCCGGCGGGTTCGTCATGTACGCGTCGGCATCATCATATAGTTGCATGCGCCCGGTGCGAATCAACACCACATCGCCTTGTTCGAGCGATACTGCCTGCCGCTGCAGGGCATGCAAAAGATCCTCTCGGGTAATCCGGTAGCCCGGTGGCAGCATATCCAGGCCCTTGTTTTTAGCGACGTCGATAAGAACTCCGCGCGCCACGATTGGCGGTATTTTTTCTGCGCCGGCGACTTGCCATCCGCGGTCGCCAATATGCTCCTTCGCCTCGAATCCGTTCCAGATCTTGCCGTCGAGCCCGAAGTGGGTGAGTCCATCAATGTGCGTACCCATGTGTGTGTACATCGAAATGGCAGCGCCGGTGTAGCTGACGTGCTGGTTCATGCTCTCGCCGAGGCCGAGCGGATCATCGATAACGGTACCGTTTGGCGTGTGAGTCATCCAGATACGGTAGTGTGGGTCGCCGGCTGCTTGCCAGCTGGGCATGCCGATATGGTATTCGACCGACAGATCATAAATTTTACCGCTGTTGATTTGCGACAGAACATCGGCACGTGACTCATTGTTCATCAGGTTCAGGCGACCAATCTCGTCCGTTGCACCCCATGGGCTTTGGCCAACCTGGCGATCATCGCTTAGTGCGACAGACATAAACAGCAATAGAACCGATGACGTAAAAAGCGTTTTGTAAATTCCAGTGTGCATTGCAGTCTCCTGATTAGTAAGCAACAGTGAAGCGGGTCCTGTGAAGTCGTGCATGCTCAATCTCGTCGAGCATCGCGACGGCAAGGTCTTCCATTGAAATCTGTGAACGTTGCTTCTCATCGAGTAGCAACTCGTCTCGGCCCATGCGGAAAGCGCCGGTCCGCTTGCCGGGCGTCAGCGATGCGGGCGGGCTGAGATAAGTCCAATCAACCGTCGTTTCTGCAAGGCAGGCCCGGTATTGATCAAGACTAACTTCGCCAATTTGTCGTGCAGCGGCCGGAAGGAAGCGGCTGTCATCGAGAACCATCCTGCCGTCGGTACCCGGAACAGTAAGGCTGGCGGCACCGCCAACAACCAGCAGCCTCGCGCCGGTCACTGTCAGTCCCGCCATCAGGGTTTCGGTATTTTGTATGACCTTTTTGCGACTGCTTGTCCGCGTCGCATTAATTACTGCGTCACTGCCAGTGGTCAAAGAAACGACGTCGTCGAAACTTGCGACATCGCCAGTCTCAAGTATGACGTCGCCGGGCAGACCGTCTCGCTTCGCAATATTGCGCGCGACAGCACGTACCTTGTGTCCGCGCCGCAGTGCTTCGGCAACTATTCGCTTTCCGACACTACCGGTCGCTCCAAATATTGTGATTGTCATGGATAACTCCTGAAATTTAGCTGCAGCTTCCGGATCGGAGCGCAGTCGCCGAAACGGCGATTCGATCAACGGGTTGTTGGGTTGTGTTCGGGGTTCGCGGCCCTCGAAGCAATAGTGCGATGGCCGTGATTATCAGCAAGCTGCCAGGAACCCAGCGCATGCTGATTGCATCCGGTTCAGTGATGAACAGCAGCAGCATGGCGACGAACGGCGAGAGGTAGCCATACGCAGTGACTGCGCCCGGCGTGAGTACCGCAACCGCCCGTTGGCTCAACCAGAATGTGAACGCACTTGAAAAAATGGCGAGGTAAACAACGACCAGAACATCGCGGCGCGTCATCGCCAGCAGCGCAACTGGCGACTCGACGAACATGGCAATTGTTGCCGTAACAACGCTGCCGCTGCACAGGCCCCAGAAAGTACGTAATTCGGCTCGTGTCGATATCCAATTGCGATTCAAGCCAATCTTGGTGAGCACCGGATACAAGGCGATGCCGACACACGCGGCCAAGTAAGCCAATTCAGCGGTGCCATAGGCTAGCCCTTGGGTATTTCCCAGTGATTCGGCCCAAATCAGCCCGATTGCGCCCAATGCGCCTGTCAACAAGATCGCAATGAGCCGGGGCGACGATTTCTCAACGGCGAACACGCGACCAAGCAGATAGGCGACCAGCGGTACACAGATATAGATGGTCGCCATCGACAACGGGCTGGTGTGATGCGCAGCCCAGAACATGGTGCCGAAAAACGCTGCGTAGCTCAGGCCCAGTAGCAGGTAAATCGCAAATCCCGCTGGTGTCGGTCGCCGTTCGGTAAATCGCAAAGTCAGCGGGAGGATTGCCAGCGCAGCGATTGCAAACCGAAGGGCAGTGAGCGTGAGCGGTGGCAGTCCTTCGCTAATCAGCCCGACCGCGGGAAATGAAAAGCCTGCGATCAGGGATGCCAGCAACAGGCTCAGGTGAGCGCGGGTCTCTGATTGTTTGCCTTTGATTGCCTGCATCGTCCAAATCCCTTTTTCGTGGGTGAGATTGAACGATACTGGGTATTAAAAAGGTAATAATTAGGCTAAATTGCACAAGACTATTTACAAATATTAACGAATAGGTTGATTGTGGATTCACTCAGCGACGTAGCCGTTTTCGTCAATGTGGTCGACGAGGGCAGTTTCACTGCGGCGGCCGACAAGCTGAACTTGTCGCGGCCGGTTGTTAGCAAATACATTTCGCGCCTCGAGGAGCGCCTTGGCGCGCGGCTTCTTAACCGGACTACTCGCAGGCTGAGCCTCACCGAGGCGGGGCGAATATTCTATGACCGCAGTCGAGTCGGCCTGCAGGAAATCGAAGAAGCCCAACTGGAAATATCCCGCCTGCAAGAATCGCCGCGAGGTGTGCTGCGGGTGAACTCACCAATGTCATTCGGTATTGCCCATCTAGCACCCTTAGTTGCGGAGTTCACAACGCGCTACCCGGATGTATCTGTTGATATGAATCTGGATGATCGTCAGGTCGATGTCGTTGAAGAAGGCTACGATGTTTCGGTGCGAATTGCGGAGATGCCTGACTCGTCTCTCGTCGCCCGGCGAGTCGCCGCTTGCAGGCATGCTGTCGTTGCTTCGCCATCCTATCTCCAAAAGCACGGCACACCGCGGACGCCGGATGATCTGCGAGAACACAACATCTTGTCCTTTAGCTACCAGGCATCGGCAAACGTTTGGCATTTCATCGGGCCGGACCACAAGCCGGTTGCCGTACCGGTGACAGGTACTGTGCAAATGAATAATAGTTTGGCATTACGCAACGCGTTGCTCGGCGGTGTCGGAATCATGCGAACACCCACGTTTGTGGTAGGTAATGATATTCAGCAGCAACGCCTCATTCGTTTGCTGCCAAAATTTCAGGCGCCCGAGGTATCGATTTTTCTGGTGTATCCACAGCGACGCCACCTGTCTCCGAAAGTCAGGGCCTTTGTCGATTTTATTGCGCAAGAAATCAGTGACCCGCCGGCATGGGATACTGCAGTTGTTTAATGGCCTGATCGTTAAAGACCGAGTTCGTCGAGGGCCTCGTTGGCATTCTTGTAGCCGAGGTCGGCCATTTCCTCGGCCCTGTGAAACTCAAAAAAGCTGCAGGCGTCGCGAGGGATCTCGATAATCTTCTGCGGTGCGTAAGCGCCGAGTTTCAGTCTGGCAATTTCGCCCTGCATCACATCCAGAGACTTGGTCAGGATTTCGGTGGCGCCAGCCGAAGCATCCTGGCTATTGTCACTCTCAAACAGGCCGCTAATGAAACGCGTGATCTCGTTGCGATTGCCGTTATCGGACTCCACAGGATCCGCTGTCTCGGGTTTTTCCTTAGGGCGATAATTATTGTCAATGCCGCTCAAATTAACCGCGATGGTCAGGTCCGTTTTGTCGTTCAACGTCGGTGCAATGGGGATTGGATTGACGAGCCCGCCATCAACCAGAGTGCTGCCATCAATTTCGACGGGCGTCAGCAAGCCGGGCACGGCTGTCGAGGCACGAATTGCGCGAAACAGGGAGCCATTGCCGAGCCACACTTCGCGTTGTTCATCCAGGGCGGTTGCGACAGCGGTAAAGCCGATATCCAGCTCTTCGATCTTGCAGTCGCCGATCAGTTCTTCCAACACATCAAAAATGCGTTCGCCTTTGAATACCGATGTCCAGGTAAAGGAGAAATCCAGCAACTTGATGATGTCGTTGCGCACCAGCTTGTTCGCCCAGTCCGCATAAGTGTCGAGTTTTCCGGTGGCGTAGATGCCGCCGATTACGGCACCCATCGAGGTGCCGGCGATGTTGGTGATTTTGAGACCGCGTTCCTCAACTGCCCGTATGACACCAATGTGCGCGTGGCCGCGTGCGCCACCGCTGCCGAGCACGAGTGAGAGACTCAATTCAGGTTTGGCCATGGGTGTATTCGCAATACGTGAAAACAATAGCTGCGAATATCATAGCCTTTTAAGGCGTCGAGTACCTGTCAGGATGTACACATCGGGCGGATGCGATGTGATTCGCGAACGGCTAGCAGGTAACGATGCACGCCGCCGTCGCTGAAATAATAGTAAGCGGTATCGTTGGGCATAAGGACAATATTAATGCCGCCGTAGCCGGATAGCGTCGTTAGCCAGACTGGCTTGTCGCAATCCAGGTAGCTACTGACATCGAAAGTGCGAAAGCCGTTGTTATACCGAATTAACGGGCTTTCGGCCTGCCAGCCCGGGTCCTCGGCCCGGCGCTGTTTGATCGCGTCGAAAAGACCGCGGTCAAGGACCGCCTGGCCACCAAGACGGCCGTCGTCAGCACCGAGAAAAACGGCCAAAGCTGCAATATCGTCCCGGAGTAACGTCAGGCCAAACCCCGAGAATGGCTGTGCCGCGATGTCGTAGGTTCGGCGCGTGCGCGAGGTCAGGCGGCTAAGGCCCAAGGGCTGCCAAAGCTCCGTCATTAGCAAATCGGTGTAAAAGTCAAAATCAGGCTGCGTTTTCGCTCGCAGTGCATTGTTCAGTGCCGCGCCCGCCAGGTAAGTATCCCAGGTGTGGTAGGACCAGTGTGTGCCGGGCGGAGATTGTCTGGGATAGGTATTGCAGGCGTAACTAATCTTGCTTGCATGGTCCTCGGCGAGGAAAAAGGGACTCATTTGTGCGGAATTCTCATCGCCGTGTGGATCGTCGGACTGATAGTGACCCGTTACGAGGTCGAGTGCGTGCTCGATCGTAACCTCATCCCAGGAAGCACCGCACTGTGGCACGACAGCAGCGATACGCGTTTGCGAAATTCCCGGGTATTGCGCGTCAGCGAGCATCAGCCCAAGCCCGGCGACCAGCGACTTTGCGGTTGAATAAGAAGGCAGCGCCAGTTCGTCACAATAGGGATACTCGCCAAGCGGTGTAGCGCAGCGACTGGTGTAATGCACACGATCGATGATGAAACCGTATAAGGTCATATCATCGGCAGCGATTTCCTCAGTCGACCCGAACTCACCGGGAGTGGCGTTCGGGTAAACGCTGACGAGGTCTTCGATCGGGCGCTGCTCCGGAATCCCAGTTCTGCTGAGGTCTGCAATGGCCTGCGCGGCATCGGTTCCGTCTACGCTGTGCATCGAGTAGCTGGCGTCGATCAGGCCATGCATTTCAAATTGCAGGTATGCGCAGGTCTGGTGGCTTATTTGAAAGGCGACGCGCGATACTTGCCCGGCATCGTTAAACAGAAAACTCATCAGGCCATTGTGAATACAGTCGGCGTTGCGCTCCTTCAGCGCAAACGGAATGGCTGCCCGACTGTAGTCACTGTCGATCGCTTCATCCCAGACGTAGCCGGGCCGCAAAACAAACTCCCACCACGGGTGCCCGCTTACGATCGGGCCCGGTTCCAGCGGCACGATACGACCCTCGTCCTGCAGCAATTCGATTTCGACCGGTGGCAATGTGCGCATGCTCGAATTCGCGATCGCCAGCGAGTCTTTGCTGATTGAAGTCGGAAAGCGCGTGCTTCCCGGTGCCAGGGTAAGGACGCCGGAAAAAGTATTCTTGGCGGTGCGGCTGCCATCCGGTATGGCGAATTCGGACAACGGTATTGCGGAGTCGAACTGATCCGACTGGCCAAGAAAGGCTGATGTCAGGATGCGGGTGGAATCAGGCAGAGTGATCGTCCCGCTTTCGGGGTCCGTGCTTTTACCGGAGCAGGAGATTAGAAACAGCGTTGCCGCGGTCAGTACCAGCCTGCGCTGGCTAATCATTTTGCTCAATACGGCGCAGCAGCGGCAGGGTCCCAAGCCTGTGCGTCAATTCCATGGCTCGCCCGTCCGCATTGGTCAAGGGCCGGGGTGGGCTTGAGGACTGGGTCAGCAGTGAGACAATGATTGCGACAAAAAACGACACCCAGAAGCCGACAAAAC
>CAXBJV010000078.1:0-9764 GCA_963976215.1 uncultured Woeseiaceae bacterium | reverse complement strand
CTTTGTTTGGTACTGCGTCAGAGAAGAACTGCAACCGGATAGTAGCAGCGCTTCGCACTGAGGCTGCGAACAATAATAGGCTTCGGGCGCGAGTACAACTACTTCGGCTTGCGAGTCCCGTGAATCCTGTAAACCTCGAACCACGAGGTCTTGTCTTCCGACCACTCCAGCCGCCACTCAAAGGTGTCCTGCTCGATATCGAAAAACGTGATCCGGCCAAAATAGCCCTGCGGATTGGCGATATCCGACAGCATGACAATCTGCTCGTCAGTCGAGGTCGCGGTAAAGGACGCCGGTGTTGAAGAAGATACGGTCAGCCACGTCATAACCCATTGTTTATTCTTAGTGTCATACACTCGCAGGTTGGTGCCACGCTGACGCGTGCTTTCGTCATCGACCGGTTCCGACAGCGGTGGCGACGTGTAGTCGTCACGAATCCCCCAGCCATCGAATCCCCAGTAAAAGTGCCAATCCGCGCCATTCGATGGTGCCCAGGACGACCCGTCCGGTTGCAGACCTTCTTCAGTCGTGGACCACTCGCCAATCAGTTTTTCCCAATGCCGCAGCTCCGGCGGCGCACCTTCCGCGATTCCATCCGTCGCTGCTAGTGCCGGCAATGACACGGCTAGCCACGCTGTCAGTACCCCGATTTTCAAAGAAATACGATTCATGTTGCACTCCCCCACTTGCTGTTTACCTGGAACACGATCGACAACCTGCTGTAAATACGACGAATGACGCGCGATGAAGTTCATCCCGCGACGTCGACACTGCCGCAAAAAGCCGCCTGGAATTGATCAATCGAGGCGTTTTAGCGGGTACAATCGGCGCCTGTCCCTGTTAACTGTTCGCTAAATCTGACTGGAGGTACCCATGAAATCATTCCTGCTTACTGCCGTTGTCGCTATCGCTATTGCGATAACACCAAGCGCTTTTGCTGCAGACGCGCAGTCGATTCTGGATGAAGTGATGGCGAAAGACATCGAGCGCAAGAAAGGCGTGCAGTCCTACTCAATTCGCCAGAATGTCATGGGACAATCTGTTGTCCAGTACTTCGAGCGAATTGAAGTTGAACTGAGTGATGGCAGCAAGACAGAAACTTTTCGCATGGTACCGGCGTCGGAAATGCAGGGCCGCAGCAATGCCGGCGGGCTGACACCGGCTCAAGCGGAGGCCTATGCGCAAGGCGCTGAAATGACCGGCGAGGCCTTAAGCTCAGAGATGGAAAAAGGAATGCAGAACGCCGGCTTGCCACCTGGTCTGTTGAGTGGCATGGGCTCATCGTCCGAACCCTGGGCATCACCTGACCCGAAAGTCATGATGAGTGCTAACGCAGATTTTGTGCGCGCGGCAGGAAAAGCCAGCGCACAAGGCTCTGACGGCCGGAAGAATGCCGAAGAAGCTGCCAATCAAATGGCGCAGTTTGCTGAAACAGCAAAGCTGGTTGGCACAGAGTCGGTCAATGGCGTCGACGCATTCCATTTGCGCAGTGATGGTATTCAAATGAGCGACACCAGCGGCGGCCAGGACTTCGAAATTGATACTTACAGTATCTGGATTGACACTGACAATTACGTGCCCGTTCGCATGCGTATGGAAGGCACTGCATCGGAAGGTGGCCAGCAACGCGATGTGTATATCGAACAACAATGGCTTGATTACCGCCAAGTCCCGAACAGCAATATGTACGAGTCCTACAAGCGGGTATCCCGCATGGGCGGCGTTATGAGCCCGGCCGAAGAAAAACAAATGGCCGAAGCGAGGCAGCAGATGGCGGAATTCGAAAAACAACTCGCCGCCATGCCAGAGTCGCAGCGCAAAATGATGGAAAGCATGATGGGATCACGCATGGACTCCATCCGCAAAATGGTTTCGACCGGTGGCTACGAAGTTGAGACCAATATCGAGGAAATCCTCGTCATCATGTAGCGGGAGCTACTGCAACTCGTGCACTTTCTGCCCGAGCCAGCGAATCGCATCCTCGGTTTGATCACACCAGGGATGACCGAAGCTCAAGCGAATAAAGTGGGTATAACGTGCGAGTGGTGAAAAAATTTGCCCCGGTGCAATGCTGATCCCGGCGTCGATGGCTTCGTCAAATAACTGTTCGGCATCGACACTCTTTGGCAATTCAAGCCACAACACGGAGCCGCCGACCGGCCGGGACGTACGCGTCGTATGCGGAAAATGTTCGGCCACCAGCGCTTGCATCCGTTCGCTATTGTGCTGCAGGACCGGCCGCAGGGCTTTGATGTGTCGTGCGTAATTGCCCGAGGCAAGGAAGTCTGCCAGCGTTAGTTGCTGCAGCAGGCCGGACGAGCAAGAAAAAGCGCGCTTCAGCCGCGCGATATCATCGATCAACTGGTGCGCAACGATCCAGCCAATGCGATATCCGGACGCGGCCGTTTTTGAAAACGAACCGCAGGTCAATATTCTCGCTTTACTGCCGAGGAACTGTGCCGGAACCGGTCGCTGCCCGTCGAAACGCAACTCGCCGTAAACGTCATCCTCGACCAAGGCAACGTCGAACTTTTCCAGTAAGCGAACCATCTTGATGCGGTCCTCGGATGGCATCGTTACGCCGAGCGGGTTGCCGAGCGTCGTCGAGAACATGCAAGCCTTGACCGGGTGCGCCCGCAGCGTTTTTTCCAGTGCTGCCAGTGTCACACCTTCTTCCGGGCAGGTATCAATTTCGACGGCGAGCATGCCGAGACTGTCGATAAGTTCGAGCATGCCGTGATAGGTCGGTGTCTCGACCGCGACGACATCGCCGGTGCCAGCCACCGCACGTAACGCCAGCAGCAGCGCTTCCTGCCCGCCATTGGTAATGCAAATTTCGTCCGCCTCGACTGTCACGCCCAACGAGTCGAGATACTGGTAGGCAATTTGCCGACGCAGCGTCGGCTCGCCCAGTGTTGACGCGTAACCAAGGCTGCGTTCTTCCGCCCTGGCCATGATGCGTTTCATGGTGCGATGCAGGGTCTTAGCCGCCGGTTTCGCCATGGATGGATTAGCGATCCCGAGTGGTACCAGGTCGGTGCGATTGATGCCATCGTAGACCCGTTCCATCAGGGGCCTGCAACACAGTGAGACCGGTTTCATCGCGTGGGCGCGCGTCATTCGAACAATGTCGTTCTCAGCTTTGTGGCGCACATAAAAACCGGATTTTGGCCGCGATTCAACGCTGCGACGGCGCTCGAGCTCGATGTATGCCTGCCGCACCGTGGGAATGCTGACGCCGGCTGTCTTGCTCATCTTGCGCAGCGACGGCAAGCGATCGCCCGGCAAAAGCGTCCCGGACTCCATATTTTCCGTTATTAAATCAATAACTTGTCGATACAAATAGGTATCGGATTGTTTGTCGACGCTCAGCATAACTGTTTAGGTCTAATTTCAAAAATACTGTATCTGTTATATCAACAAAAATTCCGTAAAGTCAATTGCAACACTCATTCAGGCATACGGAGGGCAAGGCCATGAACTCATCTGCAAGGCACACACACATCTGCTGTGACCTGGGCCCGCTCCAGGAAAGTCGCTCGGTGCGCTTCAATTTACCCGTAGTGGGTCCGTCACGATGGCGCTTGCTGGGCGAGCTGTTATTTTCCGCACCTGATCGCATTTTTCGTTATCGCCACGCCAGCAATCGGATGCTCGAAAATGCGATTCGAACAATGAACCGCGAGAATTGCCAATGAATAACACAGCACTTTACACCCTGACTGTATTGATCTGGGGCTCAACATTTTTCGCGATTGAATTTCAGCTGGGCACTGTCGCGCCGGAAGTCTCGCTTTTTTATCGTTACGCCGGCGCGACACTTTTATTGTTTGCATGGAGTCGCTTCCGCGGACTGACATTGAACTTCAGGCTGCGTCAGCACGCCTGGTTCGCCCTGCTCGGCCTGTTGTTGTTCGGTATCAACTACATCCTGGTTTACCGCGCGCAGATCTACATCAGCTCCGCACTCACGGCGATCGCCTTTTCGTCGCTGGTGTGGATGAACATCGTCAATGCACGACTGTTCTTTGGCGTTCGAGCCGGACGCGGCACGCTGTTCGGCGCCCTGCTCGGCCTTATCGGCATGTTCTACCTGTTTGCGCCGCAGATACGTGAAGTCGCATTCACCGACACGGTTTTCTTCGGCTCGTTTCTTGCCGTGGTCAGCGCGCTGGTCGCCTCGTTCGGCAACATAGTGTCGCAAGCTACGCAGCGGGCCAGTCTGCCAGTTGTGCAGACCAACGCATGGGGCATGCTCTACGGTTCAGCGTTTACCGGATTGTTTGCACTCGTTAGCGGCTACCAGTTCAACTTTGAATGGAGCGTCAGCTACGTCGCGTCACTCGCCTACCTGTCAGTCTTCGGTTCTGTCATCGCTTTTGGTGCATACCTGACGCTGCTGGGTCGTATCGGTGCATCCAAAGCGGGTTACGCGATGGTTATGTTTCCGGTCGTAGCACTGCTCCTGTCCATACTGTTTGAAGGCCTGGAGGCGGATGTGACGACAGTCCTTGGCACCTTGTTTGTCTTGGCCGGCAACGCGTTTGTCCTCTATACGCGCGACACCAAAGTGAGTGAGCCGCTAGGCCGATTCGCCGACGATGCTCCACACTGCGTAGAGCAACAGGCCGAACACGGCGAGCAATGTCACGATGGCCTGAGGGTGGCGCAACTCGAGTAGCAACTGCTGCATCTGCAATGGTGACATTTTTCTGGCCGTCTTGAGGCGCGGAAACAATTCGTTTTTCAGCGTATCCCGGTCGTAGAGCGGTGCGATCGGCTGGCCGAGGAAAACCGCCATTTCGTGCGTCGCAACAATGGTCTTGTCGTACCGCGCTTCGGTGATCGGGCAACTCGATTCGCGACCGGCACGATTGCGCAGGGTCAGTACACCCCCCTCAATGCGAATGGCCGAGTTCACGTTTTCGCGGCTGGCCCAGGCAATGAGCAGGAACACAGGCACTATGCCAACGGTGAGCGCGAGCAGCGGCAGAACCTTCGCGGTCGGTAGCTCGAGCGCCAGCACAAACACCGCGCAGGTCATCAACGCGACCACCAGCAGAACACCGGCCACCCGCATGGTTTTCCATGCCTTACTGGCCGCGGCCTGCGTAGGCTCCATGTACAGCGGTGCGCGCTCCGCATTGAGGTCGACGGCGCCACGCCGGGAATCCGCTGGCGGCGAGACCGTTACCACCAGCGCGCGAACGAACAGGCCACCGATTACGAGCGCCAGCAAAGCGACGCCCGAATAACTCACCCACAGGTAAGTACCGCGCCTGCCTTCCGATTCTCTAATAATTTCGTTGAGGCCCGTTGACTCGAAGGCACCGGAATATTCCCCGCTCGTGCTGATGCGGTAAACCGCATCGTTGTTCCAGTCGGACACCAGCACCTCGCCGCGAAACATCACCAGGGAAATCGGATCGGCGTCGATCGGTAGCGCGACCTTGCGATGGAAGTGCCAGTCCGCATCGAAAATATACAACCCGCCCAGATCCATGCTGTGCTGCATGTTGTTCACCCACCACGCGTCGCCGACCCTGATCATGTGACTTGGCCAGCGCTGCTCCGCATTAACCGCTTCGATGGGAACGACGAACTCGCTGGCAATCTCTGTCGCAAAGTTCTGCGTCGCGGCGTTCACCACGCTGATACGGTGATTGTTGGTGTCGGCGACGTACAAGTGCTCGTTCAGCAGCAGCTGATTCGGAAATTTGAAGCCGTCAACCGGTCCGGCGAGCAATTCACCCTCCACGGTGTATTTCAAGAGCTGGTGCCGGGACGTGTCAGAGAAAAACACTGCACCGTTCGCGTGATCGATAGCGACGCCAAATGCTGCCTTGAAATCCACGCCCGCATCACCGAAACGGCTGCATTGACGTGCGTGCAAATCACAGCGAAACAGCCCGGAATCCGCTGTTGCCGGTTGCAGTGAGCTTACGTTCGCCTTGCGTTGAAAGGCTCTTATGTTGTCGAAAAATGACCTGGGGTCCGGGCCTCGGCGCAGCAGAATGTCGCCGTTCGCGAAGAAATCGTACGCACCGATAAACTGTTCAACGCCGAGCGAGCTTAGATCGTGTGTCTTGACGTAGACGCCGTTGGCATCGTGCTCGACGAGTTTGTTCTGTATCTGGATATACAAGTGACCGTTCGGGTCAGTGCGAAGTTCGGCCGGGCCACCAATGCTTGCCGCCTGCTCCATTCCCCACATCCATGTCGCAATGGCGACGGCGGTCAGCGCGATCACGAGTGCCGCGACGAGTGGGTGAACATCCGAGTGCATGTCTTTAACCTGGGTAGCGTTCAGCTAAGCAGATTGTAATGACATACACAATCAAGCGGCGTGCGACATCTCACAATAGCCGCTTGCCGCGCCCGCGTCGCTTTAGTCGTCCTGCAGGCCAAGTGAATCGAATAACGCGATACTGGTTTTCTCTGCTGCGTATACGATATCCATGTCCTGCTCCTGCACGTTCAATCCTTGAGTCGCTGCCAGATCACGGCCGCGGCGATTAACACGCGCTGTATGCACCTGGCAGTATCTATTGATCATTTAACAGATTGTTTTTAAACTATTGATTACATTTAATAACAATAAATAATTAAAATTAATCCACTGTATATTCCATTATATTATTCATTACATAGTATTTTTAAGCTATAATTCTAATATTCATCATTATTAGTTTCTTTTTAATTGATTATGGATTACTACTCACTCACCGACTCCGCCATCGAGGCCGAGATCGGCAGCCGCCTGAAAGCCCTTCGCCTGCGACGCAATATCACCCAACAAGCGCTGGCCGACGCGACCGGCCTGTCGGTCACTGCAATCAAGGGCATAGAAGGCGGCGGCGGCCGGCTCGCCACCCTGATCGCCGTGCTTCGCGCGCTGGGCGCACTGGACCAGCTGGAGAACTTCATCCCCGAAGTCACGATCAGCCCGCTGCAACTTGCCCGCCGCAAAGGCATCGCGCGGCAGCGCGCTACGGGTCGTCGCGGCAAAAAGGATGAAGACGACACATGGTAAGTCGCGTCGAAACCGCCGAAGTCCACCTTTGGCAACAACGGGTTGGTGCGGTCTCCTGGCTCGACGACCGTGGCTACGCGGTCTTCGAGTACGACCCGGACTTCCTGGCAACCGGGCTGGACATATCACCGATTCATATGCCCGTGTCGCAAGCCCGATCCGGCGATGGTCTGTTCATTTTCCCGGAGCTCTCCCGGCGCACGTTTCTTGGCCTGCCCGGCCTGCTCGCCGATGCCCTGCCCGACAAATATGGCCGCAGTGTCATTGATGCCTGGCTCGCCCGTCAGGGCCGCGACCCTGACAGCTTCAGCCCGGTCGAGCGCCTCTGCTATACCGCGACGCGCGCCATGGGCGCACTCGAATTCGCACCGCCTGTCCTGAAGCGAAAGGAAAAAGCGCACGACCTTGAAATCTCGGAGCTGGTCACGCTGGCGCAGAAAATCGTCAATGAGCGCTCCGGTCTCGCGGTGCAAATCAGCCACTCGGAAACTGACACGGCCGATGCCATTCAGGAAATCCTGAGCGTCGGCACCTCGGCCGGCGGTGCGCGCCCGAAGGCGATCATCGCCATGAACGAGGACGGGCATGTTCTCTCCGGGCAGGCCGCGGTACCTCCGGACTACGACTACTGGATCCTGAAGTTCGACGGTGTGACCGATCTCGAACTTGGCGAACCAGCCGAATACGGCCGCATTGAATATGCGTACTACCGGATGGCCACACTCGCCGGCATCGACATGATGGAATGCCGGCTGCTGGAAGAAAACGGCCGCGCCCACTTCATGACACGCCGCTTTGATCGGGTCGATGGGCAAAAGCTGCACATGCAGTCATTGTGTGGCCTCGCACATTTCGACTTCAATGAAGCGGGGCTCTACAGCTATGAACAAGCCTTCTCGATCATGCGTCGACTGCGCCTCAGCAAGCAGGAGGCGGCCGAGCAATTTCGCCGCATGGTGTTCAACGTGGTTGCAAGAAACCTCGATGATCACACCAAGAATATCGCGTTCCTGATGGACAGGGGCGGCCGCTGGACTCTGTCACCGGCGTTCGATCTCACCTACGCGCACAATCCGGCCGGCAAATGGACCAATCAGCACCAGATGAGCATTAATGGCAAACGCGACAATGTCACTCGAGAGGATCTGCTTGCGGTGGGTCGCTCAATCAGCCTGAAAAAGCCAGCAGAGATTATCGATGCCGTTGTCGACGCTGTGGCGCAATGGCCAAAACTGGCAAAGCAAGCCGGGGTTTCGGACGTCTATTTAAAGGATCGGCAACACTACCACCGCCTGCTACGAGCCTGACGTCGCCGAGCTTACTCGCGGGACAAACGCATCTTCGCCGGATAGCTGATCGAATACTGGTGGCGGATACGCCATGACTCACCTGGCGCCAGTTCCTTTTTCCACAGGATCAGGCCCGGCTGGTCATCCAGGTCGCGCTCATCCGGGGGTGTCGCGGAGCGCGGCACGTCGACATCGATATCCTTGTTCCGTGCCACCGGGTAAAGGTCGCGAACTTCAACGTAGCTCGGCGTCGCCCGCCGATTGGTAATTTCGAACAGGTAATCGGTTGTTTCCGTCTTGCGTCGGCTGACCAGCCCACCCTCGCCGTCCAGGCCACCCTGTGTTTCGGCAGTCACTTCGATGCGTCGATCCTGGCCCATCGGCAAGACGATTTCTGCCTGCGGCAAGGCCGTGGGCATATCGCTGACGCCGGCATAGGCGCCGTCGACGTAGACCGACATCTCGCTGCCGTACAGCGGCACGTTACGATCATAGATAAAGCGCGCGGTCAGGAACGCCTGCGTACTCGATCGCGGCACAACTTCGGTAACGAGGTCCGCAACGAATCGGTAATTGGCAAGATCCAGGATCACATCGTCATCGCTTTCATTGGAAACACTGGTGCGACCCGGAATGTCGTAGCTCACGGCAAAATTGCCGACGTCAGGTTGCACCCGGGTTCCAGTGACGACAATTTCCTGCACCGAATCTGCAGCAACCCCGGCAATGCCTTGTGACATCACACGCTTCAGATCTCGCCGTGGCGCAGGCGAGTACAGATTCAGGAATTCAGGATCCAACGTCGGCGCCACCAGGTCGCCGCCCGGTTCACTCGTTGATAACGTCAGCTTCACACCATTCCACGCCTCATCCGTCGCCTGGAGTACTGCCGCCTGCTGTGCCAGCTGCAATTCGCCGCTTTCGCTATCGAGTCGTGCCTCATAGCGTGGTGACCAATAAGCGTCTTCGAGAAAATACGTCAGATTGATTTGCGTCTGCACCGGACGCTCTGCCGTCAACGCCAGCGAGACCGTCGTCGAGGCCAGTGCGCCGCCACGCAATGTTGCCAGCTCCCGTTTCAGGACAGACAGGTCTTTGGATAATTCCTTTTGTTCATTTTCGCTCTTGCGTATCGACTCGCTGCTGTCTTTCGATGCCGTCGACAACAACTGCAGTGCCGCGCGCCAGGAGGCAACATCCGCGGCGCCGCGACTTGCTTCAAAGCCGGCATCCTGTGAATAGCCCGACGCGATTCCACTGAGGAATTGCTGCTGCAGCTTTGCAGCGGCAATATCGTCCTGGACTGCCCGAATTTTGTCCGTAAGCGCATCGATCCGAGCCTGGAGCGCATTGCTCTCTGCATCAACTACGTCGCGCTGTTGTTCCTTTTCCAGCCGAATCTGGCCGATTCGGACTGCGGCATTCTGGACTTCAACACGCAC
>CAXBJV010000077.1:0-10355 GCA_963976215.1 uncultured Woeseiaceae bacterium | reverse complement strand
TTACCTATGCCATCGAAAGAATGTGTAACCTCAAATTCACTAAGGTCAAAAGGGTCCCCGATTGGGGACCCTTTTTCATTTTGGGTGTCCTGGATGAAGATGAGGACTGCTGTTCGATAAAATGGCTACGTGTGCCTTATAGCGTTTTAGACGCCGCAGGCGCCCCGCAGGGGTGAAGATCGTCGCTAGGCGATCTGAATCCACCGACGAGCGAAGCGAGGACAGGCCGAAGGCCCATCTTTCCGGGTGCGCCAATTAAATCAAGAGTTTGCCGGTTTCGGTGATCCCTTTATTACTTCAACTTTGTGCGATAGTAGTGTCATTGTTGGCGACTCCTATTTTCACTGGCATGCTCGGTCGCTCGATATCCGGCACATCTATACACGACCAGCATCACCGCATCTGTCCGGCAAGGTATTGAGGATCACTATGACTTCCTGTTTTGCAAAAGTTTTTTTCGGTGCCATCTGGATTGCTGTCGCATCCTGCGTCGTAGCCGCCGAGTCGCAAGACTCGCCGGCGGGCGGCTCCAGCACATTGAGCGCGGCGGACCACTGCAGGGCTGTCATTTCGTCAGTCGAGCAGGCCGGCTTCGGCGATGAAGCCACGGTTACCTGTAACGCTACGCACGCCATTATTCACTCGGATTCGTTCCCCAGTCACAAAGTCATGATCGGCATTGTCGGTACCAACGAGCAAATTCCAGTCCCTGCCGAGGGTTTCTTTGCCAAAGTCAGACTGCAACCTGTCCCCGGCGACAAGCTGCAAACAAGGGATTCGTCGGTTGCGATAGCCGTCAACGGCATTCCGATCTTCGACTACACGGCCGGCGGAGAGATGACCGAGGATGACCTCTATCAACACCAGCCACACCTGGATACCGTGCTGATAAATCAACTTGATGAGTGCGGCGGGCACACGGGACGCGGAGATGACTACCACTACCACGAAAAACCACGTTGCATGATCGAGCAAATGGACAACGCCGGGGACGATGCGATCATTGCCTGGGGATTCGACGGATTTCCGATATACGGGGACAATAATCCTGACGGCTCTGAAATCGCCAGAGGTGCCCTCGATGTCTGTAACGGACAACCGGATCCGGTATTTGGCTACCGTTATCACACGTCTGACGAACCGCCCTACATTATCCAATGCATTTTCGGCGAGGTTGATGATTTGGATGAATTACCTCGCATTGGCACAACGAGAGTTTCCGGGCGACCCGTGCGCGTCGACGATCTCGACTTTACGGAAACGGACGACGGTGTTCGAAGCCTGACCTACGACTACCGCGGGGAGAGCTACTACATCCGGTATCGACCGACGGGAAAAACAAACTGCTACTTCTTCGAATCGAAAACAGTCGCGGCAGGCGGGAAAGTCGAGTCAGGAGAGCACTGCGTCCAGGTTCATTCCGGTCGTCGTCCGCCAGGAGGAGGCGGGCCGCCACCACCTGGTGGGGACCGCAGACCGGGAGTACGTCCCGCTGACGGAATGGGTGATGCTCAGCAATGAAAACGACTGACTCCAATTATTCCGCTTGGGGGTCAGTCACTGCTGTCGCCGCGGTAGCGCTCGAACCACCCGATGATGTTGCTCGCTTTTGCGATCAGGTGTGACGGCCGCCCGACCAGGTTGTGCGAGCGCTCCGGTACCCGCACCAGCGCGGTGTCGATGCCGCGCAGTTTCAAGGCCTGGTAATACTGCTCGGATTCCGAGATCGGCGTGCGGAAGTCCTGCTCGCCGCTCATCAGCATGGTCGGGGTGGTAACGTTGCCGACCAGTGACAACGGTGATCGGCGCCAGTATTCCTGCGGATCTTCCCAAGGCATCGCGTCAAACCAGTAGCGCGCAAAGAACGGCGTGAAGTCGGCGGTCAGCACAAAGCTCGTCCAGTTGATCACCGGTTTCTGCACGACAGCGGCCGCGAATCGGTCGGTGTTGCCGACGATCCACGCCGTCAGCACGCCACCGCCCGAACCGCCCGTGACGAACAGCTGCTCGTCATCAACGTAGCCCTGGTCGATGACGGCATCGACGCCGGACATCAGGTCGTCGTAATCCTGGCTCGGGTAGTCGTGGTGAATCTCGTTCATGAAGTCGAAGCCATAACTCGTCGAGCCACGCGGGTTGCTGTACAGCACAACATAGCCGGCGGCAGCGTATAGCTGGATCTCGGGCGAGAAGTGCGGTCCGTATGCAGTCGTCGGGCCGCCATGAATCTCGAGAATCAGCGGATACTGTTTGCTGGCGTCAAAATCATGCGGCTTCACGATCCAACCCTGGATTTCGTAATCCCCTACCGAACTCTGCCAGGTGATTTCTTCGACGCTGCCGGGCGTGCGTTGCGCAAACAGGTCGTCATTGAGATTCGTCAGGGTCCGTGCCGGACCGCGGTTGCCGATGTAGCCGACTTCCGACGGTCGCAGCGGTGTGCCGCGTGTATAGGCTATTGCACCGTCATTCGAAACGGACAGGCTGCCGCTGGTGTACGGTCGCCCGACCGACGCGCTACCGACGTCGTCAACGATATCGCTCACCGCGCCATCCAGCGACATGCGCGCGATCTTCGTCTTGCCGCGGTCGTCGTAGCTGATTAGCAGCCGGCGCGAACCGCCGAGCCACTCGATGCTGCCCACGTCACGGTCGAAGTCGCCGCTCAGCAGCCGCACCTCGCCCGACTCGCGGTCCAGAAGGTAAGCGTCGATCTCGTGATTGGCGAGGCCCTTGTCGTCAAATCCAAGATACGCAACCCGTTCGCCATCGGGCGAAACTGCGGGCGCGAAGTCCGGGCCGTTGCGATCCGTCAGCTGCGTCAGTTCACCGGAATCGACCGCAACGCTCCACAGCTCGGATTCCAGAGGATCGTTGATCGGATTGTCGATGCGGTTGGCGGAGAACAGGATGTGGTTGCCATCCGGCGTCCAGCTCAATGGTCCACCATGGTTGTAGTCACCGGTCGTCAATTGCCGCGGCGTCCCGCCATCGGCCGGAATCACGAAGAGGTGTGTGTAGCCGGTCTCGAGGTAGCCAGCACCATCCGCGCGGTAGGGCATGTCGTCGATAACTTTCACCGGCGTGGCCCACTCGGCACCCTCCGGCATGGCCGGCGGGTCGGTGAGCTTAAGCCCGTCAGTCTCGACAAACATTTGAAAGGCTATGTACTGGCCATCCGGTGACCAGCTGATCGAGCCGGGCCCTTCGGGCAGGTTGCTGAGCAACGCTGTCTGCCCTGTATCCATCCAGCGCATATGCAACTCGGCACCGCGGGCACCGGCGCTGCTGACATACAACAGTTGCTCGCCATCCGGCGACCAGCGCGGGCTCGAGTAGCTGTCGGTCCCGGATAACAACGGCCGGTGATTGTCGCCATCGTTGTCGACGATCCAGATATTGCCGAGGGCCTGGTCGGTCATGATGTCCATGGAATGGCGGACGTAGGCAATGCGCTCCCCATCCGGTGACACCTGCGGATTCAAGGCATATTCGAGGTCGAAGATATCGGCAGGCTGCAAAGTCCGCTCGTCCGAATCGGCTTGAGCGGTAACGCCAGCTGCGAGCAGTGCAGCAATTAGGATACGTGGATACACGGTCGTCTCTCGCCTCTTGTCATTAACGCCAGCATTATGAGCCTGGAACAGGGAGAATAAAATAAAAGATGCGCCCGGCACCAAATAAAACGCCCCGGAAGCATGAAATCGCGGGCCCCGCCAGATTCAGCGACAATAGGTCTTGTACAGGCAGTCCATCAGGGAACGCACCTCGTTGCCATGGAGCGAATAGAAAATGCTCTGAGCGTCTCGACGTGTTTGCACAAGCCCCTCTCTTCTCAAAACTGCCAAGTGCTGAGATAGCGTGGACTGTGACAGATCGATGCGGCCGTTTAAGTCGCCGACGGCGAACTCGCCTTGCGCAAGGGTGCAGAGAATCATCAGCCGAACAGGATTACCTAATGTCTTTAGCAGCCGTGATGCCTGCTCGGCATGTTGGTGCAGTTCGGCGGCGTCGATGCCGGGACTTTTCATTCTGTCGCACGCTCCTCGGTGCTGTGGGAAGTACGTATATTCGTCTTTACTAAATTAGATATTATAGATATAAAGAACGCAATGCAACCGACCGGAGCAGCACCTGTGGATGGTCACAAACCCTTAGGAGAAACACTATGTCAACGATAGTAGTACTGGGTGCCGGTATTGGTGGCGTGTCCCAGGCGTTTGAATTGAATCCACTACTCGGCAAAGGTGATCGACTGATCGTAGTCAATGATCAAAGCCACTTCGAGTTCACGCCGTCCAATCCGTGGGTTGCAGTCGGCTGGCGAACGGAGAAACAGATTACAGTTGAGTTGGCCCCACTATTCGAGAAGCATGGTATTGAGTTTATCGCATCGGCGGCAAGTCGATTGCAACCAGAAAAAAACGGGATTCTGCTGGCCAATGGAGAGACTGTTCAATATGACTACCTCGTGATTGCCACCGGACCGAAACTGGCATTCGACGAAGTCGAAGGCCTGGGACCCGACGGGTACACCGGCTCAATCTGTAAGACAGGTCATGCTCTCGAAACGCACCAGGACTTCAATGCGCTGGTAAATGACCCGGGGCCGGTGATCGTGGGTGCTGCACAAGGGGCTTCCTGTTTTGGCCCGGCGTATGAATACGCGTTTATCCTGGATACAGAATTGCGTAAACGGAAAATTCGCGACCAGGTACCTATGACGTTCGTGACGCCAGAGCCCTACATCGGCCACTTGGGATTGGACGGCGTCGGCGACACAAAGGGCCTGCTCGAATCCGAACTTCGTGATCGTCACATACACTGGATCACGAATGCGAAAATAGATCGGATTGATAAAGGCTCTATGTCGGTCACCGAATTTGACGACGATGGCGGCCAAAAACGCCAAAGCGATCTGGAGTTTCGTCATGCAATGATCCTACCGGCCTTCAAGGGTATCGATGCAATAGGTGACATTGAAGGATTAGTCAATCCACGAGGATTTGTGCTAACCGACGAATACCAGCGCAACCCGAAGTATTCTAATATCTACTCGGTCGGTGTCTGTATCGCGATCCCACCGGTTGGCTCAACACCGGTGCCGGTCGGTGTGCCTAAAACCGGGTTCATGATCGAGTCGATGGTGACAGCGACAGCGCACAACATTCGAAGCGCGATGGACGGCAAGGAGCCGACGCAGCGAGCGACCTGGAATGCGGTCTGCCTGGCGGACTTCGGTGATTCCGGGGTCGCATTCGTTGCGTCTCCGCAAATTCCGCCGCGTAACACCAATTTCGCGGCGAAGGGCAAGTGGGTACATTTCGCGAAGATTGCCTTCGAGAAATATTTTCTCCGCAAGGTGCGCCAGGGTCGCAACGAACCCTTCTACGAGAAGCAGGTTATGAAGTGGATCGGTGCTGACAAATTGAAGCAGACAGGATGAAGCGCGCAATCATCTCACTCGCGATCCATCGGCCGCGAATGGTTTACGTTATTACAGCACTGCTGGTGCTGGTGTTTGGTGCCCAGTTGCCGCGCATTCACATTGATACCGACCCGGAAAACATGTTGCCCGCAACTCAGGCCGATCGCGTGTTCAATGATCGCGTGGAGCAACAGTTCACGCTGCACGATGCGATCGTCGTTGGCATCGTCAATGAAGTGAACCCCCAGGGTATTTTTAACAAGCAGTCGCTCGCGGCGTTGCATTCACTCAGCCAAAGCATTCTTTCGATTGACGGCGTTATACCGCCCGACATGATGTCGCTGGCCGTTTCGGACAACATCACCCAGGGCGAATCCGGTGAAATTCGCTTCGCCTGGATGATGAAAGATGCACCGGCGACTGAGACGGCTGCCGATAGCATACGTTCTCAGGTATCCCGGCTGCCGTTGTTGATGGATACGCTGGTGTCCGCTGATGGCCGAGCTGCCGCAATCTATGTGCCGATCGAAAGCAAGGACCTGAGCTACCCGATATCGCTTGAAATTCAGGCGCTTGCGGAGGCGCTGGAAGGGAACGACGACTACCACATAACCGGATTGCCGGTCGCCGAAGACACGTTCGGCGTACAGATGTTCAAGCAGATGGCCGTGTCGGCGCCACTGGCCGGGCTGATGATATTCCTGTTGATGTGGTACTTCTTCAGAAACGCAAGATTGGTTCTCGCGCCGATGATTGTAGCGATCGTTACGGTTGCGATCACGATGGGCTTGCTCGTTGGACTTGGTTTCACAGTACACATCATGAGCTCCATGATTCCAATTTTCCTCATGCCGATTGCGGTCGTCGACTCGGTGCACATAATGTCCGAATTCGCGGATCACTATGATCCGGAGAAAGACGTAAAACAAAGTATCGAGCGAGTGATTGGGCACCTGTACAAACCGATGCTGTTTACGTCAATAACGACCAGCGTGGGCTTCGCGTCATTACTCCTGACGCCCATCCCACCGGTACAGGTCTTTGGCGCATTCGTCGCATTTGGTGTTCTGTTGGCGTTTGTGGTGACGATGTTTTTTATACCGGCCTATGTTGTGCGTATGAAGCCGGAAAACCTCAAGAATCTCTCTAAATTGAAGGCCGGTAGTGACGCACAAACACCGCTTGCTCGAGCATTACGTGCCGCGGGTCGGTTTGCTTTCGGTCACGGTAAAGTCGTAGCGGCGCTAACGCTGGTTGTTCTTGGCGTAAGTGTCGCGGGCGTATTGCAAATCGAAATCAATGACAACCCCATTCGGTGGTTTAAAGACACGCATCGAATTCGCGTTGCCGATCAGGTACTTAATCAGCATTTTGCTGGCACGTATGATGCGTTTTTTGTTCTCGAGTACGAGGATGATTCGGTGCTTGCAGAATTCAAGGAGCGCGCGAATTCACTATTGGCCGATGCCAAGAATGAAGGTGTTGACGTTTCGTCGATACGCGCGAGTCTCGATCGAGATTCCACCGATGTGCTCCGCTACTTTGATTCGATTATTGCCGCCACCGATGATCTTCTATTCGAATCAGAGCAGGGTATCGGCGACCTCGAGGCATTAATGAGCCTCGCGGAGCAGGCTCAATCCAGCAGCAAGTACTTCCAGGACCCAGAATCCTTGCAGCTGGTCGAATCTGTACAGCAAGCGCTCATGAGCACGGGGGGCGTCGGCAAGACCAATGCACTTCCGGATGTTGTGAAAGTTGTTAATCGCGAGTTATTCGGCGGCGATTCACAAAACTACGTAATCCCTGAGACGTCACCCGCTGTTGCGCAAACCTTGCTGCAATTTCAATCATCCCATCGACCGCAGGACTTGTGGCACATGGTTACGCCGGATTTTCGCTCGACAGCTATTTGGTTGCAGCTGAAAAGCGGCGACAACCAGGACATGAGCCAGGTAATAGCCGCCATGGACGACTATCTTGCGGCCAATCCACTACCCGATGGAGTGGTGGCGAACTGGGCGGGAAAAACCTTTATCAACGTCGTTTGGCAAGACGAAATGGTGGCCGGCATGTTAAAGAGCCTGCTAGGTGCCTTCGTGATTGTGTTTTTCATGATGGCGTTTCTATTTCGTTCGCCGTCGTTCGGATTACTCGCGATGGTGCCGCTCAGCGTCACAATCCTTGCTGTGTATGGATTGATCGGCTGGATCGGCAAGGACTACGATATGCCCATCGCAGTGTTGTCGTCACTGACCCTGGGTCTCTCGGTCGACTTTGCTATTCACTTCATCCAACGCATGCGAACGCTGGTAGCCGAGACAGGTTCGTTTGCCATCGCGGCAGATCACATCTTTGAAGAGCCTGCACGGGCGATCGGTCGAAACGCGATTGTCATCGCGCTTGGGTTTACACCATTGTTCTTTGCTGCATTGGTGCCTTATATCACCGTCGGTGCGTTTATGGCCTCAATCATGGCGATCTCCGGGCTCGCCACGCTGTTGTTGCTGCCGGCATTGATGTCACTAATTGCAGGGTGGTTATTCGGCAGTGCAGGAGAATCAACAACAGTGTCGACGACGCGCCCGGAATCTAACGGAGTTACATCATGAGCAAGACCTGGATAAGTGCAGTAGCCGCCGCGCTATTGGCGATTGGCATCAATGTTCAAGCGGAACCGCTGACGGATGCTGATGAGATTGTGTCACGCGCAAATCTTGCCGCCTACTATGCTGGTGCCGATGGCCGCTCAGAAGTGCGTATGATTATTCGCGACGCGCAAGGGCGCGAGCAACGTCGGCAATTCACAGTACTTCGTCGTGATGTCGAAGACGGTCATGATCAGGACTTTCTGGTCGTATTCAGTCAGCCTTCGGATGTTCGCGGCACCGTGTTCCTGGTCAAAAAACACGTGGGTGCCGATGACGATCGCTGGCTCTACTTGCCGGGCCTCGATCTTGTGAAACGCATCTCGGCCGGCGACAAGCGCACAAGCTTCGTCGGCGCACACTATTTTTACGAAGATGTTTCCGGACGGGGCCCCGATGAAGACAGTCACATCCTGACCGGGACAACCGACGATTCCTATGTGCTCGAACACAAACCATTGGACCCCTCAAGCGTTGAATTCGAAAGCTATGTCACGTGGATTGATCGCGAGACTTTTCTGCCGATGAAAATCGAATACACCAATGCGGCGGGTCGCGTGTACCGGCGCGTTGAAGTCATTGAAACACAGGATGTGGGCGGGCATCCGACGGTAACGAAGAGCCGGGTTAGTGACCTCGATGGTAAAGGTGAGACGAATATGGAGTTTCGCTTCATTGCTTACGATATTGAAATTCCGGCGGATGTATTTAGCGAACGCTCACTGCGCCGTCCACCGCGCGAATGGCTGAAACGACCTGCAAGCGAAAAATGAGATCGATCGCCGTCATTCTGTGTCTACTGACTCTTGCGCTGTCGTCGTACGCTCAAGATGACGACTGGGAAGAATGGGGAGACGACGAGTGGTCAGAGGTCGAAGAGGGCGGTCTTCAATGGAACGGTTTTTTTGAATTGGCGTTGGGCAGCCGTTGGGACCGGGATCCACAGGTCGAACGAAAACAAACATTGGGTGACATGCGTTTCCGGCTTGAGACCGACTGGTCCAGCGAGAAGCTCTCGGTTGGATTTAAGGGCGATGCCTGGTACGACAGCTATTTAGAGGAGTTCGATGGCGAGCTCCGGGATCTCTCTCTGAGTTTCTCACCGAGTTCGAACCTGGATATGAAACTGGGTCGCCAGGTACTGACCTGGGGCACTGGAGACCTGCTGTTTCTAAATGATCTTTTTCCCAAGGACTGGGTGAGCTTCTTTGCCGGCCGCGACGATGAATATCTCAAGGCGCCGTCCAATGCCGTTCGCGCGACCTGGTATGGCGAAATAGTGAATGTTGACCTGGCTTGGACACCGGTATTTGAGTCAGATGAATACTTGACCGGCGAACGCTTTTCATTCTTCTCGCCACTAGCCGGACAGCGCATTGCACCCAGCCCGCCGTTAAGTGGCATCGAGCCAGACAAGGATATTGACAATGGCGAGGTAGCCGTGCGCCTCTTCAAAACGTTTGGCGGCACTGAAATGGCGATGTACGCGTATCACGGTTTTTTTCATCAGCCAACCGCATTCACTGACACGTTCCAGCCGACGTTTGCACCGTTAACATCGATCGGTGCGAGTGTGCGACGACCGCTCGGCGTTGGACTGTTCAACGCTGAAGCTGTGTACTACGCGTCGCGTGACGATCGCAGTGGCTCGGACCCATACTTGCCCAACGATCAGGCACGCCTTTTGCTGGGTTACGAGCGAGAAGCGATCACAAATTTCACAGTCGCGTTTCAGTACTACCTGGAATGGACCCAGGACTACAGTGAATTGCTCGCCAACTCACTAGCGCCAGTGTTTGAGCCCGACGAATACCGCCATGTTGTGACCGGTCGACTTAATTATCGCCTCAATCAGGACAAGCTCACGCTGTCGTTATTTACATTCTATTCGCCGAGCGACAACGACTTCTACCTTCGACCGTCTGTCACCTATCGATACAGTGACCAGTGGTCGGTGACCGGTGGTGCAAGTATTTTTGGCGGCGACGATGCACACACTTTTTTTAATCAATTTGCGGACAACAGCAATGCGTATATCCGCGTCCGCTACAACTACTGATCTGGAGAACACTGATGTCACTTGAACGATCAATCATGGCTTTTGCAGGTTTTATGGTCCTGTTATCACTCGTCCTGACGTATTTTGTGCATCCAAACTTCGTTTGGTTGACCGTTTTCGTCGGCGCAAATCTTTTTCAGAGTGCGTTCACCGGGTTTTGTCCGGCTGGCTTGCTAATGCACAAGCTGGGTATCAAGAGCGAGCGCGAACTGCTTGCGTC
>CAXBJV010000076.1:0-10567 GCA_963976215.1 uncultured Woeseiaceae bacterium | reverse complement strand
CTTTTTATACCGCCCGGCTCGCGACCGAACGCGACATCGCAACCGCCGAGGCCGAGAAAGCAAAGCGCGTCGCCGAGCTGCTCGGCGACGTGATGCAGGCCGCGGGTCCGGAAGTGGCGCTCGGCGAAACCATTACCGCGCAGGATCTTCTGAAGCACGGAATCGAACGTGCCCGGGAAAAGCTGGTCGACGAACCGGAAGTGCTGGCCGAGGTGCTGACCGTTGCCCTCAGAACCTACGCGACACTCGACATGTACGACGTGGCCTACCGGCTTGCTGAGGAAACCATTGAGCTGCGACGCGAATGGCTGCCGCCCAATGACCCTCGCCTCGGCGAGAGCCTGTACGACCTCGCCGTAGCAAGTTTGTCGGTTACCGGCTACGAGGAAGCCGAAGCGGCGTTCGAAGAGGCGCTACAGATTTTCGTGGCAAGTTTTGGCGACGAGCCAAACGAGTGGAGAGCGGCAACGCAGGGGCAATTGAGCCTGATCTATTTCCGAACACAACGCGATGAGCAGGGTAAGGAATTAATTGATAAAGCTGTTGCGACCATGTACGAGCTTTTTCCCGATGGCGGTGAACCACTTGCTGTGGTGATCAACACCCGTCAATACAGTGAGATGCGGGCAGGCGACACCAAGAAAGCGATCGAGACCGGGCACGAGCTCATCGACATTCGCCGCAAGATCCACGGTGACAAACACCCGATGTTGGCGCACGCCATTCAAAACACCGCGCATGTCTATTACCAGAGACGCGACCTCGAAAACGCGGAAAAGTACACGACGGAGGCACTTGAGATGCGTACCGCGCTGTTTGGTGAAGATGCCGTGCACTTAACGTCATCAATCGGGCTGCTCGCGGAAATTCAGGCCGAGCGTGGTGACTACGCTCGCGGCATACAGTATGCCGAACGCTACAACGAGATCGCGCGGCGCCGTTGGCCGGACCCGAACACCGTTCGTTACTGGGCGCTGCAAAAAGACCTGAGCCAATACCTTCTCGATGAACAGTATGAGCGGGTCGTCGAGATCGCAACGAAACGCATGCAGGCGCTCGACTCAGTCGGCGGAATCAACCAGTATGGCCGCAAGGGAATCCTGGAACGACTATTCGCCGCTTACATAGGACTTGAAGACGCAGACGGCGCCGAGGACGTGATGGCGGATGTGATCGAACGCGGTTACTACAGCCCCGACGATGATGCCGCATGGTTGCGGCTCGCACGGGCCAATATCATGGGCCTACGCGGCGATTTCGACGGCGCAATCGCGCTCTACCACGATGTCGAGAAAACGGATCATCCAGAACTTCCAGCAACGCACCTCGCAAGAGCCAAGGACTACACAAAGCTCGCGCTCCTGTACGAGAAGGCGGGTGACATCGAGCAGAGCCGCAATTACTTCACTCAAGCACTGGAGATATTCGAGTTGAGCCAGGTGCCGGAGAGCCCGCGGCTTCGCGAGGTAAGGGCGGGGCTTACGCGACTGGCTTCCGCCAAATAAAAGTTCATCTGGCGACGATGACGGTTTACGAACGAGCCTCTTCGAGGCGCTTGCGCATCCAGGCTTTGCCGAAACGCAGATCGCGTTTCGCGGTCGCTTCCGAGACACCCAAAGCAGCACCTGCGTCCCGGTAGGTCATGCCAGCGAAGTAGTGCAGCTCCAGCAGCTTCGCCTTGCGTTCGTCCTCATCGGCGAGTTCCGTCAATGCGCGATCGAGATCGATAACGTCCTGACCGCCGCTGTCCCCTGCTATGGACTCCTCGTCGAGTGTCACCATGACGGCATCGCCGCCGCGTTTTTCCGCGATTTTGGCGTTCGCGTGGTTGACGAGAATGCGGCGCATCATGCGCGCGGCGAGCGCGAAGAAGTGTGACTGGCTCTGCCAGTCGACCGATGCGTTGGCGAGCTGCAGCCAGGCTTCATTGACCACCGCCGTTGCCTGCAAGGTATGCCCGCCGCGCTCGCGACGAAACGCACTCTGGGCAAGCTTGTGCAGCTCGTCGTAGACGAGTGGCGTCAGCGCATCCAGTGCGCCCTCGTCGCCCGCGCTCCAGCGATTGAGCAGCACGGTGATGTTGCGTTCTTCAGTCACGTGACGAATCGTAAACCAATTCGCCGCCCGACATCGTCCTCCTGGACCTTGTGCTGCATATTGGAGATTGCCTGATTGGCGCCAAAGCGCCCCAATCGGGCCCAAAAGCTGCCATACTTTCCCCCCCAATTGGCGCGACTCACAATAATAAGGGATTAAGCTTGAGCGGATTTTTCGACGAACTTAAACGCCGCAATGTCGTGCGTGTCGGCATCGCCTACGTACTGATCGCGTGGCTGATTGCCCAGGTCGCGGAGCTGGCGCTCGACAGTTTCGAGGCGCCCGGTTGGGTCATCAAAACTGTGCTTTTATTGCTGGCACTGGGCGTGCCGGTCGCGTTGTTTTTTGCCTGGGCGTTCGAGATCACACCGGAAGGCCTGAAGAAAGAAAAAGACGTGGATCGCAGCCAGTCGGTCACGCACGATACCGGTCGCAAGCTTAATTCGGTGATCATCGGTGTACTGATCCTGGCTGTCGGCTTGCTGCTTGCAGACAAGTTCCTGATGCAACCTGAAGTGGCTACCGACACGAGCGTCGCAGTACCCGTTGCACGGGCTGCCGAAACCAATTCAATTGCCGTGTTGCCGTTTGTTGATATGAGTCCCAATAAGGACCAGGAATATTTCACCGACGGCCTGACCGAGAACCTGTTGCATGCACTGGCACAAATTAGCGAACTCAAGGTTGCCGGCCGCACCTCGTCCTTTGCATTCAAAGGTAAGAACACAGACCTTCGCGATATCGGCCAGCAACTCAATGTCGGCAGCATTCTCGAGGGCAGCGTGCAAAAGGCGGGCGGCAAGATTCGCATCACGACCCAGCTGATCAACACCGAAGACGGCTATCACCTGTGGTCGAAAACATTCGACCGTGACCTGGAGGATATCTTCAGCGTGCAGGATGAGATTGCCGGCGCGGTTGCAAGCGCTTTAAAAAAGAGCCTGCTCGGCGATAGAGAGTGGTCAATCAGCACCAGCAATTTTGAAGCCTACAATGCCTACCTGCTCGGCCTGTCGTATCTCAACAAAGCAACGCCGGGTGACTGGGACAGGGCTATCGAACAGTTTCAGAGCGCACTGCAGATTGATGCCAATATGGCGCTTGCATGGGCTGGACTGTCGCGGGCTTACAGTCAGAAGACGGGATACAGTACCAACTTTGAAGCGGGATTTGCAAAGGCCCGGGAAGCTGCATTGAAAGCGATTGAGCTGGACCCCAACCTCGCGGACGGCTACCTGGCGTTGTCGAACGTGCAGACGTCGCACGACTGGGACTGGGACGGCGCGCAGGCATCACTGAATCGCGCCACTGAATTACGCCCGAGCGACCCCGATATTGTGGTCGGCATGGCGCAGCTGAAATGGATCCGCGGCGAAGAGAAAATTGCCACCGACCATATCGAAGAGGCGCTGTCTCAGGATCCGTTGAACGTCACGCTGCTGCGAAGCTATGTCAGTGCCCTGACTCGCATGGGTCGAACGGATGAGTCACTGGCAAGAGCACAATGGATGGCTCAAACACTCCCGGAGGGCGGTGCTATTTACTATACGTTGAGCGCGGTGTACCAGCGACGCGGCGATCTCGAAAACGCCTTGGCCGCGATAGAGAATGAAGCCTTCGATTTTCTTCGTTGGGAGCAAGAGGCAATCCTGTACGACGAAATGGGTGACCGAAAGACCGCACAGGAAAAGCTCGACAAACTCGTTACAACTTACGGCGATGACACCTCATGGCAGATCGCAAGAGTCTATGCCAGTTGGGGCGACAAAGATGAGACCGTTGCCGCGCTGGAACGGGGCTTCGCCGTGCGAGATCCGGGGATTGTCTACATCAAGGGCGAGGACTCGATGACCCAACTGCTCGCTGGCGATCCTCGCTACGAGGATTTGCTGCGGCGGATGAATCTTCTCTAGGCCGCGCCAGTGCGTCCCGAGGCTGACTTGAGCTACCGGACGACGCTCACCACATAATTCCATTGACCCGATTTGCGCCTATTCCCTGCATGAAGGAATAGGCACACACATTTCGGGAGCAGCACAATGGAACACTCAACTCTGAAGCGGGTAATACTCATAGCCCTTGCTGGCGCCCTCGGCGCTTGCGGCGGGGGTGGCGGTGGCGGGTCCGAAGGCGGCAATCCCGCGCCGGTCAACAAGGCACCGACGATCTCCGGGGCGCCGAGCGACACGACCAACGTGGGCGAATCCTACAGTTTTACGCCCACCGCATCGGACCCGGATGGCGATACGCTGACCTTCAGCATCACCAATGCGCCGCTCTGGGCGTCATTTGACAGCGCGACCGGGGAACTCAGCGGCAGCCCCACATCGAGCCACATCGGCGCGGTCGACGACGTGCAGATTTCGGTCAGCGACGGACGCCTGTCCGCCAGCCTGGATCCTTTCGCGATCGCCGTGATGCCGGAGATCCTCGGCAGGAACAATTTCACACCGAAGGGCGATGTATTTCCGACCGCCGACGGCTACCAGTCGGTCGGCGGATTGGAGCTGACATCCGGCAACATGGTCCAGGACTTCGCTAACTCCGACCTCACCGTGACCTTCGATTCCAATGACAGGTTGATCGGGCTCAACGGCGACACGGATGTTCCAACCCAGATGTCGATCACCCAGGTAGTCGAAGGCAATATTCGCTCGGTTGTCGACGTCCTGACCGGCGCCGAGATTAACGCAGACCCCGACTTCGGGATCAAGCTGATCGAGGACCGAAATTACTTCGTGTACTACATCGGCGTTGACTTCGATATAACGACCACCGATCGTCGCGACCCGCAAAAGCAGGAAACGATTACGATTACCACGCCGTACGGCGGCCAGTCTTTGTTGATCTCCGATCCGACCGATTCGTTTCTGTATCGATACAACAGCACACCGTTTGTCGGTGCGAGTGGTGAAGGCGAATCGGACAACGGGCTGATTCCGTTCGAGCCGGAGCTCGATTTTGCAGAGCTGGACTCCTTCACCGGCCACACCATTGAGACAGGTACGAAGGGGCTGGGCATCAAGTTCGTCGACCTGCTCGAGATCAGCGGCAGCCGCGTCATCAAGGATCCACAGTTTTCCGATATCAACTGGGACGACCTGTTTGCGTCAACCGTGGAGTACAAGGCGGGCATGAACGGTGACCTGAACTTTGCCCTATCGATTGCCGGCTTCGGTCTGTTCTCGTTCGATCTCGCCGAAGCAAGCGCGACCGTGGATGTCGGGCTCGATCGCCAGCACATGGCAATGTCGTTGCGCATCGCACCGGACGAGGCATTGTTCCCGGGCGCGTATGGACTTAGCCCCTCGGCCGAAGTGACCGGCAGCAGCTACCTCAACGGTGATGGCGAATACGGCTTTTTCCTCGATGGTGTCTGGAAGAACCGGCTACCGGCGGCGGATATCGGCGGCATGCTGAGCCTCGAGAATGGCGTCGTCGGACTGCAAGGTTCGGTGTCGGAGGGTGAGGACACGCTGGCAGTTGGCCTGACGTTCTCTAACGACGAGACGATTGGCCGGGTCGAGTTTCCGGAAAGCTTTGCAGCCGGAATCAACAACTCGGTTTCGGACTCACTGGATCGCAAGATTGCTGAAGTTGAGCAACTCCTCGCAGACCTGGAACAGGCAACGACGGACTACGAGTTTGAAGTCAGCTTGCGTGGCTTGCGCAGCGCGCTGCCCACCATCGCAGATGAAGCAATAAGAACGCTCAACAATATACCGGGCACTGCCAGGAACGAGGCCAAGGCCGATACGCTCGACTACCTTGAAACCAAGTGTGTTGGCTCAGGTATTGCTCGCGTCTGCCTTGACGACATCGTCAACGAAGACGATATCGCTGACGACGCGGGCGACCAGGCGTATCGGGATGCGCTCGCCGCGATCGCTGCGCCGAAGGCCGCGATGACAAAACTCAAACGACGCGCGCAGGAAAGCGATGACGAAACCTTGCGCGATGCCCTTCGCCAGGCGCTGGCCGGTGCCTACGACCACCGCCGGGTGCGCATCCAGGTTTCGGTGCGCAAGAGTTTTGGCTATCCGTTCAACACGACTTACACGATCTACAGTCGCGACAATTACGAAACCGTGTTGAGCACGTCGGACGCCAACAGCATCGCCAGCGCTCGCGACAACGTCTACCGCATCCAGGAAACCAGCGACCGCATGATCAGCACTCAGCAGATCATCGACCAGTTGCCGACGACGGATGCGATCGAAACGGTCAAGACCGAAGTCAACCAGGGTACGGCGAGCGTGCCGTCAGTGGAAGGCCTGGGTTACCGCGCGGCCGGCAACAGCTACGAGGCATTCGTCACGATCGACGGTGAGGACGTTGCAACGGCGATTAACGTGCTCAAGCCATCCGACGTGCGCGACGGCGTCAGCGACATGCTGGCCGAACAGCTGCTAAATGCTCTGGACAATTAAGGCAATGCAACCGGGTGTGCTGTAAGTGCTGGCCTCGGGGGTCGTCATGACCCTCGGGGTCAGCGCTCTTTTATTCAGGGCAATGACTTAATTCAATACTCAACCACCCGCCAACGCCGCCAGGGTTTTCTTATCCTCTTCGCTCGGTGCATGATTGATGCGCAGCAGGATGCTGGCGAGCTTCCGTGCATCGGCCCCGATTTGGTCGTCGCTGATGAGGTCTTCCAGTCGCTCGGCATCGTCTTCCAGGACCTTGTGTTGCATATTGGAAATTGCCATCGCGATATCGGCCGCTTCGTCTGAGCTCTCATCGCTGTCGATAATCCCCTTCAATATCGCCTTGTCATCATCCGAAGGAAAGTGATTCAGGTTCATTGTGATTCGGGCCAGCGTCTTGATCGCCGCTTCATCTGCCAGGACGATTCCTGATGAAAAAAGCGAGGTGATGGCAATGGCTGTCAGGACAAATGCAAACTTGTTCATGTCGATCTCCTGAAATGACGAATGTCACATCCCAAGTCTAGTCCCGAATTCGGGGTTCCGCGCGGTAATTGCCGAATAGACGCAAAGGTCCTAATAAGGCCAAGAAGCCGACATACATTCCGTCAGAAAGAAGGGGTCAGAGATATTTCTCAGCTCAGGCCCTTTGATCATTTCAGGAAAATAAACATGAACCCTAAAACTGCTGCTTTCGCGCCGTTTTTGGCTGTCGAAATCCCGCCCGTGTCCAGCACGATAGGAGCGAAATTCGTCATACTGATGGGTTGTCACTTGACAACCTTTTTCCCCGAGCTTACGATCTGACTCGGCTGAGCAACAATGCCCCGCAAACGCCATCCAAAAAAGGAGGTTGAGGACGCGCTCGCGTACGCCGAGCAGTTCGGCTGGCGCGTGGAGCTTGGCGGGTCACATGCATGGGGCAGAATCTTCTGTCCATACAACGACAAGGACTGCCGGTGTGGCGAGTTTTGCGTTTCGAGCATTTGGAGCACGCCGCGAAGTGCTATGAATCATGCAAAACAGATCCGTCGAGTTGTCGATAATTGCACAGAGAAAGATTAAAGATGGAAACCTACGATTTCACATTGCGATATGCACTCGGTCGACACGACGCCGATCCAGAATCCCTTGTTAAGAATCTCTCGGCCGAAGGTTGCACCGATGCACTTGTTGGCATAGGCATGTCGGGACGTATTGCGATCAACTTCACCCGTGAGGCATCGTCCGCCGACAAGGCAATACTCAGTGCTCTGGCGGATGTCCAGCGCGCTATTCCGAATGCCAAATTGATCGAAGCTGAACCCGATTTCGTCGGACTGAGTGACATAGCACAGTTGCTCGGCTTTTCACGACAATACATGAGGAAACTGGTCGTCAAAAAAGGCTCAGGATTTCCGCCGCCCATTCATGATGGAAAACCAGCAATCTGGCATCTTGCAACAGTGCTATCGTGGTTCGCCGATAATGAGCGTCGAACGATCAACGCAGCGCTTTTCAACGTCGCTCGGGTCAATATGCAATGCAACTTGCACAAGGAAGCTGCCGCACTTGATCAGCGTATGACCAGGCGCCTCGAGAAGCTGGTTGTTTAAATCTATATTTCAGACTTGCAATGCGACGTATGCAGGGTGCTAGGGTTTACCTGTCTTCATAAACCCTTTGTGTAATGAAGCTTCACGTCCTCAGCGATATTCATACCGAATTTGCCGAATTTTCGCCACCGGAAACGGGCGCGGATGCGGTGGTCCTCGCTGGCGACATCGGCGTCGGCTTGTCCGGCATTCAATGGGCAGCAAGAACCTTTCCTAATAATCCCGTGATTTACGTGCCGGGAAACCACGAATATTACGACCAAGATTTAGCGCTTCTTGATGAGCTTGTAAACCAGTCCGCGCCAAATATCCATGTGCTGAACGATGCCGCCATCACAATTAACGGCGTTCGATTCCTTGGGAGCACATTGTGGACGGACTTCAAGTTCAGAGGCGAAAACGAGGCATGGTTTGACCGCAACCGGGCTAAGCACACTATTGAGGACTTCTCTTCGATCCGAAGCGGCGGCCGGGCATTTACACCGGAAGTCTCTGTCGAACTCCACAACAATAGTCGGGATTGGCTCGAAAGCGAGCTGAATGTGCACTTCGAAGGACCGACCGTCGTCGTAACTCACCACCTGCCAGCCGCGATGTCTGTCGCGAAACAATACGCGAACAATCCGCTGAACGCCGCTTTTGCGAGCAGGTTGGAAGACATCATCGAGCAGCATCAACCGAAACTGTGGATTCACGGACATACACATGTGCCTTGTGACTATGAAATTTTCGACACACGGGTCGTCTGCAACCCAAGAGGGTATCCACGGGAAACGGACGGGCGCGATTTTGATCCCGGCTTAGTGGTTGACGTGCCGGGCGCGGTATAAGATAGCCCGAACAATACGAAGAGCACTCCTGTATGAAGATCGCCCTTAACCTCGCCTTGCAGGCGCTGTGCGTAACATTTGCGTCTATCCTGATCTCGCCAGCCGTGTCAGCGGCCGTGACTTTCCCGCAGATTTACGCCGCCGCCGACGGTTCGGGTGAACGCATATCGGTCATGCCGGAGAGCCGGCATCCACGCACACGCGACTGGTGCGGGAATGGGCCACGGGTTAATCCGGCGAAGATGAAGATTGTCTATAACGTTCAGCACGACGATCGTGACGCCATTTTTGGCTCTAACTACGAGCAGTTCGTCGAAGATGCGATCCGTCCGATCCTCGCAGCGTCCTGTGCCGACAAGGCCCCCAGGATGGTGTCTCTGTATTTTTATCGCGGTGACGATTTCGAGCACTATGACATCATGCGCTACCGGCTCGTGGACGATGCCGGGCAGAACGTCGTAGCGCTGCTGGCCAACACCCGCAACGAAAAACACCCGCACTACAAAGCCGTTGCCGCGATGGAAGATCTCGGTTCCTGCGAAGGTGAACCGTTCTGCGAGTTGTTTGGCGGCATCTATCTCAACGCTATTTTTCGTGGCGATAACGAACTGGTTCGCCAGCTCGACCGGCAGATTACAGAGGAGGTCGCGAACGACCCCGGCGTTGCCGGTTACAATAAGTTCACGTCGGTGATCACCGGTGAGCAGCAGGGCGTGCTGGCTGACCAGTCCTATCTCAAACTGCTGGCCGTCTATTACATGGGGCAGTACAGCGCCGACTTCAGCAGCAGCCCCGGCGAGTCCTGTTTGCGCCCCGGCGCTCGCTCGATAACCCGCAAGGCCACCGTGCCGGTAATTCACTACGAAGACATGCGCGGCATTTCGCAAGGTTCGACCGGCGGCTGGGAATATGGACAGGTCTACCAGGTCAACAAGGAATTCATTCCGCTGTGCGACAAGATCTGCGGCGCCGGTGGCAGTTCCGGTGTGGAATTCGCCACCCATGGTCTTGGCTCATACAAACTGCGCGCGGTGCTGGTCGGATTGCAGCAGCTGATCAGCCGCAACAAGTGCGACAGTCCCGAGGTGCGGCAGTTCGAAGACAACCTCGTCACGTTGACCTTCCAGTCGCTCGCGAGAGAGAGCCAGGGCACCGAGATTATTACCGCACAAGAAGAAGCACCGCAGGTATCGGCGCGTGACAGGATCATGGCCGCGCAATCGGAGTTTGAAGCGATTGAGAAACGCGACTCGGAGCGTCGTATTGCGGCAGCCCAGGTTGCGCCCGAGCAGCCGGGACAAGCGCCAAAGACCTATCGTGAAGCGGGCGCTGAGTTCCTGGCAGCAAACCGCGCCAAAGACGGGGTGGTCGTTTCAGGTAGTGGCTTGCAATACCGGGTTCTGGCACCGGGCAATGGCCGCCGTCCCACAGCCAACGATACGGTTCGGGTTCACGAAGTGGGCACGATGAGCGACGGTACTGTTGTCGACGATGGCTTCAAGTGCTGTGAAAAAGCGCTCACGATCGGCATGTCCCAGATCATCCCTGGCTGGGCCGAGGGCCTGAAACAGATCGGCGAGGGCGGCAAGATCCGTCTCTTCATCCCGCCGGAACTGGC
>CAXBJV010000075.1:0-10699 GCA_963976215.1 uncultured Woeseiaceae bacterium | reverse complement strand
CGTGCGGTGCGCAAGCTCAGCGCCAGAGCGGCCTCACTTTCGATGATGAGATCGGCCAGTACGTTTTGCATCAAGGGCTGCTGGTCCAGTCGTTTGCCAAACGCTTCTCGGTAACGCGCATGGTGCGTGGCTTGGGCGACCGCCTGGCGCATGCTCGCGGCGGAGCCCACCATGCAATCGAACCGCGTCAGTGCAACCATCTCCAGGATGTTCGCCACGCCACGACCCTCCTCGCCGATAAGCCACGCGATTGCGCCGCGCAACTCCACTTCGGCGGAGGCATTGGAGACGTTGCCCATCTTTCGCTTGAGCTGCTGTAGCTCTATGGCATTCTTGGTGCCATCGGGCGCCCATCGCGGCAACAAGAAACAGGAGAGGCCCTGCGGCGCCTGCGCAAGGACCAGAAACGCATCGCTCATCGGCGCGGATACAAAATACTTGTGGCCGGTGACGGTATAAAGCGACCCGGGACCGCCCGAGCCGGTCGGTTGAGCAGTCGTGGCATTCGCGCGCACATCGGATCCACCTTGTTTCTCGGTCATTGCCATTCCCAGCGTGACCCCGGGCTTTTCCGTCATCGGAATGTTCCTCGGATCGTATTCGCACGCCGTGACCAGCGGCTCCCACATGTCGGCGACGTCCGGTTGCTTACGCAACGTGGGTATGGCTGCAAAGGTCATGGTCAGCGGGCAACCATGGCCGGCTTCGACTTGCGTTTGTAGATAATTGAAAGCGGCCCGAGCGACGTGCACACCCGGCCGGGGATTCGTCCATGGTTTGGCGTGCAGCCCGTGCCGAATGGCGCCGCGCAATAACTCATGGTACGCGGGATGATATTCGACACAGTCGATCCGATAACCTCGCGCGTCATGCGTGCGCAGTCGAGGCGGATGTTCGTTAGCCTGGTATCCACGGTGGATCATATCGGCTTGACCCATCGTCGCACCGTAGCTCGCAAGCTCGGCGATAGCCCAGCCTGCACCCTCGCGGTGCACCGCTTCTACCAGCGCCTCATCGCTCGTGAACATATTGTAAGCTTCCAGAAGCGGTGGCTGGTTCGTCACCGTATGGGTTGCGTTTGTCGTAGTCATTGCGCGACCTCGATACTCAACGTGCGGTGGGCTAAGAATAGTAAAGGCTGGCCCGATAGGCATCTCAAAGATCTAGCCGCAGCAGCAGCCCTTACGATCACCCTGCGACTCGTCGGTCGACTCGCCTGTGCTTACGTCGTAACCTGCCTGCTTGACGGCTTGTTCGAGGTCGTCGAGGGACGTCAGCTGCTCATCAAATTCAATTGTTGCCGAGCCTACCGCAAGCGATACATCCGCACTCTTGACGCCACTGATCGCCTGCAATGCGCGTGTCACTGATTCAACGCAGCCCTGACAAGTCATGCCGATCACCGACAAGTGTTGTGTTTCCATGGTTAGTCTCCTTGTGTGGTACAAGTTGCGTGCTTCATCGCGGGCCCACTAGTTTGATCGCTTTTCGACCTTGTCTTCGGCGATTTGGGACTGTGCAATCAATTGCCTCCATTGACCCGGGCGCGGGAAGAACATTGGTACGCGCTGCTGATACCCTCGATAATCGTCGCCAAATTCGGCCAGCACACGTTTTTCTTCCCGCCGTGCCAGCAACACATACGCAAGCACGATTACCGGCAACACCGTGATGGAAAACACCGTCGGCCAGTGCACAAAACCCTCACCGAACAGCGCGAGGAAAAGTCCCGAATACTGCGGGTGCCGTACAATGGCGTACAGACCGTCGGTAACCAGTCGGTCTTCCTGACGAGCCCGATACAGCTCGCGCCAACCCTGGATAAACAAACCAATGCCGACGAATAGGAACGCATAGCCTAGAATCATCGCAATCATCATGCCGGTCTCGCCCATGCCGAGCAGGGTCGACCACAGGTTCGCGTTCAGCTCAGTCTGGTCCAGACCGAAAAAACGCACCAGCAAATAAATGGTGAGTGGGAAGCCGTACATCTCCGCGTACAAGGCGATGATGAAGGCCTGTACTAAGCCAGCACTGGCCCACTCGCGCCAGCTTTTCGGCGCCAGGAAGCGGTACAAAACCCACGACGCGATCACAACCATGATCACGGCGAGTGCCCAGGTGCCTGAATGTGCGATCGCGTCTTTCATAGTGTCCGTCCTTGCTTAACCTGTACGGTAATCCTCATTGGGGATTTGATGGCCTCTCGTCTATAGCCGGTCGACGACGGTCTCGGCACCCGCGCAGTGCGCCGCCTCATCGCGCCCACATAATTGGTGTAGCTTCCAGCGGGACTGACACGCCGGAGTATTGTGGCAGGAGCCGAGCGGTGTAATCCGAGGCCGGTCGATCCGCGGTCACCGAAGCGGTGAACAAATGCGCGCCTTCGTCGCCGTTTCGATGGCTGCCCCGCTGCATCGGCACCCGCACGGCGCTATCGCCCGCGGTCGCCTCAGCATACAGTTCGACGACCACATCCGCCGGTGAGAGATTAGCGAGCCACACCTCAACGTCGAACACATGTCGCTGATTGACCGTCTCCACATTGAAATTCGTGATACGCACATCAGGCCATTGCTCGTTGAGTGCTGAGATCCATTTGGCGATCTCGCTGCCGCGTTTACCACTGTTCGCCGCGCGGGCATGATACGCGTTCGCTGCGGGCAAATAGAATCGCTCGGTGTATTCTCGCACCGTACGGTTGGTGGAAAATTTCGGTGTCAGTTGCGCCATGCTGTTGCGCATCCGCTCGACCCAGGCCCGTGGGATACCGTCATCGTCGCGTTCGTAGAAGGCGGTGGTGACCTCGTTGTCCAGCAAATCATAGAGCGTGTTGGCCTCGGCAGCATCCCAGGCCGGATCGTCACCGTGCTCTTTGCCGTCGCCGAGCGCCCAGCCGACCTCGGGCGTATAGGCTTCTGCCCACCAACCGTCGAGTTCGGAAAGGTTGATACCGCCATTGACCAAGACCTTCATGCCGCTGGTGCCACTCGCTTCCCACGGTCTTCGAGGTGTGTTTAGCCAGACATCGACACCCTGTACAAGGTGCTCGGCCAGATGCATGTCGTAGTCGCTTAGAAATACGACGCGATGTTGCGCCTCCGGCAGTTGCGCGAACTCGATCCACCGCCGAATCAAGGCTTGTCCGGCCGCATCCGCCGGATGCGCCTTGCCGGCAATAACGAGTTGCACGGGGCGCTCAGGATGGCTCAACAAGTGCAGCAATCGCGCCGGGTCATGCAATAACAGGTCCGGGCGCTTGTAGGTGGCAAAGCGGCGTGCAAAACCGATCGTCAGTATCGTCGGATCCAAAGGCTGAGCTTCACCGTCGCCGCCCGTCGCCGCTACCTGTTGGGACTTACGTTCGCGGACATAGTCGACCAGCGATGTGCTAGCAGCCCGCCGAAATCCCCAAAGTTCCTCATCGGTAACACAACAGATGTCGCGATCCAGCGTCTCAGTGGTACCCATCCATCGGTCCTGACCACAGGCTTCCGTCCACAGCTTGTCGGCCGGCGCAGAGTCCCAGGTCGGCGTGTGCACACCGTTGGTCACGTGCTCGATGGGTACTTCCTGCAACGGGCGCCGCGGAAATAGCGGTGCGAACAACTGACGGCTAACCTCGCCGTGCAAACGACTCACGCCATTGACGGCACCACTGCCTCGGATCGCTAAGTACGCCATGTTGAATGGCTCCGAGGCATCGGCCCGGTTTTGGCGGCCCAATGCCAGCAACGCGTCCATAGAAATACCCAGCTGCTCTTTGGCATACGTCCCAAAGCAATGCTCGATTTGGGTGGGCGCAAAGCGATCGAAGCCTGCGGGCACGGCGGTATGCGTGGTAAAGACGTTGCCAGCGCGAGTGATGGCCAGCGCCGCGTCAAAGGATTGACCCGTCTCGGCCATGCAATGACGCGCGCGTTCCAACACCAGAAACGCCGCATGACCCTCGTTCAGGTGACAAACGTCCGGCTCGATGCCGAGGGCTGCCAATAACCGCCATCCGCCGATGCCAAGCACCATTTCCTGCATCAAGCGCAATTCCGTTCCGCCGCCGTACAATTCGCTGGTAATGCCGCGATACGGCGGATAGTTCGCCGCATCGTTGGTATCCAGCAAGTAGAGCTTCAAGCGTCCGACCGTTGCTTGCCATGCGCGCAGCCATATCGAGTGCCCGGGCAGCTCGAGCTTCAGACGCAGCCACTGCCCGTCGGCCTGGCGCAGCGGGGTGATCGGCAACTGACCGGGGTCGTTGTACGGATAGGCCGCTTGCTGGTTACCGTCCGCATCAATCAGCTGCCGGAAGTAGCCTTGCTGATACAGCAGGCCGACGCCGGTGACCGGGACGCCCAAATCGTTCGCCGCCTTGAGTTGATCGCCCGCCACATTGCCCAGACCACCCGAGTAAATGGGCAGCGCCTCGCTCAGCATGAACTCCATACTGAAGTAGGCGACCCTGCGAAGCCGGGATTCGGGGTGATTCTTTTGAAACCAGGCCGGTGACTGTGCAGTTTCCCGTCTCACGCGAACCAGTTCATTGATCTCGTTGCAGAAGGCCGTGTTGGACAACAAACGACGAATTGTGCCCGGCGAGACGGTTTGCAATACAACCCAGGGATTCTGTGTGGCGCGCCAAAGATCAGGGTCGAGCTGTTGCCACACACTGTCGGCACCGTGATGCCATGATGAGCGCAAATCCAGCGCCAGTTCGATCAGAGCATCCACACCGTCGATGTCGGTGGGTAACCGGTCGACATTCAGTGGAGCGGTTGATACTTGCTCGCTCAAGGTGTCTCCTAATACGGAAATTTGGACGTTGTTGTCTGTTCATTGCGCTGCTTCGCCATCACCAAGCGCCTCTTCGTGAGGTTCAGCAGTGAACGCGGAAGGCGCTCGGCACTCGATCCCGACACCCTCAAGCTATATTGTGCGACGTGTATGTTGGACACAGGTCAAGCGAGCAGAATCGGCAAGAGCGGCCCGCCTGGGTCTTTCGCGAACACCGCCCGCGTAACCCAGACGGAGTGTTTGCGAGCCGTGTAAAATCGGCAAGGTTGACTCGTCGCAGACGCAGTCTGTTGCACTGACAGACAAGTCGTCGCCCTCCGGTCCGTTGGTCCGGCGCCTATTTGCAGTTCAATTGGCGCACAGTGACGGGTCAGCGGACTCGATATACTGGTGCTTCTTGGGATCGATTAATGCGTAAACGCCTGCTCTACCTGCTTCCCGCCATTGCTGCCCTCGCCTTCGCCGGAATCGGCGTTCAAAGCTACCTCCGTGGCATTCTTGCCCCCGCCTACGACCCACAGGCGATGACACTAAACTATGAGCGGATCGGTCACGGTCCGACAAAGGTAGTGCTGTTGCATGGCTTGACGGGCTCACTGCAGTATTGGAAGAAGGGTCTTGAGTATGCGCCAGACGACTATTCCTTATTGCTGATCGACCTCTTAGGTTTCGGCGAGTCCCCCAAACCGAACGCTCGATACGATTTCGACGAGCATTTGGGTGCAATAGAAAAAGTGCTGAAACTCGAGAATTTCAACTCCGGTGACGTTGTCGTTGTCGGCCACTCCCTCGGCGCCATTCTGGCGTTGGGGCTGGTCGGAGAACATCCGGGGTGGTTTGAAGGAATAGTGGTGATTGGTCTTCCGAACTTCGTTGACAAGGAAGAGATAAAGGACACGTTTGCTCGTATTTCGCTATGGGATGAACTGTCCATCGACTCGACCTACCAATTCGTCTGCTACTTCCATCCGCTGTACATGACCGAGTGGTTTCGACCCGACAATGTCCCGAAGGATATTTTTGACGAGGCGAAAAAGCATACCTGGGTGAGCTACTACCGCAGCCTGGATGAGATCGTGGTGAATTCCGATCTGCGGGCGCTGGCATCAAAGGTCAAGGACAAGAGAATCTTGTTGATTCACGGCGACAAGGACGCCGTAGCACCAATAGACAACGTCGCCGTGTTGTTGCCGATCTTTAGCCGCGCGACATTTGAACGGCTTGAGGAAGCAGACCATCAGGTCTATCTGTCGGATCCCGCAACAACATGGGCGCTGATTGATGATTTTTTGGTCGCGGAGAACGGCGATGTCGGCGACATGGTCGAGGCCTTTCCTTAATCGTGCTTTAGTGCACTATCGAGAATGCGATGCGCGTCGGTAACAATACGCTGTAGATGATCGTCATTACGGAAACTCTCGGCATAAATTTTGTAGAGGGCTTCCGTACCCGACGGACGAGCGGCGAACCACCCATGTTGAGTCATCACCTTAATGCCGCCGATAGGCTCGCCATTGCCGGGTGCCGTATCAAGGATCGCGTCAATGCGCTCGCCGGCAAGCTCCGTCGCCACGATCTGCTGCGGTTTCAGCCTGGCAAGCTGCGTCTTTTGTTCTGGCGTCGCCGGGCCGTCCAACCGTGTGTAAAAGGAGTCACCCACGTCCTGGACCAATGCGCGATACTGCTCGCCGGGGTCCCGAAGGCCTGTCGCCGTTATCTCGGCGGCTAATAATGCCAACACAATTCCGTCTTTGTCGGTGGTCCAGAGTCGACCGTCCCTTCGTGCGAACGTGGCGCCGGCGCTTTCCTCGCCGGCAAAGCCGAGCGAGCCGTTTGATAGGCCGTCGACAAACCATTTGAAACCGACCGGCACTTCGACCAGGCCTCGACCCAGGCCGGCGGCGACCCTGTCGATCATCTGGCTACTGACGATGGTCTTGCCGATCGCCATAGAGCGTCGCCACTGTGGCCGATGCCGGACCAGATAATCAATGGCGACCGCCAGATAATGATTCGGTGGCAATAAGCCTGTGCTCGGCGAAACGATGCCGTGGCGGTCATGATCGGGATCGCAGGCAACAGCGATGTCGAATCGGTCACGCAACTCGATAAGGCCTTGCATGGCGTAGCTTGACGATGGGTCCATGCGGATCTTGCCGTCCCAGTCAAAGGTCATGAATCCGAAGCCGGGATCCACCGTCTCATTGACCACCTCGAGGTTCAGGCCATAGCGATCCTTGATGGCGGGCCAGTAGTGCACACCTGCTCCGCCGAGCGGATCGACGCCGATCCGCACATCGGCGGCTTGTATCGCTCCGAGGTCAAGAACGTGGTCAAGGTCATTCACATAGTGGTTCAGGTAGTCGTAGCGATGCGATGTGGCAGCTTTCATCGCTTGGTCAATTGTCACGCGCTTGACGCCACGGAGCTGCCGCGCCAACAACTCGTTCGCTGCCGTTTCGATGTACCGCGTTACGTCACCGCCGGCCGGACCACCCGTCGGCGGGTTGTACTTGAACCCCCCGGTCTCGGGTGGATTGTGTGACGGTGTAATAACGATCCCGTCGGCCAGACCCGAAGTGCGGTTACGATTGTGGGCGATGATTGCGTGGGAAATCACCGGTGTCGGGGTGAACTGCTCGTCACCGGCAATCATTGTTTCGACACGATTCCCGGCGAGCACCTCGAGCGCAGTGTGGAACGCCGGTACGGATAATGCGTGCGTATCGATACCCAGAAACAACGGACCGTCGATTCCCTTTTCTTTTCGATACCGGCATATCGCCTGGGTGATGGCGAGGACATGATGCTCGTTGAAGGTCTTATCCGGTGCGGATCCCCGATGGCCCGACGTGCCAAACGCGATCGCCTGTAGGGCTACCTCTGGATCCGGTTGCTCCGAATAATACGAATCGATTAGGCGGGCAACGTCGAGTGTGTCTTCAGATGTTACCGCTTTACCCGCCAGCGGGCTCACGCTCGGCTTCGACGGGTCGGCACGCTGTTTATTATCGTTCGCGATTCTGTTCATCTCGATCGCGAGCCTGCTCTTCCAGTTCGTGTGACAGCGCGCTGTAGTCTTGCTGGTCGATGTCGCCTCGCGCATACATCGACTTCAGCAACTGCTCCTCAAACTGGCGACCCCTTTCAGAGTCCCACCGCGATGAGGCGATCGCCGCCCAGGCGAATACGGCCACCAGCACGGTGAGCCCCAGCCACCATGGCCACGTCTCGCGCAAAGAGCCGTGATCCAATGCGGCGTCCTGGGCGGCCATCAATGGTGAGGCGAACAGCATTATTGCCGCCAACGCCAGGATTGATCGGGCTGGTATTACCGTGATTCCAACCTTCAACCATGATGGCGCCGATGCCTTGTCTCTCATCATGACGCTGCCGCCTGCACCGCTGCCGACGCTGGTTTGCCGGGTTCGTGAATACCTTCCAGTCGAGTGCGTTTCAGTAACAAGGCATTGACGGCCACCAACGCCGAACTTCCCGACATGGCAAGGGCCGCCACCTCGGGACTGATCACCAACGGGTAGAACACGCCCGCGGCGGCCGGAAACGCAAGCACATTGTAGGCCACAGCCCAGAACAGGTTCTGATGCATCTTTCGCAGTGTGGCACGGGAGAGCTCAATCGCCCCCAGCACGTCATAGGGATCACTTTTCATCAGCACCACATCGGCACTGTCCATCGCGACGTCGGTGCCGGCACCAATCGCGAAGCCCACATCAGCTTGCGTCAGTGCCGGTGCGTCGTTAACACCGTCACCGACCATGCCGACCTTTTTCCCGTGCGCCTGGAGTTCCTTGATTTTGTCGGCTTTCTGGCCAGGCAGCACATCGGCAATGACGGTCTGGATGCCGAGCTCATTCGCAATCCGCTCAGCGGTGGCCTGGTTGTCTCCGGTGAGCATGGCGACCTCCACACCACGTTTGCGCATGTTCGTCACCATTGACGCCGCGGTCGGTCTCGGCGCATCTGCAATCGCGATCAGTCCCACCAGCGTACCGCCGTTAGCGACATGCACCACTGTCTGTCCGCTGCCCTGAAGCCGGGCTGCCTCGTCCGCGAGCTGCCCCATGTCGACGGATTCTTCGTCCATCAGACGACGATTGCCCAGCAAGACAGTCTGTCCGCCTACCGTTGCGCGTGCGCCCTTGCCTTCGATGTTCAAAAACTCGGCCAGTGGTTGCAGAGGCAGACCCTCAGCCCGGCGCTGAATTGCCTGCGCCAGCGGATGATCCGAGCCCTGCTCCACGGTCGCCGCCAGACTCAGCAGTGCATCCTCATCACCGTCGGCGGTGGCCACCGACACCACTTGCGGTTCGCCCATGGTGAGGGTGCCCGTCTTGTCACAGACGACGATATCGAGCTTGGTGGCGTCTTCAAGTGCCGAGGCGTTCTTGAACAAGATGCCGTTTTTGGCACCCAGGCCGGTGCCCACCATCACGGCCATCGGCGTCGCCAGACCCAACGCATCGGGGCAGGCGATCACGAACACGGTGATGGTGAGGGTCACGGCAAACAACAATGTCGCGTTGAGCCCCCAATACCAGACACCAAACGTCAACAGGCCAATGACAATAGCGATCACAACCAGCCATTGCGAGGCCTTGTCGGCCAACAACTGTGCCGGGGCTTTGGAGTTCTGCGCCTCTTGCACCAGCTTGACGATCTGCGCCAGGGCCGTATCCGCGCCCACTTTGGTGGCGCGGTACTTGAAGCTGCCGCTCTTGTTGATGGTCGCGCCGATGACCGTGTCACCGGGCTTTTTCGCCACCGGCATGGACTCACCGGTGAGCATCGATTCGTCCACTTGCGACTCGCCCTCCAGCACCTCGCCGTCCACCGGGATCTTGTTGCCAGGGCGGATCACAACAACGTCATCCTTCGCCACCTCAGCGGTCGGGATCTCGCGCTCCTGACCATCGCGGAGCACCGTGGCCTTCGGTGGCGCAAGATCCATCAGCGAGCGAATAGCGTCCGAGGCACCCGCGCGGGCGCGCATCTCCAGCCAATGGCCCAGCAAAATGAACACCAGCAGCACGGCCACCGCTTCAAAAAACTGCACGCCGTCAAAGAAGAACGTCGCACCGAGACTGAACAGGTAGCCGGTTCCCACGGAGAGCACCACCAGCACCGCCATATTGAGCACACCGTTTTTTAGTGCCCGCCAGGCAGCCACGAAAAACGGCCAGCTCGGCCAGATGATGGCAATGCTCGCCAGTACGAACAGCCATTGATTGAGCGCCAGGCCAAACGGCGGTTCGGGCGGCGTAAACAGCCCGCCCATCGGCGAGTAAACGAAGATCGGAATAGCGAACAGCAGACACACCCAGAAGCGATTGCGCATGTCGCGCACCATCGACTGCATGTCCATGCCGCCACCGTGGCCCATGTCATGCGCCATTTCGTCTTTGCCGCCCTCCTCGGTATGCGCCACATGGCCACCATGACCGCGATGTGTGTCTCCGGCTGCCGACGCCGCAACAGCCTCACTCGGCGGGTCAACCGGTTGGCAGACGTGCTTGGGTTGCAGCTCGCCAGCGCAGTGATAGCCGCACTCATGGACGCGCTTCTTGATAGTATTGAGGTCGATTTGTGACTCGTCATAGGTCACCGTTGCGCTACCCGCCACGTAGTTGACCTCCGCTTTGCGCACGCCCGGCAGCCGCCCCAGTTGTTTCTCTACACCGGCGGCACTTAGAACCGACAAGAGTCCCGCCACTTCGATAACCGTTGTTTTCATGCCTAACCCCTTGTCAATGTCGGTGACCTGTTTTCCGGTCGCGATTTGGCGGATCGTCGGTGTCCGGCTTGTCGTCCCCGCGACTTCCATGTCCGCCGTGCCCGCCGTGTCCAAATAGATGCATCGCAATGAAGGCAATGCCAATCAATACCCAAA
>CAXBJV010000074.1:0-11363 GCA_963976215.1 uncultured Woeseiaceae bacterium | reverse complement strand
CGGTAGTCGCCACAGTCGCGAAAATGCAGCACGCAGGAGCGCCAGCCCCGATCAAATGCTGCTTCCATTAGCATGCGGGCGTAGGACGAGCCGGCGGACCCTTCCAGGCCGTGCAGGATGACGAGCAGCGGTGCAGAGTCGGGCAGGCGGTCTGCCGCCATGAGCCAATCGACCGCGGTGGCATCGCCGTCCGGCAACTCAAGTGTTTCACGCCGTAATTCCGGGCGCGAACGCCACGACCAGGGCAGACTCGGGTACATCGTTTGTGCGTGGCGGTTCCTGAGCCAGCGAGCCGGTGAAAAATTACTCGGAATTATCCGGTTCTGTTGCTCGTTTTGGCTCATCGCAGGGAATCTTGGGGGCAAAAAAAATGGCCCCCCGCTTGCGCAGGGGGCCCGCCGTAGAGTGATAACACCTTCAGGCTGTTGCAACAGGGGGCGGGGGAGCGTATCCCCGTTGCAATGCTCAAGCTATTTCACAAATGCATTCATGTCAAGGCGTTTTGACGACGGCTCTTACACCTTTAAGTTTTCCAGGTCGCCAATTTTCTAGCGCCCAATCCCAGACTGCCGCTAGCGTCTCAGACGCCAGATCTGGTGGTGGGGTTTGTTGCAGGGAAACCAGCGCCTCAACCAGCACCGCCACCGTGGATTCGAGTGTCAGACCGGGCGCCCCCGTCAATTTGCTGAGTTTATCGCCATCCGGGTGTGTGACCACCGGGATATGGGCATAGCCTGGGTGCTCGTATCCCAGCAGTCTTTGCAGCCAGAGCTGCCGAGCCGTCGAGTCAATCAAGTCGATTCCGCGTACTACGTCGGTAATCTTCTGTAGATGATCGTCAACAACCACGGCAAGTTGATAGGCGATTAAACCGTCTCGGCGGTGAATGATGAAATCGCCCGAATCCCGCTCAATATCTTGTACCACGCGTCCCTGCAGACGGTCTTCAAATGCAATATTGATGGCCGCGGTTTGCACCCGGACCGCTGCTTCGCCGCTTACGCTCCGGTCGCGGCAGGTACCCGGATAAATGACGCCGAGCGACCCATGCGGAAAATCGGCCAGGTCCCGGCGCGAACAGTCGCAGCGGTAGGCCTGACCGGCGTCGATGAGGGTTTGTATCGCATGCAGGTGCGCATCGCGACTCTTGCTTTGGAATGCGACGTCGCCATCCCACTCGAAGCCATAGGCGTCCAGCGCAGTGAGAATCTGATCAGTCGCGCCTTCTTGTTCGCGCGGCGGGTCGATGTCCTCGATTCGGATCAGCCAATGGCCGTTGCGGGTACGCGCTTCAAGATAGCTTGCCGTCGCGGCGACGAGCGAACCGAAATGCAGTGGGCCCGTGGGGGACGGCGCGAACCTGCCAACGTATTGACCCGGTTCGTGCATATTCATATTGATTCGAGCTATCGGGAACTAACGATAGCGGTCATCCCGGTCACGGAACTGGCGTTCAGCCATTTCGCGGCGTTCCTGGGCCTCAAGGCTCAGGGTGGCGACCGGGCGTGCTTCCAGGCGTTTCAAGCCAATTTCTTCGCCGGTCTCGTCGCAATAGCCGTACGAACCATCGTCCAGTCTGCTGAGCGCGGATTCGATCTTGCGCAACAACTTGCGTTCACGATCCCGGGTACGCAATTCGAGTCCGAATTCCGATTCCTGGGTCGCGCGATCATTCGGGTCCGGAAAATTGGCGGCTTCGTCCTGCATGTGATGAACAGTACGGTCTACCTCGAACATCAGCTCATTCTTCCACGCCGTCAGAATCGCTCGAAAATGCTCGATCTGTTCGTCGCTCATGTACTCCTCACCACGGGCCGGCTTGTACGGCGGAATTCCGTGAATCGGGCCAGACAACGCATCACCGCTACTTCTTCGTGCCGGCGCTTTCGCTCGAGTCGGGGTCTTTTTCTTTACCGCTGTTTTCTTGCGGCTGGGAGACTTTTTGGCAACCTTCTTCTTTTTGGAACTTGAAGACTTTGCAACTTTCTTTTTGCTCGCCGCTTTCTTCTTTGCCACTTTTTTCCTGGTTACCTTCTTCTTGCTGCTTGCCTTTTTCTTGGCAACCTTCTTTTTTACTGGAGCTTTCTTCTTGGACGCCTTCTTTTTAGCGACTTTTTTCTTGGCGGGGGCCTTCTTTTTGGATGCCTTTTTGGCGACCTTTTTTCGGGCAGCAGACTTCCGGGCGACCTTTTTCTTCGTCGCTGTCTTCTTCTTGGCGACTTTCTTGCGTTTGGCGGTCACTTTCTTCCGCTTTTTACTCGCGGCTTTCTTTGCGGGCATTATTTGGCTCCTGCCGGGGAAAGAAAAGGCGGCGATTATACATGGCCTGACGCGTTTGGGAAGCCCTATTTTTTGAGGGGTTTCGAGCCTCACCGGGAGCCGCCAATCGCCGCTATTTCGCGGCTCCGGGCCAGCCTGTCTCAATTCGGCGACAATTATTTTATAGCCGGGTTTTATCCTCAGAATTCCATTACACTACCCCGATTTGACGGAATATCGGTCCGAATAAGCAATGCGTTTAAGCAAGATAAAGCTCGCTGGCTTCAAATCATTCGTCGACCCCACAACCATTACCTTTCCGAGCAGCCTCGTTGGCGTGGTCGGTCCGAATGGCTGCGGCAAGTCGAACGTCATTGACGCCGTTCGATGGGTAATGGGCGAAAGTTCGGCGTCGCGCCTGCGCGGCGACTCCATTACGGATGTTATTTTCAACGGCTCCAGCACTCGCAAGCCTGTCGGTGCCGCCTCCGTAGAATTGCTGTTTGATAACAGTGAAACGACGCTGGAAGGGCAATACGCAAAATATGCTGAAATCGCCATTCGACGGGAAGTCAGTCGAGACGGTATTTCCACGTATTTTCTCAATGGCACCAAATGCCGCCGCAAGGATATTACCGGTGTTTTCCTCGGCACCGGTCTGGGCCCGCGCAGTTACTCGATCATCGAGCAGGGCATGATCTCTCGTTTGATCGAAGCCAAACCGGAAGAAATGCGAGTGTTTCTCGAAGAAGCGGCCGGCATATCCAAGTACAAAGAACGACGCCGGGAAACGTCGAATCGAATTAAGCACACGAAAGAAAACCTCGATCGTTTGCTGGACGTACTCGAAGAAGTTGAGAAGCAGATTAAGCACCTCGACAGGCAGGCAAAGACGGCAGAACGCTACAGCAAATACAAGAATGAAGAGCGCCGCACCGTTGCTGAATTACTGGCATTGCGAACGCGTGAACTTGATGAGCGTGGCGAAGAAGCAAGGTCGAACCTCGAGGAGCGCAAGACCAGCCTGGAGGCCGCGATTGCGAAGCAGCGTAGTCTTGAAGCGTCACTGGAAGATACGCGAGTTCGGCAGGCCGAAAGCACCGATGAGTTCAATGCGGTTCAGGGGCGATATTACAAAGTGGGATCTGAAATCGCCCGCCTGGAACAATCGATAGAACATGCTCGTGAGCTTCGCGAACGGCAGCAGAACGACCTCGAACAATCGATAAACGGTGCGCAAGAAATTGCAGCGCATATCGATCAGGACAAGACCGAAATCGAACAGCTGGAAATGACGCTAAGCGAGCTCGTTCCGGGACTGGAACAGGCAAAGCAAAGTGAGCAGCTCTCAGCCTCATCATTGCAAAAGGCAGAAGACGCCATAGCCGATTGGCAAAAGCAATGGGACGAGCATTCCCGGCTCTATAACGACGCGTTACAGATGCAGAGCGTTGAAAGAACCCGGTCCGAGCAGATTGAATCGCGACTGGTGAGTTTTGGTGAACGCCACAAAAAGATCCAGGAAGCACAGGACGACGCGAGTCCCGAGGAGTTGCAAGAGCGCTACAATGAACTGGCGGAACGCGAGTTGCGCAAGCGGCAGGCACGCGATGAGTTTGATCGCCACCTTACCGACATTGGCGAGAAAGTGCGCAAACTGCGTGAACAGGACCGCAAATTAACGTCACTCGTCGACGAGCGCCATACGGCTCTACAGGATGCGAAGGGCAAGTATGCCTCGCTGGAAGCTTTGCAGCAGGCGGCGCTGGGAGAAGGCGACGAAGGCGTCAAAAGCTGGCTCGGTGGCACAGGTCTTGATACCAACAGTCGCGTGGCGCAGAAACTTGACGTCGCGAGTGGCTGGGAACGGGCTGTCGAAACCGTGCTGGGCGAATATCTGCAGGCAGTTTGTGTCGCGGACATTACTCCGGTCACCGAGTCCATTGCCAAATTAAAGAGTGGCAAGGTCACAATTCTGCGCGAGCGCTCTAAAGATGGCGAAATAACCGCTGACGGGAATACTCTTGCTGGCAAAGCAAACGGAGCGCCGAGTGCGATTGTGCAAATGTTGTCTAAGGTCCGGGTAGCAGAATCGCTTGGACAGGCATTGAGTATTCGCGAGACTCTGCCCGATGATGCCTCTGTAGTGACCCCGGATGGTGTCTGGTTGGGTAAAAACTGGCTGCGCGTCAGTCGTGACAAGGAAGGCAAATCCGGTGTTTTGGCGCGCGAGCACGACATGCGTCGTCTGAAATCAGAAATACGCGAGATGCAGGCACGTCACGACAGCGCCAGGAAATTGCTGGGCGATGGCCGCATGCGACTGACGCAGCTGGAAGAGCGGCGAGAAACCATGCAGCAGGATGCATCGTCGCTTTTGAACGAGTATTCGGAGACCAAAGCAGAACTGGAATCGGCGCGTTACCAAATGGACCAGGCGAATGCCCGCAAAGTGGCATTGGCTGAAGAGTTCAGCGAGATAAACAACGAGAAAATAACTGCTGAAGAACAGCTGCGTGAATCGCAGAGAGTGAATACTCAGGCGGTCGAACAGTTACAGATACTGGAGGCCGAGAAGCGCGATCTCGAAGCGCGCCGCGAAGAATTGCGTGCAGAGCTGAATCGCGTTCGTGCCCAGGCAGATGAAGATCGCCAGGCCGTACAGAATATTGCAATCCAGTTCGAGAGCCGACGAACCAGCAAAGAGTCTGCGGCGCAAAATTTGCAGCGCATGCAGACCCAGTTAACGCAATTTCGTGCGCGCGAGGCAGAAATTCGCTCGCAGCTTGAGAATAGCCAGTCACCGTTGGAATCCAATAAAACGGCATTGGCGGAACAACTGGAAAAACGCGTCGAAGTCGAAGACGAACTTGCGACAGCAAGGCAGATTGTCGAGAAGGTTGAAAGTGAACTTCGCGAGTTGGATCAGTCGCGCATGCAAGTCGATCAATCGGTTGAGACATGCCGGGCGAAACTGAGCGAAGCCGAAATGGCAATGCAGGAACTTAAGGTTCGGCGCGAAGGATTTTCTGAGCAACTGGCCCAAACATCATTCGAGCTGCAAAACCTGCTCGAGGAGCTTGACGACGGAGCAAACGTTGCAGACTGGGAAGAAAAGCTGGAGAAAGTCCGACGTCGTATCGACCGCCTTGGCCCGATCAACCTCGCGGCCATTGACGAATTCAAAGAGCAATCAGAGCGCAAGGAGTATCTCGATTCGCAACTGGCGGATTTGAACGATGCGCTGGAAACTCTCGAGGGCGCGATTCGAAAAATCGACAAGGAAACACGTAGCCGCTTCCGCGATACGTTCAACAAAGTCAATGAGGGGTTCAAGGTTCTGTTCCCGAAATTGTTTGGCGGTGGGCATGCGTACCTCGAGCTGACAGGTGATGATCTGCTGTCAGCAGGCATTACGGTGATGGCTCGACCGCCGGGCAAGCGCAACTCGACTATCCACCTGTTATCGGGTGGTGAGAAGGCTTTGACAGCGGTGGCACTGGTATTCGCGATCTTTGAGTTGAATCCCGCACCTTTCTGCATGCTCGACGAGGTTGATGCGCCGCTCGATGATGCCAACGTGCAGCGCTTCTGCAATATCGTCAAGGACATGTCAGACAAAGTGCAGTTCGTCTTCATTACGCACAACAAGGTAACGATGGAGCTGGCCCGTCAATTGTCAGGCGTTACGATGCAGGAGCCGGGCGTCTCAAGACTGGTTTCTGTCGATCTCGATGCAGCTGTTAAGATGGCGGCCAGCTAGCGGCATCGGGTGAGTGCAAGTATGGAGGGACTGCGTTGGTTGCTGTTGTTATTCGGACTTCTGGTAATCGCAGGGGTCTATCTCTACAGCCGTCGTAAGAAAGCTACCGCAAGTGACGAAGTCGCGTCGAACTCACGCATTGAACCGCGGCTCGACGGCAACGACGATACCGCTGATGCGGATGATCTGCTGGAATTTCCACCCGAGCCGGACATCGACGACGCTGATAAAGACGAGTTGCCCGCAGAAGATGATACGCCACAGAAAATTGTGACGGTGCGGATTGTCGCTCGCGAGAAAAAATCGTTTCCTGGCGACGAACTGATACTGAGCATGCGCGGCATCGGCTTGCGACACGGCAAATTCGGAATATTTCATCGCTACGATGGCAATGATGAATCCAAAACCGTATTCAGTGCGGCAAGTCTGGTCGAGCCCGGCAGTTTTGATTTGCAGAACATCAAGGGGCAGCAAATTCCGGGTATCAGCTTGTTCCTTGTCCTGCCCGGGCCGGTTGACTCGGTTGAATCATTTGACCTGATGCTGGCGGCAGCCAGGGCGCTGACACAATCGCTGGACGGAGAATTGCTCGACGAATCAGGCAGCACACTGAGTATCCAGCGCGAGCGCTACCTGCGTGAGGAGATCATTCAGTTTCAGCACACGCGCCTGGTGTCTTGACTGACGTTGGTCGCGCGCTCATGACCGGATCGACTGCCAACTCAAAACGCGCAGAGTCGTTGCGCGAGCAAATTCGCCATCATAACTATCGCTACCATGTGCTTGACGATCCGGAAATTCCGGATAGTGAGTATGACCGCCTTATGCGTGAACTTGGGGCGCTGGAGGAAAAGTATCCGGAGCTGGTTTCGCCAGACTCACCCACCCAGCGTGTGGGCGATGCCCCAATCGCTGCGTTCGGAACCGTGCAACATGAGCTGCCGATGTTGTCGCTCGGCAATGCATTCAGCGAAGACGAGCTACGCGATTTTCATCGCCGCGCTCTTGACAAACTGGAGCTGGAGGCCGACGCAGAATTGATCTACGCGGCGGAGCCGAAGCTTGACGGTGCTGCGGTTAGCCTCCTTTATGTTGACGGTGTACTCGTGCAGGGTGCGACTCGAGGCGATGGCACGACTGGCGAGGATATAACGCACAATGTCAGGACCATAGAGGCAATTCCACTACGTTTAATCGGCAAAGGTTTTCCGCGTCGTCTTGAGATTCGTGGTGAGGTGTTCATGCCACGAGCGGGTTTCGAGGCGTACAATGAAAAAGCACGTGCTGCTGGCGAAAAGACGTTCGTAAATCCACGCAACGCGGCGGCCGGCAGTTTACGCCAGTTGGATCCCAAGCTTACGGCAGCGCGACCTCTCGATATGTACGCCTATTCGGTGGGCATTGCTGAAGGCAGAAGCCTGCCGTCACGGCACAGTGAGATCATTAATCAATTGCAAGAATGGGGCGTTAAGGTCTGTCCCGAACGACGTGTAGTGTCGGGAATAGAAGGGTGTCTGGCGTACTACGACGATATTGGTGGCAGGCGCGATCAACTTGCCTATGACATCGATGGCGTGGTCTACAAGGTGGATAGCCTGGCGCAGCAGGCTGAACTGGGTTTTGTGTCGCGTGCGCCGAGGTGGGCGCTGGCACACAAGTTTCCGGCACAAGAAGAATTGACCATCGTCGAAGGCGTTGAATTCCAGGTTGGTCGAACTGGTGCCATTACTCCGGTTGCGAGGCTGAAGCCGGTATTCGTTGGCGGCGTAACAGTGAGCAACGCAACGCTGCACAATATCGACGAGTTACACCGCAAAGACGTGCGTGTTGGCGATACGGTCATCGTTCGCCGGGCCGGGGATGTAATTCCCGAGATCGCGAGCGTGGTCAAGAGTCGGCGCCCCAAACAAACACGCCTGGTCGAATTGCCGAAAAAATGCCCGGTGTGCGGTTCGAAGGTTGTACGCGAAGAGGGCGAAACTGTGGCCCGATGTACCGGTGGTATGTTCTGTTCGGCCCAGCGGGCAGAGGCGCTCAAGCACTTTGTCTCCCGACGTGCATTAGATATTGAAGGGTTAGGAGCAAAATTGATTGAGCAGCTCGTGTCGCTGGACCGGCTGAAAACACCTAGCGATATATTTCAGCTGTCCGAGTCAGAGCTGAGCGAGCTCGAACGCATGGGTGAGAAGTCGGCGAAAAAACTCGTAATGGCGATCGAAAAAAGTAAGTCGACGACATTGCCGCGATTATTGTATGCGCTCGGAATTCGAGAAGTAGGCGAGGCCACGGCAGCAAGCGTCGCGGCTTATTTCGGCAGGCTGGAAAATCTGATCGCTGCATCCGAAGAGGAGTTGCTGGGCATTGATGATGTCGGCCCGGTCGTTGCCGAACGCATACATTCTTTTTTCGCGGAAAAACAAAATCTCGACGAGATCAAACGGTTGCGGGATTGTGGTGTCAACTGGCCCGAGGTAGATCCAGTCCAAGCGCCTGGCGACGGCGTTTTCTCTGGAAAGACGTTTGTAATCACTGGAACATTGCCATCAAAGACCCGCGATGAGGCCAAGGAGTTGATTCAGTCTTTAGGCGGCAAAGTCACGGGGAGCGTTTCGTCCAAAACGGACTATTTATTGGCTGGGGACAAGGCCGGGTCAAAGCTATCCAAAGCAGAAAAACTCGGGGTTGCAGTTATTTCGGAAGCCGATTTATTGAGGCTCGCAGCTCAAACTTGAGAATGTTCAGTCCTATTTATCAAGGCTTTGCCAAATTATCGAGATCGCTTTCAAATTTCTCTTGTGACAACACTTGGGCGATTTTTCCCAACTGCGATTTTTTGCTGGCTGTTCATAGACTTGATCAATATATTGCTTGCCCATGCAAGAAAAACAACGCAAGAAAGTGCTCAATTCGTTTCAATTGGTTCTTCGGCCGATTGTTAAGATTCTTCTTCGGTATGGGATTGGATTCAGTGAATTTGCTGAGACGGTAAAGACTGCCTACGTTGATGTGAGCAGCTCAGATTTCGGAATTAGAGGGCGGCCGACCAATATTTCGCGAGTCGCTGTAATGACTGGACTAACCCGTAAGGAAGTTAGGCGCTTAAGAACAAAGATAGAGAGCGGTGACGACCAGGTAACAGTTAAGTCGACACCTATTACAGAAATTCTGCACCGATGGCATGCGGAGGACGAGTTTCTTAATGCCCAAGGTCGACCGGCGACGCTACCTTTTTCAGGGGAAGAGAAGTCATTCTCGTCTCTAGTAAAGAAATTTGGTGGTGATGTTCCGGCGGGTGCAATGCGAGCTGAACTTAAACGAGTAGGTTCAATTGATGAAGATAGTGACGGAAATTTGACTGTAAAGTTAAGAAGCTTTTGGCCGTCGGATCAAACTCAAAAACTCGAGTCAGCTTTGATACATCACGTCTATCCTTTGCTGAGCAACGTTAGTTATAACACTGATCCAAGCAACGACAAAGACGCGATGCCTCAATTTGCAGCGTACTCTTTAAACATCAACATAGAAGATAGACCCAGAATAAAGAGAATGTGTTCGGATCGTCTCAGTGACATTGCTGAGTCATTTGACGACTTGTTTATTGCATACGAGTCACGCGGTGCGGAACGAAAAGAAGATGATGGTACCCCGGTGATGGTCGGTGTGTACTATTTCGAAGAACGTGACGACAATGCAAATTATGAGTGGTAGCTTTTGCAGATAATCTGGAATCACTAACTACAGATATAAAGCGGCGACCAGTTCTGCAGTCCATTTCTATAGACCAATACACTGCTAAGGTTTGCGCAAATAATTGCTCGCTTTGTAAATAAATTCCGCTCCCACGATCTTTCGACGCAAATCCGCAGCAAAACTGGCCTGATCGCGATCTAGACTAGGCTTTCCCTATTAGCCTACGTATAAGCTCCAGTTGCATCGCTAATTTCCTTTAAAGTCATATAGTTATTCGAGTCGTTTCGTCTGATACCGGATGAAGCTAAGCCAACGTATTGACATAATGCGGACCGCCGGCGCAATTGGGCAATTCGAACCATTTGTAGAGCAGGTTCCTAGCTTGCATAGGGGCTCTTGCCGATATACTTTACATATTGTTCAACGGCTGTGGCGTTAGATGGGGCAAGAAGTAAAAGATCACCTTAGAAGTGCCCTTTCGCTGATGTTCAAGCCGTTAATTCGGCTGCTAATAGCGCAAGGTGTCACACATGCTGAGTTTTCGGAAACCGCGAAAGAAGTCTATGTGGAAATTGCGCTTAAGCATTTCGAGGCAGAAGGAAAAGTAAACAGATCTAGAATCGCGATCCTAACTGGTTTGACCAGAAAGGAAGTAAAGAATGTGATCGATCGAACGTTGGAGTTTGGCTACCAAGAAAAGTCGTTCTCCAGGCCGGAAAGAGTTTTGACAGGTTGGTATTCCGATCCAAAATTTCAAGGGCCGTACGGAATACCGCTGGAGCTACCGTATGAGAGTGGAGAGGCTGAAGAAAAAAGTTTTGTAGAATTGGTTAAGCAGTACAGCGGCGATATGGCGCCTCGGCAAATGCTAAATCAGCTTATTGAAGCAGGATCGGTTGTGGAGGTCGATGGACGCTATAAGGCTGTACGGAGAATATTTAAACACTCGACACTTTCGCCTTCATTAATTAAACGGCTTGGCGAAGTTGGCTACCGGGTTTTTTCCACAGCTGCTAAGAACATAGACAAACAGATGGAAGGTAGCGGGTACTTTGATCGGATGGTGTTTGCCGATGATGGGTGTACGGAAGAACAGATTGTTGCGTTTAACGAATACATTAAAAAGCGCGGACAGGAGTATCTTGAAGAAATAGATGTTTGGTTTTCGAGCAGGAAAGAACTGAATAAACCTGGAGAGGAACGAAAAGATACTGGATTGTACATGGTGCATTACGTTGAAGATGCCGATGACTCGGGGACGCTACGTAGTCTGCTACTTGATAGAGGTGTTGAATAAAAAGTTTTGGAGTTGTGAGCGCAATAGCGATGGTTTAATGACGACTACGGATAGTCGGAAGAGGGCCTTGTGTTCGCAGTATTGAGGGTTGGAGTATTTAGAAAATTAGGAGCGAAAAATGCGTATTGCAAAAAGCGCCAGGGGATTATTCACCCTGGGAGCGACGCTTGTTGCGTTAACAGTCTCTGCACAGGCGATTGCCGGTATTAGCGGTGGCGATGTTTCTGGAATCTCAGGTGGCGATACCTCGGGAATTTCAGGCGGCGACATTCTTGGAATCTCAGGTGGCGATACCTCGGGAATTTCAGGCGGCGACATTCTTGGAATTTCGGGTGGCGACACCGCAGGCATTTC
>CAXBJV010000073.1:0-12123 GCA_963976215.1 uncultured Woeseiaceae bacterium | reverse complement strand
AGCGCATCCATTTGTGCGCGCATGACCAGGAGGCGCTGTCACAACGCCGCGGCGAAATGAAAAGCAGCATCGGCGACTACGAAGCGCAACTCGACCTGTGTTTCGAATCCGGCAAGGACGAGCTGGTGCGGAATATTATTCGCAAGAAGCTTGAAACCGAACGCCTGCTGAAACGGCTGGACGCGAAGCACGCGGCAAACGCCGACACTCTTAAAGAACAGCAGGCGACGTTCGAACAGAATAGCGCGACGCTGGAGAGCTTGCGGCAAAAAGCCGAACTCTTCGCACAACGCACCCCGGCACAAGCCGACGGCGACTCCAAGTTTGATGATATCGCCTGGATGGCGCGTGAAATGAGCGTTAGCGATGACGAAGTCGAGATTGCTTACCTGCGCGAACAGAATGTAAGGAGCGCGTCATGAAGCGGCCATCATTCCTGCACGGCGTTATCGTCGCTGCGGTCCTCGGCTTCTTCGCCAGCGCGGTGGTCGCTACGCTGACACCGTTCGTCGGACTCGGCTCAGTCGTTCGCCTGGTCATTCCGGCGCTGGCGGTTGCGTATCTCTTGTACCTGTTCAGCCGCAGCACAGAGCGCGTCGGACGCGTGACCACGCTATCGCTGTGGGCCGCGCTCGCCGCTATCACCTGGTGGGTTGCACCGCCGTTGCCGCTTTACCTGCTGATTCACGTCGGCGCGATCTGGCTGGTGCGCTCGCTGTACTTCTACTCGGGCGTGCTGCCGGCATTGATGGATCTGGGCATCAGCGCCTTGAGTGTCTCGGCGGCCGTTTGGGCGATCAGCCGCTCGGGCAGCGTGTTCCTGGCCACCTGGTGTTTCTTCCTGGTGCAGGCGCTGTTCGTGGCGATCCCATTAACCATCAAGAGCAAGCCGGCGACGAAGGCCGCGACCGACAACGACACTTTTAATAATGCGAAGCGCAATGCCGACCGGGCTTTGCGCCAGCTGTTCACTCAATAAGAGGACAAGATCATGAAAAGCAAACTAATGGGTATTGCCTTATTTGGACTCACGCTGGCATCGGTTGTGTACTACCCACAACTGATGGCAAAGACCACAGTCATCGAAACGCCGATCCAGCAGCACGCGAACGAGAAGGCGAAAATCGACGTCGTGTTCGTACTCGACACGACGGGTAGTATGAGCGGTTTGATCCAGACCGCGAAAGAAAAGATCTGGTCAATCGCAACAACGATGGCATCGGCGCAGCAGACCCCCGAAATCCGCATCGGCCTGGTCGCGTACCGCGACCGCGGTGACGCGTACGTCACCAAGGTGGTCGACTTATCAGCCGATCTGGATTCGGTGTACGCAACATTAATGGACTTCCAGGCTGGCGGTGGCGGCGATACGCCGGAGAGTGTCAACGAGGCACTCTATGACGCCGTGCACAAAATGTCGTGGAGCCAGCAGGATGATGCGTACCAGGCCATCTTTCTCGTCGGCGACGCACCACCGCATATGGACTACAACGAAGTGCGTTACCCGGAGATCGTCGCGACGGCGATGGACAAGGGCATCGTCATCAACACGATCCAGTGCGGTGAGATTCCGACCACGGTTGCACCCTGGACGCAGATTGCGAGCCTGAGCCAGGGCGAGTTCTTCCAGGTTGAACAGGCTGGCGGTGCTGTTGCGCTTAATACGCCGTTTGACAAAGAGATTGCCGAACTGTCGGCGAAACTCGATGACACGCGCCTGTACTACGGCACGGCAGAAGAGAAAGACCGGATGAAAGAAAAAGTCGCTGCAACAGAGAAGATTCACGCCGGACTGTCTGTCGCCGCTCGCGCACGCCGCGCCGAATTCAATACGTCGGCCGGTGGCAGAAAAAACCTGTTGGGTGAGAACGAACTGGTTGCCGCCGTGGTTGAAGGTGACGTCTCGCTGGAAGATCTCGACGAAGAAGCCTTGCCGGAACCGCTTAAGACAATGGCACCCGCTGCACAAGAAGCCTATGTCGCGGAACTTTCAGAAAAGCGCGAGGACCTGCAACGCCAGATTCGCGCGCTGTCCGAAGACCGCAGCAGCTACCTCGCCAAGAAAGTTGACGAGGCCGGTGGCATGAAGTCTTCGCTGGACCAGAAACTCTACGACGCAGTGAAAGACCAGGCGAGCGACGCGGGCCTCGAGTACGAAGACGGCCCTGCCTACTAAAAGGGGTCAGATTTATTTTCTTCGTATTGGGGTCAGATTTATTTTCTTAACGAAAAATAAATCTGACCCCTTTTGCAGAACGTGAACTTGTTCACGTTGCGTTAAGTCAAACTGTTTTATACCTTGTAGTGTCCAATCAGTTGAATGGATGGGAGGTCAGCACGTATGACCACATTGCATGATCGCGTTGTCGCAGTTAGCAGTTTGCGCGACTTCTTCCGGGAGTCGATCAACACTGCAATTGATAACCAGCATGTGGATGTCGATCCACACACCAGTCACTACGTCGTCAACCTCCTCACTCTCTTTTCGCGCTCCGAAAAATTCTACACCGACACGGATGATCCATGCGGTCCCCGTCCGCTGGCATTAATGATGGCGGACGCGGTCGACGCCGAGTCCGCAGAACTGCGTTCAACCTCCCTGCAACGCATCGGCGATGTCGCATTGTTCACCGCGGGTTTCTTTGCGGACAGCCTGGCGCATCGGGCGGTGGATATCGACTACTACATCAACATGGGCGGCTGTGCTTACGGCTCATTGTCTGACGAGATTAGAGGTACGGCGCGTGGTATGGCGCTGGTCGATGTGTTCCGCGAACTGGCCGGGAAGTTTCAGTCGCTGGTCGACGTGCTGAACGAGGTTCGCGATGGCGTCCGGCTGTCCGGCGACGTGGATGTGCTTCGTACCTACGAGGTCTGGCGCAAGACCGGCAGCAAACGAGCGGCGGCCATTCTCGAACAAAACGGCGTCGTACCCATTTTCGGTCCGCCCAAAACGCACTGATGCTGGCCGAGCTGCAATGCTTTATCGCGGATATCTACGATGCCGATTGCGGCTACCAGCTGCAGGACTTCCTGATTACCGATCGCGAGCTCGCGACAGCGCTTGGTAGCAAGAAGCTGCGTGGCGATACTGAAGAGACTGTCCTTATTGCCGAAGATGACGACGGCATTTCCGTCAGCGTGTATCTGGACGAGGCGCTGCTGTCGCGACTGGACGATGCCGATCCGATGCAATGCCTGCGTGCCGATCAGCTTGCGGACCTTGTCGTTGTGCTGGAGGGCATCAGTCACTTCAACTATGTCGGCTGGTGCGCGGGCCGCGACAAAGCGGTGACGCTGCTGGAGCTTGAGCTGCAGGCGGAGATCGACAAGTTTGTTACGACGGCACTGCTGGCACGTGAGCAGGAAGACTTTTCCTTGCTGCGGAACCTGCACCGATTGCTGTTCGATGAGATCGAGTACGAGCCGACACTGACTCGCAATGAGCGTGAACGCTACGAGGTAGCCAACAGCTATGCCGCGCGCTTCTGCCGCAAGCTGCTCGATCGCGTATCGCGCGACGACAGCAATGAGCAGCTCGGCGAATTCTACCGGCTAACGCAACCGGACAAGATCAGCTACATACACAGCCTCGCCTGGCAGAAGTGACCGGATCTTCGCTTACCAATTCATAGATTACGTACCGGTCGCAGCGTTTCGAGTTTATATATGCCCTCAACCTCCACACCACCACATTTAGTGTGCTAGTAGTCGCAGGTCACATCTGAACTCCCCTACTCACGGCAGCCCTATTTCATCTAGCTGCCGATTTCGACCTTCTCCATCTATGCAAACTTTCAATGACAAGATGGCGGCACCGGCTTTCGAACAGAGTCAAAGAGGCGGGCCGCGCGCAAAAATCTTTATTGCTTCGATCCTGACACTTTTCCCTCGCAGTCGTCTTAGATAGCGAACGACAAACTTCACTCACGAAACGAAGGAAAATGACATGACTAATTTACTTAAATCTCAACTATTTGCTGCAGTGGCGTTAGTAACTCTTCTCGGCACATCAACACCGTCGCAGGCCGCAAATTATGACTCCAATATCAATTGCTTCGGTTGCGCTCCAGCGCATATCGCGGAAGCCCAACAAAGACGGCAAGCCTGCCAGTCAAGTAGGGGCCGTTATAACGCGCTAATTCACCTATGGAACAACAAGTGGCGCTTCGAAAGTCCGGCGGTAAGAAAGCAAGCTAAGCAGGGTATTGCAGACGCCAAACGGGCTATCAAACGGCATTGCCGATAGTTCGAACCAAACAAGACTAAAGGGAGAAGAACATGAATATTAAACCTATCCTGATCGGCACACTTCTGAGCCTGGTTATTGCATCAACAAGCGGTTGCGCAATGGTCGGTATAGCAACAGCAATCGGTTGTGACACGGTAACCGTCGGCATGATGAGCGATTCATGTGCCAGTATCGGCGAACTCATAGCAGAAGGGGAGTAATGGCCTGACCAATTGCTGGAAGCTAACAGGGGCATCCGTCAATTTTGACGGATGCCCCTTTACATTAATCAAGTGAGTTACTGCCAGTTCCCCATCAAGATGAACGGGGCCCAGTAGTAGGGGTGTGCAAGGCTGTCGTCTCCGAGCGCACCAGATGAATCACCGCGGGCTCGCTTTACCTTTGCAATTAACGTTTTATCTCCGTTGATAAACACCTGCTTCACGGCCCGAAGCGCCTGCCCCTTCGACATTCCCTTCAATTGCCTGTTCTCATAAAATTGGGCCATGAGCTCTGCTGTGGAGTCATCAGCTACGGGCCAGAGCGTGGCAATCACTGCTCCTGCTCCCTTGTTCTGCGCCAGCGCACCAAATCCCTCGACCTCCCTACCGGTCGCCGAGTCGCCGCCGAGCGCAGTGTCGCAGGCTGACAGGGTCAACAAGTCGACGTGCTCAAATTGATAAGCATCTGCAATGAATTCATCCAGCGTCAGCTTCTTGCCATTTCCCAAAAGCAGAAACGAATCACGTTCGGTGCCGGGCTTAAAAATAAAGTGACTGGCGATGTGAATGACATCAAATTTAGCAGCGGATGCTTCTACCAGGGACTGTGCTGTAAAAGCACTATTGAGCCAGACTCGGCCATCCAGAATGCCCTCGTCAGAGCGTTGCTCGTCTCCATCCGAGGCGCCTTCGCGAACAATCCTGTCAAGCTCCGTGCCAACAGAAGGCAGGGAAAGAAAGCCATCGCCGGGTTGTGTAACCCCCATCCCAGCCGCAGTCCAAGTCGTGTCTGGGCGCTGCTCAAGATTCAGGCGCGCGGCTGGTGTGAAAACACTCAGCGTGTAGCGCTCTGCGAGATAGCGTTGCCCGTCGTAAAGCACGCTCATAGGAAGATAACGCAACACGCTATCAAGTGACGTCAGCAAGACATCGGCATTTATTACGTTCAGATCCTCTTGCACCGGTCCTACAAGCAACTTATACAGCTCGTGTGCCCGTGGCTTCGGATCACTGGTAACGTCTTGAACGGACTGTCGGAAATCGAAAACCAATCGATTCAAGTCTTTTGAACTAATGTCGACATCACGATGCAATAGCGTATTCGACGAAGCCAGGAGGATACGCAGCTTTTCACCCGTTATCAGGTACGTAAGCAATACAACTCGCTCCCCGCTTGCGTGCTCTATTCGCCGCAGAACGCTTTGAAGTGCCTGTAGGCTATCGAGATCCTTGCGCCCGAATTCGATTGCGGGCTCGCCTCCGATATTCGCAAAATAACTGCGAATCTGATTGATCTGGCCATCGAAATTTCTTCGAATGTCTCTCTGACGCACCGTCAGCTCGTCGAGCAAGCGCAATTCGCCCTCGCTCAATGTTTTCCCGTTACCCGCGGACTCGCGCCGCCGTTTCTGCAGGTCCGCAAGCGCCTCCCCGACAGCAGCAAGTTCTTCGTTCAATTCGCCGTATCGGTCGCGCCACTCCTGTTCTTCAACGGTGTATGTTGCTCGAGTATCTGGGGTTGATACGGCACCCGAGCGCAACCGGGTATAGTCGCTGTATTCCTCCTCCTTCAGCATCGCCAACACTTGTTGTGCCTCGGCCAATCGGCCCGCATCGATCAAGAGGTCTACGAGATCACGGTAAATTTGCTCGACCGAGGCGAGATATCGGCGTTGCAACGCAGCATCAAGTCCAATAACGCCAGTTCGCAATTTCTGCAGGTTATTGACGGCTCGTTTACCGAAAAATATTGCGATCCCATCCTCGCCCCGTTTACGCTCGAATTCGCTAAGAATCGCATACACTTCTGCTGATGCGTCGGGGCGCCCCGCACTGCCGGCAAGACTGGCGTAGGCGCTATCGAGCGCTGCTTCTGCGCCAGAGACGTCTCCGGCCTGCAAAAGCAGGTAGCCGATATTCGCTCGAAGGCGTGCCACATCAAAATGCCGCTCGCCCAATGCGTCGGTCGCGAGTTTCAGCCCTTTTTTTAACAGCGTTAACGCTTCGTCCGATCGACCCGTCGACGAGTAGACCCGACCAAGCTCGATATACATACCGTACATCGAGAGGTAATCGCTACCGTAACCTTTGGCTAGCAATCTGATCGATTCTGCTGCAGCCGCCTCAGCTGCATCATAGCGACCGATGTTTCGGTACGCGACACTAAGGTTTGAAAGATCGCTCGCATTGCCATGGTAGTCATCCCCGAACATTCGGCGACGCATCTCTACGGCTCGGTTCAAGTAGTCGATCGCTTCGTCAAATGAAGCCAACGCTGTCAACACGGCGCCGATGCTACCGAGACTATCCGCGATACTTTCATGATCACCATCATAGATTTTCAGCTGCATTTCGAGAGCCGACTCAAACAACTCGAGTGCCTCGCCGTGTTGGCCATTGGACACCGAAACGCCACCCAGATTGAGTATTGTGTCCGCGACCTGGGGATGGATATCGCCGAAGTGTTCCCTTCGAATCTCCAGCGCTCGTGTAAGGTGCCTCTCTGCTTGTTCAATATCACCGCGGAAGAGGAACGTAAGTGCCAGGTTGTTCATCGGTAATGCGCTGCCGATATGACCAACACCGCCTTGCGCATCGTATACGTCGATCGACTCCTTGAAGTAGCGAGCAGCAAGATCCAAGTCACCTGTTGCGCGATAAATCTCGCCCAAGTTCCCTAGGCTATTTGCCAATTCGGGGAAAGTCGGATTGCTGCGGTAGGCTTCGACAACCGGCAAGAATTCGTTCAGGGCTTTTTGTGGTTGCCCCATCATGTAGTAAACGCCAGCCAACGTAGAGCGGGTCCTATTTATATAGCCAATCGGCACATCTGCCTCCGAGGCCAATACGTCGAGCACTTTTTGGAGGTCTGCCTCGGCACCCGCTAATTCATCGAGACGCATCAGGAGATTGCCTCTCGTATAAAGAACTCGCGCAAGTAATAGTGGTTGTTTGGGCGTTAACGATCGGGCGATCGTCTCGGCCAGCCCCAAGTCCTCTTTGGCTTCGGGGTACTGTCCCAACTCCGTTTTCATCATCGCCCGGCTACTCAACACCGTAGTAGCAAAAGGGTGATACTCACCGCATGATTGTCGCAGTGCTTCAAGGGCTTCAGAGTATTTTCCAATACTCTCGGCAAACTGACCAGTTTGCTCTAATTCGCGGGCTTCGCTCATGCCTGGCAGTTCGCCTGCCGATTCAATTGCACAGGTGGTACCCACCTCCGGCTGTCCAAACGCGTTCGGCATAATGCCAAGGCAGGCAAAGCACACGACTGCCCATCCGGCTAGAACGGACAGATGTGCACCTGCTTTCTTGTAGTGCATGGCCAGTTTCTCCTGAGAGAGTTTATTCGATTATTAGTATGTAATAGCCTTGAGACGTTGCCGTCAGGTCAACTGAACGCAGCGCGGTATTGAGACGCTCCACGGCATCAGGATTCGGGACGTACAGTTCTACTCGATAGGTACCGTCCTCCTGCGGTGTCATTTCAAAAATCACCGTCTGCCGTGCGAGGTCCGCACCAAGGCGACGCGCCATTTTTTCTGGTTGGCCTACGTTCGCCCGAAGCATTTGTACTTCGCCACGCGTACGTTGTAGATCCCCATAAGACAAGACCCACCCTGGATCACCTACTCCATCCGGATCAATTGACATCCGGTTTACCAACAGGCCGCCGATTACAATCAACATGACACTCGCAGCAATTGCCAGTGGCCGCCGCGACCACGCTGGTGACAATTTTCGAGAACCTGAAGTGTTTGCGAGCTCGGACAATACTCGCGTGCGCAGACGGCGCTCCCGCATCTCGTCAAACTCGGCTTCAAGGTCACGATGTTCATCAAGGATCAGTTTTCGGAGACGCGTCGCGTCGGATGCGCTTCCCACGCGTTTGCCCGCAAGTTCAGCCAACCAGTCATCCAGCTCGCTATCTTTGGTTGAGCGTTTGTCAGCCATTGAGGCCACCGCTAGGGACGTATTCTCCGCACAACTCAACAAGCAACGCCTGAAATTTCTTCCGAGTCTGTGACAAGAATTCGCGCATGGCCCCGTAACTTCGCCCAATTGCCGCGGCGACTTCCTTGCCGCTCATGCCTTCGATTACGGAAAGCCGAATGACCAAGCCGCGTTCTGGTGATTCTTGCTCAAACTTCGCGTAAGCCACCGCCAGGCAGTCAAAAAAGCCGTCGTTAGAGTCGTCAACTGAAGCGCAATCACTATTGGCCAATCCTTCGAGCATCTCGTTGTCAACGCTGGTTTCGTCGGCCAACCGTTGTTTTCGGCGCAGCAAGTCGTTGCCACAATTGATAACTGTACGGTAGAGATAGGCCTTGGGTGCACTAATATTTGCTACACGATCCGCGCTCTTGAATAGCTTCAAAAACGCTTCCTGCAGAATCTCTTCTGATTCATCACCTGCGAAACCCCTGCTCCGTAAAAGACCAAACAGGCGCTTGGCGTATCGATCGTAAATATGCCTCAATGCGGCCTCCGCGGTATGGCCACCGCGCGCTAGAGCACCAAATAATCGCTTGTCATCTAGGTTTTCGTCTGCCACAAAATCTCGCTTTTGTATCAATAGAAGGCGCCTTTCACCCCAGCGTAGACGTTTCCGTGTGGAGATTGTCAGGACCAAGGATAGCGCTTCCTTCAGAGCCTCGCCATGCAGACAACCCATTTGCCCTGACATTTTTCTCGAGTCTTCGTCTTAGCGTACAAGCGCATGAAAAAGAAGTGCGAGAGATGCGCAAACAGTGCCTGAGGTTTGGGCAGCCAGCCGTTAAGCACTGCACAAGTTCCAATCAAGCATTCATTGGAAATCAGACGACAATCTTCATCAGGAGAAAGAGATGCAACATATCTATACATTTACAGCAATTAGTTTGGTTCTGTTCGCGACTTTTGGCGAACTGGCTATGGCTGACGCCACAGAAGTAAGACAGTGCCGTGTCAGTTGTGCCGTCGATGCATCGAGAGCCACCGAGATGTGCCGCGACGACCATTATTCCGCCGTGCAACGCGCAAACCAACTCCTGTCGCAGCGACGTGATGAACTTCGCGATGTCAGTGCCGGTGCGGCGCAGAAAGCCTTGGAGAAAGCGAAGTCACGATCGGATATGTCCTGGGACACCCTGCGACGCCAAAATGAAGTTATAGGACAGCTAAAGCGTCGTGCAAACGAGAACGAGAGAGAAAAACAACGCCTGAAGCAGGAACTTACAACGAACTTGAATCGCTGTGAGCAAAAAGTGAAGAACGAAATGTATCGCTGCGAGGCGATGTGCTACTAAGGAGGCGCTAAGGTGACTGTGTGCAATATTTCGATCTTGATTCTTCTCATGGGTATTTCGGCTGTGGGGGAGGCGGACGAGTTCGCCTCCTCACTCACCGATCAATTTGAAGCCAGCGACCCCCTTTCTCAATGCCAGACGCGCTACGACAGACTTCGCGAGGCACGTCAGGACATAGTGCGCCAACACGAGCTCTGCTTAAGACGAGACGGCAAACCGAATTCCCGATCAAGAAAGGAAAAAACAAGTGTATGCAGTCGGCCGGATTGCGAATCACTTCACCGGCAGATGGAAAGCCAGCGAGGCGAACTCCAACGATCCATCGCGAACTGCCGGCGCAACGCAGGCAACATTGAGAAATCCCGCGCTCACCTGGAACACGTGACTGGTCGAAGCAGGATCGATGCCCAAAGAAGTATCGAGTCGTTGCTTGAAAACAAAAAAACGACGATAGTGCTGGGCGCGCTTGCGAGTCGCCTGGCGTATGGTGACAGCGAATTCCATGCCACTAGCAGGTACCTGAACAAAGTAGACGAGGTATCCGACCCGGCATCAGGATTCGCCGGTCGGGCGTTCCTGACACCGGATGGGTCCACGCTGTTTATTGCTTTCAGAGGCACGGAACCGTCTGACAAGTTTGACTTACGCGCCGATGCCGGTCTCGTACTAGCATCCAAACTGCCCGATGGCAATGCAACACGACAACTCTCCAGCACGTTGACTCAACAAATTTCTTCAGCAGATACTTTCACAGGCCGCGTCCTGAAGAAGCACCAGGCAGGCGTTCGGCAAACGATCGTAACCGGGCATTCATTGGGAGGTTTTCTCGCACAAGTAACGTCGGCAAAAAATGGCATAGAGGCGCACACGTACAACGCACCATCTGCAACCTCGTATATTAGTAAACAAGGAATAGTCCAGACTAACAGCAGCCTTCAGTTTCATCATGTACGTCCCAATGATCGTGTTAGCAGATCAACCGGGCTACACCATGGCGTTGTCGTCAAATACCCCGAACGAGGCTTCGATGCAACTGTAGTATCCGGCGATCGCACGAGTTCAGGGTATGAATCAGTTTTCGGCTCGACGATCGAAAACTTATTAACCGGTCGCTATGACGAGGCAGCCCTCAAAGTCGAGGAGCACTCAATCGATGCCTTCTATGTTGACTTGCTGGGGGGAATGTCCGGTACAGCAGCTAAATAGACGTCAGCCTTGTATTCATACAGCACTTCAGTCATAAGCTGAAAGCCGTTCTCGAAGGTCTTGGGTAACAACGGACCGAAGCTGAACCGGAACATGTTCATGTAGGGGTTCGCGTAGCTTGGACCCTTCAAATGCGGTCGGCCCATGTCGCAATCCCGGCCAGCGAAAATTGCAGCACCTCTCCCTTAAAGACGCTTATTCAACTCGCCACAATTCAAACTTTCCGGCAACTGCATCCAGTGATAAAACCCGCGTTGCCGGTGAATACTTTCAAACCCGTTTTCTTAAACGCCTCACCGTAGCATTTCCTCTGACAGTTGTCTTACCCTTCAATCGCATTGCGTTGCAAAACTACTCGCTCCGGCTTGAACAGCTCGACCGCGTAAAGCTGACTAGGGTGCGACACACCACTCATGCTAAAGGAACTGAAATTTGACAGCGTTTCGACGTTCTTTTTTTTGACGCAATGATCCAGCCAATACGAATGCACGGTCGGATTGCCCGGATTGGAAATAACCGGAAACAGCATCGTCATGTGATTCAGTCTGTTGTGATCGCAATGCTCCTCATTGCTCGGGCGAGAATTATTCTCCGGCGTCATCTTGACTGTTTTCTCAATCGGTATTTGTTTGCGTAAGAGTGTCGAGATAGGCGGGCCACTCGACGCTACCAATGCGAACCTGGATGGTTTTTTTTCAGGAAAGACAAAACTGTGTTAATGCCAGGTCGTCTGCCCGCAAGAATCATTACGTTCTCGGGCGTGATTTTTGAGCCACAGTAAGTATTGTAGTAGTCGACGATTGATTCGCACAATAGCCGGTGGCCCCTGGCCTTGGGATAAAACCGGTCCTCCCTCGTAACGTCGACAGCCGGCGGCAGCTCAGGGCCGTTGAATTCTTCCAGCGGCGTCGTAAGTAGAGAATTCTGCGACCACGGGTGCTTGCCCTGCACGCCCATGGACTCACTGTAAGAACCTTTAGACGCGTAAAGCGTTTCGTAGATGCCCAACGGCGGAACGTATTCCATTAGAAACAAGCTTCTCAGAGTATCTCCAGTAATTCGATTTCGTAGATCAGTGTCGCGCCAGCCCGGATCGCGCCGACCTCCCGGTCACCGTAAGCCAGTTCCGGCGGGATGAAGAGACGGATCTTGCCGCCCTCGCCGATCTGTTTCA
>CAXBJV010000072.1:0-12196 GCA_963976215.1 uncultured Woeseiaceae bacterium | reverse complement strand
GAGACTCTTAATCTCTTGGTCCGGGGTTCGAGCCCCCGAGGGCCCACCACTTTCCACCGACTTAAGGGTATTGGTCGCTATTCGGCGAGGAAGCCAGTGAATCAGATCGAGACACTCGCCAAGCCGTCGGTGCATCCGAGTTTGATGTCGGTTGCGAGCAGGGGCGGGGCACACTGATAAGCGGGCCGTTGGGGCACAGTGTCACAGGTGTCGATCAGTCGCCTACAGGAACCCAGCAACTTCGGAAAGACGCATCAGTGTCTGCATTTCAGCCATAGTCTTGTTGGCCTCATGGCCCACAGTTGCCTACAAAAATTTGACGCAATGCACAAGGTAGGGCATTTTCAAGCACTATCCGAATTGTTATGCCTGCGAGTTATTCGCGCTGGTTGGACGAAAGTTAAGTCCCCGTGGGAGTCTGCATGTCGGCTGTTTCAAACAGTGAGATAGCGATACAAATTGCTAACGGTAACGAAGGCGTGACCGTTGAATCCCTCTATCGCCAGCATTCGGCAGAAATTCGACAATACATTGCCAAGACATTTGGCTCGGGTCCACCCGATCCCGAAGACGTTGCCCAAGCGACTTTCGCGAAGGTTGCCGCCGTTAATGATTTGAGCGAGCTTCGAAACCCCCGAGCCTTTCTGTACCGCGTCGCTCACAATATTGCGGTGTCAAACTACCGGCGCAACTCAACACAGAAGAAGTACGTAGATTCTCTGGATTCTGCGGATGACACGCAAGTTTCGGATGATTTGCACCCCGAGCGCGTCACATTGGCGAGGGAGCGCTTGGCTCTTCTCGACGCAGCATATCGGGAGCTACCCGTGCTGCAGCAGGAATTAATGGTGATGCACAGACTGCACAACCTCAGTTATGCCGAGATAGCGCGACGCAAGTCGATGTCCCAAACCGAGGTGAAAAGGCAGGTGGCGAGTGCAGTTGCCGGGTGCCAGGAATATCTGGATCGTGCCTTCGAGACGCGCTGCGGCCACGAGGACGGTAACCAATGAACAGGTCGAGGACAAAAAGTTCTATTCGAGACGAGGCTAGCTACTGGGTCATACATATGTCATCCGACGATGCAACCGACGATGACCACGAGCAGTTCAAGACTTGGCTTGCGGCAGATCCGTTGCATGAATCAAGTTACCGTGCGGCTGAAAGTGTGTTTAACGACTTCACCGAATTGAAGCATCTGCGCCAAGAGCGGCCATTGGAGTCCAATTCGACACCAATGCCTGATCGAGTTGCGGCGGTGGAGGGAAGCAAGCCGCAGCCGTATCCAGCACTGACGCGGCGGACTGTGTCTTTAGCGTCGGCAATTGCTGCATCGGTCATCGTTGCCGCCGCCGTAGGCTGGTTGCTGGTGTCAGACCGGCTGGCGATCTCACCTCAGCGTTATGAGACAGCGCTGGCAGAAACCCGAGCGGTCAGTTTGCCGGACGGCAGTGTCGTGACGTTGAGCGGCAAGACGGTCATCAATGTGGCGTTCGACAAAAGTGCACGTTCGGTTTCCTTGCAATCGGGCCAGGCGTTTTTTGAAGTGGCGCATAATGAAAGGCTCCCGTTTGTCGTGACAGCGGGAGAGGCAATCGTCCATGTCGTCGGAACCAAGTTCGATGTACGCATAGGTCCTGAGGCCGTTGGCATTAGCGTATTGGAAGGCAAAGTCCGGGTAGCAAGCGCCAGCGAAAACAAGTTCGCGCCAGTTGCAGACGGTGCCGTTGACGATACAAAGGTGCTAATAGCGGGGCAGAAGATATCAGCTCAGAATTCCGGCGATCTGACGCCGATTCAGCCGGTATCAGTGGACAAGCCAGGCGCCTGGCGAGACGGCATGCTTATTTACGAAGACGCAAAGTTGCTCGATCTGGTCGCTGACGTCAATCGATACTATTCAGGCGGTATCGAATTTGCAGACAACGATATATCCGACTTGCGAGTCACTGCAGCGTTTCGTCCCAATCAGATTGATCAAATGTTGCAAACGCTTACGCGTGCCTATCCATTGCAAGCCCGCCACGATGGTAGCGGGCGTATCGTTTTAGGCCGCCCAGCGGAGCAGCGTTAGGTTTTCTCCCGCCTTTGGCGGGGCTGTGCTGCAGCTCCTGCGGCGTGATCGTTTTCGAACTCCCCCCGGCAACGGCCGGCCAAGAATACAACTCCGATTTCTTGGACGATCCGTCCGCGCATCGCGTCCAGTATTTTGACAGTTCCAAATTCTTGAAGTCATCATGCAGGAAGCAACTTGAGCGATCGTTCCGGATACAACCCGTCCAGCAACGGACTGAATAGCAGCGCTCGACGAAAAAATCGCGCCCGGTCCAATGCGTTCGTGCGGTTCCTGAAGTATCCGCTGACTTTGGGCGAGCCTGTTTCCGATAAGGAAGGGCATCGCCATATCAAAGTTGACCCAAAGGACTACAAGCTCAACTTACTGTTGTTTAGACGAATTTGGCGTGTCGCGAAACCGTATTGGACTCGGCGTGGGGCCTGGGTTTCATGGGTAACCTACGCTTTTCTCCTGGCTACAGTGGTCGTTAGTACGGCAATTTGGGCGTATAGCACAGAACTTCTGAAAGACCTTACCAACTCGATAATCGACAAAAGGCAAGAAGATTTTCGCACTTTGCTAGTCACCTACGCACTGTATCTTGTCGCAGTGTTCGTGTTTTTCAGGGCAGTCAGTCTCACGTCGAACGTTTTTCGTCTGCATTGGCGCAAGTGGCTCACGCGGTATCTGGTCGACCGATTCCTGGATCGGCGTACCTATTATGATATCGGGCTGAAGGAAGATCTGGATAATCCGGACCAGCGGATCCAGGAGGAGGTGGAGCCGTTTGTCAGTATGATCGCTATGTTGCCGGACAGGTTATTTCGGCACGTTTTATACATAGCGGCCGGCGGGATGATCGTAGTGACGATTGCACCAAGTATTCTGGTGTTTGTCATCATATACAGTATCGTTTATTCGATCGTTAACTACTTCCTGTATGTTCCGACAATCAAGCAGCAATACGATCATACGGTCGCCGAGGCCGATCTGCGGTACGGCATATTGCACGTTCGCGATAATGCGGAATCTGTCGCTTTCTACAACGGAGAGTATGCCGAGTCGGAGCAAATCGACTCACGCCTGTTGATGGCTGTCAAACGGCAAGCAAAGATATTCTACTACGACGTCTTTGTATCTGTCGTCAACCGGGCCTTCACAATTTCCTGGGAGTTGTTCCCGTACATCCTCCTGGTGCCATTGTTCTTTGCAGGTGAATTTGAATACGGCGCCATTGCTCAAGCGACCGCAGCCGCCACAACAATGTCAAATGCACTAAGACAGTTGCTGATTTTTGTACCGATGATTGCAGCTGCTGCGCCAAAAGCCGTGCGCCTGTGCCATATTATTGAACGATTCGATGAGCTGGATAGCGGACATTCTGACCCTGATATCCCCAGGATCGACGTCGTGCAAGGTGATCGCATCAAGCTTGAAAACGTAACTATGGAAACACCCGGCGGGGAGATACTACTGGTCCGGGACCTTTCTCTTGAGCTGGCGAATGGAGAAAGGGTTGTCATTGTCGGCCAAACAGGCACCGGAAAAAGCTCGCTGCTTCGCGCAATGGCGGGGCTCTGGCGGCGCGGCAGCGGTACGTTAACTATGCCGCCATCCGAGCAAATGCTGTTCCTGCCGCAGCGCCCGTACATGATTCTGGGCACCCTGCGCGACCAGTTGCTGTATCCGCATGGTGACGAATTGAAGGTCGAAGATAACACTCTACGCGAGGCTCTTGAGCGTGCAGCATTGCCGGATCTGTTGGACAAGCACGGGGGGCTTGATTCGTCACGCGACTGGGGCAAGGTACTGTCGCTGGGCGAACAGCAGCGAATAGGATTCGCGCGAATTCTTATCGCCAAACCGGAATTCGTGTTTCTCGACGAGGCGACAAGTGCGGTCGATCCGGAGACTGAGGCAACTTTGTACAAGCTGTTGGTAGAGACCGGAGCGACGATCGTAAGCGTCGCCCATCGCCCTGCGGCATGGGGCTTTCACGACAAGATGCTATCAATGATTCCGGACGGTAGTTGGAATCTGGAAGCGATTCAGAACGGCGTACAGCTTCCCTGACCGACGTTTTTGGACGAACCGCTGACCCGGTACGTCTCAGAGTTAAAGAGCGAGACAACTACGCCTTCGCTCTCGCAATCAGGAACTGATACCTGAGCCGTTAATAAAAGGGGAATGCCCTCATGTTCAAGAAGTTTATTGCGTCTTGTCTGACGAATGTCCTTGTTGCAACACTGGCAACACTTCCGCTGGCTATGGCAAGCGCCGACGAAGAGACGCGCGAGTTTGATATCAAAGAGCGCAGCCTTTCCGAGGCTCTTATCGAATTTTCCGAACAGAGCGACATGGTAATTGTCGTTCCATCCTCGGTAACCGAGAACAGAGTTGCGTCGGCGACTAAGGGAAAAATGACACCTGACGACGCGATCGAATCGTTGCTGGAAGGTACGGGGCTCGAATACTCGCGAGACGAGAGTGGTGTGACGATACGTGAGTCGGATGCCGAAGACGCTAATTTGGAAGGTAATACGGAAGCGGATGGCGAGCCGATCGCAATGCTCATGTTTACGGATGCTCAGGATGATACGTTTGGAGGTGGTGGGGCCTCGTCGTCGATGCCGCGAGCAGCTGCAAATGTCGAAGTATCTGGCACCGTAACCGATCGCCGGACAGGGGCAGGGCTGAAGGGTGCTCGTGTTGAAGTCATTGAAACGGGTCAGACGGCGACTACGGACGACCTCGGCAGGTTCCGTTTTCCGAGCGTGTCTGCGGGAGAAAAATCCGTTCGCGTTTCCTACCTCGGGTACAGCAATCTCGTCAAGATATTCGAACTCGGTTCTTCGCCGACATTTGCAGCGAGCTTTGAAATGGTCGGGGGCAACGACGTTGAGGAGATAGTAGTGTATGGCACGCGATCCTCCCGCGCATTGTCCTTGAACCAGGAGCGGACCGCGGACAATGTGTCCACCGTCATCTCTGCCGACCTGCTGGGCAATTTTGAAGGGACTACTATTTCCGAAGCTTTGCGCAGAGTGCCGGGAATCGCCTTCGAAACCGACGAGTTCACAAACGACGGCACCAATATCATCGTTCGAGGCCTGCAGGCGGACTTCAACCGAGTGACGTTAAATGGTGTGGAGTTGCCGGAATCCTCGGGAAGAGGACGTTCCGCCAGCCTCGACAATATTCTTGCCGACTCCGTCAGCAAGATCACGATCAACAAAACTCTGCTGCCCAGCCAGGATACAGCGGGTACCGGTGGCCTGGTGGAGATCGAGACAAAATCTCCGCTGGATCGTCCCCGGCGCTACGCGAGTTTCAATGTGGAATACGGGTCTACCGACAAGGACTTTGCCGAAGAGCAATTCTACGCCGGTACCGTTTCGGGAACGTTTGGTTCTGATGACGAGTTTGGCGTGAGTCTTAGTGTTCAGTATCGTCGATCAGAGAACGATTCTCTATCTGTTGCTGCGAATCAGGATTTTGGGTTGTATCTTCCATTGGGACCGAACCAGAACCCGTCAATTACTAATCGGGCATACATCAATCCGGCCACGCGGTTTCCCTTTGAGGACACCCTCGGTGCCGATGCTGTTTACCAGAATCTGTTTAGCTCTTCGCTATCCTCCATCGAATCTGAGATCCTCTCCAGCACAATTTCGCTGGAGAAACAGTTTGGCGACCACACCAACCTCAGGTTGGATTATGTCTTTAGCGATCGCAAGCAAGACCGCTACTCGACAATTGCGTCTTTTCGCGGCAATACGAGATATAGCGTACAGCCAGTCGTAGCGCTCGATGGTGAAGAGCGTGCGGCTCTTGGACTCAGCGGAAGCCACCTTGGTCTGCAAAGCTACAATGTCGATGAGGGTGGCAAAAATCGATCCGATTTCTATACATTGAACGGGACCACTCGCCTGGGCCGGTGGAGCTTTGACTACACGCTGGGATATTCCGACGGAACATTAACAGGTCCCAGTGGGTATGGTCTGATGCTCTGGAATCTGTTCAATACCTTCGGCACGCCAATAGATACTTTGCTGCTTCCGGCCGCCGTGGACCCGGTTGAAGGGCGGCTGGTATCAGCTTTCCCCCAATATACCGATGGTCCAGCGCTACCGTTGCTCAACGATGCCGGCTGGGCCTTTCTATCGGACACCGATAACTTCTCATTTTCCAATATAGGGCGAGGCCAGGGTCCCGACGGGGAGAATTCTGTCAAGAGCGGCCGCCTTGATGCGGTATACGAGTTCGATTGGCAGCACGTCAAATCAGTGTCTGTCGGTGTTTCATACGAGCGATCCAGGCACGACAGCATAGGCAACCATACTAGAACGGGGTACAGCGGCTTTGGTGTGCCCGCCTCTGCGGCAGGTATAACGGAACTCGATGCAGGGGGAGGGTACATGGCTCGTATTGGCTATCCCATGTCTCTCCCGGTTCTTTCCCGGCAGAGTGTCATCGATTTTTTCGGGCGCGTTGATGCTCTTTCTACGGGGCCCGATGCGATTTTTAACGTCTCCACGACCAGTTCCATTGAAGGCCGCCCCAAGCAATATACTGAAGAAACAGAACTGGCACCCTATATCCAGGCAAACCTGGAATTCGGGAAACTGGAAGTCATCGGCGGTTTTCGGGTGAGTGACCACAACCTCGATTCTCTGCGTCTAAGCTCACCAGGGTTTACTGATGAGAATGGAATCCCGGATATTGAATTCGCCGAGGAATTCACACGCGTCGTCCACGAATCGTCCGGCGACACACTTTGGCTACCCCGAATCGTGGCCAACTATCGGCACAACGAAAACCTGATTGTGAGGTTGGGCTATTTTCAGTCCGCAGCGCGTCCAAGCATCATCCAGCTCTCGGCCGAATCGGAGGTATATCTCGACCTCTCTCCTCGCTTCGGGCCTTTCGGGGACCAGCCTCTTCTAAGTATTTTTAAAGGCAATCCGGATCTCGAACCATCCTTTGCGCACAACTATGACCTGAGCTTGGAGCGCTACTTCGAGGATGTTGGTGCGATCAAGGTGGGTTTGTTTTACAAGAAAATCGAGGACCTGTTTGAAAGCAATGATTTCGCTGAATCAACGGGGTCCAGCCAGTTTCGCGAACTGCTGGCAGATATACCCTTGCCAGACGACCCGCGTTTCGCGCTGGAAAACCTGCCAGATAATCTGCACTTGTACCTCAGGCAGCCTGTAAACGCCGGTTTTGATGGCGATATATGGGGAGTGGAACTTGCTGCGGAGCGCCAGTTCACGTTCTTACCGGGGGACTGGAATGGCCTGGGCTTTTTCTTCAATTACACTTATACGCAGACCGAGAAACCTTCAGAATTGACCTGGTCTAGCCGGCCTGTCTTTGATTCCGATGGCAACATAGTCGACTTCGATGGAACGCGGGTGTTATTGCCAAACGCCAGGTTCAACAAGCAACCGGAACACTCGGGAACCGTGGCGGTGACCTACAACAAGCATGGCTGGGATGGCTCCTTGTCCTATACCAAGCAGACTGAGCGAGTCGATGAGCAGTGGTCGCACGTCGCGAATATCAGTGGCGAGATTGACAGCCTCGATTTGCGTACTTCCTATGCATTTCCGATGGGCGATGGCCAGCTAGAGGTCTTTTTCGAGGCTTCCGACTTATTGAAATCAACAGATGATTACTCGTCCTCCGTCTATCGCGGCCCGGTTCGGACTGCCGAAAGATATTACGGTGGGCGCAGTTTTCGCGCCGGCTTGATTGGCAGCTTCTGAGTGGCTGCTGATTCTGATGTTGATGCGGTCAGTACACAGACCCGGAGTTTTTCTAGTACGTCGCTAAACCGGGACTTCGGCGGATGGCTGGAATCGGCAAAAGTGGCGCGACAGCTGAGTAAAGTACTGCATGGTTGTGATGATGGTGAATTGTATCTGCAGCGATCGGTGTCCGAAGGATTGACTTTTGCGGATGGGCGACTGAAGGGGGCCAGCTACAACTGTTCCCATGGATTCGGGTTGCGTGCAGTCTGCGGTGAGCAGGTCGCATTTGCGCACGCCAGTAGCTTCGACCCGGCAGCGTTGAATCGTGCCGTCGATGCCGTCGCAGTGGCCAAACAGGGTTACAAGGGGCACTGGGATGTTTCTCCGACTGGCAATTCCCACTATTCCAATGATCCGCGGGCATCTGTTCCGGAGCATGCATTTGACCAGGAACTGAAGCTGTTGCAGCGCATGGATGACTATGCGCGGAGTCGGGACCCACGAGTGGCCCAGTGCTCCGCGTCACTGTCCGGTGCGCAGTCACGTATCGAAATACTACGCCCGGGCGATGAGCGTTTCAGTGATTTCAGGTCGACGGTATCACTATCGGTCAACGTGTTGATGCGTGACGGTGCGAGACTCGAGGGGGGGAAAAGGGGCTTGGGCGGAAGGTTTTCCAGGGAACTGTTGATGGCCGAGTCCACCTGGCAGCCATTGATTGATGAAGCCCTTCGTCAGGCTGATGTGAATCTGAGATCCACCGCGGTGCGCGCCGGCAAGAGCACGGTGGTACTGGGACCCGGCTGGCCCGGTGTCATGTTGCATGAGGCGGTGGGGCATGGGCTGGAAGGCGATGCGATACGCAAAGGTCGTTCCGTTTACGCAGGCATGTTGGGTGAGCAGGTGGCCGCGAAAGGTGTGACTGTCGTTGACAATGGCACGGTTCCGGACAAACGAGGCAGTCTCGCCATTGACGATGAAGGTACCGGTACGCAAGAAACGGTATTGATCGAGGATGGTGTCCTCTGCGGCTTCATGCAGGACCGTCTCAATTCACGGCTGATGAGTGATCGACCGACCGGCAACGGTCGCCGTCAGTCCTACGCTCATGCGCCTATGCCCAGAATGACCAACACCTACATGAAGAACGGCCTTTGCGAGCCGGAAGAAATCATCGCTTCTGTCGAAGATGGAATCTACGCCGTCGATTTCGGCGGTGGGCAGGTAGATACCACCAGCGGAAATTTCGTTTTTTCCTTTCGTGAGGCCTACAAAATCCGCCACGGAAGGATAGAACAGCCCGTGAAAGGGGCGACTATGATCGGCAACGGGCCTGAGGCTATGCGCAAGGTTTCTTTTGTTGGCAACGACATGGCTCTGGACGAGGGCATCGCTGTGTGCGGGAAGGCAGGGCAGGACGTTTTGGTGGGTGTGGGACAGCCCACGTTGCGCCTGGACGATATGACCATCGGTGGGACAGAGTGACGTCGCTCGTTTCGCAGCGCTTGAGGTTCGTCTATGCGGTCTGGTGAGCTGGACCTGCTCGAGTCGGCTCTTGAGCAAGCAAAAGCTCGGGGTGCCGACGATGCAGAAGCGCTTATTTCCATATCCCGTTCGACGGCGGTCGCGTGTCGCGATGCCGCGGTCGAACACTCGCAGTTTTCCGAGTCTTCCGGACTGTCGATCAGGGTATTTATTGATGGGCGCTCAGGCAGCGTATCTTCCTCCGATATCAACGAACGCGGCCTGGGAGAATTGATTGATCGTGCTGTCGCGGTGGCGAAGGCGTCACCACGCGATCCCTTTGCGGGCCTGGTTTCGAGCGACGACCTCGCCCTGAATACAGAAAAAGACCTGCAAATCTACGATGCCACTACCCTGGACGCTGAAGCGCTGAAAGAGATGGCCATGGAGACCGAAGCGGCGGCACTGGCGGTGCATGGCGTACGCAAGTCGACGGGCGCGTCAGCGTCCTGGAACCAGGGTTTTTCCGCTCTGGCGACGACCAACGGTTTCCTCGGTAGCCAAAGAGGTTCGGGCTTTAACCTTGGTTGCGGCGCTATCGTGAAAACTAACAGCGGTATGGAAACCGATGCCTATTCTTCTGGCAAGGTGTTTCTGGAAGACATGGAAAGCGCAGCTTCGGTGGGGGAGGCGGCGGGAGCTCGCGCCGTGAGCCGAATTAAAGGTACCAGCGTCCGATCGGGCAGATTTCCCGTTGTGTTCGACGCGCGCATTTCCAACTCATTGCTGGGCCACTTCGCCGGAGCGACCATGGGCAACTCCGTGGCGATGGGTACCAGTTTTCTGAAAGACAAGAAAGAAGAGCGTGTCTTTTCTGCCGGTATCAGCATCATTGATGACCCGCTGCGTCTGCGCGGCACACAGTCGAGATGTTTTGACGGCGAGGGGGTGGCAACGCAACCCTTGACGCTGGTTGAGGATGGTGTTCTCCAGCACTGGCTGCTGGACCAGGCCTCGGCGCGCCAGTTGAATTTGCCAATTCAGGGGAATGCGGCGAGAAGTGGCAGCGGCACCCGGCCAGGAGCGTCAAATCTTTTTCTTGCAGCAGGCCGTATGTCGCCGGAAGAGTTGATGAGCGACATTCGCTACGGTTTGCTCATCACCAAACTGATGGGGCAGGGCGTGAACGGTCTGACCGGGCACTATTCGCGGGGCGCCGAAGGGTTTCTTATTGAAAACGGCGAAATCAGCGGGGCGGTCAAGGAAATTACCATCGCTGGAAACTTGCTTGAGATGTATCTGAACCTGACGGCGGCGAATGACCTGCAATTCCGTCGCGGCATGGATGCACCGACGGTTCGTGTGGAAGGGATGTTCGTCGCTGGAAACTAAGGGTTGAGCGGCGGCTACCCGGGGTTCCAACAATAAGACACTTTTGGAGTTAGTGCTATGAGCAATGTTCGCGAAGTCCGCGGCAACGACTTTGATAAGGTCGTTCTGCAGGCCGACAAACCCGTTCTTGTCGACTTTTGGGCGCCGTGGTGCGGACCCTGTAAGACACTGGGGCCGGTCGTCGAACAATTGGCCGAAGATTACAGTGGTAGGGCGCTGGTTGCCAAAGTCAATGTCGATGAGGCAAAGGAGATGCGGGAGCGTTTTGGGTTCCGGAGTATTCCGACGCTATTGTTTTTTCAGGATGGCGAGGTCCGGCACAGGATTACTGGCGTACAACCGATTGGGCCGCTCAAAGAAGTTTTCGACTCCATGCTGGGCAACAGTGATCCTGAAATCGCTAGTCAGGTCGTGGCCGGGGCGGAGCTTGCAAGAGCGCTGACGTCCCGTGGAGACGAGGAACTCGACGATGTGCTTCGCGGCAACCCTGGATTGGTCAGTGAGGCGGTTGAGGTAAACGGAATGAATGTGTTGCCAGCTCCGTTTTTACTTGCTTCCAGCGACTTTGAAAAATTGAAGGTACTGTTGAAGCACGGGGCGGGCATTCGCGCTTGTGATTTAGATAGTGCACGAGATATCAAGAACAAGTTGGATTTTGTCGACGCTCTTTTTGGATCTAAATCAGTTCATGAACTGACCAGGCTGATCGAAGCTCATCCGCAGTTTGCCGATGACACAATCACGGTCCGTGGGCAGAAAGGGCGGCCGCTAACATTTCTCTTGATTTCGGGAAATAGGGAAAAGGCCGAAGTGCTGGCGGAATATGCGAAGGAGATTACGCTGATTGAACTTGCTGGCCTGGGCAGGCTTGCAGAACTTAAATCACGGCTTGATGATAATCCCGTAGCCTTGATTGAAACCGACGAGGAAGGCTTGACGGCGCTGGCGATGGCTGCGAGGAATGGACATCTTGACGTGGGTTCCTGGATATTGGAAGCAGGGACAAGTGCAGAGCGGTCATTCGAAACCAATGACACCGTTTCGCCCATGGGCTGTGCCATTGCGGGCGGGCATGTGGAATTCCTGGACCTTCTCTTAAGCCATGGGGAACCGATATCTTTCGCAGAATCCGGTGGCGTGCAAGAATTAGTGATGGCGATCATTGGCAATGATATGCCGTTGGTGAAATGGCTGCTGACTCACGGTGTCAATCCTGCTGTTCCGCTTCCAAACGGCAAAACCCCTGCGCAGATCGCTGAGGAACGGGGGGCTGGAGAGATCGGCACACTACTGGCTGATGCGAGTGCTTGAGCACTAAACCGCCCGACGACCACCTGTACCGCAAGGGATTACCGCCGTTCCGACGCAACCTATCTCTTGGTCCGGGGTTCGAGCCCCCGAGGGCCCACCACTTTCCTGCTACGGCGCGAGCCGTTCAATCGACCAGCCACCGTCTTCCTGCTTCGTGTAGCGGAAGCGATCGTGCAGGCGGTTGCGGCGCCCCTGCCAGAATTCGATTTCCTCTGGC
>CAXBJV010000071.1:0-12214 GCA_963976215.1 uncultured Woeseiaceae bacterium | reverse complement strand
AAAGACAAGTACCACGAGCATTTCGACATCGAAGACTAGCAGGCGCCCGATTCCTTGAAGCAGCCCGGCGGATGGGACTGGTTGGTACGGCTATCGCACTGGTCGATAGTCGTTTTATTCACTCTGAACTACTTTTTCGTCTCGCCCGACGTGTACACGCATGTCCAGATCGGCTATGCGATCGCGACCATCGTGGTTGTTCGTATTCTGTGGGGGCTCACGTTTGCGCGTGGGCCCAATCGGCTCGGCAGTTTCATTCCGACGCCGTCCGGTATCCGGCAGCATCTGCACGAACTTAAAGAACGCAAAGCGCCTGATGCGCCGCAGCACAATGCGCTCGGTGCCATTGCAATCTGGCTGATGTGGTTTGGCTTGCTCGCCGTACCGACACTGGGCTGGCTGTTCGACAATACCGACTGGGGCTACGACAACGACCTCGACCGGGTGCACAAGCAAGCTGGCGAGTTACTCTTCTACCTGATCTGCATCCACATTACGGCGGTCGTCCTGACTTCGCTGTGGCTGCGGCGCAATTTTATCAAGGCGATGCTCGTCGGGCGATAGATTGGCAGAACCGGTGTGTCGCGGGTATTCTGACCGTATAGAATTTTCCCCGGTCAGGACCTGTTCAACGAATGGAAGCGCTCCCCCCCATCAATGCCGAGATGATACTCGTCATGATCGTCATGTTGGTGGCGATCGGCCTGTTCATATTCGAAGTCTGGCGTGTCGACGTCACCGCACTGGTGATCATGACCTTTCTGGGACTTGCCTCGACACTGCCGTGGTTCGATCACTTGCCAGGCCGCGACATCCTGTTTGCCGGACTCGCCAGTAGCGCCGTCGTCTCGATCATTGCGATCATGATCATGGGGCGCGGTCTGGATAAGGCGGGTGTCATGGACCAGATCGCCTGGTCGATACTCCGCTATGGCGGCCGTACCGAGTCTCGCGTAATTGCGGCGAGCTCGTCGGTCGTCGCCGGCCTGTCGTCGTTCATGCAGAATATCGGTGCAGCGGCCCTGTTCATTCCGGTGATATCGCGTATTTCCGACAAGACCGGGCTGGCGTTGTCGCGCCTGCTCATGCCGATGGGATTCTGCGCCATCCTCGGCGGTACCATGACGATGGTCGCGTCCAGCCCGCTGATCATGCTCAATGACCTGATCGAAAGCGCCAATGAGTCGCTGCACCCGGGTACGCACATCGCAACGTTCAACCTGTTTGATGTCACACCGGTCGGCATCGCCCTGGTTGTATGCGGCCTGCTGTACTTCCTGACGCTGGGAAAGAGACTTCTACCTGCACACGCGAAAGAATCCGTTGTACGCGGCGCCGGCACCGTACGATACATGCGTAAGTTGCACGGCGTGGACGCTGCGGTGCGCGAAGTGCAGGTTCCGATAGACAGCCCGTTCGTCGACCGCGATATTCGCTCGCTACAGGAAGAGTACGAGGTGCGTGTTGTTGCCACCAAGTACGCGGACAAAGTGCTGGTGTCACCGCGAGTGTCCGTAACGATTGCGGCCCCGGCTTCGCTGGCCATCATCGCGCAACCGCAAAACCTGCGCCGCTTCGTGACCGCGGGAAAACTGCGACTCTTACCAAAGCTGAAAGAGTTTCGTTACCTGCTGGCCCGATCAATAGCCGGCATTGCCGAGCTGGTTATCCCGCCGGAGTCCGGCGTCATCGGCCAGTCGGTTCGGGAACTGAACATGCGGCGCGTCTTTGGCATCAGTCTGTTGTCCATTGTTCGGCAGGGGAAACCGATCCTCACGCATTTCTATGATGAGCCGTTCGAGGCGGGCGACACGTTGATCGCCCATACAGCATGGGCGGACCTGGCGCGCCTGGAAGACGACCGCAATTTTGTCGTCGTGACGAGTAACTATCCGCGGGAGCCACATTACCCGCACAAGATGTTCCTGGCGTTGCTGTTTTTTGCCATCGCGATCGGGCTGGTGATTTTTTCCAACCTGTACCTGCCCGTTGCGCTCATGGTCGGTGCCGTCGGCATGATTGTCTCCGGCGTGTTGACGATCGACGAAGCATACAGCGCTGTCAGTTGGCAGACCGTTTTCCTGCTGGCGGGCTTGCTACCGTTGGGTCATGCCGTCGCGACAACCGGCGTTGCGGACTACATCGCACAGTCGCTGGTCATGCTCGCCGGCCAACCACCGCCCTGGGTTTTGCAGGTCATCATGGCCGTGCTCGCAACGGCCTTTACCCTTGTCATGTCCAATGTCGGTGCCACGGTCATCCTGGTGCCAGTCGCCATCAGCGCCGCCATCGCCACCGGTGCCGATCCTGCCGTGTTTGCATTGACTGTCGCGCTGGCGACCTCCAACTCATTTATTTTGCCGACGCACCAGGTCAACGCACTCGTCATGGGCCCCGGCAATTACCGTGTGCGCGATTTTCTGCGAGTGGGCGGCGTCATGACGCTGCTGTTCTTGCTCGTCGTGATCGTCATGCTGAACCTGATCTTCTGACGTTCGCGTCAGGTGTCGGCCGCCGCATCGCTGAGCATTTTCCTGAGCCAAATGCGGGCGAGCTTGAACTCGCGCCGAACCGTGGACTCCGAGATATCAAGTACCTCGCCCATCTCCGGCTGCGTCAGGCCGCCGAAGTAGTGCAGCTCGAGTACGCTGGCTTTGCGCTCGTCCAACTCGCCAAGGCGGGATAGCGCCTCGTCGAGCGCGAGTACGTCTTCGTCGGCATCCTTTTCCCCATGCATGGCTTCATGGAGTGTTACGCGTAACGCGTCGCCACCGCGTCTTTGCGCAGCACGGCTGTTGGCATGATTCACGAGCAGGCGCCGCATCATGCGGGCCGCCAGTGCGAAAAAGTGGCCGCGGTCCTGCCATTCGACATCGACACCGACGAGCTTTACGTAGGCTTCATTGACCAGCGCCGTCGGCTGCAGCGTATGCGCCGGGTTCTCACGACTGAACACGCCACGCGCGATATTCTTAAGCTCTTCATAGATCAGCGGTGCGACCGAGTCGCGCGCGCTATCGTCGCCGGCTGACCAGCGATTCAGGAGTTGCGTGATGTCTTCTTCGGTCGCCATGCCGGTAGCGTAGCAAACACCGGCACCGGCCACCGTCGATCATGTCACGTGCCCTGTGCCGTGATTGCGACGTGCCACTCCGCCATGATGCGTTCCCGCAGTGCTCGCGCCGGTACTCGCAGGGCATTCGCCTGTTCCTTGTCGCCGTCGAGCGCATACGCGTCGGCCAGCAGCATACGACGCTTGACGTTGTCGAGATGGTCGCGGCCGATGGATGTTTCGGTCATGGCAATAGCCTGCTGTAACAATTCGATCGCATCAGCGGGCTTGCCTTCGGCCATTGCCACCTCGGCCAGCCCTGTCAACGCTTGCGCTGTAGTCGGGTGTTCGCCGGCGCCATTGGCGCGCAGGATATCGAGCGCCTGCTCAAAGGCTGCGCGTGCATCTTCGATACGGCCCCGGCGCAAGATGACGTCAGCAAGATCGACGCGGGCGAGCTGTGTGAATGCGTTTGTCTCACTGATCGTGTCTTCACGAATTTTGAGTCCCTGTTGCATCAGGTCCTCCGCCGTGTCCAGGTTGCCGCGATCACGCGCGACCTTGCCGAGCCCGACCAGCGTCACGCTGCGATCGAAATGCCCGGCCGGTTTATCGATCGCCGCGTAAATTTCCATCGCATGCTGAAATGCCGCGTCCGCCAGCGCCGTGGCACCCATATTTGCCAGCAGGTCGCCATGGCCGTTGAGCCAGTAAGCGACCGTGTCGTGGACCTCGCCGGTCTGTTCGATCTGCAATTCCATCAGTTCGTTGAAAAGCCGATGTGCCTCGCCGAAGTCGCCGAGCTTGCCGGTCGTGTGAGCCAGTGCATACATCACCAGCGGCAATTCGCGATCGGCACCGCCGGAAACGCGCCGCCTGATGTCGATTGCCTCCCGGTACAGCTCGACTGCTTCGCGGTAATTACCTAGGTCCGTATGATCGATTCCCAGGCTCTGCAGAGACGTTGCATAGGCGATGCTGTCGGTACCAAGATGATTCGCCACGAGTTCGATAACGACATTCTCGTGCTCGATTGATTTCCTACTGTCGCCGACGATTTGGTAATACGTCGACAGTGTCGTGTGAGGACATCTCATTTCGTAGTCGTCGTCGCTCAGAAGTTCCTCATGCACTTCGAGGGAGAACGCGGCATCCTCGTACATCGCCTCATAATCGCCATTGCGGTAGTGCAGGTAGGCCGCCGAACAGGCCAGCTTCGCTGTTTCGACTGATCGGGGCCCGTATATTGTGGTTGAGAACTTGCGTGCGCTGCCGATGACTTCCAGCGCCTCCGGATAGCGGCCCTGTTGCAACAAAATGTCAGAGAAGGTCTGCAACGCGGCGACGCGGTCCTCGTTCGGCGGTTTTTCCTCGAAATACGCGAGCGCCTCACCGATCAACGATTCCGCTTGTTCGCCTTCGGCGACGGAATTCAAGACCCTGGCGATCGTGTGTTGCAAGCGTGCGCGCACCAGCGGATCCAGCGACGAGTCCGTAACGATTTCATCAGCACCGCTGGTGACCAGTTCCGCCACCGTCAGCCCTTCTCGGCTGCGGCTATACGGGTTGCTATCGACGAACAGGCCGGTGAGGAATTCGGCGGTTTGTTCCGCCACTTCGCGCTCAGTATTAATGCGTGCGGTGTAGAACATCGTCAGCCCGATGGCCGATGCAAGCAGTAGCCCGGTCAGTGCGACCGGCAAACGATTTCGCGCGACAAACTTGTGGGCGCGATAGCCAAGGGTGTCGCCGCGCGCACGAATCGGCAGTTGCTTCAAGTAGCGGCCGAGATCGTCGGCCAGCGCATCGACTGTCGCATAGCGGCGTTCCGGTTCCTTGCGCAACGCGGTCAGCAGGATGGTATCGAGGTCGCCGCGCAGCGCTTTTTTCTGCCGCAGTATCCATTGCTCGGTTGCATCGCCGCCGACATGCGTCACCGCGCTGCTCGGCGTCTCGGCGGGCATGGAGAGAATCGCACTCTCAATATCGCGCGGGTGATCGCTGGTCGGGGTATACGGCAAGCGGCCGGTCAGCAACCGGTACAGCAACAAGCCGACGCCGTAGACATCGGCGGCGGTGCTGACGGGCTGATTGCCGAGCTGTTCCGGACTCGCATACAGCGGCGTGAGCGCGCGCCACTCCGCACGTGTCTGCTCGCCGCTGCTGCCGTCCTGCTCGAGCAGTTTGGCAATGCCGAAGTCGAGCAGGCGTGGTGCACCGCTGGCATCGACGAGAATATTGCTCGGCTTGATATCGCGGTGGATGACGAGCTGATTATGCGCATATTGCAGGGCGCTGCAGACATCGATCACCAGTTGAATAATGCTGGCATTGTCGAGTTTGTGCCTGGCACAGTACTCGGCGATATTCTCGCCTTCGATGTATTCCATGACGATGTACGGCAAGCCGTCGGCCGTCATGCCGCCGTCGATCAGGCGCGCAATATTGGGGTGATTGAGGGACGCGAGGATGCGGCGCTCGGCCACGAAACGAGCCTCGGCTACTGCATCAAACTTGTGGCTATGCATGACCTTGACCGCCACGCGCTGGTCAAAGTCGGCACCTTCGCGCTCGCCGATGTACACGACACCCATGCCGCCTTCCGCGATCTTGTCAGTAATACGGTAGGCGCCGATTGATGTGCCGATAACCGCTTTCGCGGCACGGGCCGATGCGGTGGCGATAGAGGATGCGAGCTCGCCGGTATCCTCCGCATCGTACTTGAGCAACTCGAGCAAGTCGGCCGCGAGCTCCGCATCATCGCCGCAGGTCTCGGCGATCCAGGCTTCGCGCTGTTTTGCCGGTTGTTGCAGCGCCTGGGCCAGTAATTCGTTAAGTCGGTTCCAGCGTTCCTGATCTGTGGTCATTCGCTCGCGTCCGTTCTTTGCCTGTTGGCAGCGTCAGATGGCCGCCCTCTTCCCTACTAGCAGGGAATTGTATGCAAATCCGGTCAACAGTGGAGGCCGGGTAGCGATTTTTTTGTCGTCGTATGCAGATACGCCTACCAAACGGGCTGTTCGTCCCCCGGGAGATTGTTAATCCTGTATCTGGCCCGTTGTGCGGTCGCATAGATCACGTTGTTGAAAAACTTGGAGCGGCTGCGGTCGAATGAACTGACCGGCGGTGCCGGCCTGCTCTCCGCGCGCCGTGCTCTTGCCAGGTATTGCGGATACAGCTCGCGCTTCACCCACTGGTACAACTCGCTATCGTGACGATTGGCGGCCTCCAGCAAGCCTCGCGTGTCGGGATTCTCGAGCAGCGATCTGCTGATCGAATTATCTGACGCTTTGTTGAACAGCTCGCTGCGTTTTTTCCGCCGGGGTACCGGCACACGGGTATTTATTGGTAGCGGCGATAGCAGCGCCAGCGCATCCAGCGACTCTTCATACGACTCAGTCAGGCCGATAAAAAAGAAGTGCTCGAGAATTACCTGCCTGGCTCGATGCAAGTCGGCAGCTCCGGCAATCTGACGGATCTGGTAGTCGCGATTTTCAGGCGCGGCGATCCACTGGACGAAATGTTCAAGCGTGCCTGCCAGTTCGTCGTCGAACAGTTTGTAATTCACCTTGTATTGATATGCCGACGCTGTTCTCGCAACCGGTTCCCGCAGGAAACTGAAACAATTGTGCTGCTCCGGCAGCCAACGTGCCGGATCCCGGATCGAATGGGACGAAATACTCTTGATTTCCCGGAATATGGATTGCGCAAACCCGAAATCTTCCGTGGAAAATCCGGCACCGCCCTGGCGCGGAATAAATCGGCTGCAGTGATTAACGCCGAAATTACAGCGCAGCAGGTGATTAATCCATGAACCCGCCGTCTTCGGAATGTGTACAAATATCAACGGGCTGTCAGCTCGCCTTGAGCCGTCGGAAGTCTCCACTTGCATGATTTACAGCCCCAGAGCGATTACGGCGGGCGCGTAATAAGGAAAGGAATAGGCTCGCCAGAAGGTCTCGTAGTCCGTGTTCTGCCACAGCACTTCGCCGCTGCTGCTGACCTCCCAGATGGTTCCGCCACGTCCTTCGCCGATCAGCGTGTTGCCGTTGCTCATGCGATCAGCACTGCCGAGACCGGACGAGTACAAATCGGGATCGGTAAAGGTCCAAGCGACCGGCGGCTCGTTGTCCTCGCCGGGGAACAGAAAGTAAGGCGGGCTTAGTTCATATTCGACAATTTCTGACTGGTCGGTATAGACCTGGTTGCCGAAGACCAGCATGTTGCCGGTGTCCAGTAGATTCGGGTGATGTACCCGGTTCAGCGTGACGTCACCAACATTGTCGTAAGCCAGTGGGTTGCCGAAGCGGTACACGAGGTCCCCGCCCAGGCTGTAATTGCCACCGCTGCTGGTAGCGGCTTCTTCCGTTGTCGTGCTGTGATCAATAACCCACACTTCGCTGTAGAAGTTCACTGTGAGGTACAGCAGGTCATTGTCCTCGTCGAGCGTGAGCCCGTTGACGTGCATCAGGTCTCCGTTGGACTGGCTGCTGTTGTAGTTGATATCGATCTTGTTCGGGTTGCTGGCGACCACACCGTAGTTGTCCCTGGTGTTGTCGTAGTCCTGCACGAGATGATCCGTGGCATGCCACTCCCAGACGACCTCCCCGGAAACGGGATTGAGTTCGATGATCGCGTCCGGGTAAATGGTCTGGTTTACCGAGAAGCCCATCTCAAGGGCATCCGCGGCAGCAACTCTTTCCCAGACCGGGAACATGATGTTGCCGTTCGACAGGTATTCGACGTCGTGATGCGAAATGTAGTCGTCACTGGCATAGCTCACTTCCCACTCGACCGACTGATCCACGTCAATCATGCGAAACATGCCGCCGTATCCACCAAAGGTGATTTGCGGATTATCGACTTTGAGCGTTGCCAGCAGCCGGCCGTCGTCGAGCAGCTTGGCTTCGTTGGCGAGGCTTCTGTCCATGCTCCAGGAGTGGAGCTGGTCGCCGTCGTGATTGATCAGGTGGACGCCGGTGTTGCCGTAGCTCACGACAAGAATGTAGGAATCGTTGTCGATCATGCCGCTAGTGCCGCCGGTATCCGACGAGTCCGAATCCGATGTCGCGGTGTCACTACTGTCACTGTCGCTATTGCTGCTGCAGGCGGCCAGTAACAGCAGGATCCCCAGCGAGGGCATATGGCGATGTCGATACATTTGAATTGTCCCAGGTCGATAAATCTCCCGTGACAATTTGCTGATCGAGTGTGCGGTGAACGTGGTGAAAATGTGAAGAAGATGAGGAGTACGGAGCGTTGCGTTTCAGCCTCGCCGGTCACTTGCACCAACGTGATGCGCAGCGCTCAATTGCATGCATCACTTTGGTTCAAAATCGGCCCCGCAAACGGCTTCTCGATACGGGCAGTGCCAGTATTCATGCGGCCTGGGTGGTTTTCGTGAAATTGGCACGATGGTTGCACCTGTATTGGCAAGCGCAACGAATTGCTTTCGAAAAACCCGAAATGCCAGCGCATCTGGACACCCGGTTCTCCCCCCCGAGCCCGACTCCGGTTGCAAAGACAAAGTAGGTAGCGCTGAAGGGGGCGGCATTGTGTCGCCCCCTTCTTTTTTGGATCGGAAATAATCAGGCCCACTGCTCCAACAGGACCATCATTTGCAAAATCAAATCAAGTTCTACGGGCGCCGCATGGTGCGACCCGAACACCTGAACAGCGTCAATCGCTTGTTCGGCGGAACGCTGTTGAGCTGGGTCGACGAAGAAGCGTATATATTTGCGAAGTGCCAGCTGCGCACGCCACACCTTGTGACGCGGCACTTCTCAGAGGTGGATTTCGTTTCCGCCGCGGTTCAGGATGACATCATCGAATTCGGGCTGGGCGTCGTTGCGTTCGGCAAGACATCGATAACGGTAACCTGCCAGGTGCGTAACAAGGACAGCAAGAAAATACTTATCGACATTAAGCGGCTGGTGTTTGTCGCCGTCGACAAGCTCGGTCAGCCGGTCCCGCACGGCCTGGGGCTGGATGCGGTTAGCTAGTCGCACCCGGCAAGCGGAAACCAGAAGCGAAACTCGGCGCCGGGATCTGCATTGACCATGTCCACATTGCCATTCATTGCTACGGCAAGCTGGTGCACGATGGCCAGGCCGATGCCGGTGCCCACGGTTTCTCGCGTCAGTTCAGACTCCGAGCGGTAGAAGAGCTCAAATATTTTTTTCATCTGGTCTTTGGCGATACCCGGACCGTAATCGCGAACGGAAAACATAATCCGATTATCACCGGCGCGGCGACTGCCGATCTCGATCGTCTTGTTGTCAGCATTTTTCGAAAACTTGATGGCGTTATCGACCAGATTGATGACCATTTGTGCGAAACAATCCGCATCGATATTAATCGTCGCGCGGCCGACTTCTGCGTCGGTATTCATCTTGAGTTCGAAGCCGGCACGGTTAATCTGCGTTGAAATTTTGGACTCGATATTACTCATCAACTTCGCAACGCTGACCCGCTTCAGGTCGAACTGCGGTTCATTGCGCGTGATCCTCGCGAGCTGCAGGACATTGGAAATAAGCCGCGACAGGCGCTCGGATTCATCGTGGATGAACTCGTAGTAACTCTGTCGCTTGTCCTCGTCGGCCCAGCCTTCCTTGAGCATTTCGCCGTACATGCGGATCGAGGTCAGCGGTGACTTGAGCTCATGACTGACCGCGGAAACAAAGTCCTGCTGTTGCCGCGCCAGCGCGATCTGGCTCAGGCCCGAGCGATACAAAGTGATAAAACCACCCGCAAGCACAACGGCTAATACCAGCGTGACCCAGCCCAGCACGCTGGCGCCCGGACCGGGCGGCAGCCGCTTGATACTGAATATCAGCTCGAGGCTGTCGAGCGGCGCCGTCAGGCGATTGCGGTACAAGAGCGTGCCGTCCAGGCCTTCCGCCACGTTCGGATAGCGACTGCTGTTGAGCCGGTTGAACGAGTGAATCACGTTGCCCTGATGTACAACATCCAGGCTGGTCATATCGGCAAGCGCGGTCGCGAGGAAGTTCGCGCCAATGATCGATTCAGCGAAGGTCTCCTTTTCCAGCAGCAGACCCTGGATGTAGCGTTCGCCGTCGCGCCATACTTTGCGAAACAAGACCAGGTGGCCGCTGTCGAGCAAACTGAACTCGAACGGGTCGATTTCACTTTCGAAGGTATTGATGCGCAAATCTTTCAGCCCGGCGACGTTCGACAATTCCTGTTTGTCCGCGTCAAGTGCGACCGGCTCCGGCAATGCGCTTTGCTCGGTGCGTTTTTTACGCAAGCCCGCAGCAACGTCGTTATTTTCCCGGCGCTGGCGCGACTCCATCTCGGCTACAACAACTGCATCCTTCATCGGCGATGCCGCGTCAAGCTTTGCGTCGGCACTCGACTTAAGCCCGGCGCTGCGGCGCGGCTGGTTAAGCTCATCGAAGACTTCCTGGCTGTACGCTTCGCTGGCATACGACAGCGATGCAGCGGCTGGGCGATCCACGTCCTCGGCTACGCTTGGAGCCGCCAACTGTGCGCCGACCCGGTCTGCCTCTTTTTCTTCTTCCATGACCGACGAAGCGTCATCGAGTGATGCAGACTCGCGTGCCGCACCCACGATGATCTCGGCGGGCGCGAGGCGATTGTCGGCGAGCACCGCGTGCAGCTCGCGCGCCAACTCCTGACGGCCACTGAGTTCCTCGTCACTGATGCCGAGACTGGCCGCCTCTGCATCGGCCGGCGGCAACAACGGCGTGCTGAAGTTGCCATCGGAATCGACCTGGAAGTAACCGATCACACCCGGCACGTCCTCCGCTACCGGATAGGCGGACAGCGGCGAGCGCTGTACGAACTTGGCACTTGGGTCACCGGACACAACCAGGAACGTGTAGTCGGCAAACGAACGTGCGTCTGCTGTGCGGATCAGTTCGTTGAGGCGTGTGTCGACGCGTTGTGTCAGCTCGGTCGCATCCGCCTGGTACTGGTGGAACGCGGCCCATTTTAACTGACTGTATGCCTGCCAGATCAGGATCGCCGTCGGCACCGCGAGTGCAAGGAAAAACAGCGCAAGGAACTTGCGTAGCCGGGTTTCGTCGAGGCCTTCGATCAGGCGCTTTGGCAACATGACCTAGCCCTCCATCACGAGACGATAGCCGGCACCGCGTACCGTGACCAGCCACTCGGGTGCTTTGTTGTCCGTTTCGATCTTGCGGCGCAACTTTGCGATATGAATGTCGACGGTACGGGTCTCGATGTCGAGGTTTCTCGCGTAGCCCCACACTTTGGATAACAGTTCTTCGCGCGACACGGCCCGGTCGCTGTTTTGTGCGAGGTAACTCAGCACCTCGATCTCGCGCTTGGTGAACATGATCTCATCGCCGTCTTTTTGCGCGCTGAGATTTTCGGTATCGATTTCAATGTCGCCGACGCGAAGACTCCGCGCCATTTCCTGGCCGGCCTGCGAACGGCGGAGCACCGCTTCGATGCGCAGAGTGAGCTCCTGGATTGAAAACGGTTTCGGCACATAGTCATCGGCGCCGAGTTTCAGGCCCTGCACAATCTCGTCGTCTGACGATTTCGCCGTCAGCATGATGATCGGCTGATTACGATCTTCGGCACGGATGCGATTACAGATTTCGTAGCCGTCCATGCCGGGCAGCATGATATCGAGCAGGATCAGGTCAAACTTTCCCGTCAGCGCTTTCTCAAGACCCGCGGGACCGGTCTCGGCACAGTCGATGTCGTAGCCGTGAAACACGAGCACATCGACGAGGCCGGTGCGAATGGCCTCCTCGTCTTCCACCAACAGTATGCGCAGCTTTCTCATCATAGGGTGCTTAGGCTAGCACCCTGCGGCCAGCAGGTGCGTGTTTGAATGTATCGTTTTTGTAAATTCACACTCGCTGATTTTACCAAGCCGTGTCTTATTTGCGCTGCCGCCGAAACTTAAGATTCATGCATCGACCCTTTTGACCCAAATCAAGTTAGTGAAGGAGACACAAACATGGCACTTATCAATCGCATCTCGCGACTATTCAAGGCCGACTTTAACGCGGTGCTGGACCAGATCGAGGAGCCGGAAGCGCTGCTCAAGCAGGCCATCCGCGACATGGAAGACGACCTGGCCAATACGGAGCAGCGCATCCATTTGTGCGCGCATGACCAGGAGGCGCTGTCACAACGCCGCGGCGA
>CAXBJV010000070.1:0-12299 GCA_963976215.1 uncultured Woeseiaceae bacterium | reverse complement strand
GCGATCGGTTTAGTCCTTACGGCCGACTCGGCTGGAGCTACACCGATATTCGGGGAGTCTTCACCGAGAACAGCATTGAAGGCAGGATTACCGAACGTGTGAACGACTACGACGATGCTTTTTCGGGTATGCGCCTAATTTTCAACAAGCACGCCGTCCCAGGCGATAACATTGCCACTGTCGACCGGCTGCACGCGGTCGATGACACGAATCAGATAACCTGCGGCCATTTCAGGAGTGAACAATTTCTCTGCCGGGGTGCGCTGCGTATACGGTTCGGAAAGCCCCGTATCGACAGTGCCCGGATGAAGTCCGACAATTATTGATTTCGGCCACAGGCGAGCGTGTTCAATAGACAGTGTTTTCAACAACATATTAAGTGCGGCTTTGGATGCGCGGTAGGCGTACCAGCCGCCGAGCCGATTGTCGCCGATGCTGCCAACTCTTGCCGACAATGCCGCGAAAACCGATTTTCTGCCCTTACTCAGGTGTGGCAGAAAATGCTTCGCTACCATTGCCGGACCCGCGGCGTTTATCTCAAATGCACGGTACAGATTTTGATGTTGTAGCTCGCGCATGCTTTTTTCCGGCTGCAAGTCGTCGCCGTCCCAGAGCAATCCCGTAGCGATAATCACGAGGTCGAGCGGGCCATCCTGAGTCGCTACCGCGGCACAACGGGCTATCGATTCTTCGTTGCTTATATCGATTGATCCCGATGTCACCGATTCATTGTCAAAATGCTGAGAGCTACGCGAGAAGGCGAATACCTGTGAGGTATTCGAATCGCTTGCCAACGATCTGACGAAAGCGTTGCCGATGCCGCCAGAAGCGCCGACCACGACAATACGGCAGCCGGATTGAAAAGAAGAGAGTAGTGACATGAATGAGGGCGGCACGTCCATGTGCCGTCTCAGGGGGTCAAATCAGTTTGGCAGAATGACGTTGTCGATGACATGAATAACGCCGTTACTTGCCTTGATGTCGGTCGTCACGATCGATGCATCGTCAATACTGACGTTACCATCGGCAACCTGAATAGCGACTGAAGCGCCGTTTACAGTTTTGGCAGACTTGAGCTTCACGACGTCCGCCGCAAAGACTTTTCCAAGCACGACATGATACGTGAGAATGGATACGAGCTGGTCGCGGTTCTCCGGCTTTAGCAGTGACTCAACTGCACCTTCCGGAAGTTTTTCGAATGCAGCGTCGGTTGGTGCGAATACTGTAAACGGACCATCACCTTTCAGTGTGTCAACCAGGCCCGCTGCGCCAAGCGCTGCTGCGAGTGTGTTGAATTGGCCCGCTTCAATCGCCGTATCGACAATATCAGCGGCCTGCGTTGTGCTTTCACCGTGCTTTCCGGCGTGTGCCATGGCGGTAAACAAACCGAGTGAACATACGGCCACAAGTCCAGCGTGTTTAATACTTGAGAATTTCATTTATCTTCCTTTGCAATCAGTGGGGGTGTCTAAGTCCAGCCCACTGTAGCGGCCGGTATCGAAGTATTGGTTACGAGTCTGTATGCAGATGTTTCAGGAAGTTTCAAACCGGCGACGCAGATACTCGAGGTTGTCACTGTTGAACTGTCGCGCTGGTTTGCTGATCAACGAATACAAATCATCAGGTTCCGCGGTATTGCCCTCGGCCAGCATTATCAATTGGTCGCGTGTGACCGGGAACGCCGGCAGCCGGTCAAGAACAGACGCTGCCAGATACATCAAGCTGACCGGCATCGGGACGAACCATTTGTTGCGTCCCGCAACAATCGCTACCCGGCTAATCATGTCCTTCCAGCTCAGCACTTCAGGGCCACCGATCGTGAACGTCCTGTCCGTGTCCTGCGGGTTTTCGAGATCTTTTACGACCGCATCGCTCAGGTCTTCGACGTGCACGGGTGACATTACAACTGAGCCGGTTGCAGGATTTAGTCCGGTAAAAAAGTTTATTGCCGGGCGCAACGGCCTGACCATATCCTCAAATAGCTGCGTCGCGAATTCCATGCGTCCACGCGGGTTCCCAAAGACCACCGAAGGGCGGAATACCGAGACATGAAGCCCGGCCTGCAGCGCGTATTGCTCAGCACGAAACTTGGTCTCCTGGTATTTCGTGCCCGGAGCCTTCGCGCCGTTTGCACTCATCAATACCAGCCGGGGAACGCCAGCGGCAACGGCCGCGTCGATAGCATTGACCGCACCCTCGAACTGAACTGCTTCGAAGGTAACGCCTTTCTCAGGCTCTTCACGAAGTATGCCGACGCTGTAGATGACAGCGTCACAATCTTTTACCAAGTCATGTAGTGCCCGTTCCGATGCCAGATCTCCTGTCACCTGCCGAACCTGGTCGGCCTGGAGCACTCTACTTTCACTGCCGGGCCGCACCAGCAGATTGATGTCGTGTCCGGCCGCCAGCAGCGTGTCAGTCAGGTGGCTGCCGATAAAGCCCGTGCCACCAATGATCGAAATGCGCATTGAGTTGAACCCCGTTGTCGTGCTGTTACAAATGCTTACGATTAGTCTTGTCTATGCCTCTTATAATGCGCGCATTCCAAACCCTAAGTTGTAACGAATTATTTCATGGCCGATTCTTCACCAAACATAGTCTGGTTTCGCCAGGACCTGCGACTGCTGGATAATCCTGCGCTGCATGCCGCAGCGCGCAAGGGCGCCCCTGTTCTCCCGGTTTATATACTGGACGAGAGCCACGAAGGTGGCTGGGCGCCGGGTGCAGCCAGTCGCTGGTGGCTGCACAAAAGTCTGCAATCCCTCGACGAAGCACTGGATGGCGCGTTGGTCTTGCTGCGCGGTGATCCGCAAAAGCTACTGTCGAAGCTGGTGGACGAACTCGGGGCAAAGTCAGTTTTCTGGAACCGATTGTATGAACCGCAGCACCTGGCACGTGACAATGCGATTAAAAAGTCACTGCAGGCCACCTCCGTTAGTGTGAAGACTTTCAACGCTTCTTTGCTGTTCGAGCCGCCAAACACCAACAAGCCCGACGGCACACCTTATCGGGTTTTCACCCCTTTCTATCGCCGTGGCTGCCTGAAAAATGGCATTCGACCGCGTGAACCATTAGCTCGCCCTGACGTCCTCAACCTGCATAGATACAAAGCGGGAGATGCCATTGAAGATCTCAGCTTGCTGCCTGAAAAAAACTGGTACGAGGAGATTGCACAGGAATGGACACCCGGAGAGAAGGGGGCGGATGCGCGCCTGTCGGAATTCCTGTCGACGGGCATCGATGCCTACGCTGATGGCCGCAATCGCCCGGATCAACGCAAGGTTTCGCGACTCTCGCCGCACTTGCATTTTGGTGAAATTTCTCCGAACCAGGCGTGGTACGCCACGCTCAATGGGAGAAATATTGCCGACGTTGATACGAACGAAGATCGATTTCTGAGTGAGCTGGGCTGGCGCGAGTTCTCTTACAACCTGCTCTACAATGTAGCCGATATACCGACGGAAAACCTGCAAAAGAAGTTCGATCGCTTTCCCTGGCGCGAGGATGCAGCGGCATTGAAATGCTGGCAGCGCGGTAAGACCGGATTTCCCATCGTCGATGCTGGTATGCGCGAGCTCTGGCGTACCGGTTACATGCACAATCGCGTTCGCATGATCGTCGGGTCCTTCCTCGTCAAGAACCTGTTGTTGCACTGGCAACATGGTGCCGAGTGGTTCTGGGACACCTTGCTCGATGCGGACCTTGCCAATAACAGTGCGAGTTGGCAGTGGATTGCCGGTTGCGGTGCGGATGCTGCGCCCTATTTTCGAATTTTCAATCCGGTGACGCAGGGCAACAGGTTCGACCCCAACGGTGACTACGTCAGGAAATACGTGCCTGAATTGTCGAATTTGCCCGATAAATACCTGCACTCGCCATGGGAAGCACCTCAAGACGTTCTTGACGAGGCCAAAGTACAACTTGGCGATACCTACCCCAAACCCATTGTTGACCTGAAAAAATCCCGGGTGCGGGCGCTTGAAGCATTCAAGTCATTGAGTAAGGCCTGAAGGATGCTTGCTCGTTTTTCGCAGTACCATTTCTGCAATTGCGCATGACAGAAATAATTGGAAACACTTTGAAACGAAACTGAGACCCATCTCTCCGCACCATCTCGCACACTCTGCTCCGTAAACATAACCCCGGACCCCACGGAAAAACCGCAGAGGAACGAAATGAATATTTTAAAGAAGGCTTTGATCGCAGTCGCCGTACTTGGGCTGGCCGCATGTGATTCCGATAGCAATGATGCAATCGCTTTACCCGCAGCGACGGTTGATACATTCAGCCTGCAGGTACTGCACGCATCGCCTGATGCTCCCCCTGTTGACATACTGGTCAACGGCAACACCGTTGCGTCCGGTGCAGAATTTAAAGTCGGCACCGCGCAGAGCGACTTACCGGTAGCAGGGCCCTATACAATAGAAGTTCAGGGCATTCTGGCCGGCGGTGCAACCGCGTCAGTTATTGGACCGGTTGATATCACATTTGATGCGGACACGATCTACACGATCGTCGCTGTGGACACTGTCGCCAATATCGCACCGCTGATCTTCGAGCAGCCACGCACCCCAGTGAGTACCGGAAACGCACGCGTCGCCGTGCTGCATGGTGCGCCGAGCGCGCCCCAGGTCGATATTTTCGTGACGGCTCCCGCTGCGAGTCTCGCAGGCATGATGCCGACAGCAACACTGGCATTCGGTGATGCGCCGGCCGGGCCGTTGGAGGTTCCTGCTGACGACTATCAGATCCGTATCACCGCAGCAGGAGATGCAACGGCCGTCGTTTACGATTCGGGCACCATCCCCCTCGGTGATGGCGATGACCTGTTCATCGCTGCTGTTGATAACACCGGACCTGGTACATCGCCTGTTAGCCTGGTCGCATTGAACGGTGGCGGCTCACTGGAAATTGCAGACGCAGCAACACCTGCTGTAGCTCGCATCTACCACGCATCGCCGGACGCGCCGACCGTCGACATCGTTGTAAATGACAACTTTGCTGCGCCGCTGGTCAATGACCTTGCCTTCGGCGACCCTGCTGCAGTGGCGTCGGTACCGGCAGACACTTACAACATCAAGGTCTCAGCTCTCGACGGCGCTGTCATCGCTATCGACGCTGATCTGACGCTGGATGCTGGCGAAGCCTATGACGTGCTGGCGATCGACAATCTCGCGTCAATTCGTCCGCTGGTGTTAAACGACGATCCGCGTGAAGTTGCACTGTATGCGAAAGTTCGCATCATCCATGGCTCGCCAAGTGCCGGTAACGTTGATATTTACGTTACTGCACCCGGTACGGATATCAACAATGCCGAGCCGACGCTGGTCGACGTGCCATTTGAAGCCAATACTGGCTACCTCGCACTGGATGCAGGTGACTATGAAGTCACGGTTACCGCAACCGGGTCGAAGATGGCAGCAATCGGCCCGGCACCGCTAAATCTGGCGGGTGGCGATGTACTTTCGATAACCGCAATTGACGCGGCAGGTGGCGGGACGCCGTTGAACATACTCCTTAACAACGACGCTTTGTAGACAAACTGATCTGCGCGGTTCTCCCCAATCGCGAATGCTTTCGCTAAAGATCAGTACCTGTAATAGCCCCGCCGCAAGGTGGGGCTATTTTTTTGTAGCAACAATATCGATACAGGTGTCTGGCAGTACGCTAGTCCGGGGTGCCAGCCAGGGTGTCGATCATTCCTGACACGGCACTTAACTGGCGGCCTTTCCGTTCCAGGTAGTCTTCACCGGTATAACCCCACCAGTCCCAACAGCCGTATGGGTTCATCGGCGCGGCGAGACTTTTTTCAACCTGTGGGTACAGCACAACGATATCGTTGGATTCGGCCCATTCATTTAAGCCGGCGTTCTCCAGTAATTCGGTGCCGGCCGTTGCTGCCGATTGTTCGCAACCATGAAAGAAAATGTGCACGCGACAGCTTGTGCCGTTCGCACAAGACTCGGGAACGTAGACATAGCCAAAGTCAGCGAGATTCGCATCGCCGAATGGGCGCTGGTCAAAGCGCTGCGCCGCGCCAACTTCGGTCGCGGGTGGTGCAAGGTCCGAGTAAATGTGCGACAGGATTTCTCCGGCCAGATCGTACTCGCAACTATTAATAAACGGCGCAGCAAATTCGCCACAGTCGTTGCCGTACGAATCGGTCGGCCAGCCATGTGCAGCGGGAATATCTGTTACGTACTGTATTTTTTCTTCGTCAGTAAATGGTGCGAGCCAGTTGACCAGTTCATCCATTGCGGCCGCGCCGACAACGGCATCCTCGCTGCCGTGAAACAGCAACAGCCGCGCGCCTTCGAGGTTGGCCAGGGCGCTGATATTTCCAGCTTCGGCCTTTTCCCGTGCCAGTTCTTGCAGCGCTTCCGTTTCGGTGTCTGTGCCGCTGATACACTTTTGCAATGCACGGTTGATATCACCGCGCGCACAGCCCCAGGGGCCTGCGGCAACAATGCCGGCACCGGACACCCGCTCGGAAAACGCGACGAGGAATTGTCCTGCCATGTAACCGCCCGACGAAATGCCGGACACACTGACTGACTCGGATGTGCCCAGCGACGGCAACACGTCCTGCACTGTCACCTCTTTCTCGCAGGCTGTGATTGCCAGCGTCAGAATGCCAATCAGGCCAACCTGTCTGCCAACACTTTTTAAGCTACGCATTATTTTCCTCAATGAAGCGGTCGAGTGCCGCGATGCACTCCGGTTCGTCCAATAACAGCGGATGGCCGCGGTCTGCAACTCTCAGGTGTTCAAGGTCTGGTTTATGTTCTTGCATGCGGGCAACTAATTCGTCCGTCAGAATGTCCGACGTCGCGCCCTGCAGGACCAGTAAGGGAATATTTGCGAGTCCGTCAAACAATCCCCAGGGGTCGTCCAGCCCGGCGCCAACTTTTCTTGCTGCATCGCCAATCGCCAGATCCATATCCAGTTGCGGAACCCGGTTTTCGTTTTCACGGTAGCCGCGACGTGCAATACGCTGCCACATCGCATCCGACAAGCCGGGCCACGCGATGCCATAGACTTCTCGTGCCTGGGCGACGGCTTCGTCCCAAGTAGCTACCGCCGGTAGCCGGCCCAGGTAGGTCTCTATGCGCTGCAAGCCTGCAACCCCGATTTCCGGGGCGATATCGTTTAACACGATGCCCGCGATTCGGTCATGCTCTATGTTGGCGACGATGGTTGCAACGAGTCCGCCCAACGATGTACCGACAAGCAGTGCCCGCGAAAAATTGCGTTGCTGCAATAGTGTAGCCACATCGTCGGCATAGGTTTGCGGGTGATAGTTCTCCCAGTTCGGGTCATGTGCAGAGTGTCCCCGGCCGCGAAAATCCAGCGCAAGTACGTGGCGACGCTGTCCGGTATGAGCAGCAAAGTCTTCGAAATCACGGCTGTTACGCGCGATGCCATGCAGGCAGATTATCGGTACACCCGGATTGCCCTGGCCGTATTCACGATAGAACAACGACAGCCCGTCGTGGCTTTCGTAAAAATGTTCGCTATACGCCGCCATGCAATTGACCGTTACAGTTCCAGGTCTGCAAACGAGTTTCTTAGTTCGCGTTTCAGTACTTTGCCATTCGGGTTCCGTGGCAGCTCGTCAACAAATCGTACTCCGCTGATTCGCTGTTGCTTCCCAAGCCGACCGTTCACCCACTCCAGTAATGCCTCGTCAGTCAGATCCGCATTACTGCTGACGATAACTGCGAGAGGTGTCTCACCCCAACGCTTGCTGCTCACGCCGATAACAGCAACGTCATCGACAAATTCATGGTCTTTTATGACCGACTCGATGTCCGCCGGGTAAATATTCTGGCCACCCGAAATAATCATGTCTTTCTTGCGATCGACAATATACAAATTGCCGCGCTCGTCAATGCGGCCAATATCGCCGGTACGAATCCAGCGCCGACCCTGGTCATCGGTGCGGGTCGCCTCAGCATTGGCATCGTCGCGATTCAGGTAACCGGACATTACCAGTCGTCCATAGCCGAGTATTTCGCCGCTTTCGCCTGTCGCAACTTCACGATCATTGTTATCGACGATGCAGATGTCCTGTCCCGGGCAGGGTCGTCCGACTGAGGCCGGGTTATCGAGTGCTTCATCCGGGTCCTGAATGGTGACGATGCCCTCGGTCAGGCCGTACAGCTCGATAAAAGCGCCCGGAATGCTTTTGACGATGTCTACTTTCAGATCCTGGTGCAGCGGCGACCCGCAGCACATCAGAGCACGGATACTGCTCAGGTCGTAGCGATCAAAATCGGGCGCAGCCAGCATGCGTTGAAACTGAATCGGCACCATGCCGGCATGCGTTAGTCGGTGATCGCTGAACATTTTCAGGCACGACTGCACATCGAAAGCGCGCATCAGGAACAGTGTGCCGCCGCAGAGTATCGTCGCGAGCAGCGTCACCCAGGTGATATTTGAGTACAGACCCAGCGAAATCAACGTTCTGGCGTCGGAGTCATAGCGCAGGGCGATACTCATATCGTACGCCCAGGCCATGCGACAGGCATGAGAATGAACGATGCCTTTGGGCAGGCCGGTTGTGCCGGAGCTGTAGATTACGTTGCACTCAGCAGAAGGATCGACCGCTGTTGCGCTGCGATTTGAATCTGCGTTGTCGAGCAGCTCAGCCAATTGCTGCCAGTTTTCATCGGCACTGCCGACGGCCACCAGGCGGCCGTTTAATTTAACTTGTAGCTGGCTGCGGATTTTGTCGATGCGCTCAATGTGTTCATCGGATGCGACAATTGCAGCGGCGCTACAGTCGTCAATCATCTTCGCAATGCCGTCGTCTGACACGGACGTGTTCAACGGCACCGCAACGTAGCCACCCCAGATCGCGCCGAGCATTGCCTGTAACATCGACAGACTGTTGTTCATGAGTACGACAACACGATCGCCCTCGCTCAGTCCCAGTGTGTCGAATACCGATGCCATTCGAGCGACATGACGCTCGCATTGCTGCCAGTCCCATTGCTCATCGCCCGCAACGATCGCCACTTTTTGCGCACGAAATCGTGCATTCAGCCGCAATAGCTCGGACAGGTTGGGTTCCGCTGCATTAAACCAAGTCATTGTTATTTCGAGTAAATTCTTGAGAGACGCTTATTCAACAGTTGTTGAAATATATTTCAACGCCTGTTGATCTGCAAGTGATGACTTCATACACTGGCGAACTTATGGCCCGGGATGCAGAAGCGACACGCGAACGAATTCTCGATTCTGCTGAGGCGCTGTTTGCCAAACGCGGTTTCGAAGGCGTGACCGTGCGGCAGATAATGTCAGCTGCAAACGCTGACGTCGCACTGGCCTACTATCACTTCAAATCCAAGCGTGATCTTTTCGACGCCGTACTTCTGCGTCGCGCAAAAACACTCAATGAATTGCGACTGCGTGCGCTGCAGGATGTCGAGGCTCGGCATGCAGCAGACGATGTCACCGTAGAAGAAATCATCGAAGCATTTACGCGACCACTGCTCGACATCCTGGAGAACGACCCGGACGAGTGGCGCGACTACATGGCGTTAATCGCGCAGATCAATAATTCGCCGGAGTGGGGCGGCGAATTGATGACACGTTTTTTCGATCCACTGGTCGAGCGGTTTCTCGATGCGATTCGAACGGCGCTACCGGGCTGTCGCGAAGAGGATCTGTTCTGGAGTTACCACTTTCTGTCGGGCGCACTCACGCTCACTTTTGCCGAAACGGGACGCATCGACAACCTGTCAAACGGCCTTTGCCGCTCGTCCGACATGGCCGCTGCCAATGCCCGGATGGCACGTTTCGTTGCCGCTGGCTTTAAGGAGCTGTGCGGCACGGGAAACGATAAAGCCTCTAAATAGTCTATAAAAACAATAAGTTGTATTAACTTGATCTGCAGGCTTGTAATTCAACCAACGTTGAAATAACATCAATTCAGCAAGCGTTGAATTTGTGGGGGAGAACCTGATCATGAGATTTGCAACAGGCGCACTGGGCGCCATCACTGCCGCGACCGCGGTCTTTTTCTTTGCAGTACCGCAGGATGCACAAGCACAAGGTGCGGAATCCACGGCCCAATTTGACGAGGTCGTCGTGACCGCGCGCCGTCGTGAGGAGTCGCTGCAAGAGGTGCCTCTGTCGATCTCGGTACTTTCCGGCGATGAACTGGCGCGCAACGGCGTTGCCGACATCATCGCTGTTGCGCAATCGGTCCCGAACGTGACGCTCGAAGTTTCCCGCGGCACGAATACGACCCTGACGGCATTTATTCGCGGCGTTGGTCAGCAGGATCCGGTCGCCGGCTTCGAGTCCGGTGTCGGTATCTACATTGACGACGTTTACCTGAATCGCCCGCATGCCGCCGTACTCGACATCTACGACGTTGAACGCATCGAAGTGTTGCGCGGGCCGCAAGGAACCCTCTACGGACGTAATACGATCGGCGGCGCTATTCGTTACATCACGCGCAGTCTCGCTGATGAGGCAGAAGGTAAGGCGCGCTTTTCGGTCGGCAACTATGGCCAGCTCGACGCCGTATTGACCGCGTCCACGTCGATCAGCGACTCGCTGCGCATCGGCGGATCGCTGGCGTCCCTGAACCGCGATGGGTTCGGCGACAACCTGACCCAGCCCGGTGTCGAGAATTACCACAAGCAATACCTCGGAGGCCGGGTTCGAGTTGAATGGGATGCAACCGACAACCTGTCATTTCACCTCACCGGTGATTTCTCGGACGACAACTCCGATCCGCGCCAGGGACACAGGCTGACGGTCGGCAATGTTTCCGGTGCGCCCATTCTCGATGATGTTTTCGATACTCGCGCCGGGCTGAGCGTTCCGAATCAGACTGTTGAATCACTCGGTGGTGCGCTGGTTACCGAGCTGACGCTGAATGATCAGTGGTCGCTCAAGAATATCCTCGCGTATCGGGACGACGAATCGTTTTCACCGATTGATTTCGACAGCCTCGCGGTCGACGATCTCGATGTGCCGGTGGTCTACGACAACGAACAGTTCTCCGAAGAATTCCAGGTAATCTATTCAGGTGAGCGTCTCAGCGGTATCGCCGGTTTTTACATGCTCGATGCGAGCGCGTTCAATACATTCGATGTGGTACTGGGGCCAACAGGCGACCTGATCGGCATCCCGGGGCTTAATGCCAATACCTATGGTGACGTGCAGACCGATTCCTGGTCATTGTTTGCAGACTTCAGCTACGACCTCAGCGACCAGCTCAGCCTGTCGGTTGGCGGACGGTACACATCCGATGAGCGGAGTTCGCGGGTATTGCGTAGAACCTATGCCGGTGGCATCTCGCCGATCTTTGGTGGTACCGGGGTGGTTATTGCGACGACCTCCGATTTTAACGGCAGCAAGGAATTCACCGAATTTTCACCGCGTGCCTCTTTGAGCTGGCAGCCGGTCGACGAGCACAATTTCTATGTCAGCTACAGCGAAGGCTTCAAGGGCGGCAGTTTCGACCCACGCTCGCAAACGACGGCTGCACCGGATCTCGACGGCGATGGCGACATCGACGATGAGGATATATTCAACTTCATGATCTTCCAGCCGGAAACAGTGAAGTCCTACGAGATCGGTGCAAAATCGAGCTGGGCAGAAGGCCGAGTTACGACAGCGGCAGCAATCTTCTTTGCAGACTATGAAGACGTTCAGGTACCGGGCTCGATTGGCTACGACTCGAACAATGACGGCACGGTCGATTCGTTCATCGGCGTAACGTCGAATGCGGGCAAGGCAGATCTGACAGGCATTGAATTCGAGGGCATCGCCCGCGCGAACGACAACTGGTCATTCGCCTGGGCACTCGGCTATATCGATGCAGAGTACAAGCAATTTATCGATGCCTTCGGCGTCGACGTCTCCGATCAGCGCGTCTTCCAGAACACGCCGGAACTGACAGCCAGCGCATTTGTAACCTACGAGACGCCGTTAACGCTGTTCTCGAATCCGGGTGGCCTGTCGATCATCACGTCGGCCTCGTTCCGTGACGATACCAGCCAGTTCGAAACCCCGATCCCGCTGCTGGACCAGGAGAGTTACACGCTGTGGGATCTCAGCGTTGTCTGGGAAGCCGACGATGGCCGCATTCGCGCGGGTATTCACGGCAAGAACCTGACCGACGAAGAATACAAGGTGGCCGGTTACAATTTCCCGACGCTGGGTCTCGAAGGCAATGTAACGGCCTTCTATGGCAATCCGACCACAATTACTGGCACTATCGAATTCCGGTTCTAGTTAGTTCGTGGCGGGCGAGCCGGTAACGGCTCCCCCCCCCC
>CAXBJV010000069.1:0-12412 GCA_963976215.1 uncultured Woeseiaceae bacterium | reverse complement strand
CCGCCGTGTCCAAATAGATGCATCGCAATGAAGGCAATGCCAATCAATACCCAAAAACCGTTTTCGGTCAGCCAATTCATAGTGATTCCTTTGTCACTTCTCGTACTGATAGGGTTAGCAAGGTACGCTTACTTCCGGCGCCGGGTTGTGCCAACCATTGCTGTCCTCGATCAGAGTAGTTGCGGCTGGCGGTCCCCAAGTCCCCGATGGGTAGTCCGCTGGTGAGTCGGTGCCATCGAGCATAGGTTCAACCACGCGCCAGGCCGCTTCAACGCTCTCGTCCTGAGTAAACAAGGCGGGATCGCCACGCAGCGCATCACGCAGCAACCGTTCATAGGGCAGATTCGTATCACCGCTGGCATGGCGTGCGACCAACTCCGCCGACTCGCCCACCATGTCATCGCCCGGTTGCTTTACACGCGTGCCGGTCGCAATGACGACCTCCGGACTGAGTCGAAATCGAAAGTAGTTCGAAAGCCCACCGGCCGGCTCATCGAAGATGGCCAGTGGTGTTGGCTTGAGCCGCACGATCACTTCGGTGGCCGTCATCGGTAAGCGTTTTCCGGCCCGAAGGTAGATTGGCACCCCTGACCAGCGCCAGGTATCGATGTTCAGCCGACACGCCGCGAACGTCTCGACGCTCGAGTCGGCTGATACGCCCGCTTCGTCCCGGTAGCCTTCGAACTGGCCGCGCACAACGGACAAAGGATCAATCGGGCGCATGGCTCGAAACAGGCGCAGCTTTTCAGCGCGCGCAGTGCTCGCATCACGCACGGCGGGCGCATCCATGGTCAGCAGCGCAACCAGCTGCAGAAGATGATTCTGTACGACGTCACGAGCGGTGCCGACCTCTTCGTAGAATCGGCCACGACCCTGCACACCAAACGCTTCCGCCATCGTCACCTGAATACTGTCGACATAGTGCCGGTTCCAGATCGGCTCCAGGAAGCTGTTGGCGAATCGAAAATACAATAGATTCTGCACCGCTTCTTTGCCCAGGTAATGGTCAATGCGAAACACGGACTGTTCGTCAAAGACAGCATGCAAGGTTCGATCGAGGGTTCGTGCGGAAGCCAGATCACGGCCAAAGGGTTTTTCAACCACGACTCTGGCACCCGCGACGCAGCCGGCTTTTGCCAGGCCGTTCACCACGGTTTCGAACATGCCGGGTGCGACGGCGAGATAGAACAGCGGCCGGACACGGTCGCTGAGCGCTTGCTTGAGTCGCAGGTAGGTGGACTCGTCGTTGTAGTCGCCTCCCACGTAGTGCAGTTGCGCGGACAATCGATCCACGGCCGACGTATCCACATCGCCGGTCTCGGTGAGGCTGTCTCTAACGCGCGCACGCAAGCGCGCAAGCGTCCAGCCACCGCGTGCGACACCAATCACCGGTATCGGCAAATTGCCGCGGGCCACCAATGCCTGCAGGGCCGGGAAGATCTTTTTGTAGGCAAGATCACCGGTGACACCGAAGATAACCAGCGCGTCGCAGTCGGACCCGGACATCGTCAGTCGCCCGTTTTCTCGGCGTGCCCACCAAATCCGTGTCGCATGGCGGAAAGCACCTTGTAGGCAAACTCCGACTGCCCGCGCGAACTGAAGCGAGCGTAGAGCGCCGCACTCAGCACCGGCGTCGGCACGCCTTCATCGATCGCTGCCGCGATCGTCCATCGCCCCTCGCCGGAATCCGAGACCCGTCCCGCATAATCGCTCAGCACAGGGTCCTCACGCAGCGCCATAGCCGTAAGATCCAACAACCAGGACGGAATAACGCTGCCGCGCCGCCAAAGCTCGGCGATCTCCGGCAAGTCCAAATCGTACTGATAATGAGACGGCTCGCGCGTCGGCGCCGTCTCAGCGTCGGCGACCCTGTCGCGTTTGCCAACATTGGCGTTGTGCAGGATGTTGAAGCCTTCCGCGTAGGCCTGCATGAGGCCATACTCAATGCCGTTGTGAACCATTTTGACGAAGTGTCCGGCCCCGGCTGGACCGCAATGCAGGTAACCCTGGTCGGCCGTGCCAGTGCTCGGTTCTCGGCCAGGTGTCGGCGCCGCCGCCGACACCCCCGGCGCCAGGCTTGCGAAAACGGAATCCAGGTGAGCAACAGTGTCTGACTCGCCGCCAATCATCAGGCAATAGCCGCGCTCGAGACCCGCTATACCACCACTGGTACCCACATCCAGATAATGCAGGCCCTCTGTTTTCAGTTCAGCTGCACGGCGAATGTCGTCCCGATAGTTCGAGTTGCCGCCATCGATAACGATATCGTTCGCGTCCATCAACGGCGCCAATTGCGCCAGTACTTCATCGACCACGGCGGCGGGAACCATCAGCCAGACCGCGCGTGGAGGCTCCAGGGTCGCGATCATGTCAGCAAGCGAGAAGACACCGACCGCACCTTCGCGTTGCAGTTGTTCAACGGGCTCCCTGCTCCGGTTGTACACCACACAGTCGTGGCCGTCCTTCATCAATCGGCGAACCATGTTGCTGCCCATCCGACCCAAACCCAGCATGCCAATTTGCACAATAAATCTCCTATTGCAGTCACGGACTGCTGCAGTGCAATCCATTGTCGATCAGGATCGTCTGTTCACATGCCGTGACGAGCCTAGCCCGTGGCTGATGCGTCGACGACGCTATCGATGTCAGTCAAACAATGTAGCGATCCCAGGTGGCGTAAGATTCCTTGATCGTGCCCCGCGGAATCGCCAGCGCAATCAGCACAACGCCGCTGATGACACTCGTCCACATTGCAACGGTAGACGTAGCGCCCTCGAGCAACCAGGGTGCGGCAATCAGCCACAAGCCAAACGGGATATTGATAAAGCGCGCACTGCGTGCGACTTCCGAGAACGCAATGATCGAGAATGTGAATACCAGCGCGCCGACCAAATGATCGCTATTGGCCATGCTGCCAACGTTGCCGACAGTGATGCGAGAAAACATCAGCGATGCGCCGATGATCGTACTCAGGAGCAACGTCCAGGGTACGGTGAGACCGCGAGCGCCCTCCTTAGGCCAATCTCGCATCGAGCCCAGCACACCCGGCGAACTGTCTTCGCGGCCGCCTTCCATCGCGTCGCCGGTCCAGAATGTTCGCCAGAACGGCTTGCCGCGTCGTCGTGCGTCCACCAGAAATTGTCCCATGGCCACAAACTCATCGAGCGAATACGGAATCATCAGCAGCATCGCGATCGCCGCAACCCAGCACAGCGTGCACCAGGTACCGATCGTGATCGGCTGAATGATGACGAACACGATGCTGACCACGCCCAATGGCAAAATGAGTATTCCCAGGGCCAGCACCATCCACGGCATCGTGCGCCAGCGGTCCCTGCCGCCCATGAACGTCATTACGAGTTCGAGCATGTAAACCACAGCGCCCAGGCCACCGTCGGCAATCGGCCAGGCTTTGGACTCTGCAGACGTAATGATCGTTTCCGTGCCGGAGCCGAAGAACGGATCCCAGGCCCGATCGGTGTAGCCGAGTTGATAGGCGGCCATGTAGCGCGCGATAAAAAAGCCAATGAGGGCGAACACGGCAATAGGCAGGCGTTGCACCCAACTCGCCGGCGAGTATGCCCAGCCTGGCGGAATATCCGGTCCGCCCATCATCCCTGCCATGCTCATACCCGGCATCATCGGCACCAGTACCGACAGCGCAATAACGAGGCCGCCCACAAGCGTGGCGTTGGCGTAGGCTTCCGGCAAGGGCGTCCAAAAGATCAATGGCGCGAATAACAGCCAGGTGCCCACCGCGGCATTGGCCCATTGCGCCCAGGGATAACGCCGGTCAGTATTGGCGGACAAGGCGCTGAACATCATGATCAGCACACCGCTGATGACGTCGCTCCAGGTCATCAGCAGATTACGCAACTCAAATGACGGCAGGCCGCGCTCCGCCAGAACGCGCAACTGGTTGGCGTCCGGGGCGAAGTCGCTCAAATAGCCCAGCGCGAACGGGCTGGTGACAAGCCACAAGCCCAGCATTAAATTGAGATGGTGCGGCCAGAGCAACTTGCGATGATCGGCAACCATCATGTCGACGCCGTGCGCGCCATGCCCCCTCGATGAACCGGTGCGCACCAGGGTCATGCCGCATGTCGGACAGTTGCCCGGTTCGTTTTGGACGATGTCCGGGTGCATCGGACAGGTGTACGTGTCGGCAGGCTCGTCGTGTGCGACTGCACCCTGCCCGGCAGCGTGATCATGCATGAGCGGGCTCCTCAGTCTGACGAAGCTCGAGTGCCATTCCGCACCTCGGGCAGCGACCGGGTTCGCTGCTGCTAATATCGGGATGCATCGGACAGGTGTAATCGGCCGTGGCCGCGGCACTCGGTTCCAGCGTCGTTCCGCAGTGCGGACAATTGCCGGACGACGACTGACTTACGCCTGGGTGCATCGGACAGGCATGCAATGTCTCGCGCTCCGGTCGTGCTTGCTTTTTCACCGATGCCGGCGGCACCAGGCCGTGTTCTCGGTACCAACCAAGCGGGTCGTCTTGCAACGCGGCTACCATTTTTGGCAGCGTTTCGCGAAGCGTACGACGCGGGCGCCAGTTCAGAAGTTGTTCGGCACGCGTGATGTCGAGCGCATAGTGGTCATTGGCACGATCGATCATCCACGGCTTGATGAACGGATCCTGGCCGGGCATTAGATTCTGCAGCCAGGCACCCAGCTTTGCGATCAACCCCGGGACGTTGTGCGTCTCCGACGACTTGCCGTGGATGAGCCGCATGAAGGTGTGCTGCAACTCATCGTAGCTCAGCGTTTCGGGTTCGCCAATCAAGATCGGCGTCTCTGCGGGCAAGGCAGCGCGCGACTGAACGGCACGTTCAATGGCGTCCGCCACGTCATCAAGATGAATAAACGATTGACCGTGCGAAGTCTCGCCGGAGTATAAGTGACCGGCCAATTGTCGTTCATAGATGCGCTGTATCTGGTGCGCGAGGGGTGGCGAGTGACAAATGTTGTCATACACGCCAGCGAGGCGGAGTATCACGGCAGGAATATCGCCGCGCTCGTCATGGATCACCGCTTCCGTACGCACTTTCGACGCGGGATAGGCCCAGGTCGGCTCGATTGGCCAGTCTTCGGTGATAAATTCGCCGGGCTCACCTGGCGCGTGGACCAGCATGGTGCTGGCGAAGACAAACTGCTCGACCTCAAAATTCTGGCGCAAGCCGCGTAACAGGCGGCGCGTTCCTTCGACCGTGATTTCATCGTACTTCGGGCTCGGTCGGCCTAGAAAATCATAGTAGGCCGCAAGGTGGATGACCGAAGCGATCTGTCGCCCATGGTGCTCGCCGAGCGTATCAAGCCCATGCCGGACGGCTGTGTCCGAGGTGATGTCCACTGGCATAAAGACGCAATCGGCCGGTGGCGGATTGGCTGCGGCACGATCGAACCCCACGACATCAGCGAATTGTCCGCGCAGTCGTTGCATCACTGCCGACCCGATTCGGCCGTTGGCCCCGGTCACCAGGACAATCCCGCTCTCTACTGGCACATCTATGCTCCTTTTGGGCCAACCCTCGGTTCGACGACCTGTGGGTAACGACGCAGGCGCCCGACTCGACGTGGAAATTCCATCATCATAAGTCCGAGAACCCACTGCCAAGTCCCGAGGAACAACGAGGTTACAACCTGTACCCAGCTGTCAGGTCAAGGCTGTTGGTTGGCGACGATGGCGACCGCCTCTCCGAGGGTTTCCGAGGGCGACGCCGGACGGCTGGGCTTTGTGATCGGCGCGGTATTGACCTGACAGCTGGGTACAGGTTGTACGCTTCAGCTCAGGCGAATTCGTTGTTCGATCGCGGCTAGCCCGGCGCCTTATCTACGAGCCACTGCTGCGCTCCGGCTCAGCAGCGGGTACACCAAACTAATGCCACGGACAAGACATCGGCGATGGATGCGATGTTCAAACTACAGGTGAATCGAATGAAACAGATTTTGGTGGGCATCAACGGATACGGCGTGATCGGCAAGCGCGTCGCCGATGCCATTCAGCTCCAGCAGGACATGGATTTGATCGGTGTTGTCGATGTTGCCACAGATTACCGCATTCGAACTGCCGCCGTACTCGGTGTTCCAATCTTTGCGGCGGATAAGGATAGCCGCGCCGCGATGTTGGAGCAAAACATCGAAGTCGTCGGCACCATGGATGACATGCTTCGGCAAGTTGATGTGGTTATTGATTGCACGCCAAAACGAATCGCTGCCGCGAACAAGACTCGATACGACGAGGCAGGCGTTAAATGCATATTCCAGGGCGGTGAGTCTCACGAACTGACCGGTCACTCTTTTGTCGCGCAGGCCAACTACGCCAGCGCGCTTGATCGCGACTGCACGCGGGTTGTTTCTTGCAATACGACATCCATCGTCCGCACGCTCGGGGCCTTGAAAACGGGCGGATTGCTAAAACGGGCCCGCGGCACGTTGGTGCGACGAGCATCGGATCCCTGGGAAGGCCACCGCGAGGGCGTCATGAATACCGTGGTACCCGAGCAAGTCATACCAAGCCACCAGGGCCCGGATGCGCAAACCGTGGACCCCACGCTCGAAGTCGTGACCACCGCAGTCAAGGCCTCCCACAACTCCAGCCACCTGCACAGCTGGTGGGTGGAGCTGACGCGAAACGCCGATCGCGAGGAAGTGCTCGCGGCATTTCGCGCCGCGCCGCGCATCGCCTTCCTGCGCATGGATGAGGGTTTGACCGCGCTCAACAGCACCGTCGAGCTGATGCTCGATCTGGGTCGACCGCGCGGCGATCTGTGGGAAGTGGCGCTTTGGGAGGACGGGCTTGCCGTGCAAGGTAATGAAGCGTATTACACCTATCAGGTGTTCAATCAAGCAATCGTCGTGCCGGAAACCATCGATGCCGTTCGGGCGCTGACGGGTATTGAGCGCGACGGTGAACGGTCGATGAGAGAAACCGACCTAAGCCTGGGTGTAACAGCCGACTTTTTCGATCACGCGCATTCCCTGCGCGCTTAGGCGCGCCCGGCCTGCCGCTCCGCCATAAAAAACCGCACACTACTTGAGGCAACCAGCAACGGTCATGAGAGATCCCAGCGATGAACGGCGCTTCTATGACTGTACGCTGAGCGAAAAGGCACTGTATACCAGTTTTCTGCTGGTCGTCGCGCTTGGCTATGTGATGGCAATGACCTATCTGTACACCAGCCACGAAGGCCATGATCAGCGACCCGGCGTGTCGATCCAGGACGTCGCAGATACCTATTATGGCAATCGCAGCGGCACCCGCCTGGAGGCGGCCATTCGGGGACCTATGGCCGCGTATATCGAGGTGTCGGACCGCAATGAAATCGTGGCATGGCTAAAAGGCGGCGCGCGCGCATCCGACTATCTGACGACCGTCGAACCCATTCTGAAGAAGTCCTGCACAGCGTGCCACAATCCAGGTACTGCTCTGCCAATCCCCGATCTGACGAGCTTTGATGGGGTGAAGGATCTCGCCGCCGTCGACATGGGCGAGTCACTGCACACGCTGATGAAGCTGTCGCACATTCATCTGTTTGGAATCGGGATCCTGCTGTTGGCCGTCGGCCTGATTTTTCGATTATCGGTGATGCGACGCTGGCTGAAAGTGTCACTGATCGTGCTGCCTTTCGCCGCCATGTTTGCCGATATTCTGGCGTGGTTCTTGACGAAATGGGATCCAATCTACGCCTATGTCGTGGTGTTGGGCGGCGGCTTGCTGGGTGCTAGCCTGGTCGTACAGGTGATGGTTTCGCTTTGGCAGCTATGGTTTCTTCGACCGCCGGAAACGCGATAACGTCGATGCAAGACGCGCAGCCAAAACATATTTTGCTTCGGGTTCACTATCCGGTGTCTGCGGGTCGCCTGGCACTTCGCGCTGACACGGACTGGGCGGCCGACATCGACGCCTTTGCGCTATCTGCAAACGGTCAGTGTGCCGAGTTTCGACTGCCGATCGATCGTCCGTTCCAATACCTAAAGCCAGTATTGAAACTCGACACTGCGTTGCACTGGGCGCAGGGCAAGAACTACCTCGTGCTCGCGCACGGACCGATCGTGCGCGATATCTACCCGCATTTTTTCGACGATGGCGGTTGCACGGTGTGCGAACTTCAATCGTTGACCACAGCCGACGCTTCCACCTCTTACCAGTATCGCGTATTCACGCCGCCTGGCTACGACGAGAACACGCTAAAGCGTTATCCCGTGCTCTATTTACAAGATGGGCAAAACGTTTTCTTCCCAGGTGCATCCGCGAGTGGTGAAGACTGGCGGATTCAGGAAACACTTGGCGTACTCAATGATATGAACGCGATCGACAAAGTCATTGCGGTCGGCATCTACCCACGCGATCGAGAGAACGACTACACAATAAGCGGCTACAACGCCTACGGTCAGTTTGCCGCGCGGCAGTTGAAGCCCCACATCGACGCTACTTTCCGAACACTAGGGGGTCCGGAGGATACGGCGGCGATGGGGGCGTCACTCGGTGGCGTTGCTTCATTGTACCTGGCATGGCAGTTCCCGGATGTATTTGGCATGGCTGCCTGCCTGTCCAGTACCTTTGGCTGGCGTGATGACTTGAAAGAGCGAATCACGACCGAGGCAAAGCGAGACATACGCATCTACCTCGACAGCGGCTGGCCACAGGATAACTTTGAGGTCACTCGCGACATGGTCGCGCTGCTGTCCAGTCGTGGCTACGAGTCTGGCCGCGATCTGCTGCACTTCGCGTTCCCAGGCGCACACCACAGTGAGTCGGCCTGGGCGTTGCGCAGTCATATTCCCTTTCAGTTCATGTTCGGCAATCGCCAGCTAACCACTCACCGCCACCCCGATCACACGGTGGAGTAAACAACCCGTGTTTTTGCGCGTTCAGTGCTTCAATGGTTTGCTTCGCGCCTCCCAAGCGAGATGGCCGACGATCAAGGCCGTCTGACCGAATGCGGCACCAAGGAATGAAACCGCTTGACGTGTGTGCCGGATACATGCCTTAGCGTTGATCATAGCGAACTCACGAGGAATCCGCGATGCTGAAACACACTCCGACCCACAGACCTTTGCCGAAAGGAAGTTAGTACAATGAATCTTCAGATTACGTTTGAATTAACCGATACCGATCTCGACTATTTTCGAATCCAGTTTCGCGAGGCGCAAACCAAACTGAGTAACATGGACTTACACGTTCTTGTCCAGAGTACACGCGCGCTGGTCGACAGGGGGTTGGCGTCCGATCCGCCGGAATTTGTTCGCAGGCGACTTACAGGTCTGAGTCGGATTGTCGCTATGGTCGACGATGAAACCTGGAGTATGCCCACTGACGACCGAGACCGAGTGGTGCAAATGCTCGCCTACTTCGTCGATCCCGACGACGTCATCGCCGATGAGGTACCTGTTCTTGGATTGATTGATGATGCGATCGCCATCGAACTTGTGCTTCGTCAACTGCAGCACGAGATCGAGGCTTACGAAGAGTTTTCGGCCTACCGCGATTCCGAAATGCAACGGCGCGCCAACCTCGGGCAAACGACCGATGTATCGAAAGAGGACTGGTTAGCCGATCGTCGCGCTGCACTGCATTCGCGCATGCGAGAGCGCAGCTCCCAACAATCGCATGGATGGCGTTATACGACCTTCTGAGCTTGGCTCTCTCCAGAATGCTGTGTCGCAGCACAGTGACTAAGGAAACACTGCAGTAGAACACCGAGGTAGCCGATAGTGATGGCGCTCGTCCCGGTCATCCGCATCGCGGAATGCGAAATCGGCACGGGCTAACCCAAGAACGCAGCAACGCCCCAGACGGGATTGAAGCCCAAGAACCTGGCCCGATCCATTGTCGATTCCACATTATCCGAGCAAATTCACCGAAACCGTCAATCGCCAATCACACTTTGCTCGATCGCAGGCCGTGCTGGCGGTGCGGTCGAATAAACGCATCGGGCGTCTTCTCGAATGTTTCACGGCAGGTTGGCGCACAGAAGAAGTACGTTTTACCCTTGTATTCAACGGTGTCGGTGGCAGTAACGTAGCTGAGCTCCATACCACAAACAGGGTCCTTGTAGGTCCGTTGGTCGTCTTGGTGTTTCATTCTGGCCTCCTCACACAGTTCTTTCGACCCTGCTACCCGGGTCACTGAGTCGCGGACTTATTGCCGCATCACTTCGTCGATTCGATCCCATCATCCATCGATGCTTTCGGCAACGTCGTCAGGCGACGTCGCTTCGCCAAGAGCGTCGGTAAAGCTTCCGATTTCTTCTATGATCTTCGCCTGGATCGTGACACTGGGCACGGCGTTCTCAATCACCTGCACCAGCTGCTCGGAGAGCGCGATCGCCTCGTTGGCTCCCTCGGCGTCATCGGCGTCATCGGCGTCCAACGCGAGCATGGCGTCGTAGGCATGCCGCAGCAGACGGCCGGCAATGGATACGGCTCGTTGCTCTTCGCTTGTAAGCGTGGCGTCCGGTTTCGAGTCGAGCCGCGCGCTGATGCGCGGAGTGTCTGCCAGCGCGTTGATTGCCAAGGTCAGCAGTAGAACAAGTGTCAGTGGTGTACGCATCATAGCGACCTCACTTCGCCGGTACGTCGACCACTGAGTTATCGCTGCCAAATGGTGTGGGTACGTACTCATCCGCCTCCGCATCGTTCTCCCATATCGTGCCGTCAATGACGTATCGAAATTGGTAGCGATTGCCACAATCGAGTTTTAGGCTTTTCGAAAAGCGCCCGTCCTTGGATCGCTTCATCGGATCCGCGGACGGATCCCAGTCGTTGAAATCACCGACCAGCGAGACGACTTCAGCCGCGGCTACAGGACCATGGTCAATCATAAACGTCACCTTGCAGGTTTTGTTGTCGGCCAGGTTTTCTTTCTTAAGCATGTCGTATCTCCTTTGCGAGTGTTTTGGTCAATCATCTTATCTACGGTGCGGTGAATGGAATGCGGCGCATGATGAGCGTCGTCTACGTCCCCGTGCGCTGTTGCAATTCACTTCCTGAATAAGAGCCTAGTAATTGGCGATCTGCCGCCCTTTGCTTGTATTGGATGTAAGATCGCGATTCTGCTGTGATGAGCGTTGGCGCGTCGTTGTCGCTGTACCGATTCGGCAAGACGATCGTTCCGTCCGGAACCTGCGCGCCGGTTTCGACGATGACATTGGAAAGTCGACAACCGCGGCCGATAACCGCATCGGGCAGAATGACCGCATGCTCTAAATAGGAATTCTCGGCGACGGTGACTCCCTCAGACAGCACGCAACGGTGCAGCGTTGCATCGTCGAGCCCACAACCGAGCGCCAGCAACGACTGCTCTATACGACTAACTCGACCGTTGGCGCCGTTCGCTATGAGGGCAGCATCCTGACTGGGCCGCATGGGATGCATTGGCCAAGCAGGGTCGTCGAGACGAAAACCCGGTATGCCATCGAGCAATTCCATGTGCGCTCGCCAGTAGGCTGCTACGGTACCTACGTCGCGCCAGTAGCCACCACCGATCGCCGCATCACCGGTAAATGGGTAGGCGACGACCCGTGCTGTATCGACCAGTCTCGGTATCAGATCCGCGCCAAAATCGTGGCTTGAGGCATCCGTATCCGAATCCTGCTGCAGCATCCGGCCCAGCGTCTCCCGGTTGAAGACATAAATACCCATCGAGCCCAGTGCGCTATCAGAGCGGCCCGGCAGCGGCTGAGGGCGTTTTGGTTTTTCCGAGAAACGCATCACGCGTTTCGACGCGTCGATGGCCATCACACCAAACTGACGGGCGTCGTCGATCGGCACCTCGACACAGCCCACGGTAACATCGGCGCCCGTGGCCAGATGCTGTTCGAGCATCGGCCGATAGTCCATCTGGTACACGTGATCGCCAGCGAGCACCAAAACGAGTCGGGATTGCAGTGATTCGATTCTCGACCAGTTCTGAAACACCGCATCGGCGGTACCGCAATAGCCGTCGGTTCCGGGACGCCACGGTGCCAGCGTTTTATCGCTGGTTTGAGCGCCATCCTGCCACACCTCAGCCAGGTGCCGAAGGAGCGACGCATCTTTGTATTGGGTTGCAACGCCGATCGCCCGTATTCCTGAATTGACGCAATTCGACAACGAAAAGTCGATATTTCGATACCGTCCACCAAAGGGCAGCGCCGGCTTGCATTCATGGCGTGTCAATGAGCCAAGCCGCGTGCCCTTGCCGCCGGCAAGAATGACGGCGGTCGTATCCGCCCCGAGCTCCTGTGATCCGCCACTCACAGACGGGCTCGCGACTGTGCTTGCGGCCGCATCGCCCGCGACGATTCTCGCGGGATGACCGGACGGCGGCGAACCGGTCATTCGATTGATCGGCCCGCTGCGAGGATCGTCATTCGCCCCGACGCGCGGCGAAAAGTGTCTGAGTTTCGGCATTCGCGCTCTCCTC
>CAXBJV010000068.1:0-13341 GCA_963976215.1 uncultured Woeseiaceae bacterium | reverse complement strand
CCGATAACCCTCGCTTTTATCAAGCCAAGTGTCAGATCAAGTCGAAACTATTTCAGCTTAACAACGCGCTGCACTTGCAAACTAAGTTCCGTCACCATTCTTGCATTCGCGAGAATGCCGCCATAAGCTGAGATCAAGATAGCTTAACGTGAGGCAGCCTGCGTGCACGACTCGCGCCATACACGTTCATTACTTTTAACCGGAGTTGCCGCGCCAATTCTTTTCGGTGCTGCGACCGTTATCACTGCTGCGTTACGTTCTGAATACAGTCATTTAGACCAGTTCATTAGCGAGCTTGGGGAGACTGGTAGCCAGTTTGCCTGGCTGATGAACTACGTCGGCTTTATGTTTTCGGCGGCGCTTATTCTTATTTTCGTGCTCGCATTCCGTTCGTACTTCCCGCGTAGCGCGATGAGCTTTGTCGCAAGTCTCCTGATGGTGATATTTGCAATAGGCGTCTTCTTCGCTGGTGTCTATTCTTGTGACGCGGGGTGTCCGTTGATCAATAGATCACCCGAGCAGAAACTGCACGATGTAGCCTCTCTTGCTCTACCGGTGTTCACACTCGGTGTTGCCGCCTGGGGGGTATTTTTTTGCCGAATAAGTCAATGGCGACGCTTCGGATTCTACTCGCTGGCATCCGCGTTCTTCTCGGTGGTCATTCTCGTCTTGATGATTCGATCAGAGTCGTCACGTGACGGTACCGGCCTCTATCAACGTCTTTTCCTGAGCGTTCTTTTCGTCTGGATGATCGCACTTGCGCTACGGCTATGGAAGATGAACGAAAAAGGGTGCAAATGAATTTGCCTGCCAACAGCAACAGAAAGCCTTCTATACCGGGGCCTGGGCGGGCGGCGATACTTGGCAAATTTGTGGCGACGAGATGAGCACTAGCAGTTGTAAGCTTTCAGTGAAAGTGGTCCCCGGGTCATCGAGAAGCGTTATTGCCGGTTGGCTCGGAGATGCACTGCGTATTCGCGTGACCGCACCGCCGGAGCGCGGCAAAGCGAACGCGGCCGTTGCGTTACTGCTTGACGATGTGCTCGGGCTGCCTAAAGGTAGTGCAAGAATTGTGTCAGGTGGCACCTCACCCCGAAAGCTGTTTGAGATTGTTGGTCTGTCGGAAGCAGAAGTCCGCCGGAGGCTCGCCGACGTCATCGCGTGACAAAATGTTTATTGGTGAGGGTTGAATTAAAAATCGAACTACCAATCGGTGTAACATTGTTCCGCAAAGAGAAGGACATGAGTTCAAAGATGCAGCCAAACACGAATCCAGAACATGATTCCAAGGCCATGGAGCGGCTGCGAGATCGTACCGATGAACTCGAGCTCATCATCTCAAGCCTGACGATCTTCGCTCTGTTCTCCATGCCGGGCTGGCTGTTCGACAAGATCGGTGACATCTACATGCATCTTTCGACGAGTCTTGCGATTGTCGTAAATGTCGGAGCCACGCTACTGGCGGGCACATGCTACGGGTTGGGCGCTTGTTTTATTGTGCATCTTGCGGCGCGCGCGTACTGGGTTGGACTCATTGGCCTGCGCACCGTATTTCCCGACGGTATCAACTGGAGCAAGACGCCGGGTCTTGGCCCATTAAGCCGACGCTACTACCGGGAAACATTGCCAGATCTCGATACGGTAATTCGCAATACAGATCGACTGGCATCATCGCTGTTCGCCGTGATCAGTATGCTGACCCTGAGCATTCTCTGGTTAGGCACCATCCTGGTAACAATTCTGGTGGTGTCGGGTGCTATCGGTGCTCGCTTCGGTCTTACCAACACAGGAATGGGTATCGGCTCGATCATATTGTTGGTCGTGTTTCTCGGTGTTCCCGTCATTGTGTACCTGCTCGATGCGCAACTCGCGGCGCGGGTACAAACACTGCGCGAAAGCAATGCCTTTTCTGCACTCATACGCGTCTTACGGCGCATTGCAGGACTCGCCTATCCGCAACGCCTCGTACTGCCGGTGCAACTGACCCTGCAGAGCAACACGCGGCCTCTGGTGTTCTATGTCGCTTTGATGCTCAGCGTTGCAGTCATCGTTGTGATCGGCAATACACGTGCCGCCGCATGGCAAAGCTTTACATTGTCTGGTGAATTCGAGTATCTCGACACGGCGCAGGTTCAGGAAGGTTTTCGCAGCACGTACTACGAGGACATGTCCAGCTCGTTGGACGAAGTTCGTGCCTGGCCGAGAATCGACAGCTTTAATCAAAGTGGCAGTTTCGCTCGTCTGTTCCTGCCGTATCAACCGCTGCGTGATAATCTCGTGCTGGACAAGGTTTGCGGCAATGCGGAAGTCGCGCCAGACCGGGTTGCATGTTTGCGTCAGTTGTGGACCGTCAGCATTGAAGGAAACAGTGTATCGATGCAAGAGTTCGGCTCTGCCGAGCGTGCGGACCTGGGGATGCGTGGCCTGATTGGACTGGTACCACTGTCGGGACTCGAGCCTGGTTTGCGTAACATCGAAGTGATCTGGAATCCGGGCGCAACGGAGGAGGAAGGTCCGATCGATGATCGTTACACGGAAATTAACAGCCGATACGTAATTCCGATTGCGTTTGCACCGGACTTTGAAATGGCGCTGGACTGAGTGATTCGCAGTGGGGCACAACAACCAAAGCAACGTCGTGACCGATAACCTTATTCTGCGCAACGCAAAGCGTGAGGACATTGCCAGCCTCGTCGACCTGGCGGCGCGCTCGTTTCGAGACGCATTTGCAAGCGAGAACGCAAAGCAGGATATCGACGCTTACATCGGCAGCGCATTTACGCTCGAGAAATTTCAAGAGGAATTTGATACACCGAATAATATCTTCCTGGTGGCCTGTTCAGGCGCTAGTGATAACCCTGTCGGCTACGCCAAACTGCGCCTGAGTTCCCGAAATTCGAGTGTCGCCAGTGAGTCATGCATGGAACTGGAGCGCCTGTACGCGGATAGCGCTGTGATCGGCAGAGGAATCGGTGCAGCATTGATGCGCGAGTGTATAGAGCGGGCAACTAGTCTTGATTGCGAAGTGATCTGGCTCGGCGTCTGGGAAAAAAACGACCGAGCCATACGCTTCTACGAGCGTCACGGATTTACGACGGTCGGTAAACACACATTCACATTGGGAACTGATATTCAGAATGACCTGATAATGTGCAAGAGTCTCGAAAAGTAGCGGGAGTCAGTCGTGCAGGCAGAAAAACGGCAACGTCAACTTAACCTCGCCGAGGAGTTGCTCAAAGAGCAAAACTTTGGCGCTGCAATCGTCGCAGGCGCAATCGCAACAATTCTGGGTTGCGGCGTTTATTCGGTCGCCGCGCTGCTTGCTGGCGGTCAATCGGTCAGCGTGCTGGTGATCGCGATTGGCGCGGCAGTGGGGATTATTATGCAGTATCTGGGTCGCGGTATTACGGCGCATTTTTCGCTGGCAGGGGCAGCTTTCGGAATTGCCAGTTACCCGCTTGCCCGCCTGTGTACCATTGCTCTCTATACGTTGAAGGCCGAACGCATATCGATTTTTGAGCTGTTTAACGGCGAAAGACTCGTTGCAATGTGGGCCTGGGTATTTACCGGTATCCGCCTGCTTGATCTGATTTTCTGGGTCGCAGCGGCCGGAACAGCCGCCTACTTGTCCAAACGTCGACTATCGCGCGATGAGGATGAGGCAATTTACACCTTTGTGCACAGGTAAACCGAGTTATGACCGAAGCAAAAATACCTGCAAAGAAGGTTCATGGTGAAATGCTCGTTGGGATTTCGGCCGTCGTTATTGGCGTTTGCGCATTGGCGGTGTCCCTGTATGAGACAAGCTTGATGCGAGAAGAGCAGCGCGCCGCAGTGATGCCGCTGCTGGAGCTAAGCCGGTCCTACAATTTATCCGAGGCAGAGGGGAAGTCGCGGCTCTACCTGCAGGCCCAGAATGTTGGCATCGGGCCGGCAAAAGTTGTGGACTTCAAAGTGACTGTCGACGGTCAGGCTCAGCCAACCTGGGATGCAGCGATTCGTGCCCTGACCGGGACCGGCGAGCGTGTTTCGTATGGGCAGTCGACAATCAACGGCCGAACGATTCCGGCCGACCGTATGGTAACGATGATGAACCTGAATAGCACCGAGCAAATTGACGAGATCATGGAAGAGTTTGAGCGACTCGATTTTGAGGCCTGCTATTGCTCGATCTTTGACGAATGCTGGACCACGAGTTTTTCTGCGTTCGGTGCTGCGACCGAGGTACAAGCATGCACGAGATCGGACGACTCATTCAGCGAATAAGCACACAGGTGGCGGACATGGTGAACTATTCCGAAATACGAACGTTTTCCAGCCTGGCCGCTGCCGTATTTTGCCTCTCTTTTACCGGCTGTCAGAATGAGTCGCAGCAACCATCGGCGGCTGAGCGCGCGCTCGACGAATTGCAAAGCAAGTACGATGAGCTCCTGAAGGACAAGGTTGATGTTCCCGTTGATTGGGCCACAGAAGACCTGGAAAATATTGGTGATTGGGAGTATCGGGTCGTCGATCTTGCCTATTCGTCGTCTGAAGACCTGCAGTCGCAACTAAACAATTTTGGTAATGATCGATGGGAGGTTATCTGGCTCGAGAAGTCACCGGGCGGATTTCTCGTGGTTTTAAAGAAGCCGTCGATCAGCTACCTGAGCAAGATCCCGATCTCCGAACTGGGGCGGATTGTAACGGGAGGGTCCGAAGGCCAGCAGTAGCAAAGAGTGCAACCGGGGTTAATGCGTCGTGCTGCTGGTTCAGGATTACATCTCTGATTATTAAGGCTAAAGTCATGAAAGCTTTTCTTCCTGTTCTTGCTGTAACATCGCTCTGCGCCTGCGCATCAAACTATGCCGTCTACACGCCACCTGTGTCCGGACCGTTCGCAACAATCTCAGTTGTCAATGCTGCAAAAACACAAAGTGTGAGCCTTGCTACATTCGATGACGGCACCCGTTGTCTGAGAAGGCGGCACATTTTGATTGATGGCGGAAGTTTACCTGCCGGAGAATCAGAAACGTTGACGGTGCCCGCTGGCAGGGAGTTTGCGTTGTTTGCGACGCTCGATACGCTGAGAGTAGATGACTATGAGATTGACGTTGGTGTGACGGGGGGTGGGCCGACTCCGTCTTTGCGGCGAAGTGTTGCGGCTATCGGGTGTAGCTCACGGCTGTCGTTCCTTGTGGAGCCGGCAAAAGACTATCGTGTTGTCGTGTCGGAGCCTGGCGCAACGGAGTCCTGTTCGGTAGCCGTGTCTGAAACCCGCGACGGCACTGAGTTGAGGCCGGTTGCGTATCATCAACGGACCTCCAGATATTCTGGCGACGAGATGGGTATGTTTTGTGAGCCCTTGCGGCTTCGCGACACTGGAGATTCACGGTGATTTACTGATGGCAGAGTCTGCACTTTCAATTTTTGTTTCAATATTGCTGGCTGGTATGTCGGTGTTGGTTCACTATGAAAGCCTGTGTTTTCTCGACCGGGTCCTGACGCCATTCGGCTCGCACCGCAAGCGCCTGCTCGTAACGATGTTCGGTGTGTTAGCGGCCAACATAGTCGAAATCTGGCTCTATGCTGGCGCTTATATGTTGCTGGAAAGGTATACCGATCTCGGCGCGATCATGATGGGCGTATCCGGCGATACGACGCCGCTGGATACCGTCTATTATTCAGCCATGGTCTATACGACCGTTGGTTTCGGTGACATGCTGCCGAGCGGTGGACTGCGTATAATTAGTGCAACCGAGGCGTTGGTCGGACTATCCCTGATTACGTGGTCGGCATCGTTTACCTTTTTCCAGATGCAGGCAATGTTTGGCAAGAACCGCGAATAGAGCGCAGAGCGTCGATCAGGCTTTATTGTACTCATAGAATGTGGAGCGTGAATGAAACAATCGGTGGGTATGACCGCGGTCGTTGTCAGAGACTACGATGAGGCCATTGAGTTCTTTACCAATAAGCTCGACTTCACTCTGGTTGAAGATTCATTCGTGCCAGAACAAAACAAGCGCTGGGTCGTTATCGCACCCCCGGGCGGGAGCGAAACCCGTATCTTGCTTGCGCGCGCGGTCGGTGGCGAGCAGGAATCTCGCATAGGCAATCAGACCGGCGGGCGCGTTTTCCTGTTTCTCTACACCGATGACTTTTGGCGCGATTACAACAACTATGTCCAGCGGGGCATCGAGTTTGCGCGTGAGCCATCAACTGAGGAGTACGGTACGGTTGCGGTATTTCGTGATTTGTACGGAAATCTTTGGGACCTTGTGGAGATGCGTGATCTTGATGAGCACGCGCAGGATAAGGCACAGCAACTGGAGTCGCCATGAGTTCAAAACCGCATATTGCAATCGTCATACTCAGCTATGCGCTCGCCGCTCTCAGCATCGCGGCAGGCATCCCAAAGATCATGCAGATGCCACAGGAATTGCAGTTTCTCAGTTCGATCGGACTCAGCGGGATCCTGGTATCTGTTGTTGGTGCGGTCCAGGTGCTGGGCGGAGTGTTGCTGGTACCACTCAGCACTCGCCTGGTTGGGGCGGGAGTGGCGGAAATGGCGTTTATCGTGTCGAGCATCGCGATATTCACGAGTGGAAACACGCAATTTGGGATAATTTCACTGCTACCGATAGTGTTGCTGAATGTCATTCTTTTAGTCCATGTAATGAATTCAGCGCCAGGCGACAAATCCTGAGGCAGGGCGTCACGATGGGATCGCGAGCGACAAGGCGAACAATTGCCACTGCATTGCTCGGACAGCGTAAGCTGGAAGCCGGTAAGGAAGCCGACAAAGATGCACTTGTTGCGGAGATCGATAGCGCCCCGTAAGCTGCGTGTCACATAAGAAAACTACAGGCGGCACTCCTCATGATGTCAAAGTTGCCCATACTTGCGACACTTTTTGGTGCGTATGCAGAAGTCTTAAAAAACCTGGGTGTTCTGGTTCGCGCCGCACTGCTCCCGGCCCTTCTGATGCTGATACTCAGCGTAGTCACAAATGCCTTGGGTTCCGGTTTCCTGTCCAGCGTTGTTTTCTGGTTCGTGAGCCTGCCGTCGGCAACGCTTATTGCAATGTCGTGCCACCGGGTTGTGCTGTTGGGACCGGACTCGCTGAACAATCCGTGGTCACTGTACTGGACTGACCGTGAAACCGAGTTTTTCATCAATCTCATTATTCTCAGCGGCATGATGTTCCTGGCGAAGACGGCGTTTGGCGTTATTTTTTTGATGGCACCAGAGACGGCGTTTGGAATGGCGGTACCGTGGCTCGGTATCGCGCTCACCTATATTGTCGTGACCTATGTCCAGGGGCGATTCAGCATGGTGTTGCCGGCGAATGCGGTTGGCAAGAAGATGTTCCTTTCTGCATCCTGGTACCTCACGGCCGGCAATGGCCCGAGGATTGCTGTTGTTTTGCTGATGCCGATCTTCATCCTGGCAGGAGTTACAATTGCATTCAGCCAGTTGGAAAGTGATGTTTCATTGCTGGGTGTTGTTGGTATCGGCATCCTGTATGTGCTGACCTTCCTGGTTGAGATCGCGGCATTGTCTCTGAGCTATAAATTCCTGCAAGCCTCCGCGAGCAGTACCAACGCCTAGTTGCCGGATGATTCATCGGACCGACGCATCGTCACAACATAGCCGTCGGAAAGATCGAGTTTGTTGAACAGCCTTGAGATCAGTGCGAACGGATAAATTGCAAAGCGATTCAGGAAGACTGGAACGAGGCTCTGCGAGAGCCACGCTGGAATCTGCCGGTGGTTGCTCATACTGGTTTGCTGTTGTTGGTCCCAATTCTTTCTATCCGCCAAAGTTCGCCGTGCCAGCATAACGCGAAGATGACTTAACAAATTTATCCACGGATAGCCGTAGGCGGTCACTGTAATATCGTCGAAACCGGAATCCCTTGCCAATGCAATTATCTGTGCATTCTCATAGCGCCGCAGGTGGCCAACGAGCTCATCATGAACTGTCCAGTACTTCTCCTTGGCTGGCACCGAGATGACCATTTGTCCACGAGGCCGCAACAAGGCACGGGCTCTTCGCAAGAATTCAGCATCATCCTCGACGTGCTCCAGAACCTCGCAGGCAACCACACAATCATACTTGCCACTGATCGGAGCTTTCAGGAAATCGACATTTGAAATCTCCAGGCGTGATTGCAGTGCGGGATCGAGCAAGGCGTAGGATTGTTTCAGGTCGTCCGTAAAGTCTATCGCCAGGCCGCTGTCGAATCGATTCAGAAGGTCCCGTGTGAGCGCAAGGTTCGCCGCACCCACTTCGATGAACGAGCGTCCGGCGCGTACGCGACGAAGTATTTCGTGACGACGAAACAGATAGCGCGGTGCATGGTATCTCATAGTGCTGCTCTCAACGCTCGTTCGAGCTGCGCCCCAAGGGCGGTCGGAGAAAATCGCTCGTTGAACAAGCAACGCCCATTCTCGCCAATACCGGGTAGCCGTTCCCGGTTATCAAGTGCCCAGAGCATGGCTTGCGCCAGGCTTTCCGGGCTGGACTGTTCAACAAGGAAGCAGTTTTCTTTATCCTTGAATCCGGCATCGTCGTCAATACGACCGATTACAGTCGGTTTACCTTGAGAAAGGAACTGAAAGGACTTGCCGGTAATGACGCGCCGAGCTTGCGAAGTTCCGCCGAAGGGGCCGCCAAGGCATAGGTCAGCATTCGGTATTTCGTCAGACTGTAGTTTATCAAAGTCGACCCAGCGATCGTGTCGAACGTTGTGGACTTGTAATTCGTCTTTCAGTGTCTCGAAACGTTGCAGTGATTTTCCTTCGCCACCGATTATCCGAAATTCAATGTCGTAATCTTCAACCAACTTGCACGCGCGCAGCAAAACATCGATGCCATGCAGCGGAAGAAATGTTCCATAGAAGAGTACGGACAGAGGCGAAGTCTGTTCAGGTTTAATCGGACTATCGTTTGCGGGAATTGCGCCAACATAGACAACGTCGATGCGTTGTTCCGCAATACCAAACCGGTTTGCAATAAAGCGTTTATGACTTTCGGTGTCGGTCAATACTCGTTTCGAAAACCTGAGACAAAGCCACTCAAACGGGTAGGCGAGGATGCCGATGAGCTGGCCGACGAAGCCTGCTTTTCTCTCGGAGATCAGCGCATCACTCGGCGACATGAATTCGTCGAATATGAGAGTTTTGCCGATGGTAAGAAGGCGAATGGGCCAGAACAGCTCATGACCTCTGAAGCCCAGTACATAGACCGATGGATTGTGGCGCCAGCGGATCACCATGACCTTCTTCAGGGTCTCTACGTAACGCAGGAAACCGCGTTTCCTGTTAGTGGCATCGAAAACCCTGAAGTTCTCGATGCTTGCCAGAGCTGCCTTGAAAGTTCGGGTTCTTACATACGCGGGATCACGGTATGACACGACATGGCATATGGAAAGCGGTGCGTCAGTCGACATTGACATTGCTTCCCCGTCTCTTGTGCGGAATAAGCAGCGTACATCCCGCCAGCAGTTCCCAAAAAACCACCCAGACCCGGAAAATAAGCATCAGCAATATGGCGTCTTGCAGTGGCACTAACAGAGCGAGGATTCCGGCACCGACGCCTTCTCGAATGCCCAGTCCCCCCGGAGCAAAAATAGCAAGAAACCCGGCCAGGTATCCGGCCGTGAGGCAAAGTACAAAAACAACGATGTTGTGGAAGCTTGTCTCCAGCGGCATGACAGCGAGGCTAACGAAAACAAAGCTTGCCGACAGAGTCAGCCAGACGAGAATGTAAGCGAATGCCAGCCCGGAAAAATGTGCAGTGCCAATTTTGACATCAACGTATGCAAGCGCTGTCCGGGTTGACGGAAAAATGCGTACTAAAAACTCAATCACTGCACGACCGTTCTTCATCATTACCAGGACTATCGATACCAGCAACAAAAGCGCTATGTAGATCACATGTTCGTAAACGAGAAACGCCGCCAGGAAAGCGAGCCAGAAACCGGTAAGCAGCAGTAACACCTGCTCGAGATAACTGGCTCGGGTGATTTCGTGCAGTGAATAGCCGAGAGTTTTAAGTTTTGCTGCCCGAGCCGCAATTCCCCAGATCTTGCCGGGAATATATTTGCCGAAATTCACCAGCAGGATTTGCGAAAGCCCTTCACGGAACGATATCGCGCGCTCACCGGATAGGCGCACGCTCCCGCACCAGGCTAGTACTGTGACAATAAAGTACGCGACATGTGAAAGGGCCGCGGCGCCCAGAAGACCCAGGTCCGCCGAAAGGAGCTTAGCGGCCTTACCCGCATCGTCGCGAAACCAGGAATAGGCGAAGTACAGCGCGGCGAGGATAAACAAGACAACCCAGACGCGTTGCAATAGTTTTTTAATCGAAGACATTGATCGGTATCACACGCCGCCTGTGTTGACTAAGCACTGGCGAGAATCACTATTTTCATCGCGCTCTGTCCTTCGCCGTATCGCCCCGGGCGAATTATCCCTTTATCAGTAGTCATAAGCTACTGACGCGTCGCAGATTTACAAGAAATTCGCCCGCCGGGGCTTAACCTGTCGGAATTGTGAGAACCACCGCACCCCGCACCCGACCTTCCTCGATGATTTCGTTACTCCGGGCAATTTCGGCAAGCGGCAGGCTGTGCGCGACACGATGCTGCAATGTATCGCGCTCAAGCGCCGATTCGATGTCATTGATCGCATGCTGTTTGGCTGCCTCCGGCATCGCATAGACAATGATCGTACGAATTGTGAAGTCCTTGTACATCATCTGTAAGAACGGCAGTTTTGGTTCTGGCACTTGTGTTGAGGAATACGTTGCAACAACGCCACTCACTTTCAGAACCTCAAGCGTCACCGGGAGGTTGGCACCGAACTCGACATCAACAATCCGGTCGACAGGCTCGCCACCCGTTGCAGACAGGATGGCTTCGGCAACATTGTCGTCTCGATGGTTCACGACTGTCACCGCGCCGGCACTCATACAGGTCGCGGCATCGGCATCATTGCTAGCTGTGGCGATTACTCGCGCGCCTGCCTGGCTCGCCCACTGGATTGCGTAATGACCGACACGTCCGGCACCGCCAGTAATGAGGATGGTCTGGCCGTCGACGTCACCGTCCGCGAACACGGCTCTGTGTGCAGTCATAACCGGGATGCCGAGGCAGGCACCGATCTCGAATCCGGTATTCTCAGGTAGTCGTGGCGCACGCGAGGCATCGATCGAAACATACTCGGCGGCTGTGCCGCAGTGCCGCGCGTACTGTGCCTGGTATATCCACACGCGTTCTCCAATTCGGCTCGAATCAACGCCGTCGCCGACCGCTTCGATGACGCCGGCGCCGTCGCTGTTCGGTATCACCAGTCCTTCGTCAAGCAGATTGGGAAAAGAGCCGGCACGTTTTTTTACGTCGGACGGATTTACACCGCTGCTGTGAATTCGTACCAGCACCTCGCCGGGCCCCGCGGTCGGTTTCTTCTGTTCCCCGAGCTGCAATACATCTTTGGCGGTGCCAAACGATTCAAACCATGCTGCGTGCATCAATGCGTTCTCCATTTACCAAGTTTTAGTCGAGCCAGTTCGACAGGCTTTCAGTGTGCCCATCAACTGATAGAGACTGGCCGGAAATTCTTCGTGCCTGATCCGAGGCAAGAAACAGGATCGCCTCGGCCACGTCGTCCGGCGATACCAGGCTTCGCATCGACGTCTGTCGTTCATAGACCTTGCGAACCTCAGCTTCCGGTAATCCGCGCAGCTCGGCATCGCGAGCAATGACGGCATCGATCCTCGGTCCGGTGACACCCGAGGGGCACACCGCATTGACACGAATTCCCTGCGGCCCGAGTTCCATGGCCCACGTCTTTGTCAGCCCGATCTGTGCCCACTTGCTCGCGGCATATGGCGAACGGAGCGGATAGCCGAACAACGCAGCGGTCGACGCGACGTTTATGATACAGCCGCCCTTCGATTTACGTAGCAGAGGGACTGCACGCCGGGTGGCATAAAACGTCCCGGACAGGTTGACCTGAATGCAGTGATTCCAGTCATCGTCACTACAGTCTTCAACCGCTGCTGTCGGACCGGCAATTCCGGCATTGTTGACGAGCACATCGAGGTGACCGTGTCGCTCGCGGAAATCGGCGAACACCCTGTCGACATCGGAGGGGCAGCCGATATCCGCCACAGTTGCACTTGCCAAAGTATTCGCCGCCAGAAATTCGGCGATGTGTGATTCGGACGCGTCGCAAACGTGTACGGCGCAGCCCAGCCCAATAAAGCGTTCTGCTGTATGGCGGCCAATTCCCGATGCGGCCCCCGTAATCAGAACGACTTTGTTGTTGTTAGCTGGTATTTTCATACTCCCGGAGTCTAGCATTGCCAGATTGATGGCTGGCATCCCAAACATGAAAAACACTCCCGATAAAAGCGTACTTCGACTGCGTAAAAAACATGGCCGTGGCGAGCGGCCGAATACTACTTCGGCTGACGGTGCGCGACTGGTTCGGGCCCAGTCTCTCCGCAACGCGATCGTCGCAGGACTCATTGGCATCATCGTGTTCAGCCTGTTCTGGATGACGTTGACATCGCTGTTAGACAAAGTATTGCCGTGGTTCACGGTCGTGCTCGGCATATTGCTTGGCTATGCAATTCGAGTGGCTGGCCGTGGCCTCGACTGGCGTTTCCCGGCGCTGGCCGCCGCGATGACGCTTGTCGGGGCGCTGATCGGCAACATAGTGGTTGCGGCCTCTGTTACAGCGGATGAATTCGGCATAGGAACTTTGCAGGTCCTGCAATCGGTGACCAGCATGACATGGCCGGTGTTTATTGACGAAAGGCTGAATATCGCGGATGCATTTTTCGCGGTTGTCGCAGCGGGTTTTGCTGCGTTTTACGCCAATCGACGCCTGACGCGTTCACAGTATTACGCATTGCGATTGTGGGGTGAGGAGAACGATGGCTGAGAGACTCGAATTCTACGGCGATTCGATATCCGGGAATTGCTACAAACTGCAGCTTGCCTGTGCCGAGCTCGGCTTGGCCTACATATGGCACGAGCTTGATATTCTCACCGGCGCGACCCGTCGCGAAGACTTTCTGAAGATGAACCCGAATGGCAAGGTGCCGCTGATGGTGCTGCCGGATGGTCGCTGCCTGGCGGAGTCGAACGCGATCCTGTCCTATCTCGCAGACGGCAGCCCGTTACAGGGCGGCGATCGATTTGGCAGGGCGACCGTACTGCAGTGGATGTGCTTTGAGCAATACAGTTCCGAGCCGTTTATCGGGGGGGCGCGCTTTATCGTCAAATATCTCGGCAGCCCCGCCGACCGAAAGGCTGATCTGGAAGCGAAAATTGCACCCGGCTAT
>CAXBJV010000067.1:0-13566 GCA_963976215.1 uncultured Woeseiaceae bacterium | reverse complement strand
AATGGAGCCTGCTTTATGGATTCGGCAAAACTGAATGACTGGGTGCAGGGTGTTGGCATCTTTGCGCTTGTTGCATCACTGATATTCGTTGGAATCGAAGTCAGGCAAAACTCGATAGCCACCCGCTCAGCGACCAATGCTGCCGTAAAGGATGCCTTTCGGGAGCTCAATCTTGTACTTGCATCGAGTCCGGAGCTGGCTCTGGCAGTAACAAGCAATGCCGAAAACCCCGCTGATGCATCGCCTGAGGCCAGGTTTCAGATGCTCGCAATGTGGCGCGCACTTTTTCACATTTGGTCGAACGTCCATCGTCAGCACCTAAATGGGACGCTGGACCCGGCACTTTACGAGGCAGTGGTTCAAGAGGTTTCGATGAATGCCGGGAAGACTGGTGGGACCGAGAGTGTCGATGCTGCTGAGAGAAGAGCCCGGCACATGCGCTGGGCGTGGGAAAGCGAGCGGTTTATTTTCAATTCAGATTTTCAGATGTTTATCGACGGAATCTTGGGTATAGAGCGGGAGTTCTGAATGGAATCGATCGGGTGCTCTCGGTCGGCATCAGAAATTTGAGTGCGATAATACTGAGCCTATTGATTTAAGGCTGACGGAGGCCCTGCAGCTGCAGCGCGAGCAGCCGCTCGCCTTCTTTGACGATGTTGAATCGCCGCTCATTGACCGACCAGCGCACAGCAAGGCCTTGGACCAGTGCGATAAGCAGATAGGCTACATCGTCAGGTACAAGGTCCGCACGAAAGTGTCCCGTCTGCTGCGCATCGATGACGCACTGTTTCATGCGCTGGTGAAACTGCTCCAGCAATTTGCCGAAAATCTTTCTTAGCCGAACGTTCTCCACCATAAGCTCGCGGGAAAACAACAGCGACGGAATCGCGGGAAAGGTTTGAATCAGGCGGAGCTGGCCAGCTATGAGCCGCCGCAACGTTTCCTCGGGCGCGTCGTCGCGCCGCCGCTCGATGGCTGCCCAGCGCTTTTGCATTTGCTGCCCGATGTGGCCAGCGACGGATTCCCAGATGTCCTGCTTTTTTGGGAAGTGGCGAAACAAGCCCGGTTGTGTCAGGCCAACGGCGCCAGCCAGTGTGTCTGTCGTGACCCGATCAGGGCCAATTTGATCGGCGAGCTTGAGCGCTGCGGTCACAACCTCGGCTTTGCGTTCATCGGCGGATTTTCGAATTCTCATTTAAATCGGACACAACTAATAGAGAGTAGGTAATCGCTAACATATCGCGGGGAAGGTCGTAAGGCAAGCACGCTCGTCGATCAGTGCGGTAACAGATCATCCCCGGTTTAATTGGGATTGAAACGCACTATTGACCGGATCATAGCGAATCCGGCTTTCCGGTAGATTGGCAATACGCTATTGACAACGCGACTCCGGGAACTTATATAGTGAGCATGTGCTCACTAATTATGGCACATATTGCCCCGACGACGAGATTCAATGACATGAGACCTCAAACGTTGCTTCACACGATCGGCCTGGTGACAATTACGATGTTGTCTCTCGTGGCCACGGCGGCCGAGCCAAGCCTCAAAGAGATCATGCAGGACTTGCGGGACAACCTGGTCGAGATTACTGACGGATTGCTGGTTGATGATTTTGATCGTGTCGCGCAGGGCGCGATCAACGTTGCGCAGCATGCACACATCTCGGCGGCGCAGGTTAAGCAAATTGCAGCAGCGCTCGGCCCTGAAACGCCCACGTTCAAGCAATTCGATGAGCAGGTGCACGCGTCGTCCCTCGCAATCGCATCCGCAGCTAGCGATAAAGACCGCGATGCCGTCATCGTTAACTACCGACGCATGGTCGATGGTTGCCTGACCTGCCACGCGGCATTCAAAGAGCGAGTGGCAACCGCGCTTACCAAGTCGCCCTAAGGCGCGCCGAGATACGTATCTTCCACGATCAATATATTGCAGTATTTTAGTTAGTTTCTACTCACTTACTAATCAGCATCCATTTGAGAAACGATTGGAGCTAAAACCATGAGCGACACCGTCAGTGTGAGTATTACGCAACGAAGCAACTATCAGTTTGTAGTTAATTTCGGCAATTCAATACCCGAGCTGCAAGGCGATGAACCGGCGCCACTTGGCACCGACGATGGGCCTTCGCCGAATCAATTATTGCTGGCGGCGGTGGCTAACTGTCTGTCATCCAGTTTGTTTTTTGCGTTGAGCAAATACAAGCAGGATGCCGGCGGTATTACCGCGACCGCTACGGCTCGGATTGACCGCAATGACAACAAGCGGCTGCGTATCCAGGAAATCGTCGTGAATATCCGACTGGGCAAACGCCAAGCCGAGCTAACACATCTCGATCGAATCCGGACCCAGTTTGAAGATTTTTGTACGGTCACCGAAAGTGTCCGCAGCGGAATTCCCGTGACGGTCGAGGTATCGGATAGCGACGGCGAAACGGTGAACTAGAGCAGTCGCTTGACCGGAGCATGCAGGAAAAGAATTTCGCAACATCAACGTAGCAGGGAGACTAAATCGTGAAAACCTATAAAAATTTCGCATTTTTGAGTTTGATGCTGTTTACCGTGCTGGCATCAAGTCCCGCAATTAGCCAGGAGATGGCGCCGCCTTTCCAGAGTTTCGAAGACATTGATATCGATCTAAGTGGTGAGATCAGTATTGACGAGGCAAACACGTACCACATCCGTGTATTCGCGCTATTCGATGTCAACCGAGACGGTTCACTTACGCGGGCAGAATTCGTCGGTAAACGGACCGGCCCGGAAGCGTTCGGTTTTTGTTCACGCGAAATCCACGATCTCAAGGAGGAGCGGTTCGATGCATGGGAGCAAAATGGAGACGAACAATTGAGCAAAGCGGAATTCCTCAGTGGTGCACTAAGCTGTTTTGCGCGTGCTGACGAGGACGGAAATAGCGAATTGAACCAGGAAGAATACGGTTCCGGGGTTTAGACCGGACAAGGAGAATACTTATGTCGCAAGACGGCTCGGATTTGAGATCAGGGGCGTCGTCGGCCATACGCTGGCTGTGGCTTTTACTCTTGACGTTGATGAGCCCTGCCTTGGCCGACCAGGTCGAGGATTGTATTGCCGAATCCGTACTGCGTGCGAGTGACACTACGACTGTTGGTGAACTTCGCGCGCGGTGTCGGAATCAAAATGCGACAAGCACACCGTCGAGCATACAGTCCGCCACTGGCGAGACCAGCGCAATCCAGCGTCGTTTCAGTTCCGAGTTTGACACCATGGATCGGTCCTACACGCTTACCGCACATCGTTCGAACTATGTCTTGCCGTATACCTATAACGCTTTCCCGAACAATACGCCGTTTGAGTTCCTTGATTCTGGTGAATACGTGCAGGATGAAGAGGCGAAGTTCCAGATCAGCTTCAAGATGCCGATCACTCATGATCTTTTGATACCGGACAGTACGCTCTTTTTCGCCTACACCAACCAGTCATGGTGGCAGATCTATAACACCGATTTTTCCTCGGCGTTTCGCGAAAGCGATCACGAGCCAGAAATATTTGTACGACACTACGGTGGTCCGCGGTTGGGCTGGGCGAGGGTGGCCAGTTGGGATCTCGGGTTGGTGCATCAGTCGAATGGTCGCCCGACACAACTGTCTCGCAGCTGGAATCGTGTGTTTGCCAATGTCGCCATCGATGCCGGTGACCTTGCGCTGTCTGTAAAGGCCTGGTATCGCCTGCCGGAAAGTGTCGACGAAGATGACAACCCGAATCTTTATCGCTATCTCGGTTATGGCGAAGTGCGTGCACTTTACACACCGAATCGAAACACCTTCGGCCTGATGCTGCGCCCGGGGACCGACAAGGGCGGGCTGGAATTGACCTGGAGCTATCCCTTGAGCAACTTCCTGCGAGTGTACGCCATGTATTTCAACGGCTACGGCGAAAGCTTGCTCGACTACGACCATCGCGTTGAACGGGTCGGTATTGGCTTTGCCTTGAATGACTATTTACAGCATTAGCGAGTGGCTCGTTTCTCGACTTATGGATAGGGAGTAACAATGAAACTACAGTTTTTTGGCGCCGCTCGAGAAGTAACAGGCTCGTGCTATCTCATCGATACTGGCGACGTACGTTTTCTGGTGGATTGCGGCATGATTCAGGGTGGCCGCGATGCCTCGATGCGCAATCGCAAGCCCTTCGCATTCGATCCCGAATCCATCGACTTCGTATTACTGACCCATGCCCACATTGACCACAGTGGGTTGTTGCCCAAGCTGACCCGTGCAGGCTTTCGCGGACCGATCCATACCACCACCGCAACAGCAGAGTTGCTCGCGGTGATGTTGCCCGACAGTGCACACATCCAGGAACGTGATGCTGAACGGGCAAATCGCCATGAAAAGACTGCTCGTGGCAGGAAAAGCGATGCCTTAAAACCATTGTATTCTGTAAAGGACACGGACGAATGTCTGCAGCAGGTGCAACCGGTCGACTACGACCAGGAGCTTGAGCCCGGCACCGGCGTGCGCTGCCGCTTCCGCGATGCGGGTCATATCCTGGGTTCGGCCATCATTGAAATCTGGATCAAAGAGAATGGCCTGACAACGAAGCTGGTCTTTAGCGGCGACCTCGGTCAGCCGGGACGACCGATCGTCAGGGATCCGACCCCGATCGGGGATGCGGACATTCTGGTCATTGAATCGACCTACGGCAATCGTACGCACAAGAACCTGACTGCGACCGAGGATGAACTGATTGCAATTGTGGAACACACCCTCAAGCGTGGCAACGTAATCGTTCCCGCATTCGCTGTCGGCCGGACGCAAGAAATCATCTACCACCTGCATCGGCTCACCCGTGAAGGGAGACTCACTGGACTGAAAATGTTCGTCGATTCGCCCATGGCCACCGCAGTCACGAGGATTACGCAGCAACACCTGGAACTGTTCGATGAGAACGCCAGCGACCTCGCGGGCTGGCACGCGCGTAGCAAGGATCTTCCGTTTCTCCAATTCACTCGCAGCGTGGAGGAATCCATGGCCCTGAATCAGATTCGCTCGGGAGCCATCATCATTTCCGCCAGCGGCATGTGTACGGCCGGCCGCATTTTGCACCACCTGCGCCACAATCTGCCACGACGGGAATGCAGCGTGATGATCACCGGATTTCAGGCGCAGGGAACTTTGGGCCGGAAGCTGGTCGACGGCGCCGATCATGTGCAGATTTTCGGTCATGACTTTCCGGTACGCGCGGCGGTCCACACCGTAGGCGGGCTCTCGGCGCACGCCGACCAACCTGCCTTGTTGGCCTGGGCGGCGAAGTTTCGCAAGCCGCCTGCACAGACTTTCGTGGTGCATGGCGAGGCCATTGCAGCGCAGGCATTGGCCGAGCGGCTGCGTGCTGAACGCGCCTGGAACGTAACCGTACCCGAGCTTGGCCAGCGAGTGCAGTGTAATTTGGAGTCGACCCCGATATGCGCGTAAAGAAATCGAAATCACAACAACGGGAAATGGCGCTGGAGTGTCGTTGCCGCAATCGGGGTGAACGAGTACTTCGAACGGGAGCCCACTCATGAAAACCTCAAACATTCTCACCAGTAAGATCCGCTGGTTCGCGCTTGTTGTCGCCATCATCGCTGTGGGTGCAGCGCTGTTCTGGTTGCTGCGCGACAACAGCAATCAAGATGCGCTGCGTCTGTATGGCAACGTCGATATCCGCGAAGTTGAACTGGCTTTTCGCCAGCCTGGCCGCGTGGCTGAAATGATCTTCGATGAGGGCGACAGCGTCAGTGCAGGCGAGGTGATGGCGCGGCTCGATGCCGGGCCGTATCGCGATGCGGTGGCTGCAGCTGAGGCTGGGCTCGTCGCAGCGAAGGCTGAACGGGACAAGCTGCAGAGTGGCAGTCGCCCGCAGGAAATTCAGCAGGCACAGGAGCGAGTACGCCAGGCGCAGGCGGGCGCTCACGAAGCCGAACGCAACTTCAAGCGCCAGAACTCCCTGCTCGAATCGGGTGCCAGCAGCCAACGCACGGTCGATGCCGCGCGTGCCGCATTTGACCAGGCTAAAGCAAACCTGGCTGCAAGCAAGGCGGCACTGTCGTTGGCCACCGCCGGATTCCGTGACGAGGACATCGCGGCCGGTGAGGCGCGGGTGGCCGTGGCTGATGCGGCGCTGGCCCAGACACGAACCGCACTGGGCGACACGGAACTTGTGGCGCCCAGCGATGCCACGGTGATTTCGCGGGTGCGCGAACCCGGCAGCATGGTAACCAGCATTACGCCCGTGTACTCCTTGAGCCTGCGCGATCCACTCTATGTACGTGCCTACGTCAGCGAGCCGGACCTCGGCCGCATTGCGCCGGGTGCAAAGGTGCAGCTACGGACTGATTCCTCATCGAGGATTTATCACGGCCAGATCGGCTTCATCTCGCCGCGTGCGGAATTCACACCGAAGACAGTAGAGACCGCCGATCTGCGCACCGATCTCGTCTACCGGCTGCGCGTGGTCGTCACCGATGCCGATCTGGCGTTGCGCCAGGGCATGCCGGTAACGGTCGATGTCGACACCACTGCAACGCGTGACGAACTCGCCCGCGAGCAATGAGATGAGCACGCACCCGACCACCGATAGCGGAGGCACGCAGGATCCGGAACTTGCCGTTGTCATTGAAAGCGTCGTCAAAGATTTCGGCGAGGTCGAGGCCTTACGCGGTTTCAGTGCCGACATTCGCTACGGTCGTCTTACCGGCCTGGTCGGGCCCGACGGCGCCGGCAAGACCACGTTGATGCGTATCATGACCGGTCTGTTGGTGCCCAATGGCGGCCGCGTTACGCTGGCCGGCTTCGACGTGGTCGAAGACAACGACGCTATTCACATCGCCAGCGGTTACATGCCGCAGCGCTTCGGCCTCTACGAGGATCTGTCGGTGATGGAGAATATGCGCCTGTACGCGCAGTTGCGGGGCATGGATGCGGATCAGCACGCGGACATCTTTAGAAGTCTGCTCGACTTCACCCGGCTCGGACCGTTCACCTCACGCCTGGCTGGCAAGCTCTCCGGTGGCATGAAACAGAAGCTGGGACTGGCCTGTGCGCTGATGGCCAAACCCAGGGTATTGCTGCTTGACGAGCCCAGCGTCGGCGTCGATCCGGTCAGCCGCCAGGACCTGTGGCGGATGGTGCAGGCGCTGACCGACGACGGTATGGCCGTCGTCTGGTCGACGGCCTACCTCGACGAAGCCGAACGCTGCGAAAGCGTGCTACTGCTCAACGAGGGCAAGCTTGAATTCGACGGTCCGCCGCAGGAGCTTACCGATCGCATCAAGCAACGCAGTTTCCGTTTGACAGGCGTTAGCGACGAACGCCGGGAAGTGTTATCACAGGCACTGGATCTGGACGCAGTTGGCGACGGTGTAATCCAGGGCGATGCCGTGCGCGTGGTGCTGCGCGCCGATGCCGGTCGCGCGGAAATCGGTGCGCTGGCCGACGAGGTTGAGGCGATCCTCGAACCCGTGCAGCCGCGATTCGAAGATGCCTTCATCGACTTACTCGGTGGTGGGCCGGGCGGTACGTCAGTGCTGGCCGAGCGCATGCATCCCGTCGAACTTGATTCAGACATCGCGGTGTCATGTCGTGATCTGACCAAGCGCTTCGGCGACTTCACCGCCACTGACAAAGTCAGCTTCGAGGTTCAAAAGGGTGAAATTTTCGGCCTGCTCGGCCCCAATGGCGCGGGCAAGTCGACCACCTTTAAGATGCTCTGCGGGCTGTTGAAGCCGACCGCTGGGGAGGCGCACGTCGTCGGGCATGACCTGCGTCACGCGACGGGTGCGGCCAAGAGCCAGCTCGGCTATATGGCGCAGAAGTTTTCTCTGTACGGCTTGCTGTCGGTGCGGCAGAACCTCGAATTTTCCGCCGGCGTGTACGGGCTGGAAGGCGCCATCAAGAGCCAGCGCATCGACGAGATGATCGAGACCTTCGACCTGCAGCACTATCTCAATACCTCGCCCGATTCGCTGCCGCTGGGCTACAAGCAACGCCTGGCGCTGTCCTGCGCGCTGATGCATCGTCCACCGGTGCTGTTTCTCGACGAACCAACCTCGGGCGTCGATCCGATCACCCGGCGCGAGTTCTGGACCCATATCAACGGCCTGGTACGCAAGGGCGTGACGGTGATGGTGACGACCCACTTCATGGACGAGGCCGAGTACTGCGACCGCGTGGCGATGATGTACCGCGCCAGGCTGATCGCGCTGGACACTCCCGACGCGCTGAAGCGCATTTCCAGGAGCGACGCACAACCGGACCCGACGATGGAGGACGCCTTCATTCACCTGGTCGAGTCGGCGGACCTGGACGACGAGACTCGCAAAGACGCGAAGGTCGCAGCATGAACAGCGAAGCCCTTGAAATCGGCGCTGCTGCGGGTCCGGGTGAACTTGCGCACCCTGATTTTGACGGGCGGCGCCTGATCGCGCTGGTGCGCAAGGAAACTCTGCAGGCAATCCGCGACCCGTCCACCATCCTGATCGCATTCGTGCTGCCAGTGGTACTGCTGTTCCTGTTCGCCTATGCGGTGTCGCTGGACGTGCGCGAGGTGCGCATCGGTGTGGTGCTGGAATCTGATGGCGTCGCCGCGCAGTCACTTGCCGCCGCGATTGCCGGTACCCGTTACCTGAAAGTCACGCCGGCGCGCGATCGCCGTGAAGTTGCCGACCAGTTGGTGTCCGGCAAGCTGCGCGGGTTCGTCGTGATCCCGCAGGATTTTGAACGGCGGCTGGCATCGCAGTTGCCACAGCCTCTGGTCCAGGTAGTCACCGACGGTTCGCTGCCCAATACGGCCAATTTTGTCGCCAATTATGCGCAGGGTGTGGTGCAGACCTGGGGGGCAGGGCGCAGCGCTGGTGTGCCGACAGCCGCGATCCAACTCGAGCCGCGCTACTGGTTCAACGCCGAACTCGAGAGTCGCCGTGCGCTCGTGCCTGGGGCAATCGCGATCGTGATGACCATCATCGGCACCATGCTCACCGCGTTGGTGGTTGCACGCGAGTGGGAGCGCGGAACGATGGAGGCCGTGCTATCGACACCGGCTTCGGTCGTCGAAATTTTGATCGGCAAGCTCCTGCCGTATTTCGCTTTCGGCATGATTGCCACGCTGGGTTCTGCGGCACTGGCCATATTTGTGTTTGATGTACCGTTGCGCGGTTCGCTACTCGCGCTATTGACCCTGTCCGCGGTTTTCCTGATTCCTGCGCTTGGCCAGGGCCTGCTCATTTCGGCACTTACCAAGAACCAGTTTCTCGCGTCGCAGATCGCGCTGTTCTCGGGGTTTCTTCCCTCATTCCTGCTTTCGGGTTTCCTGTTCGAGATCGACGCCATGCCGGTGCCTATCCAGACCATTACCTACCTGATACCCGCGCGTTACTTTGTGTCCTCATTGCAAACCGTATTCCTGGCGGGTGATGTCTGGTCGGTGTTTCTACCCAATCTGGCAGCGATGGCAGCGATCGGTGTGTTTTTCTTCGCGATCGCCAAGCGCAAGACTCTCAAGAACCTGGAGTCGTGAGCGATGTGGTCCCGAATCAATGTCCTCATCAACTCCCGCCTGCGCGCGCAAATCGCCAAGGAATTTCTCAGTATCCTGCGCGATCCGCGTAGCCGCCTTATCGTATTCGTACCGCCGCTAATGCAGCTGTTGATCTTCACCTTCGCCACCACGCTGGAGGTGCGCAATGCCGAGATCGCCGTCTATGACCGCGATGCCGGTCAATGGTCACAGGAGTTGGTCGCGCGCGTGGGCGCCGCTGACTTCATCAGCCGGCTGCACACGGTGCACAGTCGCGATGAATTGCGCGAGTTGATTGATGGGCGCAAGGTTATCGCCGGACTTGACATGGGGCCGAATTTTTCACGCGATATTGCCGCCGGAGGCACCGGGACCGCTCAGGTTATCGTCGATGGCCGACGCAGCAATGCGGGTCAGATCACGGTCGGTTATCTCAACGCGATCGCGGCGGATGTTGGTACCACTGCCAGGAAGGAATCGCAGCGCGCGTCGCCGGTCGTCGTTCGACACTGGTTCAATCCCAACCTGATTTACCGCTGGTTCGTGGTGCCGGCGCTGTCGGGCATTCTGGTGTTCTTCAGTGCGCTGATGATCACGTCGTTATCGATCGCCCGCGAACGCGAGTTGGGGACATTTGATCAGTTGCTGGTTTCACCGACCACCACGCCGGAAATAATCGTCGCCAAGACCGTGCCTGCGGTTGCCATCGGCGCAGTCCTGGGGTTGATGATGATCGCCGCGGCAGCATTCCTGTTCGGCGTTCCTTTTACCGGCTCGTTCTTGCTGCTGTTGCCCAGCCTGCTGCTGTTCATCCTGTCGGTGGTGGGCATCGGCCTGATGATCTCTGCGGTCTCCGCGACGCAACAGCAGGCCATCCTTGGGGCCTTCGCGATCGGCGTGCCGGCGGTGCTGATGTCAGGCTTTGCCACACCGGTGGAAAACATGCCGCTGGCGCTGCAGTGGATGGCGCAGGGGATTCCGCTAACTCACTTTTTGATCATCGTCGAAGGCACATTTCTCAAGGCCATGACGGCTTCGGACATTGTTGCCAACACCTGGCCACTGGCCGTAATCGCGCTGGTCACGCTGACGATGGCCACCGTGTTTGTCCGCGGCCGACTGCAATGAAAAAGACCCTTCGTAAAGGAGTTGTCATGAAATTCACATCGTTCATCCGATATCGGGCGGCACGCGTACCGGTTACTGCGGTGAGTGCGTTGTTGCTGGCCGCTTGCGCCGTTGGCCCTGATTATCAAGAGGCGCCGCCGGTCGACACCGGCAGCGGCTGGTCCCAGCCTTTCGCTGCAGATGGAGCACCGGTCGACTTGTCAGCCTGGTGGAAATCTCTGGGTGATCCCGTGCTGGATCGGTTGGTGACCACGGCGTTGTCCGATAATCTCGACCTGCGCCAGGCAGAGGCACGAATTCGCGAGGCGCGTGCCTTGCGTGACCGCGCCGCGGGGGGCTACGCGCCATCCGCCGGAGTCCGCGGCAGCATTAACAGGCGCCGACAGAGCGAAAACGGGCCGTTACCAATTAACTTGATCCCGGGTCTCGAGCGTAACCAGACAATCTACGACGCGGGTTTCGACGCGGCCTGGGAAGTCGATTTGTTCGGCAGAACACGGCGCGTTATCGAGAGTGCCGAGGCCAGTGTCGAAGCCTCCCAGGCGGACGCGAGTAACGCACGCGTAAGCGTTGTTGCTGAAGTTGCGCGCAGCTACTTAACGTTGCGCGGTGCGCAGCGAGAGCTGGCCGCTCGCGAGGCCTCGGTGAACACTTTGCAGCAGACTTTCGATCTGGTCCGCATGCGTTACGCGGTGGGTGACGTGTCGCAATCCGATGTCGACGCTGCCGAGGCGCGCCTTGCCGCTGCGGCTGCTGGCGTGCCCGATATCCAGGCACAGTTGCACGCCGCAGCGCTGGGTCTGGGTGTGCTGCTCGGGGCGCCGCCGGAGCGCGAGTTGTCGCTGCTCGAAAGCACTCCGCCAGAACTCGCGCTGGTCCCCTTGCCAGTGGGCGAACGCGCTGATGTGTTGCGTCGGCGGCCCGATGTGCGCGCCGCCGAGCGCCGCCTTGCCGCCAGCACCGCCAACATCGGCGTCGCCACCGCGGAGCTGTTTCCGAAGCTATCGATTGGCGCTGCGGGCGGTTTCCAGTCGCTGGATACGAACACCTTGTTTAACTCTGGCAGCCAGACATATTCGGTTATGCCGCTGATTTCCTGGCGTGTGTTTGACGGTGGCCGGGTGCGCGCGGAGATCCACGCCAGTGAGGCACGTCAGCAGCAAGCCGCGCTTGCCTACGAGAAGGTCGTGTTGGCCGCATTGGGTGATGCCGAGCGTGCACTTAGCAATTATTGGCATGGCCTCGACGCGGTGGAACGCCGGCGAATCTCGGTAGATGCAGCACGCCGCAGCTTTGGGCACGCGAAACACCGCTATGCAGCCGGCGACATAGCGCTCACCGATCTGCTGACGGAAGAGCGAGTGCTGCGCGATGCGGAGGATGCGTACGCCCGTACTCACAGCGTCACCGCCGTTGCGCTCGTGGCTTTGTTCAAGGCTCTGGGTGGTGGCTGGAATGCGCACGCATCCGAAATTGAATCCGAGAGGAACGAACATGAACGATCCTGACGAGTACGGCGATCTGCGTAAGGCAATCCTGGATGCACCGGCCTATAGGCTGGCACACGAAGATGTCGAATTCCTGGTTCAGGACGACCAGCGACCGCTGCGCATGCAGCTGGAACTGCTAAAGCCCGAACATGGGCTGCGCGAACAGGGCATCGGTTCAACCGTTGTCGTGTTCGGCAGTGCGCGTGTCTTGTCCCCCGAGCAGGCGCAGGCAAGACTGGAAGATTGCGATGCACAAGTCCGCAATGGGCAAGCGGGGCCCGAACTTGAACAGGAGCGTGCCGCGGCCCGGCGGCATCTGGCCCATGCCCGCTACTATGAGGAGGCTCGTCGTTTCTCGGAACTGATATCGTGCCGCTTCCAATGCGAACAACGTCGGGATTTTGTCGTCGTCACCGGAGGCGGGCCCGGGATCATGGAGGCCGCCAACCGGGGTGCTTTTGACGCGGGTGCACGTTCGATCGGCTTGAATATTACCTTACCGCACGAACAGGCCCCCAACCCGTTCATCACTCCAGAGCTGGCATTTCGCTTCCAGTACTTCGCGCTGCGCAAGCTGCATTTTCTGCTACGGGCACGGGCACTGGTTGCCTTTCCCGGCGGCTACGGCACGCTGGATGAACTGTTCGAAGTACTTACACTCGTACAGACTCAGAAGATGCCCCGATTGCCAATCGTCCTGGTGGGGTCGGAGTACTGGAGCCGGGTGATTGATATCGACTATCTTGTGGAAGAGCAATTCATCACCGCAGAGGATGCCGAACTTGTTGCTCGTGTGGACACAGCCGAACAGATCATCGACGTTATACACAACTTTTACGGCGGACAACCTCCCACTCATACCGGCAGCGCGTGAGGATGCGGCGATACCGTTTGTTTAATTGCCAAGGGCAGGGGAGCCGTCGAACGCCAAGCCCTCCGCAAAATTCCTGCAGACGATTCAAACGAAGGTCAAAAAAACAAATGCGAATTCCCAATCGTGGCCTAGTTGGTATCCAGACACTCCCCCAATGATTTCATGGCACTCTCGTGGCCAAGAAATTCCACTACAAAATGTCCTTCGCGAGGAAGTTTACGGAGCAAGCCATGATCCTGCTAAACAGTGTCTTACGCGTAGTCGAATGCTCGGCACACACCTTTTATGCTTTTCTGAAACAGAGACCTGGTTTGTCGCATGGTTTGCGCGTAGTTACTCTGAGGGGGACAGAAAAGGGCATGCTAGCCTTTTGCTGCTATCGAGCTTCATCCAGTATTTAACATAATATACATTATGCGCATAATTGGTGGTGATTGACACTCCCGATCCAATCAGGAGTTGCCGGAGTTCCTGAATCCTAGAAATTACTGGATTTCGTCTTTGCCGGGTTGATGCTACGGTCGAGTTCAGCGCCTAAGAT
>CAXBJV010000066.1:0-14339 GCA_963976215.1 uncultured Woeseiaceae bacterium | reverse complement strand
CGGAACGTCGTTGCAGGAAGAATGCGAACGATGTGGCGTGCTCTTCGAAGAAGTAATGCTTCAATTGGCCACGAAGTACAAAATTGTGCTCGTTGGCCCACAGCGCTGGTCCGAGCGTATTGTTGTTAAGCGTGACTTTTGCCACTTCTTCATAGCTTGAACCCGCTGTAGAGCTGTTTACCGGGTTGCCCACTTCCGCGTCCAGCCATGCATAACCGAAGCCGAGATTGAACGACGTGCGGTCGGTGAACTGGAAGTCTTTGGACAGCTGTACCGACAGCGACTTGGTCGTACCTTCGACGCCGTTGGTCATCAGCACGTCCTGGTTCGGGTTGCCTGTATCGTCGCAAGGACCGCCATTCGTACCGGCGTTCGAGAAGCCACCGCGTATACCATTGAAGGTCGCCGTACATCCTGGAAGCAGAGGGTCCACTTCAAAGAATCGTGCACGGCCGTCCGGCAGTGTCTCACCGTTCGGTGTTAGTCGCAGGTCTACCCAATCGACCGCGTTTTTATGCTGCGTGTAGATGTAGTCCACGCGCAGTTCCATGTCGTTGAGGAAATCCATGTCGGTCTCAAAGACATGCGCGGCACCAACACTCCAGCGGTGGTTTGCTGGCAAATCGAAATTCGGGTCCACAGCGGCGACCGCACCGGTGTTGGCATTGGCACTGGCTGCCGCGGCTGCCGGCAGACAGGCCGGGAGGCCGGTGAAGCTGGTACCGCCACTAAATACGTCTAGCGCGCCAGCGGGGCAATCACCTTCGTCCGCTGCGCCGATCGCACCACCGAAGTTCTGGTAAGCGTTGGCGAAATGTACAGTTGGGTCACCGCCACCGAAGACGCCGAAGCCGGCGCTCAACTGCGTCGAGCCCCACTTGCTGGTCGGCATATCCCAGGTAACGCCCAGTCGCGGCTGCACCAGGTCCAGGCCGTCGAAGGTCTGCTGGTTTGAGATTCCGTAGCGTTGCTCAAATACCGGGTTGGCAATCGGCTGGTCGCTGGAGTTGTACCTGTCGTAGCGCAAGCCCGCGATCAGTGTAACCGCATCGTTAATCTGCCACTCGTCCTGCAGGTAGATGCTGTCGATATCGCGTTCGAAGGTAGCACCGGCATCTCGAGGGTCCTGTGTAAAGGAGCCGTTCATGTCGAGTCCGCTGGCTTGACCGGCCTGCAGGTCAGCAATGCTGTCGAATACGATGGTGCCTGTTGCGTCTGGAATAAACAGGTTAAAGATGTCGCGGGTTTCGCGCTCGACACCGAAGGTCAGCGTGTGGTCGCCCATAACATAGTCAGCAGACAGCTTGATCTGGTCAATGGTGTATTGCAGATCGTTAGCGGAACGGAAGAAGCCGGGGCCACTGGTCAGGATTGTATTGCCAGCACCATCTTCGACTTCAATTCGAGTGATCGGATTTGCGTCCTGCGCTTCACCGCCACCGACCGGGCCCTGGATATCCGTGACGTCAATAGTCGAATAGCGGAACTCGGTGGAGAAATTATCCGTCCAGTCCGAGAACACGCGCAACGATACGGTGTCTTGCTCGATACCTTCGAGCTCGAAGTTGTCGGCAAATGTAAAGCCACCAAAGCCGAAGTCATCCGGGTCGGTGTTCAGCTCTTCAAGCTTCGTGTAAGTCATTTCCGCGCGATGCTGGTCATTGATGTTCCAGTCAAGTCGCGCGAAGGTTCGTTCACTGAACTGCGGCAGTGTACGTACGATCTCGCCAACGTCCCGGTTGTACTGGTTCAGCAAAATGCCTGCGATCTGCTCGGCTTCCGCCACGGTCAGGTCGCCTTCGTTGGCAAATCCACCGCCGATCGGGCCGCCGTTCTGAATGCCGGCCTCGTCGGTTTCCTCGTAGGCTACATAAAAGAACAGCTTGTCTTTAATGATCGGTCCGCCAATATCGATGCCCCAGTTCGTGTCTTCGAACGGGTCGGTACTGACAGTGTTGCCCTCAAGCTTGGTGCCGGTCAGGCTGTCGTCGTTAAACAGGTAGAAGGCGGAGCCAGTGAAGTCGTTTGAGCCTGGCTTGGTAACGACGTTGATTGCACAACCGGTGAACTGGCTGTATTGCACGTCCAGCGGCGCGAACTCAACTGAGGTCGAAGCAACCGTGTCATAGGGAATCGGGAAAGCAAAACGTGCCGACGTACCGGTGCCTTCGTTCAGCCCGTAGCCGTCACTGGCGAGACTGCCGTCAATCGTGAACGCGTTGGAGCGGGGAGCGCCGCCGAGACAGTTGATGCCGGAGCCTGCGCCATTGTCGGCGCGACCGAGGCTTACGCGCGGATCAATTCGAATTACGTCGCGAATCTGGCGTGCGATGCTTGGCATGGCCTCGATATCTTCGATCGTGAACGAGCTTCCAGGGCCGATCGCAAGGTCGATGGTTGCAACCTGTTGTGCGGTAACGACGATTTCTTCGATTTGTGACGTAGCCGCAAGTGCGATGTCAAAGGAAGCGGCCGAAGACAGGTTCGTGTACACGTCGGTGACCAGCGCGTCCTGGTACTGACTCGACTGCACGCGAATGGTGTATGGGCCGCCCACTGGCAGGCCGCGAACATTGAATGCACCGCTGGCATTGGTGGTGACGGATCGCGATGCGCTGGTCCGCGTATCGACAATCGTTACCGAAACACCGGAAGCCGGAGCACCATCCGGAGAGGTGATCGTGCCGCGCAAGGCGGTCGTGGTTTCCTGTGCGTTTCCTGCAACAGGTATGGCCAGCATCAATACGGCGACAAATGTCGCCAGCACCGATCCTGTAAATCGAAAGTTCTTTTTCATGTTGGATCCCCGCTTTGGAAAAAGTCGAAAGTCTAGGCACGCATTGTGACCAGAATATTTCGTTTCGGTTACGCAACGATCAAGAGCAGCCGCAGTTCTGGCCGGCCAGGAATCGTCTTTTTTTGCAATTGTGGGACAAACTTAACGCAGCGAAAATGCTTACGCAATAAGGGTTTGTGTGCTGAATCGAAGGTTCTGGCGAGGCAACAGTAAGCGCGGTGCAGAAACCAGCTTACGAAGGCAGCGCAAGCTATTGTTTTTCAGTTACTTCGATTGTAGCGACCATCGGCCAGTGGTCGGAAACACCGCTAAGCGGCTCGCTGCGGAAGCGCGCGGGCGTGCTGTTTTCTGTCCGCTGTTCCGCAAAGGTATTGGCGATCCGCACTGAATCCCCGCGAATCTGCGCTGTGGTTTTTGCGCCACTGGCGGGCGAGAACAGGATCATGTCGAGGAACGACCAGCTCGAATCACCGTGATAAAAATAGCTGCCTTTGCAGTCACCGCAGCCAACATCCTGCGCCAGTGTCCAGTGCGGGCGGGCATACTTATCCAGCAGTCCTTCGCGGGCATCTTCCGCGCTGGTGGTGTTGAAATCACCGGCGGCAAACGCGTGATGCGCATCGGGCAGAGCAGTTCGCAGGCCAGCGAGATGCCGGTAGGCCGCCATGCGCATGGCGGTCGGATGGAACGGGGCCGGAAAATGCACACTGAATCCGGTCAGCAGGGAGCCGTCCGGCAGTACGAAGGTCGCCTCCAGTACGCCGCGCGTGTCGCCCTCGCGATCCGGAAAGTCCGGCAGACTAAGCGGATGCAGGACAGCCTTCCCTTCAAGCGGCAACTTTGACAGGAACGCAACATCAATACCGCGTACATCGCTGCCTTCGACGAGAATCGCCGGGCCGTAACCCAGGTCGCCGAGCTTTTCCGTGCGCAAGCGGTTCAGGATGGATGCATTCTCGACTTCCTGGAACGCGATGATGTCTGCACCCCGGCCGCCGTCGACCTGCCGTATGCTCGCGGCCAGCACGTTGAGCTTGTGATCGATGGTCGCGTCATTCCAGTCGAGATGCAGGCATTCGTCGCGCCAGCTGTCGACCTCGATCAGATTGCATCCTGCGATGTGGGCGTCGTTCTGCTTGGCCTCGATCGGCAGGTATGCCTTGTCGTCTTTTCCCGGGTCATCGACATTGTCAAACAGATTCTGCACGTTGAACGACATGACCGTGACCGATTGCGTGGTGACGGGTACCGTGGCACAGCCGCTGACCAGCAGCGCCACAACGGTCAACAGGCTTGTAATCTTGTTCATGGCGCGGCGACTCCTTGCAGGTCGACTGAAATAAGCAACGCATGCCGGTTTTCACCTGTCACGACAACCGTGCGGGCATCATCGGCGAATGCGACCGCCTCTGCGTTCTGGAAATTGCCGATGCCGATGCGCAACGGCCGGGAGCGGAATGCGTCTACCCAGTCCTGATCGGCCGTGCGTTGATAATAGTACACCGCCGAGTAGGTCAGGATGACGGCAGCCAGCCCGTCGTCCGATATATCCATGCCGACCGGCTGCCAGTGCCAATCGTCGGTTTTCGGTGCAAATTCGACATCCTGGCGGGTCGGGCGCGGCAGGCTGGTAATCGTTCCCAGCGGCGTCGCGACAACGGTGTTTTCGGACTCCGCTTGCAGCGGAACCGCATACAACTGCGGCGGAATATCGCGCTTGCTCAGGATAAGCGCTCGCCCGCCCGCAACATCAACAGCAGCCGATTCGGCATCGCGTGGGCCGTCCGGATAGCGATAGGACACTTCCCAGTTCGTCGTTGCCTTCGCATCGGGTTCCGCCAGCGGCTCGCGCACAAAATACAGCGTGCGTTTCTTGCGCCGGGCATTGTTGTCGCCGATGTCGGCGATCATCAGGTAGGCCTCGCCGTCGAGGCGAAACGAAGCCAGGTCTTCCCAGTCCTTGTTATCAGACTTTTTTAGTTTGAATTCGCCGCGGCGCGCACCGTCTGGGCTGACCGCGTGCACAATTTCCTTCGCGCCGTTGTCATTGATGATCCAGAGGAGATCGGTGTCGCGATGCGAGCGTGCCAGACCACTGGCTTCGAGGATCTTGTCGTCTTCGAGACGACCGCTGGCCGCAAACGTTGCCGGCTGCTCTGCATTCGAGCAGCCGGCAACGGCCAGCAGTAATACCAGGCGTCGAATTAGTCGCCGAATTCCCAGGTGACTTCCACACCGTAGGTTTGTGGCTCGTTAACAAAGCCGGTGTTGTTGCTGAAATCGACGAAACCGAGAACATTGTCCTGATCGGTCACATTGCGACCGTAGAAGGCGAAATCCCAGCCACTGTCGTGGTTTTTGTAGCCGAGGCGAACACCGGTCTCGTAATGACCGTCGGTCTTGAATTCGACCGCTTCATACAACGGCATGTTGATGTCGCCGTACCAGACGATGTCCGTTGCAATATAGAGCTCGGAGTTGTCCCGAACCGGCGCATGCAGTCGCATATTCAGGTTATGCGTCGTTTTCGGTGCCCGCGGAAACGGATTGCCGTCGACCAGCACCTGCGCAGCATCGGCCGGATTAACCGGGTCGAGCGGCGTGCACAATCCAGACCCGCAAGGCACGGTCGCAAGGCTTGGATCCTTGATTTCGGTGTCGTTGTAGCTGGTGCCGATCGACACGAGGAAGTAGTCGGTCAGCAGGAAGTCAGCTTCGAGTTCGTAACCGCTGGCTTCGCCCGTTTCTGCGTTCACTACCTGGTTGGTGTTGGTCGCACCGCCAATGATTGACAGCTGCATGTCGTCGACTTCGTAGTGGAATACCGCGAAATTGAGGCGGCCGCGGCCTTCCCAGAAGTCGGCCTTGACGCCGGCCTCAATTGAGTCGATCGTCTCGGGCCGTGCCACGGTCGGCGTTTCCAGAAACGCAACATCACGACCCTGGATGGTTTGTGCGCGGAAGCCGTTTGCAACACGGGCATACAGGCTGGCGTTATCCGTAAACGCGTAGTTTGCGCTCAACTCCCAGCTCAATTGTCCGTCGTCAACGTTGATCGGGGCGGCCAGGAAGGTCGGGATACCGAGGTCCAGCCACAATTGGCCGAATTGCAGCACCTGGAAGTCCTTTTCGTCGTCGGTGTAACGCACACCGGCGGTCAGGTTCAGCCTGTCCGTCAGGTCCCAGCTGCCCTGGCCAAACACGGCCCAGGTGTCATTCTCCTGCTGGATCTTGGTGTCCTGTACATCGACGAAGCCAAACGATGCGAATGAGTCCGTTGTGACGACCAGGTCAGAACGGAAATAAAACGCCCCGATCTGCCAGTTGAAGCGCTCCGCGTCATTACTCGAGATGCGGAACTCCTGCGTCATCTGATCGGTATCGGCACCGTCCTGGGTCACTGACGGGACGAGGATCGTGCCGGGGAACGTCAGGACAGAACCACCAAACACCGGCGCAGCAGGATCGAAGCTAATGCCATCGGGAACCGTCGCGCTGTTGCTGAAATCGACAACGCCACCGTCGATGTCACCGCGGCTGAAACCATCGGCCTGCTGATACGAGGTGATGGAATTGACACTGACCTTGTCGAAATCCCAGGTCAGGTTCAGCGTTGTGCCGTGCGACTGATAAGCCTGGGGATTATTATCACCGCCGTCGTAGTAAACCACGTCACGATCATAGTTCTGATTCAGGCTGTTGCTGCCCGTGTCGAACACATTCGCGCGAAAAATCGACGACGTGCCGTCGAGGCTGCGGTTTTGGTGTGATAACAAGGCAGTCAGGCGATCCGTTGGCATCCACTCGAATTGCAGCCGGCCCGCAGACTCGCGGTAGCGCCCGAGCGATTTCTCACCGGTAAAGCCATTGGTGATCCAGTTGTCACGACTGCGATGCAGCACGGACACGCGGGCATTCAGCTCACCTTCAATCAGGCTGCCGCCGACAGCACCCTCAAAATTTTGCGTCGCGTATCGGCCGTAAGAGCCTTTGACGTAGCCCGACAGCTCTTCGCTCGGACGACGCGTATTGACCTTGACGATACCGGCTGTCGTATTGCGGCCGAACAGTGTGCCCTGCGGCCCGCGAATGACTTCGATGTTCTGTACATCGAACAGCGGGAAGCCCTTGAGGACGACGTTTTCCATAACGACCTCATCCATCACCACCGACACCGGCTGCGACGCAGCAAGGTCGAAGTCGATGTTGCCGAGGCCACGCAGGTAAAAGCGCGGTGCAGAACGGCCATTGGAGGATTCGGCGTACAGCCCCGGCACGCGGCCGGACAACGCGAGGATGTCCTCACTACCGGAAAACAATGCGTTCAGGCTTTCGCCCTGCATTGTCGCGACCGAAATCGGCACGTCCTGCAGCGATTCTTCGCGTTTCTGGGCGGTAACGGTAATTTCTTCCAAAACCCCCTCAATCTGTGCGCTGGCTGGCGCTGCCACAAAACCGCTCAGCGCCACGGCTCCTGCAATGCCCGCAATCATTTGCTGAGCCGAAAAATTCTTCATTGTTGGTTTTTGACCACTCATCGTGGACCTCCTGATTAAGCGTTCGCGCAGTATAGCGCCGTTATTCGAGTGAGGTGTAGTGCTGCAACAAAAATCGTGGTGTGCAAACGCACAGGAACTCGAGATCCGATTCGCCGTGATTTTCGATCTTTTGGGGGCAATCCGCCGGGATCGTCACGACGTCGCCGGGGCCGACCAACCGTGGCGCGTCGCGGCCGACGCTCATGCGGCCAATCCCGGACTCAATCACGTACCACTCGGCCACGTCGAGCGTGTGCAGCTGTGTGGTTACGCCGGGTTCGACACGTGCCCGGGCGATCGAAACCTCTGGATACGCGGCGTCGTTGAGGAGCTCGGTGATGAAGCAGCGCTCGCTCGTCCAGGTCTCATGCGGGTTCGCTTTGTTGCTCATAAGTCGCACAATACACGCATGCTTCAAACGGGAGAACAGCATGGTGCAGGCGCCTGAACCCGGCGATTTGCTCGATTTGAGCGGTGAAACCGTATTGGTCACCGGTGCCAGCAGTAATATCGGTCGCGCAATCGCGGCGCGGCTGGCGGCGGCTGGCGCGTCAATTCTGGCGCACTACAATAAGAATGAGGCAGGCGTGCAGCGTCTGCTGCAGGAAATCGGTGCGGGCGAAGCGCTGCAGGCCGATCTTGCGGATGAACGGGCTGTCGACGCCATGCTGGATGCAGCCCGGCCGACGATGCTGGTGCACAACGCCGCATTGCAGACAGTCGAGTCGCTGGCAACGATGTCGTTGGCAGCCTGGCGTTCGATGATGGCCGCGAATCTGGACAGCGCATTCATGCTGACGCAGCGCCTGGCAAACGCATGGAGTGCTGCCGGCCATGCAGGCGTGATTGTCAATATCAGCTCCATTGAAGGCATGGACCCGGCACTCGGCCACGCGCACTATGCGAGCAGCAAGGCCGGACTGGCGATGCTGACGCGCGCGGCCGCGCAGGAATTTGGTGCGGCCGGCATCCGCGTCAACAGCGTATCGCCGGGACTGATCGACCGGGACGGGCTGTCCGAAGAATGGCCCGACGGCGTAACCCGCTGGCAACAACGCGCACCGCTGCGCCGGCTGGGGACTCCCAATGATGTCGCGGACGCTGTATTGTTTCTGGTCAGCCCGGCGGCACGCTGGATCAGCGGTACCAACCTGGTTGTCGACGGCGGTATGTCGGCACAGGGCAAGTGGTAGCAACAAAAGCGAAGAGTAATGGCAACCAAACATATGAATGCGGCACCTGGCGATTTTGCCGAAACGGTGCTGATGCCCGGCGATCCGCTGCGCGCGAAGTACATCGCGGACACCTACCTGGATAAGGCTCGTCGCGTCACTGACGTACGCAACATGTGGGGCTTCACGGGCGAGTACAAGGGCGAGGCGGTATCGATCATGGCTCACGGCATGGGCATTCCGTCCGCGAGCATCTACTGCACCGAGCTCATTACCGAGTACGGCGTCAAGCGAGTGCTGCGTGTCGGCAGCTGCGGCACATCGCACCCGGATGTGGAATTGCGCGATGTCATTATTGCGATGGGTGCGTCGACGGATTCGAATTGCAATCGCATGCGTTTCGGCGGCTACGACCTTGCGGCGCTGGCGAGTTTCGACCTGGTGAAAAAAGCAGTGGCCGCGGCGACCGAGCTCGATGTGCGTTACCACGTCGGCAATATTTTTTCGGCTGATCTTTTCTACACGCCAGACCCGGGTATGTTTGAAACCATGGCGAAGTACAATATCTATGGTGTCGAGATGGAGGCCGCGGGCATGTTCACTATCGCCGCCGAGCACGACGTCGAGGCGCTGGCCATATGCACGGTTAGTGACGACATTGTTTCGGGCGCGGCACTGACGTCCGATGAACGGGCGACGACATTTGATGAGATGATTACCGTCGCGCTCGAAACCGTCATTGCGAAGGCTTGATAACATGGCATTGAAAGCTGTAAAGACTTCACCTCCAAAACCGCGCCTGCCGGACCTGAACCGTGTAGCGGCGGTCGATGAAGTCGGTGTCAATGAAAGGGTGGCGCGATTTCAGAGCCGCAGCATCAAAACTGCGTCCAAGGTCGAAGCGCTGAAGCTGATCCTGAGCATGATCGACCTGACCACACTCGAAGGCCAGGACACGCCCGGCAAAGTCAGGCAGCTTTGCCAGAAGGCCATTCACCTGCACGATGCGTTGCCGGGATTGCCGCATGTTGCGGCCGTCTGTGTGTATCCGACCATGGTGCACATCGCGAAGCAGGCGCTCGACGGCTACGACATCAATATTGCCTCGGTAGCCACGGCATTTCCGAGTGGCATGTCAAAACTCAGTGTGAAACTGGATGACACACGTATGGCGGTCGACGCAGGTGCGACGGAAATCGACATGGTGATATCCCGTGGCGCGTTTCTTGCCGGCGACTACCAATACGTCTTCGACGAAATCGTTGCGGTCAAAGAGGCCTGCGGCGATGCGCACCTCAAAGTCATCCTGGAAACCGGCGAGTTGGGTACGCTGGACCGGGTGCGGCGCGCGAGTGTGCTTGCGATGCATGCGGGTGCTGATTTTATCAAAACCTCGACGGGCAAGATTCAGCCCGCTGCCACGATGCAGGTGACGCTGGTCATGCTGCAGGCTATTCGGGACTACTACCGGGACACCGGCAAGATGGTGGGCATGAAGCCGGCGGGCGGAATTTCGAACGCGAAACTCGCTATTCACTACCTGGTTATGCTGCGCGAAACGCTGGGCAACGCGTGGATGACACCCACCTGGTTTCGCTTTGGCGCCAGCACGCTGGCGAATGACGTACTGATGCAATTGATGAAACAGTCGACGGGCATTTACCAGTCCGCCGACTATTTCTCCAAGGACTGAACATGGCTACTCCTGAAAACAAACTCGCGTTCGACGGTGGCTGGGACTACGACCCGGCGCCCGAGAGCACCGACCACGTACAATTCAAAAAACGCTATGGCCATTTCATTAATGGCGAGTTCGTGGCGCCGGAGAAAGGCAAGTATTTCGATACCGTCAATCCGGCGACAGAAGAAAAACTCAGCCGCGTTGCAGAGGGTAGCGAGGCCGATGTCGATAAAGCGGTCAAAGCTGCTCGCGAAGCCTACCGCTCTAGCTGGGGCCGGATGAAGCCGGCGGAGCGCGGCAAATACATATACCGTATCGCCCGCATCATGCAGGAGCGCGCACGCGAGTTTTCGGTCATCGAATCGCTCGATGGCGGCAAGCCGATTCGTGAATCGCGTGATGTCGATATCCCGCTGGCTGCGGCGCACTTCTTCTATTACGCGGGCTGGGCGGACAAGCTTGAATACGCATTCCCCGGACGCAAGGCGCGAGCACTGGGCGTGGCGGGGCAGGTCATTCCGTGGAACTTTCCGTTGCTGATGGCAGCCTGGAAGATTGCACCAGCACTGGCCTGTGGCAACACGGTGGTATTGAAACCGGCTGAAACCACACCGTTGACGGCGCTGAAGCTTGCCGAAGTTATTGCCGATGCCGGTTTGCCACCGGGCGTTGTCAATATCGTGACCGGCGCGGGCCAGGCCGGGGCGGCTGTGGTGCAGCACCCGAATGTCGACAAGGTCGCGTTTACCGGCTCGACCAATGTGGGCCGTATCATCATGAAAGCGCTGGCGGGTACCAACAAGAAATACACGCTGGAACTGGGCGGCAAGGCAGCCAATATAATATTAGCCGACGCGGCCATCGACCAGGCCGTTGAAGGCATCGTCAACGGCATCTTTTTCAACCAGGGTCACGTTTGTTGTGCCGGCTCACGCCTGCTGGTGCAGGAATCGGTGGCGGACGAGGTGATCGCCAAGCTTAAAGACCGGATGGAGACGCTGATCGTCGGTGACCCGCTGGACAAGAACACCGATATCGGTGCGATCAACTCGCCAATGCAACTCGACAAGATCAAGTCTTACCTCAAGATCGGCAAGGCGGAAGGCGCCGAAATGTACCAGAGTTCCTGTCGCATACCGAAGCAGGGCTACTTTTGTCGTCCGACGATATTTACCGGTGTATCGCAGTCGAACCGTGTCGTACAGGAAGAAATTTTTGGTCCGGTGTTAGCGATTCAGACGTTCAGGCGTTACGACGAAGCGCTGGTCAAAGCGAACAATACGCCGTACGGCCTGTCCGGTGGTGTCTGGACGGACAAGGGCTCGAAGATTTTCAAGATGACCCAGGCCGTGCGCGCCGGCGTGGTCTGGGCGAATACGTTCAACAAGTTTGACCCAACGTCGCCATTTGGTGGCTACAAGGAAAGCGGTGTCGGTCGTGAAGGCGGTCTGCACGGCCTGGACGCTTACGTGCAACTGGAGGCACAGTAATGGCCAAACCAAATTCACGTATCGCCGTCGCGAAAACCTACAAGATATACATCGGTGGCAAGTTTCCGCGCACCGAGTCGGGCCGCTATTTCACAATCGAAGACAAGCAGGGCAGTGTCATCGCGAACATGTGCCGCGGCAGTCGCAAGGATTTTCGCAATGCGGTGGTCGCGGCACGGAATGCACAGGGCGGCTGGGCAAAAACCAGTGCGTACCTGCGCGGGCAAATACTGTATCGAATCGCTGAAATGCTTGAGGGTCGGCGCGAACAGTTCGTCGCTGAACTCAAACTGCAGGGCTCGACGCAACGCGCTGCAGAGAAGGAAGTGGACCAGTCGATTGATCGACTGATTTATTTCGCTGGCTGGACGGACAAGTATCAGCAGGTCTTCAGCGCCGTTAATCCGGTCGCATCCGCACACTTTAATTTCTCGGTTCTGGAACCGACGGGTGTCGTATCGATGCTGGCGCCGGATGACAGCAGCCTGCTGGGATTAATCGCAAATATCGCGCCCGCAATCGCCGGGGGCAATACCTGTGTCGTGCTGGCGTCCGAAAGCAAACCGCTGTGTGCCATCAGTTTTGCCGAGGTGTTGCATGCGTCCGATGTGCCCGCCGGCGTCGTCAATATTCTTACCGGATTTCGTGCCGAACTCATGCAGCAGTTTGCGTCGCATATGGATGTGAATGCGGTGATCTATTGCGACGGTGGCAAATCCGTCGCAAAGACGGTGCAGGAAGTCGCAGCAGACAATATCAAGCGCGTTATCGCGCGGAATCGTGTCGACTGGGTTGACGATGCCGAAAATCCGTATTTGATCCGGGATACGCAGGAAGTGAAAACCACCTGGCACCCGATCGGTAGCTAATCGAATTCAACGCCGTCCAGTAGCCCTTTTTCAATTCGTGCACCGAGTTGCTGTATCACCTTGGTCGCGCAGTAGGTTCCGTATTGCGCGCTTTCCGACAGCGATCGCTTGTTGGCCCAGCCGTACAGAAAACCGGCCGAGTAGGCATCGCCCGCACCGGTCGAGTCGACGACTTTTTCCACTGCTGTAGCGGGTTGCTCGACTCGAGCATCGCCGTGCACGATAACCGAGCCCTGCTCCGAGCGCGTCACCGCGAACAAAATGCCGTATTCAGCGAGTCGCGGCACGGCAAGCTCGATGGTGTCCACGCCGAGCAGCGCATAGATTTCGTCTTCGTCGGCGACAATAATGTCGGCATTGTTGCGGACAAAATCCTCAAATGAATCACGATGTCGTTCGACACAATAGGAGTCCGACAACGACAGCGCGACCGAAGCGTTGTTGCGGTGTGCTATTTCGGCCGCTTTTTTCGCCAGCGCAGGACCTTCGGCGATGTCCCAGACATAGCCTTCGAGCAAGATGACTTGCGGCTTGCCAACTGTCTCTTCATCGATATCCGCCAGCGCCAGTTCAAGACAGGCACCGAGGTAGGTCTGCATGGTGCGCTGACCGTCGTCGGTGATCAGCACATGGCTGCGCGCCGTTGGCGCCCCAGCAACGGCTGGCTGCAGACGAATATCAACGCCGAGTGACGTCATATCGTGATTGAAAATCGCACCGAGCTGATCGTCACGGACCTTGCCGATATAGGCCGCGCTGCCACCGAGATTGGCGAACCCGGCAACGGTATTGGCGACCGAGCCGCCGGACATTTCTGTTGCCGGTCCCATCGCCGCATAGATTTCACGGGCCTGATTTTCGTCGATCAGGGTCATCGAACCGGGGGCTGCACCGATCGTTTCGAGAAAAGCGTGATCGACGTGTGCGAGCACATCGACAATGGCGTTGCTGATGCCGAGCAGTTGAACTGAGTGGGTCATGTTTGTTATGCCGTTAAGAAAACGGCGCATAGACTAACATCGTGAGCCCGCGCATGCTGCAAATTTGCGGCGCATCAGGCTATGGCGAATTCGCAAGTATGGCTGTATCGTCCTAACCTCAAGAACGCCGGGCCTGATTTATGAGACGATCTGCGAGTCTGTTGATTCCGTTGACGCTGATCCTGATGTACTACGCATTCTGGGGCGGTCTCGCGATTTTCCTCGCGAGCCGGTATCCGGCAGTCGGCGAATATTTGCCGATCGGCGGACTTGACGATCTTCCGGGTGCGGACATCGATTCGTTCGAGCCGGTGTATACGAGCGTCGAACAGAACCTGCTGACCGGTGCGGCAGCGATTCGCCTGGCTGTATCGAGTGTCGCTGCGATGATTCTTGCAGTGCCGATTTCCTGGGTTTATTTCATTACCAGTCGCGCCAGGCGCATCGATCAGTCTTTTCTGCAGACGATCCTGATTCTGCCACTGCTGGTGACCGGTATCGCGATGATCGTCTTGAACAGCATTGCACTCGCATTCAGCCTGGCCGGCGTCGTGGCCGCGGTCCGGTTTCGCTTTTCTCTCAACCAGCCATCCGATGCGATGTATATCTTTGTAGCCATCGCCATCGGGCTCGGTGCCGGCATCGGCGCGGTCGGGATTTCCTATGTCATATCGCTGTCTTTCACGCTCGCGACGCTGATCATATGGAAGCTTGAATACGGCAAGACCCTTGCAGGCCCGTTCCTGACGATGTTGACGCGTCGTGATCACGGTGAAGACGATTATTAGAAGTTGCTTAAACGTGCAGGTCGG
>CAXBJV010000065.1:0-14471 GCA_963976215.1 uncultured Woeseiaceae bacterium | reverse complement strand
GGTCACTGTCACCATATTTACCGGGGCGTTTGCGTTTTTGGAGTAGCGAGTTTTGACATTTAAAGAAGTTCAGGGTCGATACGATGGACCGGCACTCGAGCAGGAAGTGCTGGCGTTCTGGCGTGAGCGCGATGTATTTCAGCGTACGCTCGAGCAAACCGAAGGCAAGCCGCAATTCAGTTTTAATGAGGGTCCGCCTACGGCGAACGGCAAGCCCGGCATTCACCACGTACTGGCGCGCAGCTTCAAGGATATTTTCCCGCGCTACAAGACGATGCAGGGTTTTCATGTGCCGCGAAAGGCCGGCTGGGATACCCACGGTCTGCCGGTCGAGCACGAGGTCGAAAAAGAACTCGGTATCTTTGACAAGAAAGAGATTGAAGCAAAAGTCGGCATCGCTGAATTTACCCGACGCTGTCGCGAATCGGTCATGCGCTATATCGGCGACTGGGAAAAAATGACAGAGCGCATGGGATTCTGGGTGAATCTCGACCAGGCGTATTACACGCTGGATAACAGCTACATCGAGTCCGTCTGGAACCTGCTGCAAAAAATCTGGAAAAAAGACCTGATTTACCAGGGTTACAAGGTGGTGCCTTATGACCCGCGTATCGGCGCCACTCTGTCGTCACATGAACTCGCACTGGGTTACAAGGATGTCGAGGATCCGTCCATTACGGTGCGCTTCAAACTGCAAGGTGAGGACGAGACGTATTTCCTGGTCTGGACGACGACGCCCTGGACGCTGCCATCGAATCTTGCGCTGGCCGTCGGCAATGACATTGACTACAGCTACTGCGAATCCGGCGGCCAGACGCTGATCGTCGCGGAAGCCTTGCGCGAATCGGTATTCCGCGACACAGAGCATGCCGTTCTGAAGACGGTCAAGGGCTCTACATTGACTGGCACGCGCTACGAGCGCCTGTTCGATTATCTGCCCGTCGATGCACCGAACGCATTCCAGGTGTTCGCTGCAGACTTCGTCAGCACGGAAAGCGGTACCGGCATCGTGCATACCGCGCCGGCTTACGGCGTGGACGACCTTGCCCTTGGTCAGGAAAACGATCTACCGGTCGTGCACGGTGTCGGCCTGGACGGCCATTTCGTCGATGATGTTGAGCCGGTGAAAGGCCTGTTCTTCAAGGATGCCGACAAGCCGCTCATCCGCATTCTCAAAGACCGCGGCATGATGTTTCGTTCCGAGCGCTACCTGCACAGCTACCCGTTCGGTTGGCGCACTGGCGACCCGATTCTGTATTACGCGAAGAATGCCTGGTATATCCGAACCTCAAAATTTCGCGAGCGCATGGCGGAGCTGAACCAGACGATCAACTGGGTGCCCGAACACATCAAAGACGGCCGCTTTGGCAACTGGCTTGAGAACAATATTGACTGGGCATTGTCGCGCGAGCGCTTCTGGGGGACGCCGCTGCCGGTCTGGACCGATGGTGACGGCGAGTTCCATTGCATTGGCTCGGTTGGCGAACTCGAGGACCTGACCGGACGCGTGCTGACGGACCTCGATCTGCATCGCCCCGCGGTGGATGAAATTACCTTCGAAAAAGACGGCAAGACCTGGACGCGCGTACCGGAGGTCATCGACTGCTGGTTTGACTCCGGTGCAATGTCGTACGCGCAATGGCATTACCCGTTTGAAAACCGTGAGATCTTCGAGAAGCACTTCCCGGCCGACTACATTTGCGAAGCGATCGATCAGACGCGCGGCTGGTTCTACACCTTGCACGCTATCGCGACGCTGGTGTCGGACAGTGTCGCGTACAAGAACTGTATCTGCCTGAATCTTATCGTCGATAAAGACGGCAAAAAAATGTCGAAGTCCGTCGGCAACATCATCAACCCTTACGACGTGTTCGATACGGTTGGCGCCGATGCACTGCGCTGGTATTTCCTGGCGCGATTGTCACCGGACGTACCGAAACGCGTGTCGGTCGACATCGTTGCCGATGTGGCGAGCTCGTTCATCAATACGTTCTGGAATACCTACGGATTCTTTGTGCTTTATGCGCGGCTCGACGAGGTCGATCTCAGCCGCCAGATTGCGCCGCAGGACCGGCCGGAAATCGATCGCTGGGCGCTGGCATTGCTGCACCGGACGATCACAACCGTGACCGATTCGCTCGATAACTTCGACGCGAAAACGGCTGGCGAGGCACTGGAATCGTTCGTCGATCAGCTCAGCAACTGGTATGTGCGCCGCAACCGGCGCCGTTTCTGGAAGTCGACCGATGCCGAAGACACTCAGGCAGCTTATCTCACGCTGTACGAATGCCTGCACGCGGCACACAAACTGATGGCGCCGTTCGTGCCGTTCCTGGCTGAGCACGTCTATCAGAACCTGGTGCGCGGCGTGGATGCCGAAGCGCCGGAGTCGGTGCACATGGCGGAGTGGCCGCAGGCAGACCCCGCGTGGCAGAACGATGCGCTGTTGTTCGATATCGATGTTGTGCAAAAAGTGGTTGGCCTGGCGCGCGCTGCTCGCGGCCAGTCCGGTGTGCGTACACGGCAACCGCTAGGGCGTTTATTGTTGCGGGCACCGAGCGATGCAGCCGCAAAAGCGCTCGATAGTCACCAGGATCAAATTCTGGAAGAATTAAACGTCAAGACCATTGAATTCATCGCGCGCGATGCAGGCCTTGTCAGCTATCGGATCAAACCGAATTTGCCACGCATCGGTAAACAGTACGGGAAGTTAATTCCCGCAATCCGTAAAGCGCTTGAAGATGCGGACGGTGCGGCGATTGCCAGCGCAGCCGCGAGTGGCGACAGCTTCGACATTGAATTCGACGGTCAGGTAATTACGCTGACGGGCGATGACGTATTGATTGAAACCAGTTCTGCGGCGGGCTATTCCTGCGCCGAGGATTCGGGCTACCTGACAGCACTCGATACCACGCTTGATGATGAGCTGATCAATGAAGGCTTTGCCCGCGAGCTGGTGCGCTCGATCCAGGATGCGCGCAAACAGGCCGGGCTGGAAGTGTCCGATCGCATCACGCTCGGCGTGTCCGGTAGCGACGCGGTCGAAAAAGCCATTCAGACGCACCACGATTACATTCTGAGCGAAACGCTGGCCATTGCGTGGCAGGTCGGTCAGTCGAATCCCCGGTTTTCGACCGAGCGCGAGCTCGGCGAGGATCGCTGGCTGATTGAAATCAGCGTTGATGAGGCAAATTAATATCACTTGCGCGATCTTTCGATTGTCTGCTATAAAAACTGGGCGCAAGAACTTGATACATAGGCAGTAGTACAAGGATTTTGCGGTTCTGCAGGGGACCGGGCTGCACGGAGGTGGCCGCCGCCAGAAAAGACGAGCGTACAAGCCGCCGAGAGGGTTTGAGCGGCACAAATAAGAATTAAACGCTGGAGTCGCAATGACGAACCACGTCGATCGCTTTCACGCCGCACTCACGGTGCTGGCCGGGCATGGCCATATAAAACAAAGACTTATCAAAGCTTACGAGGAAAATCTCGTCGACATTCCTGACGATGAGATCCCGCTCGCACTCAAAGAGCTGTTCGCTGATCTCAGGCGCCAGATGCACAGCGTGTCGCCATTGAACGGCGAGGGGCCGATCTGCGCCTCGGTGCGCAAAATGTCATTTACTGAAGCCAGCGAGTGCGCGGCATCGGTCGTCACGCTGTTCCGGGAGATTGCCCGGCAACAGGACGATGCCCAGGCAAACCTTGCCCTGGCCGACGGCGAAGAAATTCGGGTGCCGCCCTTCCTGGTGAAATCGATCTGACGCTATTGCGTTGCGCTATCTGGACTGGATCGGGTAATACACGTAGGTCAGCAAGTCGGCCTCGGCGACTTTACCCGGATCACTGACATAGGACTCCCATGGCTTTCCGGCGCGCTGGATGTCCAGTGCGGCGAGGTAAGCCGCGATCTTGCGATGCGTCGCCGTCAAACCCCCGTAAGAACCGATGTGTCGGACGCGAACCACCGGGCCGGAATAGGTCTGGCCGATCCTGACGCCGGGCCCGTCGCGCGGCGTGTTCTCGTCAACGCCTCGTACCGGAATTGCGGCATCGAATCGCACTTCAGCACCCGAAAATGTATGCAGAATCGACAACGGCGCGCCGGCTTCGGCGAGATTGTTGTCATCGATAAAGCGCAACACGCGAAAATAAGCCTTGCCCAGCGCTTCTGACATGGCGGTCGGTTCGGCGCGTGAGCTGGACGGCAGGTAGGCGATCTGGGTCGCTTCGACGACAATATGCTCGATCTCGATATCACTGAAATCAGCCGATGGCAGCCGTTCAGCGAGTTCCTTGAGCCGCAAAAGCCCGGCGTGATAATCGCGCGCAACGACGCTGCCGAGCATCGACGCGAAGTAGCGACCGGCGATATTCATGCCGTAGTCGGCCTCAAAGCTCCAGCGGACATGCGTCGTGCCCACGCCGGGAGTCAGCTCAAACCAGCTTTTCGCCTGACCCGATTCACCGGGGTTCAGAACCATGTCGACCCGTTCGAATGGCTCGCTGTTGCTGATGAGCTGACTGCCATTGCCGATAATGGCGCCATCCCAGGTCATCAGTGCGCCTGCGCCGCGCGGTTCGCCCGAAAAGAGAAAACGTGCATTGGGGTCGGTATCGGCCCACGGTGACCATGCATTAAAGCGACGCGGGTCGTTCACCAGTGCAAACACGGTCGCCGGCGGCGCGTCAATTTCCATCGTCACCTCAATCGTGTGCCGTTGCGGCAATGCAAAGCCCACGATAATTAATAAGGCGACGAAACCGCCGGTAGCGTAGATCAGTTTTTGCACAGCGAAGAACAGGCCTGGTGAATGCTCGGCCCGGAATTATTCCACAGAACGGTTTCATTGGGCACAATGCGGCTATGATGAATTATCTGGATGCTGCCGCGCCGATCGGCGTATTTGACTCCGGCGTCGGCGGACTGACCGTGCTGAAGGCCATTCGCGCCACGCTGCCCTGCGAAAATCTCGTTTATCTCGGTGATACCGCGCGCTTGCCGTATGGCACGAAGAGCCCCGCCTCGATCGCACGATATGCAACCCAGGCCACGGCGAAACTGAAGGCGCGGGGGATCAAGTTGCTGGTCGTTGCCTGTAATACTGCGTCCGCGGTTGCCCTGGACGCGCTGCGCGCACAAATGGCGCCTGTGCCGGTCGTCGGTGTGGTCGAGCCTGGCGCGATGGCCGCGATTGCTGCGCGTCCGGGCGGTGCGCACCTGGTACTGGCGACCGAAGCGACAGTACGGCTCGGCGCGTATAGCAAGGCAATCGCAGAACGCGATCCGGTTGCGAGCGTCCGTGAACAGGCGTGCGAATTGCTGGTGGCGCTCGCCGAAGAAGGCTGGACCAACGGCGATATTGCTGCTGGCATTGTGCGGCGCTATCTTGGGGAGGCGTCAGACCCGTCATTTTCCGCAACCAGCATTATTCTCGGTTGCACGCATTTTCCACTGTTGCGTGACACCATCGCTGCGATTGCCGGCGACGGCGTTGAAGTTATTGATTCGGCGAATACAACCGCGTCGGTGGTCAAGTCGTTGTTGGCCAAAAGTGGCACGCTGAACGACGCCGCATTGCCCGGTGAGCTCGTGTTGCTGGCAACCGATGGCATCACCCGCTTTGCCCGGGTGGGTGGCCAGTTCCTGGGCCAGTCGCTGGGTGCGGCCGATGTACAGCTCATTGACCTGTGAGCCTGTGCGATAATGAGCGATTGAACAAAGTTTCAGGGGTAAGCCGTGCGTTTCAATAAATTTCAGCACCGGATAAGCGTCGCGCTGGTCGCCGTCACTATTTCAGCCTGTGGCAGCGAAGCGCCGCCGGAGACTCGAATTGAGCCGTTGCAAACAGTGGAGGCGCGTCCGGAGGTCTATGCGGACTTCAAGTTGACCGCCGACCTGAGTTCGCTCAGCGAGCAGCAGGGCGAGATGATCAAGCTGCTCATCGACGCATCACAAATCATGGATGACCTGTTCTGGCGCCAGGCCTATGGCGACGATTACGAGGCCTGGCTGGAGACGATTACGGACGCGGACACCCGCCTGTTCGCCGAGATAAATTACGGACCGTGGGACCGCCTTGACGGCGACAAGCCATTTATCAGCGGGGTAGGCGTGAAACCGCTGGGCGCGAACTTTTACCCGGCCGATATGAGCAAGGAAGAGTTCGAGACCGCCTACCTGCCGGGCAAGAACGGCTTGTATTCGCTGGTGCGGCGCGACCGGGAGGGCAAACTGATACTGGTTCCCTATCATGTCGAGTATGCCGAGGAGCTGCAGGCGGCGGCGGAGCTGTTGCGGCAGGCTGCCAGGCTCGCCGAGAGCACGGACTTTGCCAATTACCTCAAGCTGCGCGCAGCAGCGCTGATCAGTGATGAGTTCCAGGTCAGCGATATGTACTGGATGGATGTACGCGACAACCAGATCGATGTCGTGATCGGGCCGATCGAGACCTACGAGGATGGCTTGTTCGGTTATCGGGCTGCTTACGAGTCCTATGTCCTGATCAAGGACCTGGAGTGGAGTGAACGACTCAGCCGATTCGCGGAGTTTTTGCCGGCGCTGCAGGAAGGACTGCCGGTGCCTGACGAATACAAGTGGGAAACGCCGGGCACGGACTCGGACCTGAACGCCTATGATGTCGTCTACTATGCCGGCCACAGCAATGCGGGCAGCAAGACCATTGCGATAAACCTGCCAAACGACGAAACAGTGCAACTCTCACGAGGCACGCGCCGCCTGCAATTGAAGAATGCAATGCAGGCTAAGTTCGACAAGATACTGGTGCCCATTGCAGGTGAATTGATCGATCCGTCGCAGCGTGAGCACATAAGCTTCGACGCTTTTTTTGCCAACACGATGTTTCATGAGGTCGCACACGGTCTCGGCATCAAGAACACGATTGATGGTCGTGGCACAGTGCGGGAAACGCTGCTTGATCTTGCCTCCAGTATGGAGGAAGGCAAAGCCGATATTCTCGGCCTGTATATGATTACCGAACTGCACAAGGCCGGTGAGCTGGGTGACGTTGACCTGCACGACTATTACGTCACATTCATGACCAGTGTTTTTCGTTCCATTCGTTTTGGTGCGTCCAGTGCGCACGGCAAGGCGAATATGGTGCGGTTTAATTTCTTCATGGAACGCGGCGCGTTCAATCGAGACGTGGAGACCGGTCTTTACAGCGTCGATTTCGAAAAAATGGAGACTGCCATGACCGAATTGTCGCGCCTGTTATTGACGCTGCAGGGCGACGGCGACTACGACGGTGTAAAGGAACTAACCGAATCAAAAGGGGTCATCAATGCTGAACTGCAGGGCGACCTTGATCGCCTGACCGCTGCGGATATTCCGGTCGACATTTCATTTCAGCAGGGTGTGGCCGAGCTCGGCCTTGATCAGGATTAAGGTGCAACAACATGGCAATCCGTAAAACCCTAATATTGGCGGCGTCTTTTCTGATACTGGCTGCTTGCGGTAGTAAAACCGACCCAGTGGCTATTGTAGAAAAGCCGGCCTGGTCTGAGTTCGCCGCCAATACCATATCCGCCTATTACGCGGCCAATCCGGAAATCGCGGTCTATGCCGGGCTGCATGAATACGATGGCCAGATGTCCGACAATAGCCTGGCTGCGGCTGAGGAATATGCGGCGTGGATTGATAGCGTCGTCGCAACAGCGGAGTCGTACACAGAGCTGCAGGATATCGAAGCCTTTGAACGCGACTACCTGGTGCAGGCACTGCGTGGCCAGCAATTCTGGATTCGCGATTCCGGGTTCCTAAAAAATAATCCGGTGGTGTACTCGTACGGGCTGGGGATGGGTACCTTCATCGACCGGGAGTATGCGCCACTCGAACAACGAATCGTCGCCTATACACAGTATGTATCGCAGTTGCCCGCCTGGCTGAAAACCATGCAGGACAACCTGGAGCCGCCGCTACCGGCGCCCTATGTCGAAACTGCCCATGGCATCTTCGCGGGCATGGCGGACTACCTCGCCAACACGGTGCCGGGCTTGTTTGCGGCGGTTGAGGACGAGCAACTGCAGCGCCAGTTTGCGGCTGCGAATGCCGACGCCGTTCAGGCCGTCGAGCAGACGGCGCGCTGGCTGGATGGCCTGCGCGATACAGCGACCGACGATTTCGCATTGGGCGAGGAAACATTCCTGCGCATGCTGCGAGCGACCCAGGGTGTTGAAATTTCGCTGGCCGAACTGAAGGCGGCCGGCGAATTGAACCTGCAGCAGAATCTCGAAACCCTGTATGCCGCATGTGCCGAATTTGCGCCGGGCGAGAGTACCGAAGACTGCGTCCTCAAAGTGCAGAATCGCAAGCCGCCGGAAGGCGCGGTTGGCGGTGCGACAAGACAACTGCCCGGGTTGCGCAAGTTCCTGGAAGACAACCAGCTTGTCAGTATTCCGGGAACGGAAGACGCACTGGTCGCCGAAGCACCGCCGCACCGGCGCTTCAATTCTGCCTATATCGAAATTCCAGGGCCGTTTGAGACTGGTCTGCCTTCGGTTTACTACATTGCGCCGCCGAATCCCGATTGGTCCGAGGAAGATCAGCTCGCTTACATTCCCGGCGAAACGGATTTGCTGGCAACGTCGATTCATGAAGTATGGCCAGGCCACTTTCTGCAATTTCTGCATGCGAATCGAGCGGCGAATAATGTTGGCCGGCATTTCTGGACCTATTCATTCGTCGAAGGCTGGGCGCATTACACCGAGCAAATGATGATTGATGCCGGCTACGGTGACGGCGACCCGGAGTATCGAATCGGCCAGTTGTTAAATGCGTTGTTGCGCAATGTCAGATACTTATCGGCGATCGGCTTGCATGCAGAAGGCATGAGCGTTGCCGAAAGCCAGGCGATGTTTGAAGAAAAGGCGTTTCAGGACTATGGCAATGCCAGCCAGCAGGCGTTTCGCGGCACTTACGATCCGGGTTACCTGAATTACACGCTCGGCAAGCTGATGATCATCAAGCTACGCGAGGACTGGACGGACGGGCGCGGCGGACGCGAAGCGTGGGGGCAATTTCACGACCAGTTCTTGAGTTATGGCTCACCGCCGATACCGTTGATCCGTAAGCAGATGCTGGGTGACGATTACGAGGGCGATACGGCGCTACTGCCGCACTAGTCCGGACTACGCTTGCTACAAGTCTCTCTTTGCGATCCGCGGAATCTGGTTACCGAAAAGCGTGGTCAGGTACAGCGTGTCGCGCGTTTCGACCACGCCGGTCAGCGTCGGGAATCGTGCATCCGGGTCGTGCATGTTCATCAGTACTTCACCGTCGCCGTTGATCGCAATTACGTGTGAGAAAGGTTCGGCATTGGGGCGCATTGACGCCGGCAGTCGCTGGATCACCTTGCGAAGCAAGGGTTTGTCCGACAGCTTGTCGATGAGCTCATTGCGAGGTGCGGCAAATCCGATCCAGAAACGACCGTTCAGGCCGTTCTTGATGTTGTCCGGAAACCCCGGCAGATTGTCGATCAGCACCTCACGGGTGCCGCGTCGATCGCCGCTCAGCCAGTACTTCAGAATGCGATAGTGGCCGGTTTCTGCAATCAGTATGAAACTGCCATCATCGCTGATCGCGACGCCGTTGGCATAATTCAGGCCATCAAGCAGTTTCTCCACTTTCCCGGTAGCAGGATCGAGGGCGTATACACTGCCATGGCCGCCATGCTCGATCAGGTCGAGCAGCGCCGCCTCAAAAGTCCCTTCGTATTCTTCGGCGCCAAATTTTCGACTGGAAAAACTGAAGTAGATAACACCGTCAGGGCCGACCGCCAGGTTGTTGGCATAGGTTAGCGGTTCGCCGTCGATCTCATCGAGGAGTACCGTAATTTCGCCGTCCGGGCTGACGCGCTGAATGCCCAGGTAGGAGTTTGCGACCAGCAGAGATCCGTCGCGATCGGCTTCAATGCCAAGCGGGCGTCCGCCAACATCGGCGAATTCGCTTATGCCACGATTCTGGATGCGGACGATCATGCCTTTGCGCGTTGTTACGTATATGCGGTGGTCGCTGCCAAATGTCGCATCTTCCGGCGCCTCGTAATCGCCGAGATGCACGCTGGTCGCAACCTTGAGCAGGTCGTTGGGTGCGAATGGGTCGACATAGCCCCTGTTCAACGGTGCCTGCCACGAAACCGGCTCGACTGGTACCGGCCACAACAGCAGATACAAGACGAGTACCGCCAATACAACCCCAATAGTCGCAAGGCTTGACTTGAGCAACGGGGTTTACCGTTTGGCGTCGATCATGCGCAAAAACTCCATGCGAGTGCGAGCGTCCTTGCGAAAGGTGCCGACCATCTGGCTGGTGACCATTGAAACATCGGATTTATGAATGCCGCGCGTCGTCATGCATTGATGTTTCGCCTCAATAACGACGGCAACACCCTTGGGCTGCAACACATCCTGGATGCAGTTGGCAATCTGCGCGGTCAATTTTTCCTGCACCTGGAATCGTCGGGCAAAGGCCTCTACAACGCGTGCGAGCTTGCTGATGCCAACGACCTTGTTGGTCGGCAGGTAGCCGACATGGGCCTTGCCGATAATGGGTGCCATGTGATGCTCGCAGTGCGACTCGAATGCGATATCACGCAGCACGATCATTTCGTCGTAACCGTCAACTTCCTCGAACGTGCGTTGCAGGTACTCGACCGGGTTTTCGCGGTAACCGCTGAACCAGTCCTCGTACGCCTTCGCTACTCGCTTGGGTGTGTCGACGAGGCCTTCGCGGCGCGTATCCTCCCCAGCCCACAGCAACAAGGTGCGCACAGCATCCTCGGCTTGCCGGCGACTGGGTTTGCGCGGTTTGGCGGTTTTTTTCTTGATTGCGGCCACAGGTGAATACTACAGATCGCGGTGCCTCTTTGGCCAGCACAAATAATTTTCAGGGGCTTGTCAGGCGCAACTTACACCGGTGCCGCCAAGGCCGCAGTAGCCAGCGGGATTTTTTGCAAGATATTGCTGGTGATAATCCTCGGCGTAGTGAAATTCCTGTAGCGTTTCGATCTCGGTCGTGATGGGCCCCAGCCCTGCCGCGAGCAGATTTTTTTGATACGCATCGCGCGAACGCCGTGCTGATTCCGTTTGCGCATCGTCAAGTGCCAGGATTATCGATCGATACTGGCTGCCGATGTCATTGCCCTGTCGATCGCCCTGCGTTGGATCGTGGTTTTCCCAAAACACGCTCAGCAGATCGTCGTAGCTGATTACAGATGGGTCGAATACGACCATAACGACTTCCGCGTGACCGGTTTGCCCGCTACAGACACTCTTGTAGTCTGGATTGTCGGTATTGCCGCCGGCGTAACCGGCCGCCGTCGTATAAACGCCGTCGGTTTCCCAGAACTTTCGTTCCGCGCCCCAGAAACAACCGAGCCCGAATACAGCGCGCTGCAAATGGTCGTCAAACGGGCCTACGAGCGGATTGCCGTTTACGAAGTGACTGTCGGTGACATTCATCGGTTTGTTTTCCGTAGTCCAGTGGAGGGTTTTAACTGGCGTCTTCTTGCTCTTTTTTCAAGGCGTCCAGGTCTGCCTGGGTATAGGCAAATTCGTGTACGAACACCTGGTTTTCAGCTGCAGTAGGGACACCGTCCACAATGCGCGGTCGAAATGTGCGGCGGCGAATTTCGCGATGCACCCTGCGCTGCATATCCGTGAATTCGATCGGATCGGCTTCCGTTTTCAGGTCTCGAATTCGGCCTTTGGCGGAAACGTTGTACGTTACAGTGATTGTGCCGGTCAAAATCTCATCGGCGTTTAGCTCGCTGACCGGACCGCGGCCGGCAAATGTCGGTAACGGTTCCTCGCGAATCGGGACCGGTTTGCCAAACAGTTCGTCGCGCATGGCGATTCGTTCTTCATCGCCAGACAGGAACGCCCAGGTTTCCTTGTAAATCGTTCGCGCCCGGTTTTGCGCTTCGGTGTAATTGTAATAATCCCCCAGCGCAATGCGTGTGCGGGTCGATTCGCGCCAGTCGAGGTCGTTGGCTTTTTCAGCTATCCGTACGGCGCGCTTGAAATACATTTCACCCGTCGAAACGGTACCCTGTTGCTGGATTGTTGCCATGGACAAGTCGACAAAATAGAACGACTCGCCCAGCATACGTAACGGAGTGACCAGCAACGGCGAGTCTTTTCCTTCGGCCGATTCAATGATCCGAATAGTGCGCCGGTAAGTTGCGCGTTCGTCCGCATAGTATCCGGCCCGGTGTTGCCAGGCCGCTCTGGCCATTAGTGACGGGAGCAGGCCCATCGGGTCGTCTTCAAAAAATTTCACGTTGATAATGTGTATGCGGTCGAGGATTTCCCGGGCCCTTTTCACATCGCCAAGGCGAATATGAGCCTCAACAATTGATTCCAGGATTTCGACCTGGCCCATATTGTGAGGACCATCGTTTACGTGCGTGATGTGTGCCGCTCGCTCGTAGGTTCTTCTGGCCCGATCTGGCCGGCCAATCGCCAATTGCGCGGCTCCGAGTCCCTTGAGCGGGTTCACCAGCGCGTTATTGAGCCGGTCCTCTTCATTCTCGATGATCTCAACAGCGGCCGTGAAGTTCTGAATGGCCGCGTCGTACTGGCGATTGCGATGTTGCACTATTCCCAGGTTGTTTAATGCGCTCGCTGTTTCTCTCGACTGCGGTCCGTAAATTCGAATGGCCATTTCGACGATTTGCTTGGCAGCAATATCAGCCTCATCGAGGGTGCCGCTCGCGACAAGCCTTCGATAGCGGGCGAATTCTTCCAGCAGTTCTTCTTCGGTTGCTTCCTCAGTTTCGGTTTCCTGCGGCGCTTCAGGCAGCATTTCAGGCTGCTCATCGGCAACCGGTACTGTCTGGTCGAGCGGACTTTCAAATTCCACTGCAGACGCGTCGTCGTCCTGTGCGGCGACGGCGAACGGCAGTGTCACAAAGACCAAAAGGGCGACTTGGGATTTGATTGTTGTCATGCTGTCACGATTCGATTTCCACACACAAGGCAGGTTTTCCAACTCTATCTAGGACCGCCTGAGGCCGCATAAGTTCGAGCATCCGGGGCCGCCATCATTGCAATCCACTATACCCATTGCAATACAAGGGCGGTAGTTTCAAAGCAATAACAGGGCCTAGAGTTCGAGGCTGAGCTGACGACGAGCAGGGTGTAAAAAACGTGTGCAATCAAGGCTCTGCTGGTAGGCATCCGGTTCCATGTGCAGCGCCCTCGCAGCTTTGGTGAAGCGTGCACCGAGCATCTGGGCATAGGGACCGCTGCCGGACTGCCGCAGTCCGAAGCGATGGTCGTATTGCTTGCCGCCGCTGGCCTGCCGGACGAGGCTCATTACGTGCTCGGCGCGATCCGGGAAATGCTCGAGCAACCACTCACCGAACAGCGTTTTGACCTCATGCGGAAGCCGCAGGAAAATGTAACGAGCCTGCGTCATGCCCGCGGCGGCTGCGGCGTCGAGAATGGATTCGATTTCACTGTCATTTATCGCGGGGATTACCGGTGCGACCAGCACGCTCACCGGTACGCCTGCGTCGGTCAGTTCCCGTGCGGCCCTGAGTCGAGCGGCGGCCGCCGGCACGCGCGGTTCCATGACGCGTTTCAATGCGGGGTCCAGTGTTGGGATACTCATCGCGACCGACGCGAGATTGTCTGCAGCGAGGTCGCTGAGCAGGTCGACATCGCGTGCCACAAGGTGGCTCTTGGTAATAATGTTGACCGGATGCCGATACTCGACAAACTGAGTTAGCAGGGCACGCGTAATTTTCCTGGTTTTCTCAGCGGGTTGATAGGGGTCGGTATTCGCGCCAATCGTAACGGGCTTGCATTCGTAGGAAGGACTTTGCCATTCCCTGAGCAGCTGCGCGGCGGCATTGGGCTTGTAGAAAATCTGCGTTTCGAAATCGAGGCCCGGCGATAAATCGAGGTAACTGTGGCTGGGGCGGGCGTAACAATAAATGCAGCCGTGCTCGCAGCCGAGATAGGGATTGATCGAGCGGTCGAAAGGAACGTCAGGGGAATCGTTGCTCGAGATTATCTTCCCGGCCGGCATGGCGTGCAACACCGTATCGGGCGCCACGAGGCTTTGCGCATGCGCCTCCCCGGCATCGAGTTCGGTCTGTTGCATGGCGAATCGACCCGGCGCCGACGACACGGCACCGCGGCCTTTGTGATGCGATGACATCGTGCACTCCGATACTGTATGCATATACAGTATCTGTTGCCAATGCCGGGGTCAACTTTTGCCTGTTCGCTGCAGCCCTCGCAGCGCCGCTGGGGTATAGATTCATCCCCCCGTAAATAGCACCAGTCAGGGGGAGGGGGGCACTGATACCGGGGGTTTCGCCAAAAACGGGGGGTGTTACTAGGAATCGCTATTCGCCGCAGCACAGCCTTGGCCAATTTGGGAAAACTACTCGCTTGAACTCAGCGGCGGCTTTCGCCGGAAGCGGTCGTTCAGACGGCAG
>CAXBJV010000064.1:0-15694 GCA_963976215.1 uncultured Woeseiaceae bacterium | reverse complement strand
ACTGTTGTTCCATTCGCGGCCAAGGGCCGCTCCTACTGTTGTTCCATTCGCGGCCTAAGGCACCCAAAGGGCATAAAGCCGCTCCTACCGTTGTTCCATTCGCGGCCAAAGGCACCCAAAGGGCATAAAGCCGCTCCTACCGTTGTTCCATTCGCGGCCAAAGGCACCCAAAGGGCATAAAGCCGCTCCTACAATTATTCCATTCGCGGCCAAAGGGCCGCTCCTACTATCTTGTTATTACTGTGTCAGCAACGTTCTTTGGCACTTCCGAATACTTCTCAAACTCCATTGAGTACGTTGCACGTCCCTGGCTCATTGAGCGCAAGTCCGTGGCATAGCCGAACATCTCAGCCAGCGGCACTTCGGCGCGGATGGTCTTGCCCGATGGCGTATCATCCATGCCCTGCGGCAAACCGCGACGGCGGTTCAAATCACCCATCACGTCACCCATATATTCTTCGGGTGTTACCACCTCGACTTTCATGATCGGTTCCAGCAATACCGGATCGGCACTGCTCGCGCCGTCCCGGAAAGCCATCGAGCCGGCAATCTTGAATGCCATCTCGCTTGAATCCACATCATGGAAGGAGCCGTCATACAAGGTTACCTTGCAGTCCTGCATCGGGAAACCCGCGACCACTCCGTTTTCCATTTGTTCCTGCACGCCCCTGTCGACGGCCGGAATATACTCTCTTGGCACGACGCCGCCAACAATGCCGTTGACAAATTCGTAGCCGCTGCCCGCGGGCGTCGGCTCGATCTTCAGGTAAACATGGCCGTATTGGCCGCGGCCACCCGACTGCCGCACAAACTTGCCTTCCTGCTCCACCGTCTTGCGAATCGTTTCGCGATACGCGACCTGCGGCTTGCCAACATTGGCCTCGACGTTGAATTCGCGCTTCATGCGATCAACGATAATATCGAGGTGTAACTCGCCCATGCCGGAAATAATCGTCTGGCCGGACTCCTCATCGGTATGAACACGAAATGACGGGTCTTCTTTCGCAAGCTTCTGCATCGCGATGCCCATCTTTTCCTGATCAGCCTTGGTTTTCGGCTCGACCGCGACGGATATGACCGGATCCGGAAAGTCCATACGCTCGAGCGTTATCTTGTTATTGATATCGCAGAGTGTGTCGCCTGTCGTTACGTCCTTCAGACCCACCGCCGCAGCGATATCCCCGGCGCACACTTCCTTGATCTCCTTGCGATCGTTCGAATGCATTTGCAAGATGCGACCGATACGCTCTTTCTTGCCCTTTACCGGGTTGTATATCGTGTCACCGGAATTCAATACGCCGGAATACACGCGGAAAAACGTCAGATTGCCAACGAACGGGTCCGTCGCAATCTTGAATGCCAGTGCCGAAAACGGTTCTTTGTCATCCGCATGGCGCTCATCTTCCGTCTCATCATCCTTGTGTCCGACAATCGCCGGAACATCGAGCGGAGAAGGCATGTAGTCGACAACCGCATCGAGCATGGCCTGCACACCCTTGTTCTTGAATGCCGAACCGCACATAACCACGACGATCTCGCCGGACAATGTCCGTTCCCGCAGCCCTTTGCGAATTTCGTCTTCCGACAACTCGCTGTCGCCCAGAAACTTGTCGAGTAACTCCTCGTTCGCTTCCGCGGCCGACTCGATCATCTTTTCGCGCCAGGCCTTTGCCTCGGCCTGCATCTCATCCGGGATTTCACGAGCTTCATAGGTCACGCCCAGGTTGCTCTCGTCCCAGTACAGCGCCTTCATCCTGACCAGGTCGACGACACCGACAAATTTTTCTTCAGCACCAATCGGCAACTGCACCGGCACCGGGTTCGCGCCCAGGCGTGACTCCAGCTGTCCGACAACGCGCAGGAAATCAGCGCCTGCGCGATCCATCTTGTTGACAAACACCAGGCGCGGCACGCCGTACTTGTTACCCTGCCGCCACACCGTTTCCGTCTGCGGCTCTACGCCGCCGACCGCGCACAAGACAGTGACTGCACCGTCGAGCACTCGAAGTGAACGCTCGACTTCGATGGTGAAATCGACGTGCCCCGGCGTATCGATAATATTGATCCGGTGCTCGTCGTACTGCTTGTCCATTCCGGACCAAAAACAGGTCGTTGCGGCTGAGGTGATTGTTATGCCGCGTTCCTGTTCCTGCTCCATCCAATCCATGACGGCTGCACCGTGATGAACTTCGCCAATCTTGTGCGACACGCCTGTATAGAACAGCACGCGTTCCGTCGTGGTCGTTTTGCCCGCATCAATATGGGCCATGATGCCGATATTTCGGTATCGCTCAATGGGGGTCGTGCGAGCCACGGAAAAGCCTTTACCAGCGGTAGTGCGAGAACGCCTTGTTAGCTTCGGCCATACGGTGCGTGTCTTCTTTCTTCTTCACTGCCGTACCGCGATTCTCCGCCGCATCCAGCAATTCATGAGCCAGACGATGCGCCATCGACTTTTCACTACGCTTGCGTGCTGCCTCAATGACCCAGCGCATCGCGAGCGTCTGGCGTCGAGCGGGACGAACTTCAACCGGCACCTGGTAGGTTGCGCCACCCACACGTCGCGACTTCACTTCGACGACCGGCTTGACGTTATCCAGTGCCGATTCCAGCAACTCGAGTGCCTTTTCGCCACTTTGGGTTTCCCGATCGGAAATACGATCCAGAGCACCATAAATGATGCGTTCTGCAACGGACTTCTTGCCGTCATTCATGATCATGTTCATGAATTTTGCGAGTAAATCGCTGCCGTACTTCGGGTCGGGCAGAATCGTACGTTTCGGAGCCTGTGTTCTTCTGGACATTATTTTTCCTGGATTCGTTTGTCGCGCCCAAGGGGCGCTCCTACGATGCTTGTTTAGTTTTTCGGACGCTTGGTGCCGTACTTGGAGCGGCCCTGTCGACGATCCGCTACACCCGAGCAGTCGAGCGTGCCGCGTACTGTATGGTAGCGAACACCTGGAAGATCCTTCACACGACCGCCGCGAATCAACACAACGCTATGCTCCTGCAGGTTGTGACCTTCGCCACCAATGTAGGAGGTAACTTCGAAACCGTTGGTCAGGCGCACACGAGCAACCTTGCGCATCGCCGAGTTCGGCTTCTTTGGTGTGGTCGTATACACACGCGTGCAAACGCCGCGTTTCTGCGGGCTCGCATCCAGTGCCGGTACGGTGCTTTTCGCACGCTTCACCGAGCGTGGACTTCGGACTAACTGATTCACTGTGGCCATGGGCCTTCACTCTTCTTTTATCGGGTTAAAAGTTACATTCATTCCAGCATTGCGGCACTCGACCCTCTCTGATCAAACGCGCGCAACCGACCGCCGGACTCTTGCTGCCCAGTGGTCGGGATTCCAGGACTCATCGTCGGTGAGCTCTGAAAAAAACTCGGGGCTCACCATTCGATGAGCGCCTAAATATTTCGGGGCTCACCTTTCGGTGAGCCCCGGTCAAGGGCGGGCATTTTAGTGATGCGGGCGAGTCAGTGTCAAGCGAGCATCAACTATGGCCTACCACGACCTGTAAGTTATTGTTTTTACTAGGCCGTTTTTGTTTCTTCACCGCTCTCGGCTGCTGCCTCACTCGCTGGCGCCGCTGCGGTTTCTGCACCGGCATCAACATCCGCCTGCAATGCTTCTTCCATCGCCGCCGATTCGGTCTCTGCAACCTGCTGTTCTTCAAGCTGCTGCAGCTGATCGGCCAGGTCCTGTTCACGCGTACGCCGACGATCGGCATGATGCGCAAACCCGGTTCCGGCCGGAATCAGGCGACCCACGATAACGTTTTCCTTGAGCCCGCGAAGGTCGTCGCGCAATCCGCGCACCGATGCCTCTGTGAGCACCCGGGTCGTTTCCTGGAATGACGCTGCCGAAATAAACGACTCGGTTGCCAGCGAAGCCTTGGTGATACCCAGCAATACCGGCTCAATCGTGAGCGGCTCCTTACCTTGTGCCAGCAGCTGCTCTTCAACCTCAAAGAAGCGAGCTTTGTCGATCTGCTCACCGCGCAGGTAGTTGCTGTCACCCGGCGTTGCCACAACCACTTTGCGCAACATCTGGCGAATGATCACCTCGATATGCTTGTCGTTGATCTTCACACCCTGCAGACGGTAGACGTCCTGAATTTCCTTGACGAGATAGTTCGCCAGGTTTTCGACGCCACGCAAGCGCAGAATGTCATGCGGGTTCGGCTCACCGTCAGCAATGATTTCACCGCGGGCAACCTGCTCACCTTCGAACACGTTGAGGTGACGCCATTTCGGAATCAACTCTTCGTAGCCGTCGGTCTCGCCGGTAATCACCAGGCGACGCTTGCCCTTGGTTTCCTTGCCGAAGCTGACCGTACCCGTGTGCTCCGCCATGATTGCCGGCTCTTTTGGCTTACGTGCTTCAAAGAGGTCAGCAACGCGTGGCAAACCACCCGTGATATCGCGCGTCTTCGACGACTCCTGCGGGATACGGGCGATGACGTCACCGACCGATACAGAGGATCCGTCGGCCAGCGAGATGATCGCGCCGACCGGCAACGCGTAGACTGCGGGAATTTCCGTGTTCGCAAAGAAGATGTCCTTGCCGTCTTCATCGACCAGTCGCGCAACAGGACGCAGGTCCTTGCCGGCGCCTGCCCGACTCTTTGGATCCAGGACCACGATGCTGGTCAGGCCGGTAAATTCGTCGACTTGCTCGGCAACCGTTACGCCATCGATAAAGTCCTCGAACTTGATACGACCTTCCACCTCGGTGACAACCGGGTGAGTGTGCGGATCCCAGTTGGCCAGTACCTGGCCCTGCTGGACCTCGACACCGTCTTCGATCGTGATGGTTGCGCCATAAGGAACCTTGTAGCGCTCACGCTCCTGCCCCTGGTCGTTGACCACGATGATTTCACCGGAACGTGACACTGCAACGAGATAACCCTTGTGGTGCGCGACCGTCTTGATGTTGCGCAGACGAGCAGTACCGTTCGATTTAATCTCAATGCTGTTGATTGCTGCAGAACGCGATGCGGCACCGCCGATATGGAAGGTACGCATCGTAAGCTGTGTGCCCGGCTCACCAATCGACTGAGCTGCGATAACACCAACAGCCTCGCCGATGTTGATGCGGCTACCGCGCGCCAGGTCACGTCCGTAACACTGCGAACAAACACCATAGCGAATTTCACAGGTAATCGGCGAACGCACCATGAGCTGGTCGATCGACATGTCATCGAGGTGCTGTACCGTTGCCTCATCCAGCATGGTGCCGGCGTCGTAGGCGACCTTGTCCGTTCCCGGAATCAGCACCGGCTCGGCCAGCACACGACCCAGAACGCGCTCGCGCAGCGGCTCGACAATATCGCCGCCCTCGACGATCGGTGCCATCGACACGCCATTTCGCGTTTCGCAATCGACCTCGGTAACCACCAGGTCCTGTGCAACGTCGACGAGTCGACGTGTCAGGTAACCGGAGTTTGCCGTCTTCAGAGCGGTATCGGCGAGACCTTTTCGAGCACCGTGGGTCGAGATGAAGTACTGCAGTACGTCCAGACCTTCACGGAAGTTTGCTGTAATGGGTGTTTCGATAATGGAGCCATCCGGCTTCGCCATCAGGCCGCGCATTCCGGCGAGCTGACGAATCTGCGCAGCGGAACCACGAGCGCCGGAGTCGGCCATCATGTAAATCGAGTTAAACGACTCCTGCGCGACATCCTTGCCGTCCGCGTTCTTGACCGTTTCGGTGCCCAGCTTGTCCATCATCGCTTTTGCGACCTGGTCATTGGTACGCGACCAGATATCGACAACCTTGTTGTAGCGCTCGCCATCGGTCACAAGACCGGAACCGTACTGGTCCTGAATTTCTTTAACTTCGGCTTCTGCAACGGACAGGATCGATTCCTTGGTCTCCGGGACAACCATGTCGTTTACGCCAATCGAGATACCGGCAAGCGTTGCGTGACGGAAACCGGTGTACATCAGCTTGTCAGCGAACACGACCGTTTTCTTCAGGCCGAGCTGGCGATAACAGGCGTTGATGACATTCGAAATCGCTTTCTTCGTCATTGCCTGGTTGATGTGCGTGAACTCCATGCCCTTCGGCAGAATGCCTGACAGCAGTGCACGACCGACGGTCGTATCGAGAATCTTCGTGACTTCGCGAAGCTCGCCGTTCTCGTCTGCTTCATGAATCGTGACGCGAACCTTGACCTGCGCCTGCAACTCGGCCGAACCCGCTTCGAATGCACGTCGCGCCTCATCGAGGCTTGCGAGCGTCATACCCTCGCCCTTCGCATTGATCTTCGTGCGGGTCATCCAGTACAAACCGAGTACTACGTCCTGCGACGGCACGATGATCGGATCGCCGTTGGCCGGTGACAGGATATTGTTCGACGACATCATCAGCGCGCGCGCTTCCAGCTGCGCTTCGATTGACAGTGGCACGTGAACAGCCATCTGATCGCCGTCGAAGTCAGCATTAAACGCCGTACATACGAGCGGATGCAGCTGAATAGCCTTACCTTCGATCAGCACCGGCTCAAACGCCTGGATACCGAGACGATGCAACGTCGGCGCACGGTTCAGCATGACCGGGTGCTCGCGAATAACCTCTTCGAGAATATCCCAGACTTCCGGACCTTCGCGTTCGACAAGACGTTTTGCAGCCTTGATCGTCGTGGCTTCACCGCGCAGTTGCAGCTTCGAGAAAATGAATGGCTTGAACAATTCCAGCGCCATCTTTTTCGGCAGGCCACACTGGTGCAGCTTCAGCGTCGGTCCAACTACGATGACCGAACGGCCGGAGTAATCAACACGCTTACCGAGCAGGTTCTGACGGAAACGTCCCTGCTTGCCCTTGATCATGTCAGCCAGTGACTTCAGCGGACGCTTGTTGGTGCCGGTAATGGCACGGCCGCGACGGCCGTTGTCCAGCAATGCATCAACAGATTCCTGCAGCATGCGCTTTTCGTTGCGGACAATAATATCCGGCGCATTCAGTTCCAGCAGTCGGCGCAGCCGGTTGTTGCGATTAATGACGCGACGGTACAGATCGTTGAGATCCGAAGTCGCGAATCGGCCGCCATCCAGCGGCACCAACGGACGCAAATCCGGCGGCAGGACGGGCAGAACCGTAAGTACCATCCATTCCGGCTTGTTGCCTGACTCGACAAACGACTCAATCAGCTTGAGTCGCTTGGACAGACGCTTGATCTTGGTCTCGGACTTCGTTGCCGACATGTCATCCCGAACTTTCAGGATTTCACGCTGCAAGTCGATCGTCATGAGCATTTCGCGCACGGCCTCGGCACCCATACGGGCATCGAATTCATCGCCATACTGCTCCAGCGCATCGAGATACATTTCATCGGTCATCAACTGGCCGCGTTCAAGCTCGGTCATGCCCGGCTCGACGACCACGAAGGCCTCGAAATACAGGACACGTTCGATCTCGCGCAGCGTCATGTCGAGCATGAGGCCGATGCGTGACGGCAGTGATTTCAGGAACCAGATATGCGCGACCGGGCTTGCCAGGTCAATGTGCGCCATACGTTCACGACGGACTTTCGTCTGCGTCACTTCAACGCCGCATTTCTCACAAACAACACCGCGGTGCTTCAGACGCTTGTACTTGCCGCACAGGCACTCGTAGTCCTTGATCGGGCCAAAAATCTTGGCGCAAAAAAGACCGTCGCGTTCTGGTTTGAAGGTACGGTAGTTGATGGTTTCCGGCTTCTTGACTTCACCGAAGGACCACGAACGAACCATGTCCGGAGAGGCAAGGCCAATGCGAATCGCATCGAAATCGTCGACCGGGTTCTGGTATTTGAAAAGCTTAAGCAGATCTTTCATTAGTCTGTCTCCAGCTCAATGTTGATGCCCAGGGAGCGAATCTCCTTGACCAACACGTTAAACGATTCCGGCATGCCGGCATCCATATAATGCTCGCCGTCCACGATGTTTTTGTACATCTTGGTGCGACCCTGGACGTCATCCGATTTCACAGTCAGCATTTCCTGCAGGGTGTAGGCAGCGCCATACGCCTCCAGCGCCCAGACCTCCATCTCACCGAATCGCTGGCCACCGAACTGCGCCTTGCCGCCCAGCGGCTGTTGCGTGACCAGGCTGTACGGACCGGTTGAACGCGCATGCATCTTGTCGTCAACCAGGTGATTGAGTTTCAGCATGTACATGTAACCAACCGTTACGTCACGGTCGAACTTCTTGCCGGTTCGGCCATCCCACAACGTTGACTGACCCGATGCGTCGAAATCGGCCAGCTCCAGCAAGCCCTTGATTTCTTCTTCTGAAGCGCCGTCAAAAACCGGGGTCGCCGTTGGCACACCGTTCGTCAGGTTGCCAGCCAGCTCAACAATCTCGGCATCGCTGAAGGTTTTCAAGTCTTCAACCTTGCCGCCGGTTTTGTTGTAAACGGCTTCGAGGAATTGTCGCAGCTTGGCCACAGATTCCTGTGACTTCAGCATGCGATCAATCTTCTTGCCGACGCCCATGGCAGCCCAGCCGAGGTGCGTTTCGAGCACCTGACCGACGTTCATTCGTGACGGTACACCCAGCGGGTTCAATACGATGTCTACGGGATTGCCGTCTTCGAGGTACGGCATGTCCTCAACCGGAACGATGGTCGAAATAACACCCTTGTTACCGTGACGGCCAGCCATCTTGTCGCCCGGCTGAATCCTGCGTTTCACTGCAAGGTAGACCTTCACCATCTTGAGAACGCCCGGTGCCAGATCGTCGCCAGCCGTAATCTTGGTTTTCTTGGCTTCGAATCGCTGATCAAACTCATCACGCTGCAACTTCAGGCGCTCAAACGAGTTCTGCAGTTGTTCGTTGGCTTCATCGTTCTTCAGACGAATCTCGAACCACTGCTCTCGCGGCAATTCGTCGAGATAGGCCTTGGTGATCTTACTGCCGGACTTCAGCTTGTTGGGGCCGCCCTGCGCCATCTTGCCGGTGAGCATACGCTCGACACGTTCGTAAATATCTTCCTCGAGAATACGCAAGGTATCGTCAAGGTCCTTGCGCACGCTTTCCAGCTCGGATCTCTCAATTGACAATGCACGATGATCTTTCTCTACGCCATCACGGGTAAAGACGCGAACATCGATGACGGTGCCATCCATCCCGGGCGGAACGCGCAGACTCGTGTCCTTCACGTCCGATGCTTTCTCGCCGAAGATTGCACGCAGCAGCTTTTCTTCCGGCGTCAGTTGCGTCTCGCCTTTCGGCGTAACCTTGCCGACCAGGATGTCACCGGACTTCACTTCGGCGCCGATGAAGGCAATACCTGACTCATCAAGCTTCGCAAGCGCTGCGTCGCCAACGTTCGGGATATCCGAGGTGATGTCTTCCGAGCCCAGCTTGGTGTCGCGAGCAACACACTGCAGCTCTTCGATGTGGATCGTTGTGAAGCGATCTTCTTTGACGACGCGCTCTGAAATCAGAATCGAGTCCTCAAAGTTGTAGCCGTTCCACGGCATGAACGCGACCTTCAGGTTCTGACCCAGTGCCAGCTCACCCATGTCGGTTGACGGACCGTCAGCCATAACGTCACCGGCAGCAATGATGTCGCCGTTCTTGGCGAGCGGCCGCTGGTTAATACAGGTGTTCTGATTGGAACGCGTGTATTTGGTCAGGTTGTAAATATCGACGCCGGGCTCCGCTGCCGTTGTCTCGTCGTCATTGACGCGTACAACAATGCGCGATGCATCGACAGAATCGACACGCCCACCACGACGGGCAACGACGGTAACACCGGAGTCGACCGCAACAGCACGCTCAATACCGGTGCCGACGAGCGGCGCTTCAGCGCGCAATGTCGGTACTGCCTGGCGTTGCATGTTCGATCCCATCAGGGCGCGGTTGGCATCGTCGTGCTCGAGGAACGGAATCAATGCCGCCGCAACCGAGACGATCTGGCGGGGACTAACGTCCATGTAGCTGATGTCTTCGGGAGCCGCGAGGGTAAATTCGTTCTTGTGACGTACTGCAACCAGGTCCTCGGTGAACTTGCCGTTCTTGTCGAGTTCCGAGTTCGCCTGAGCAACGATGAACTGGCTTTCCTCGATGGCCGACAGATAGTCGATATCAAGCGTCGCCTTACCGTTCTTGACGCGACGGTACGGCGTCTCAAGGAAACCATACTCATTGGTGCGCGCATAGACGGCCAGCGAATTGATCAAGCCGATGTTCGGTCCTTCAGGCGTCTCAATCGGGCACACACGACCGTAGTGCGTCGGGTGTACGTCGCGAACCTCAAATCCGGCACGCTCACGCGTCAGGCCACCCGGCCCAAGCGCCGAGACGCGGCGTTTGTGGGTAACTTCAGACAGCGGGTTGTTCTGATCCATGAACTGCGAAAGCTGTGACGAGCCAAAGAATTCTTTGACGGCGGCAGCAACCGGCTTCGCGTTAATCATGTCCTGCGGCATCAGGCCATCGGCCTCTGCCTGTGTCAGGCGCTCTTTCACCGCACGTTCGACTCGAACCAGGCCAACACGGAATGCGTTTTCAGCCATCTCACCGACGCTACGAACACGCCGGTTGCCGAGGTGATCAATATCATCGACGGTGCCGAAGCCATTGCGGATGTTGATCAGCGTCGACAGCACATCCAGGATATCGTCCTTGTTGAGTACGCCTTCGCCTTCGGAATTGTCACGGCCAACGCGGCGGTTGAACTTCATTCGTCCTACGGCCGACAGGTCATAGCGATCGGGGTTGAAGAACAGGTTCTGGAACAGGTTCTCTGCCGCTTCCTTGGTCGGCGGCTCGCCCGGGCGCATCATACGGTAGATTTCCACCAGCGCTTCGAGTCGCGTCGTCGACGGATCGATATTTAACGTATTCGAAATGAAGGGCCCACGGTCCAGGTCATTGACATACAGCGTACTGACACGATCGATGCCTGCCTCAATCAGCTGGTCGATCAATTCTTCGGTCAGTTCGGCATTCGCCGCCGCGAGCAGCTCGCCGGTTTCGGTGTCAACGATGTCGCTCGCAAGAATCTTGCCTTCGAGATATTCCTTCGGCACAACCAGCTTGTCGACTGAGGATTTCTCCATGTCGCGTACGTGTTTCGCCGTAATACGCTTGCCGTCTTCAACAATCAGTTTGCGACCCAGCTTGATGTCGAACGCCGCGGTTTCGCCTCGCAGGCGTTCCGGGATGAGGCCCATCTTGATTTCTTTGTCAGACAGGTAAAACTCGGTGTTCTCAAAGAACAGGTCGAGCATTTCCTCATTCGTCATGCCCAAAGCTCGCAGGATAATCGTCACCGGCAATTTGCGGCGGCGGTCAATACGCGCGAACACTGAATCCTTCGGGTCAAACTCGAAATCGAGCCACGAGCCACGGTAAGGAATCACGCGCGCCGAAAACAGCAATTTCCCGGAGCTGTGCGTCTTACCCTTGTCGTGGTCGAAAAATACGCCTGGCGAACGATGCAACTGTGAAACAATAACGCGCTCGGTACCATTGATCACAAAGGTACCGTGGTCGGTCATCAGGGGCATTTCACCGAGATACACTTCCTGCTCGCGGATATCCTTAACCGGTTTCGGCGTGCCACTGGCGTCCTTGTCGTAGATGACCAGGCGGACCAGTACGCGAATCGGTGCGGCATAGGTCAACCCGCGCATCTGACATTCCTTGACGTCAAATACGGGCTCGCCCAGGCGGTAACTCACATATTCGAGTGCCGCGTTGCCGGAATAACTGACGATCGGAAATACAGATCGAAATGCCGCGTGCAGACCTTTGTCGTCGCGCTCTTCAACCGTTTTCGATGTCTGCAGAAACTTGTTGTACGAGTCCACCTGGATCGACAGCAGGTATGGCACGTCCAGGATCGTCGGACGCTTGCCAAAGTTCTTGCGAATTCGTTTTTTCTCAGTGAATGAGTATGCCATTCGAGAAATCCTCGTTAGCCTTGCTTTAAATACGGATGCGAGCAAGCAGCCAGCCGCATCGCGACTGGCTGCTCACCCGACTTTTCATTCGCCTTGCCGCCCCAGGGCAGCAAGTCAAGCATCTCGCGATGCAACAACTACTTGAGCTCGACGCTTGCGCCGGCTTCTTCGAGCTGCTTCTTGATGTCTTCTGCTTCGTCTTTGCTCGCGCCTTCCTTGATTGCTGAAGGTGCGCCTTCGACTGCGTCCTTGGCTTCTTTCAGGCCAAGACCGGTGATCGCGCGAACAGCCTTGATCACAGCAACCTTGTTGCCACCAAAGCTTGTCATTACGACGTCGAATTCATCTTTCTCTGCCGCAGCTTCACCCGCGTCAGCAGCCGGACCCGCCGCAACGGCAACCGGTGCCGCGGCAGAAACGCCCCACTCTTCTTCGAGCATCTTGACGAGCTCAACCACTTCCATAATTGGCTTAGCGCTCAATTCTTTAAGCAGATCTTCGTTTGACAGTGCCATTTTCTATTTCCTCTAGATTACGAATCCCTGAGTCAGGGAATACTTTATTGCCGTTATGCAGCATCCTGCTCGCCACGCGCGGACAAAGTCCGTGCCAGCATTGCAGGAGGTTCTGCGAGTGTGCGTACCAATTGGCTCATCGGTGCTACGAACACGCCAAGCAACATTGCGCGCGCCTGATCCAGCGTTGGCAGGTCTGCCAACTTAGCGAGATCAGACCCTGGCATCAGTTGCCCACCGGCCGATAGCGATACCGCCTGCAGAGCGTCGTGCTCCTTGGCGAAATCCTTGATTACCCTGGCAGCGGCACCTGGATCATCTTTTGCAAACGCGAGAAGAATCGGTCCCTTGAGCGTGTCCTGCATACACTCAAACTCGGTACCTGCGACGGCGCGACGTGCCAGCGTGTTCTTCACAACCCGCATGTACACGCCGGCATTGCGTGCTTCTTTACGCAGTGCCGTCATTTCTTCAACAGTCAGCCCCCTGTACTCAGCCGCAACGGCTGTCACAGAGTCTCCTGCAACCGCATTCACCTCTTTGACAAGTGCTTTCTTGTCTTCGAGTCTCAGTGCCATGAACTTCTCCTGGCTAACGGTTTTACAAATAAGTGAAGCCTTAACTCTTTGCCTCACTTCCCAAGTTCGGGAAAGTCCTTTCCCTGTCGAATGGGTAACCGTTGCCAAACATCTGACTCAGGTATCACCATCTGCTTAGGCGTTTATTAAGACCAACAAACTGCTGGTCGCCTAAGGTCTTCGACGATCACCGCTTCCCTGCGGCTAATGCATGGACACCCGAAAGTATCCCTGCATATTCTTTTTGACCGGCCCGCGACTTAAGCGTCGACGGATCCCCGGTCGACGGAAACGCCCGGACCCATCGTCGATGAGACCGTCATTTTCCGGAAATACATGCCTTTCGCTGATGCCGGCTTCGCTTTCTTCAGGTCGCTCAGCAGTGCATCGAGGTTCTGTTTCAGCGCATCGACCTCGAAGTCAACGCGACCGATCGGGCAATGAATAATGCCGGCTTTGTCAGTTCGGTAACGAACCTGACCCGCCTTGGCATTCTTAACCGCCGTCTCGACATCCGCCGTTACTGTGCCAACCTTCGGGTTCGGCATCAGGCCACGCGGTCCCAGGATCTGGCCAAGCTGACCAACAACGCGCATTGCATCCGGCGTTGCGATGACGACGTCAAAGTCCATCTCGCCCTTCTTCACGGATTCGGCGAGATCATCGAACCCGACAATATCTGCACCAGCCGCCGTTGCTTTTTCGGCATTTTCACCCTGGGCAAAAACTGCAACACGAACTGTCTTGCCGGTGCCGTTCGGCAATACTGTCGATCCACGCACAACCTGGTCGGATTTGCGTGGGTCAACGCCGAGATTGACAGCGATGTCGATACTTTCTGCAAATTTGGCCGTTGCCAGCTCTTTCACCAGCCCGAGTGCCTCGGAAATGTCGTACGCTTTTTCCGCATCGATTTTCTCGTTTGCGGCCTGACGTCTTTTGCTGATATTCGCCATTAGTTCACTCCCTCGACATCGATTCCCATGCTGCGGGCGGTGCCAGCGACTGTACGCACGGCAGCATCCATGTCAGCAGCGGTCAGGTCGGGCATCTTGGTCGTCGCAATCTCTTCGAGCTGCGCACGATTTACCTTGCCAACCTTTTCCGTGTTAGGTGTTCCGGAACCTTTCTTGACGCCGGCGGCTTTACGCAGCAACACGGCGGCAGGCGGAGTCTTGGAAATGAACGTGAAACTGCGATCGCTATACACTGTAATCACGACCGGAATCGGCAGCCCTGGCTCGGTACCCTGGGTCTGCGCGTTAAACGCCTTGCAGAACTCCATGATATTGACGCCGTGCTGACCGAGGGCGGGACCGACGGGCGGAGACGGATTTGCCTGGCCCGCAGGGACCTGCAGCTTTATGTAGCTGGCAACTTTCTTAGCCATTGTATTTTCCTCTCGAGTTCAAACGCTGCGGTCCAGCCGCAGCTCCTCGTAAATTAATGCTTCGCGGCCTGGGGGCCGCTCCTACAATCTCTCTTATTCGCGGCCTGGGGGCCGCTCCTACAATCTTTCTTTCCGATTCGCGGCCTGGCCGCTCCTACGATTTTTCTACCTGGCCAAAGTCCAACTCCACCGGAGTCGATCGGCCCAAAATCTGTACGCCAACCTGAATACGACTTTTCTCGTAGTTCACCTGCTCTACGACGCCAGAGAAATCGTTGAACGGCCCGTCGGTAACGCGTACGACTTCGCCGGGCTCGAACAATACCTTCGGCCGTGGCTTGTCGACGCCTTCCTGGACGCGCTGCAATATCCGGTTCGCTTCTTTCTCGGTAATCGGTGCCGGGCGATCGCTCGAACCACCGATGAATCCGAGTACCTTCGGTACTTCCTTGACGAGATGCCAGGTCTCGTCATCCATTTCCATTTGCACCAGCACATAGCCCGGGAAGAACTTGCGCTCACTGCGTCGCTTGTTGCCTTCTCGCATCTCGACGACTTCCTCGGTAGGCACCAGGATTTCGCCAAACTTGTCCTGCAGACCCATGCGCTCGATTCGCTCTTCCAGACCGCTTTTGACGCGATGCTCGAAGTTCGAATAGGCGTGCACGATATACCAGCGTAAGGCCACTGCTTGTTCCTCTAAATTCCGTTCGTTCTACGTGTGGCGCTAGCCAACAAGACGTCGAGTCAGCCAAAGCAGACCCGAGTCGAGCGCCCAGAAAAACAACATCATGACGAGCGTAAACACGAATACCGCGATCGCCGTCTGCGTCGTTTCCTGCTTCGTCGGCCAGACAACCTTGCGGATTTCAACGCGAGATCCCTGGATGAAGTGCCAAAGCCGCTGACCCTGCGCACTGGTCATCGCCACACCGATACCCACAAGCGTGCCGCCCAATACCATGAGAACGCGGATCGCCTGGGCGAATTCCGCTTCATAGTAGTAGTACGCGTACAGCCCGCCTATCAGGACGGCCGCCGCTATCAGCAGCTTGATGGTATCGAGCATGCCGCTTTGTGATGTTTCTGTTTGTGCACTCATGACTTTCTTCGTACTGCCTTGCTTCGCGCGCTGAGCGCGTTTATGCCCTCAGGGTGCTCCTACATGGCAGGCCAGGAGGGAATCGAACCCCCAACCTGCGGTTTTGGAGACCGCCGCTCTGCCAATTGAGCTACTGGCCTATCTTCGATTCGCGGCCAGTGGCCGCTCCTACAAAAATTCGTTCGCGGCCTAAGAGCCGCTCC
>CAXBJV010000063.1:0-15932 GCA_963976215.1 uncultured Woeseiaceae bacterium | reverse complement strand
TTTTTTGTTTCAGTAAGTTGCAGGCCTCGCTGATGAGCCCTGCCTCTTAGCGTGGCAAGTTGCCACGTTTTTGCCTCAATTCCACTACGTTTGTGGCGAATCCCGTTCTCAGCGCGGTGCTGGGCCGGGCATCGACGATTGCCTCCGCCCATTTCAGCAGCGTTCCAAGCTCGGCCGCAGAGTAGTGCGTCGTGATCTCGCCGTTGGTGTGCCCAAGCAGAGCTTTTCGATCCTCTACCGGGGCGCCAACAGCTCGAAGCCGATGTCCGAACGTATGCCGCAGATCATGAAACCGGATCGGCAGCTTGGATCTGGCTTTCGCCTTCTTCCAGCTGCTATTCGAAAGCTTCTTGAGCGGCTCACCTTTCCAGCTAAACACGAACTCCGAATGTTCACCGCGACGCTCGTCCGTCACCCGACGGGCAACGGTATTCAGAATCACGACACGCTCTTCGTTGTTCTTCGCTTCACCTTCGGGCAACACAAACACGCTGACACCGAGTTCTGGCACTTGCACTTCCCATTCCCACCGAAGCTTGGTGATCTCGCCTGCTCTGCAGCCAGTGTGCAGTGCAAACAGAATATGCTGCTCCAGGTGGGGCGGGCTCTTCGCCAACAGCCGCTTCTCCTCGTCATTCGACAAAGGATAAGGAGCGCGTCGTTTGCCGGTGGGTCGAGTAATGGCCGGAGCAACCTGCAAATAAGGGTGTCCTGCATCATTTCGCCAGCGGCGGGCGCATCGGTTGAGGATGCTGATCAGTACCGACAGTTCTCGTTTGATAGTGCCGGCGCTGACCGTCTTCAACCGCTCCTTGATGTACGGCTGTACGGTTCCGTCATGAAGCTGCGAGACCTGTAAATGTCCGAGTGAACCGCAGAGACTGGCCAGGGCGTATTCGGCCCGTTCGTAGCTTTTCTCTGAGCATTCTTCCAGATACCGTTCGGCGGCTTCAGCAAGCGTAAGCGGACTGGGTTCTCCGTAGATGTGTACTGACCGGAGGTCGGCTATGCGTTTTGCGAGGAAGCGTTCCGCCTCTTCCAGCGAACTCGTTCCCGTCGTTTCGCAAAGTCGGATTGATTGTCCTCCGACCTGGATCGTCTTTTGGATCGACCAGATTCCTTGCTTGCCCCGGCGACGGAGGCCGGGTGTTTTCTTTCCTCCCATGTTTCTCTCCTCGATGTTGTATCTCGGAGAGCGTTCGTAGAGAGGCCATTTTGCCCCCCGAGCCTGTCCATCGCAAACTGCTCCAGCTCGGCCTGGCTGAATAGCAGACGCCGGCCCAGTCGTGTGCTTCTGACGTATGGTCGTACGTATCGATCAAAGCCGGAGCGGCTGAGGCCCAATTGTCGAATAGCTTCTTTGTAGGGAAGTAGAATCACCGCCCAAGATACCTCGCGGATATTTCCTCGCGAACGTGGCCCAGCTCTCGAGAGATCGTCTCGCGCGCCCTCTTATCAAGCGCGCATTGATCGGAATTAAGGGATTTCGACGCTGGGCCACTGGCAACCGGCGCTTTCCAGCCCGTTAGTTCCTCATAGCGTCGCTGGGCGTAGGCGTGCCGGAGGCCGTGCGGGTTCTTGAGCCCCGCATTGCGGACCTGGCGGTCGTAGTGATTTCGTTGCTTTATGAAATTCTTGTTCGGCGGGATCAGCGCGCCACCCTTGGCGAGTTTCCTGACCTCCTCAAGGAGTCGGCGTTGCTCGTCCGTCCGGATCGGCACCGTTCGGGCTCGACCGCCCTTGGTCCAGCTCGCCTTCAACTTGATGTGATCGTCCTTGATGGCGTAGTTCGGTCGAAATTTGATCGCTTCCTCGCGCCGCAGGCCAAAGGCTGCCTGCAGCCGCAGGCTCAACCGGACGTAAGGGTCCGAGACCCTCTCCAACTGCGTTTCTTTGAGTTCCCAGGCCTTGGATTCGGTGCCAACCTGGCTGCGCTTGCCGATGTCGAAGGCATTGTTGTCCTTCGGGATCATGTCGTCCTTGCCGACGTGCCTGGCCCACCAGCGCAAACCCGAGAGTAGATTCTTCAGCGTGCCGACGCTTAGGTCCTGGTCTTTCCAAAGGGAGACCAGGGCGTCAACGTGTTTCGGCTTCAAGGATTTCGCCTGCATGTGTTTGTAACCCAGCTCGTGCAACTGGTTGGCGATTCGGTTGAGGATGCTTTTCCTCGTCGCCTGGGTGGAAAAACTTCCATCCCGGTTTGCTCTACAGAGTTTCATCAACTGATAATTCAGGTCCTTCAATGGTGCATACCTTGGTTGGTTAGTTTTGATGACCACCTCGCCGCCTGTTAAGCAGACGAGGTCCGATTCAGAATCGGAGACGGTCCAGGGACACCAGTCCCATACGGCCTGAAGCCGTGATCCGGTTCGCCGGGGCCCTCTGTTGAGCGCCGTCGGCGATTACCTGTTGATGGCCTCTGGGGCCAGTTGCTCGTTTCTGGATATCTACCTCCTTTATTGCTGGGTTAATGAAACGCCCACAGGCGTACGGCGCCGAAAGACAAGACATCCCTGTCCGTCGCCGGCGATGCAGGGCACCAAGCCCTGCTGCTTTTGAGAATGCTGAACGCCGGTAGGACCAGCGGGACAGCTGTATCGAGAATGCTGAAAGCCGGTAAGACCAGCTAAGCAGCTAGTTTGACAATGCTGCGAGCCGGTGAGACCAGCTGACAGCTGCTTTGACAATGCTGAACGTCGAGGTCCAGCTAGATGTGAAAATGGATCCTGCGATTACTGATCGAGATCAACGATCGCCGCTCCCTGTCCGGACCCTTGGGGAGCCTTCCGCCACACTTCTCGCAGTGGCCCGCGTTACATGCGGAAGACCCTAGTACAAGGCCGGTACCCTGTAAAGCGATAAGTCCGACAGTTTGCCGACGGACTTTTGCCGTACTGATCCTGACGAAGCAGAACTGATCCCAGAAGGTCCGGCGATTTTCCGAGTCGAATATCGCCAGACGTTGCGTTTCCTGGCGGAAATGCGCACGACTGGACGAAACGTCCGGAAATGCGATTTCCTGTTCCGCGCATCTGCGGGTAGCCTGGAACAGCATTTCGCCAGGTCGGATCAGTGATGCCGACCGCGTTAGGTAAGAAGAGGGGATCGACGGCTCATGCCGCGCGCTGGCTTGCACAATCCCTTTCAGCGCTTGGGTGCTTCAGCGAAAAACTGAAGCGAGGGTGTCGTTGATATACCGCAACGACGACGGTGTTGATGCGAGTACCCTACCGCCGATTCTCGATCCTGACCAGCGGAAAGGGGGGCACGTTTTCTGCCCCGGTTTCTTCCCGCATCTTGCCGCAAATCGCCCAGAATGCAGCCATCAGCAGAGTGTAGCTTGGCACAGCAGCCTCGCCGCTCAAGTCGGCGGTGCCGGAGCGAGCAGACGGCATATCACTCGCCGGGCACTCCCGGTTTTGCATGCTGAGACCGCGTCGTTGTGCGGTTTCCGTGCCGCGTCACTACAGCGCTACGCTCTGGTAGTGACGCGGCTGACGTCCTCAGACTTCCACCATTCAGGGTCATCGTCCAAGTAGAAGACGATCTCCCATGCGCTGTCATCATCAGTTGCGGCAGCGATTTCCGACTCGTAGCGAAATACATCGTCCAGATCGCGATCCAGAGCATCAGCAATACGATGCGCAACCTCCAGGGACGGCAAACGCTGGCCGCCCTCGATGGCGATCAGCGTTTGCCTGCTTATACCAACCTCTCTGGCGAGCTGCGCCTGTGAGATGTTGTCGCTTTGAGCACGCAGCTGTCGGACTCGGTTCACGATCGCCACTTGCGTACCTCGGTAGAACTCTGCCGTCGATTCGGCGGTAAGGAATTGACCTTCCCAGATAGGATGTCAGGGATTCGGACAACCGGTGTCGAAAATCCGGACAACCGATGTCGCGGTTTCGGACAGCATTTGTCCGAATCGTTGACAGTCCGGCTCCGCATCACAGCTTTCTTGGCCGACTGCCGTCTCATCTGCGGGTCAGATATGGTGCTGAGATTGTGGAACTCTGTTCGCCCTCTCATGACACGCGAAAACCTGGCTGCAGCGCCGCGATTTGCTTCCACTGTTCAGCAAGTGTCAGCCGGGAAAGCGGATGATGGTCGCGTTATCGAGCGTGCCGAGTCTCGTCCCCTCCGGGTTCACGATCTCAAACCTCGTGTCAGCCTTTTTGGATTCCGCTTGCAAGGGCCTTTTGAGAATCCGAAAAGGGGTTCGTCTGATCGCCTCCTCAACCGTGGGCCATGGGACGCTCTCGCGGGCAAACTCCGATTGGAGCATCGCGAACAGCTGGTCCCAGTCAGGCTCCGTAGAAAACAGGGTTTCCTGATCCGGGTCAGTCGCGTCGGAAAAGGAGTATGCGCCGGTCTGGTCGACATTCCACATGGCATGTTTCATCGCATCGATGCCGCTAGCGTGGTTTGTAGCGAAAAACAGGTCGTATATCGTCTTGTTTTTCGTGTCCTTCATGGTGAAGAACCGGACGTACTCAGCGCCGACGCCAGAATCCTTGTCCTCAAGCTGGCGTTGATAAAGACTCCGAAGGAACGATTCCCGTTCTTGCCTTGTCAAGTCGCCCGCCGCGCGCCAGTCCTCGCAGCCAAAGAGTCGGTCGCAGTGCGATTCGAATTCGGGCCGCGACAGAAATCGATGTATGTAGCTCACCATGAAGGTGATGAACACCTCGCATCCTCCGTGACACATGAGTCTGTTAATAATCTCGAGCGGAATCCCACTCACTCCGAATGGGTCAATAAACGCAAAGGTCGGCGCTAGCGCACTCTCCGCCTCGTCGAGGTAGTCCAGTATCTCGCCAAACGCCTGCTCGTACTCGTCATTAATGATTGTGACGCCGACAGAGTCAGGAACCTTCAAGTCCTCGATGGCCTGCTCAAGAGATTCACACCGCTTTTCGTCTGCCTCAATGAAGATGTACTTGATTTCAGCGTTCATCTTGTCGCGGTATGAGTGGTCCAAGAATGCTCTTAAAGCAATTATCGGGCTTCCTTCTTCACCTTCGCTGTAGACGCCCGGGCCGGCGAACCCATCGCAGATAATCACGCGGCCGTTGAATCTCGTAAGCTTTGGAAGCCAGGCATTGAGGTACTTGCGCAGAATGACGTGTTTCGCCGCGGTATGAGGATCGAGCGCCCAAACGGTTTTTTCTGTCACAGTCTGATACTCAGCTAGGCGATGGTGAAAACTGTGGCAACTCTGGCGCCAACTCCGGAAATTCCAGCCACTGGCGACCATCGATCTTGTTGCCCTGAGCTTTTGGCGTACGACCTCCCCACTGTTTGAAGAAGAAGGCCACGTCTTGCGCAACGCACTGGTCACGGAGTTCTCGCACCCACTCAGGCTTCATCGGTCTAGCGCCCGGCCCGCTCTCGCCGCCGACAATCGCCCATTCGATGCTAGTCAAGTCGACTTGGCCAATTCGCTCGAGCAGAGGTTCGAAGGATACGAACTTCACCGGAGCCGATGTCTGGTCGAGGTGCTTTAGGCGAACGAGTACACTTGGCGCCTCGATTGAAACACCGAACCAGATATGAGGCGGCGCTTCGCTGGATCGATAACGGTTGTTTACGTAGTTTCTAAGTAGCGAGCTGCGCTTCGTCAGCACCTGATATATGTGCTGATCGGCGTCCTCCATTACCTCGAACACTCGATCAATGTAATCGTTCGGGATTTTCTTATGAAACAGGTCGCTCATCGAATTAACGAATATCATGCGAGGCTTTTTCCACTGTCGCGGTTGGTCCAGCCTGCTGGGCTTCAGCGTGAGGTCGAAGCCATTCTCGAACGGGTGTCCCTTGACACCTCGGAACCGCTCTGAGAAACGCTCGGCATAGCAATGGTCGCAACCGAGACTGATCTTCGTGCAACCAGAGACCGGGTTCCAGGTAGCGTCCGTCCACTCTATTTGTGAGTTGTCCGCCATGAATTGCCCCCTTTGTCACAGAAACACTGTGAATATATACAGTATGACACTAAAACGGCTGTCAATACAGAGAAGAAACCATAGCAACTTCATTGTGTTGTCGCTAAAAGTTTGGCGTGCGGCCAATTCGCGCCAATCGTCAATTCTCCACCTCGGCACAACCCGCATCTCATTCCCGCGCAATCTCCTCAATTGACCTACGAAGACGCGCTCAACATCTACACGGACGGGTCGAGCCTGCAGCGACCACGGCGCGGCGGCGTCGCCATTCGGTACATCGTCTTCAACGACGCCGGCGACGAGGAGTGTCTAGACGAGTGCCCGCCTGGCTACAAGGAGGCGACCAATAACGAAATGGAACTCCTCGCTCCTATTCTGGCGCTCCGCGGAATCCCGATCGAGATGATGACCAGCAACATCGACCGAATCTACATCTTCACAGACTCAATGTACGTCCGCGACCACTTCTACCGAGCGACTTACGTCTGGCCCGGCAACGGCTGGTGCAACCGCCACGGCAGGCATATAGAGAACGCGAAGCTCTGGAGGGACCTGGTGCGCGAGGTCAAGAAGGCGCCAAAGCGTGTCGAGTTCAAGTGGGTGAAGGGCCACGGCACCAACAAGCACAATAACGCGGTTGACAAGCTCGCGAAGAAGTCGGCGAACTCAGCAATCCTCAACGACCCGCTGACAGTGCAGTCAGTGCGCCGGAAACTCACTGACGAGAGCGTCGACATAGGCAGCGTGAAGATGGAGGGGCAGGAAATGGACGTGCGCATCATCACCGACAAGCGGATGCGCGAGCAGAAGGTCTGGCGCTACAAGTACGAGGTTTTGCCGTCTGACAGCCCGTACGCCGGAAAGGTTGACGTGATCTTCTCTGAGATCCAATTGCGCGCGCATCACTCGTACAAAGTGGTCGTCTGCGACGACCAGAAGAACCCGAGGATATTAGAGCTGATCGAGGAGATCGGTGCAGAGCCAAGCGAAGATTAGGGCAGTCTTCCCGGCCTTTTCTAGTTAGTCGGGCCGGCAAGCTCCTGGTTGCGAGCTTGCAGCGCTTCAATCTCGTCAACCGGCCGCTCGAAATGGCTCGCGATCTCGTGCAGCGAATACAACATCATGCTGATTCCGTAGTCTAGGTACATGTCCAACCCGTCAAAGATTGGCTCGTATGTTACCGCGGTGATCGCACCGTCATCGTCTGTTTCCAGTGCGCTGTCCAATCCGCGTGAAGAGGTGTGGACCGATATGCTGGTTAGTCGATACAGCGTGTCATAGTAAGAGGAGAGTTCGGCAATTTGAGCGATGCGCTCCGTCCTGTAGGTCGTGATGCCTTCTTGCTCTATCTTCGCTTCGAGTGTTGCGATCAGGTCGAGTACTTCCTGGTCAACAGTGTTTCCTCGGCTAGTCTCGTCCCGTACGAGCGCGTCGAGGGACTTCTTTCGCGTGACCTCTTCCGACAGCACGAACTTGCCAGGAAACTCTGGGTCCTTTCTCGAAGCTCCGATGGTGAACATGTTCTCTGCAATGTTTCTCAGGAGGATCTGCGATTGATAGAAGAGACCTTTCCTGAGCAACAGATAGAATGACTGAAACGCTGCGGCCTGCCGCGCGAGAATTGTCGCTAGCAGAATATCGGGCAGATGCTCGTTATGAATCTGAATCGAATAGATCAGTGTGTGCGCCTGGCGGTTCGCGTCGCTCGCCAACTCGAGTTTCTCGCCATATTGCTCGGCGGCCGGTGCTTCAAATTCAGAGATCTCCTCGCTCAAAAAACCGTCCGATTCAAAAACACTCATTGATGATTCCTCGCCGCTGTCGTCCTGTTGAACTCGATCTGTTAGCAGGGGTGTTAGCCTTGCGATCAGAATTACTGCTACAGCACCAGCCAAGAGCCAGCCAAATGCTGTGAGGAGCTGTGATTCCATTAAGGGACAATAACTCATGCGAATGGACAATTCGTGGTTTGCAATCGACGCAGATCGGCGATTCGAGGGATCGCGGAATCATCGACACCGACTACAGTGGCACAGTTGACTACAAGGAGACCGCCCGTGACGACGACAGTCTATCGCAATCACAATGCAGCTCGCTGGCTACGCATCGTTCAAGGACGGGAGTCGTTATGGTATCGAGAAAACCGCGACGGTCATGGATCGCTAGTTCTCGTCGCGGATATACTTTCACGTTTATTCAATCAACGAGTTGATCGGAAATGACACCGGAGCAATTCTGGAAGAATTTCAACATGCTGGATGAAGTCGGCATATCCGGCGCATTCATCTACAACGGACTGCGCAGATTCTACGAAATGCGAGTTCTCGAGCACACGGACGAGTTATTCGAGTTTCTCTACTATCTTTCAGTGGGCCTTGAGCGACTTCTAAAGGTCGCAGTAGTGTTGCTGGAACACGACGATTCGATCGACATCGAGGAGTTTGAGCAGTCCCTGATCACGCATACCCACGAGGACCTGTTGCGCCGTGTGCGTCAGCATGCGGACGTGAAACTGTCCGGAATTCACAATGAATTTCTGACCCTGTTGGGCACGTTTTACAAGCGCTTTCGCTACAACCGTTTTCTTGCATCGTCGGCCCACAGTCGCGATAAGGAAAAGGAGGCGATCTTAGCCTTTCTGAGTAAGCACTTGGATGTGGAGTTAGACACGTCAAACATGTTTGCTGTCCAGAATGAGGCTCGCTTCAAGAGGTTTGTTAGTAAAGTTGTCGTGAAAATTTCGTCGACTCTATATTCGATTGTCCGGGATGCAGCTGGGGCACAAGGGCTCTATACATACGAGCTCAGGCACGAATCTCGAGCGGAGACCGTCTTTTTGGGAGGGCCCGATCTTCCTGGCGAAGATGTCGCGTGGAAGGAATTGATCGTGTATCTCATGAACACAAAAGATGAGAATGGCATCCTGAATCACATGCGCTCAATCGAGCCATTGGAGTTTGAACCGGCTGACCTACAGGATTACCTTGAGTGCTTTGGGACCGCAAAGATGAATTCCTGGGTTTCCGACCTCGTGGAAACTCGCTACGACGATATCGAGGGCGAGGAGAAGGCAAATCGACTCGGAATGCTCAGCCTCATCGCGAATCCGAGTGTCTACTTTCCTATTGACGAGGGTGAGGAAGACGGCGATTTCGAATTCGAGAGTGACGAGGACGGGTCGGAGACATAGCAAAGTCATTGGCACGATCGGGCTGAACGTTTAGCGAGAAAAAATGACCGATTGTTCACTAGCGACAAGTTGCTTGAAGCATTCCGCGTCCTCGCGCCACATCTTGGATTTGCTAGCTCGGTCGATCACGCAATGCTACCGCAAAGGCAGACTGCAGAATTGAGTAGAGAGGATTCGACCTCCTGGTCAGTAAGTAACCATCCCCCGGCAAAGCCGGGGGCTTTCAATTTGTGAGCCGCTCAAAGCGGCATGACGGAATCGCTACGCGATTCCTTGCGCCCCCTGAAGGGGGCCGTTACATCAGTTCCATTTGATCGCGGCGGCGATCCTCCTGTTCCTGATGACGGATGTACTCCCGGATGGGAGCGTTAGAAATTCTGTGTCAATCCATTACTCTTAAGGAGAGAGGATTGACGAATGAGCAAGAAATTCGATTTTGAAGAAGCCCTGAAGGCCGTGCAATCGGGCCAGGCAATTACTGGCAAGGACGGCGTTCTGGCACCGCTGGTGAAGCAACTGACTGAAGCGGCGCTGGAAGGCGAGCTCGACTCCCACCTGGCCGACGACGTCACCGACAACCGCCGCAACGGCAAATCCAAAAAGACCGTAAAGAGCACCAGCGGCGCGTTCGAGCTCGAGACGCCGCGGGATCGTGCCGGTACCTTCGAGCCGAAGCTGGTGAAGAAGCATCAGCGCACGGTGTCCGACGAGATCGAGGCGAAGATCCTGTCGATGTTCGGTGTGGGATTAAGCTACTCGGACATCGCCAGCCAGGTCGAGGAGCTGTACGGCATTAGCGTCTCCAGGGCAACGATCTCGACCATCACCGACAAGCTGATCGACGAGGTCAAGGCCTGGCAAGCCCGGCCGCTGGATAGCGTCTATCCGTTCGTCTGGCTGGACGCGATCCACTACAAGATCCGCGATAAGGGGCGCTATCAGACAAAGGCCGTGTACACCGCGCTAGCGCTGAACATGGACGGCAAGAAGGAGGTACTCGGCCTGTATCTCTCCGAGAGCGAGGGCGCCAACTTCTGGCTCTCGGTACTCACCGACCTCTCAAATCGGGGCGTCGAGGACATCCTGATTGCCTCGGTGGACGGCCTGACGGGCTTTCCCGAGGCGATTGCCTCGATCTTCCCGCAGACCGAGGTCCAGCTCTGCATCGTGCACCAGATCCGCAACTCGCTGCGCTACGTGGCGGCAAAAAATCACAAGGCCTTTCTGGTCGATCTGAAACGGGTCTACCGCGCCAAGTCACTGGGCGAGGCCGAAGCGGCACTGGATGATCTGGAAACACTGTGGGGTGAAAAATACCCGATCGTAATCAAATCCTGGCGATCGAAATGGGAACACCTGTCGGCCTACTTCAAGTACCCCGAGGACATCCGCCGGATCATCTACACCACGAACTCGATCGAGGCGGTGCATCGTCAGTTCCGCAAGCTGACCAAAACCAAGGGCGGCTTCCCAAACGACGACAGCCTGTTGAAGCTGCTGTACATGGGCATCCAGAACGCGAGCAAGAAATGGACGATGCCGATCCAGAACTGGAATCTCACCGTGTCGCAGTTATCGATCTTCTTCGAAGGTCGCCTTGATGCAGTGCTGAAACTTTGATCTCATGATCTATGCAAGTCTACGTTGACACAGAAATCGGAACAGTCCCTCCCGGATCACTTCTTCGTCTCGACCCACTGTTGAGACGAAGTATCCCCGGGCCCAGAAGTGCTGCCCGACAAAATTCCTTTTTACCTCGGCGTAGCGTCTCGCGATGTGGATCGCGCTCTTGCCTTTGATGAACCCCACTACCTGGGACACTGCGTACTTCGGCGGAATCGATATCATCATATGCACGTGATCCGGCATCAGGTGACCTTCTTCGATTTGGCTTTCTTTTTGCTCTGCCAATCGCTTGAAAATCTCCCCTAACTCCGACCGGATACGCCCAAATATCGATTTCTTCCGGTACTTGGGAATGAATACCACGTGATACTTACACTCCCAACGACTGTGATTTAAACTGCCTATTCGTCTCATGGTTTCTCCTTGGCGTGCGGCTTGGCGGCTCACGCCTTGGAGTTACTGTGAGACTCCCGGAATTGTCAAACTGTTACTGCCTCCCCGGCAGAGCCGGGGGGTCTCCCTTGTGTACTAGGAAGTCCTGCCGAGGTGCTAAATTCCTATCGGAAGTTTGCATAGTTGGAGCGCGGGGCCGGCGGCAATCGTGAGTCAACATTTGCCCCTGGCCGATATCGAACTCGTTCCGAAAGGGCCGGCGTCCAGTCGATGTTGATATGGCCGCTATTCGCATCGACCGATTCGTAGAACCCGGCAGTGCTAGAATCAACACTCGGGGCACACCGGACGATTCTATGTATTTACCTGCGGACACGCTCGCCTCCATTGCCACAGTCTTCGTCATTGTCGTGTATGCCGCCTATCGTATGTGGCATTCCAAGCTTGAAGCCGAAGAGCGCATTGAAGACCTTGAGCATAAACACGACCACGACGAACTACATCAGCAGGAAGTCCGCGATAGCGCCATGAGCTGGCTTACTTCAGCGGACAAGTGGCTCAAATGGGAAACCGACTACGACGAATGCGAGCTCAACTACGAACTCGAAGAGACTGATCGATGGATGCATGCCGACGATGTTCGAGAGAAAGCAAAACAAAACGCGGACAACGCGGCTGTGATTAGAGACACACTCCTCGAATTCACCGAAACCATAGAAAACGATTATGTCATCGACCCCGTACAGGTCGCGTACATTCTGCAGCATGCCAAACGCTTGCTCTCACTTAGCAAGCACATCGCCGACAAACACGTCGACCAGGCGGTCGCCAAAATCGAGAACTTCCTCGACGACCCATGCCTTGCCATGAGGCCAGCCTCACAAACTTTTGTCACCGAGGTAGGCCAGAAACTCTTCGATGACTGGCTGAACCTCAACCGCGAAACCAAGCGCGCGCTTGAACTCGCTAAGGTCGACTACACAGAGAAGTATCGAATCGAAGTCGCTTTCTCACGACTCGTCGAGAGGTACAGCGAAGAGCATGGCCGACTTCTCGCGTCCAAAGTCTCCGACTACATCGGGCTGTGCAAGAACCGCGACCTCGACGCGATTCAAGCCCGCCTGATTGAAGAGCGGAAACAAGAAAATTTGTTGTCTGAGTAGTGCAATTAGGTCCCCCGCCTAAGTAGTGGTTATTGACGCGCGTTCGAGCCGGTGGGTTGGGGGTTGCTTGGGCAGCAAGTCTTGACCCTGAATTGGCGCTCGCACCAGGGGAAGGTCGGGTCAGAAGTTGCCGCTGTTTCAACTACTGGAGGCACGATAGGTTCGGCGAAGTCAACATATCGGTGGTACGCCCACTATTCTAGTATCAACCTGAACAAAACTTGTATCCACGAGGCCACCAAGAGGCCTGTCAAGTTGCCGGGTCTTTATCATCCAATCATCATCATATTCGTAGTCGAGACCACCGCCACCGATTCCAAATCGTGTAAAGCATCCCGTCTGCATCGCACCTTTAGCGCGATTGTCTTCCAGCCAGACATAAAGAAGGTATTCGTTATTTGCAGGTGAAAGAACAGTAACGGCAGCAAGCGTCGGGAATCCCGACCCAGTCGCATTTCGCGGTGGCAGAGTTTTGACGTTTTTCCACTTTTCAATTGGTTCCAGCGGAATGTCGTCGTAATCGGAAAACTTCGCCACCCCGGTTACGCCTTTGCTATTGACTAGTACGCCCAATAGATCGGAGGCATTGTCGCTTGACCTCTCCGACACAAAATATACTAGCCACAATCCCACACCTCGCTCAAACTCGGGTGACGTTTGACTGCCTGCTGTCACTGAAACTGCAAGAGCCCGAACGAGTACCGGAACGCAAGAGCTAATATTGCCCCATACAACCTCACACTGACGATTCGCGATTCGGAGTGAGCTCTGGATTTCAATGGGTTGGTCAACAGGCATTGCGCCAACGTCTGCCTCCCACCGATGAGTCAGATCATTCCAACCATCGCCTGTCGTACGGACGACCTCAATGATTTGCACATCGTTCAACGTAAGAATAGCAGCATCTCGAGTGACGGCATCACTGCAGCCGATTGATGTGGCAAAAACAAGGGCGATTAGAGCCAGCAATTTCATCTTCATGATTGCGATATCCGATGCTTGGCTACAAAGCGTGAGCGACTATATTGAGTAGCCAACTGCCATCGATTCTACCGCAAAACCTGCTGATGAAACGGTTGCTATGCTCGCAAGATCAGCCCGTTACGGACAGCAAGCTCTAGCCGCAGCAATTGACTCTGTCGGCAACGACTAGTTTTGACCCTTTGTGCGCATTCATCTTGAGCGGCGGCTTTTACCGAAAGCTGCCGCTCGAACGTCTGCTTTAGGGGAGTACGGAGGATCTGCTATCGGCCAGTCGCGAGAGGCGGCTTCATGTCAATACGGGCCGTTGAAACTTATCGCTAAGGATAATTAGGTTCTCACGGTTTCCGAGTATTCAACTGCTGCCCAGCAGAAGCGATTTCTAGCCACTCTCTTTACTTTGAACTTGGTGATACGCGCGGTAGTCAATTCGTCACGATTATTGTCGTAGTCATCCTGACTCCAAGATAGGGTTAGTTCGAACCACTCTGTATTGCCGTCTCTGCTTATGGGGGATGGGCCATATCTCAGGTCTCGCAAGGCATCAAAACATTGGTCAATTTCTGTGATGTGATTATTGAACAGGTCTCCCACGGCGGCTCGCACCGAACCAAGTTGCCAACCTTCAGGTAGAGAATCGTTTTTTTTGGTTTGCTCCAAATTACAAAGGTGCTTCCCGACTGTTCGCCGGAGCCTTTTAGAAGTTAAAATGTCGAATGTTCGAGCCAATAAAGATGAATTTGCTAATTCGATGGCACGCTTCGCATAAAGTAGTTCCGTCTTCCTGCTCAAAGCAACCGACGCGAGAAACAGCCTTTTCGACAAACGATTGATCGCTGCTAGTTGCATATCCCGCCCGATGGACTTGTCGTGCGAATACCTGAGTAATCGAAACTGACTTGCAGTTGCAATGTTGCCTGCCAGCTTACTATGCTGCTCCTGCTCCGCTTGTTCATCTAATTTTTCTTGAACTATGTCCTTACCATGGCTAAGAAACCTTATTGCCTGGTCGGGGTCGATACCAAGCTGTTCGGCTTGGCGCCTTCGTCGCTCAAAAAACGCGTGTCGTTGAGCTCGAGCTTCCTCCGTGTCCCACACCATACGCCTCTCCTCTACAACGGTCCTATTCGGGCCTCTTCCAGTTCAGAGGCATCGGCGTATCGAGCGGCTCGCAACGACAACAATCCGCTGGAAAGTCTTCCTTTGTTTTGAACGGAGTACCATCTGCGGTCACGATAGGGCTGTCGACGACCACGTCCCGTCGAATTGGTGTTAAGGGTTTCCAGCAGCGGGGGCATTTCTTGGGCTCGACAAATACAGTCATTACGCACTCCGCGAGTCGTCGCACCCTTTCGTCACAATCGTTGTTCTTAATGATAGCAGATGCGGAATTTCCAGAAGTTTTGGCCAGTTCTGACCCTGAGTTAGCGCTCGAACCAGGGAAAAGATCGGGTCAGGGGTTGCCGCGCACTGCGACTATCTGCTTTAGCCGAGACCTGCTACTCGGCGACAAGTTGACGACGGGCTGATTGCGGCTGGGGTTTCTACCGGTCATTGAGAGCAGCCAATGTAGCGAAAACCCACCGGTTCGAAGATGACGTGAGTCGTGCCACCACGATACGGGTTTCAGCTATGGCGAGGCTTCCTCAAAATTGAGAAGAATCGTGTCCAAACTTTGTTGTGCCTCCGATGGTATGAGAACGAACAAGGAAAAGCGTGCAAAGTCCTGATTCTCGGAAAATCGATATCGACCATCACGATAAACTCTATCTGACTCCATTGCCGAAAATGTTGCTCGGTCACCCTTCGCATAACTCAGTTTCGTGTAGGTGTCGCCTGAAAGGACCAAAGTACCATTCCGTTCCGACTCTACTTTTTTTGCACCAGGGCCGTTGTACTCTACGCTGATGTCCCGAGTGCGGGAAAAAAACTCAGCATCGAACTTCTCTCCATTATTCAAATGCACGGATACACTTTCGAGGATCTTCGTTTTGGCCGGGCGCCCGCGAAGCTGCACATGGACGACATCAAAGCTACGACCCCACGCTTCTCCAATCTGTCGAACATGGCCTCTCGTCACCCTCAATGTTCCTGCATACCCAGCAAACGTCACCGATGGGCCTCCGGTTGCAGTACGTTGGGAAGGGGCTGTTGCGGTCAACATCTTGACCCGCATACTGACCGATGGGTCCAATTGCGCATCGGTTGATTGAGTGCTTTTGTACCATGCCTGCAATGCGTGGATGGTACGCGGTCCAATGATCCCGTCTGCGTCTCCAACATCATAGCCGACTTCAAGCAACACAGTTTGCAGTTCAAAGGTTTTAGCCTTCGACCAAGTTGGCGACTGCAAGATTGTCTCAATATCCTCAGCCCAAGCAGACATCAAACCCACAGATAGAATGAAGCAAGGCAAGAGGACGAACTTTCTAAATCTACAGACTACTATTTCGCTGCGTGACATGAATCATGCTCCCATTACCGATGCGACTTCTTATCAAGGCTGTTTCTGGCCCTCGCTGTGTAAATATTCGAAAATGCTCCGAAGGTCGGCTAAGGGTCAGTAGCAGTCCGACAAAGATTACCACGCGAATAGCTGGTTACGAGGGAAGAGCAGTCCCTGACAAGCGACGG
>CAXBJV010000062.1:0-16125 GCA_963976215.1 uncultured Woeseiaceae bacterium | reverse complement strand
GATGAGCGATCAGTACGATGAAGCGGCTATTTCCTCATTCGTGCCATTCAGCCTGATCGGCGCCGAGCCGTCGGTTTTGCCTACCCATAAGTCCCGAAATTCCCGGAACGGACCGTTGCCTCCAATCGTTCGAAACAGGATTCGGGTGCTGTCTTTCGACCAGTCTGCTGCCACCGGTGCCACGATTTCCTCGTCCGGCGGAAGTGCCGGACTCACCTGGTTGTCCGTCAGGCCATCCACCGTCGCAACAAACAATTCTAGGACCCCGGGGCTTATGTTGCGATCGGCGGTGTAGGCGATACGCGAGCTGTCAGGCGACCAGGCATAGTTTATTACACCGTATCCACCGGAAATAATCGGGCCGCTGAGCTTGCGCTGATTACTGAGATCGGCGTCGACGACAAACAGCTCGGCCTGGCTTGACTCGATGTTTGAGCGATACGCAATGAAACGGCCATCGGGTGACACCGACACGTCGGCGACGGCCTCGCCAGCAACAAGGTCGCGATGGATTTTCGGATGCAAACTGGAGCTCATGTCAGCCAGGAAGTACTCCCAGGTGCGGCTTACGTCCTGATCGAGGCTGTAGATCAGCTTGGCGCTATCCGGTAACCAATGGATGTCTCTCAATTGCCCGGACGTCAGCGAACCATTCTTGCTCAAACGAATATGATCGCTGCCATCGCTGCGACTGGTGAACAATTCGACCTTGTTAACGTCAAGAACATCGCCCCAGTAGGCGAGGCGCTCGCTGTTCGGCGACCATTTAAACCGGGTGATGTCCTTGCCCTGGCTCAGCGGCATGATATTGACGAGCGTCGACCCGTCGGCGGTCACTGTGAAGAGCTCCATCTGGTTGTCGACTCTGTGTTCCGAACGAAACGCGATACGTGTGCTGTCGGGCGACCACGTCCAGTCATAGCTCAATTGTTCACCGTTTTGCCAGTTCAGCGACGGGTTGACGCGAGTGCTGTTCGATACGCCCGACGAAGTATCATGGGTATTGATACCAATGAGCACCTGGAAAGGGTCGAGACTGTAGACGCCTTGTGCAACGTAACGACTATCCGGTGACCACCTCGCGTCGGCTACCGCAACCGCCGGAGGCAAACCAATCGAGCCGTTGATCTTGCGATCGTTGCTGCCATCCCGGTCGACGAGAAAAACCTCGTACAGTGGAAACCCCCTGGGAGCATATCCGAGTGGATTGGCAACGTATGCGAGTTGCGAACTATCCGGCGACCAGTTCAGGGACCGGACGCGAGTATTGTCAGGAAAGCCGCTCGAAACCTGCACCGGCGTACCACCGGCAACCGGTATCAGGTAAACGTCGGCGACGTTTTCCGTCGTCGCGACCGCACTGTAGGCAATCGTCCTGCCGTCGGGTGACACAGAAAAAATCAACACGGTGCCATCGGTTGTCGTGAAGTTGGGCGTCAATTGTGTCAGCGACGTGCCGTCATCGGCGGCCGAGAAAAGGTGCCTGTCCTGCGTACTGGGCTCTGTTGCTATGAAGACGGCGGTCTGCGCCTGTCGCCCAACCGGTGGCGGTGGTGACCCCCCGTCGCTACCGCCACCGCCGCCACCGCAGGCTGCGAGTATCAGCAGACTAAGGAAACTGGCCGTGGCAAGTATCGATCGCCGAGCCCCGGCAATTATTGATGTAGAAGCAATCATGGTCGTTCTCCGCATTCAGGCAAAATGCGCCAGATTTATCCGACGCTTTTATCCTATAGCTGAAAACAGGCACCGATTTGCCCACTCGCTCTGGCATCCGCCAGCGCCGAGTGAACCGCTTCCCTTAAATTTGCCACTTCTGATCGGGCTCAATCGAGTACAAACGAGCAATTACTGCTACATAGAGAATCTATGATTGCCCTGCACGCTTCTTAAAAGCTGAAGGTTACGACGCGGCCTCTCGCCCTCCGAAGGCAGGGGGCACAGGTTCGAGTCCTCTCCGACGATCCAATGGCACTCCTGCAAGATATCCAATTACTTTTTCTCAGTGGGTCTATACTCTCCAGACCAATCGATAAGGACGCTGCTATGAACACGCATTTCTCCAGTCGTACTATCCGGGCTTTACTCGCATTATTTGTCAGTATTACGTTTGCCGCTACGGCATTGGCGGATGACGAAACCGCTGCTACCAAGATTGCTCGGGCTCAGTCTGCCGCACCCGCCAGCATTTCAGCTGACGCGACCATCGTGGATGTTGATGGCACGGTCCTGCGGCAAGGTAGTAATGGCTGGACCTGCTTGCCCGGGGTGCCGCTGATTCCGGGCGACAAACACCCGATGTGCAATGACTCTGTGTGGTCGGCCTGGTTAGTTGCAGTCGCGGCTGGCGAGGACTTCTCGACCGATACGATTGGCTACTCGTACATGCTGCAAGGTGATGCGATGGTGCACAATCATGATCCTTCGGCAACCGAACCGGACGACAGCGGCCACTGGGTTCAGGAAGGCCCGCACCTGATGCTGTTGCTACCTACCAGCGTTTCTTTTGCGGGGATGAATGCCGATCCGTATCAACCCGGGCCGTACGTTATGTGGGGCGAAACACCTTTACGGCACATAATGGTTCCGGTTGGGCCGCGGGAGCAATAGGCGCGCGATAAATTCCTCAAATCCGCGTGTCGATGATTCGACTAATTCACGCCTTCGCGCTCACCCTTTTTTTCAGGTTGAGCACCGGGATAGAGTGATGCCCAGGCGCTTTTCAATTTAGGCTCCAGGTAATACGAGCGCCAGGCAAATACTGTATTGACCCTATGCGCGTTATCGGGTTTAGCGTCTCGCGAAGACCGCGTTGAGTGATGCGCATTATTTGGTAAGCAATACAGTCTTCTTTTCGGCAGGAGCAATCGTCAACGATGCACCGGAATTGAATTCCAGGAAGTCGGCTTCGACCCCGTCACTGAATATCACCCCATTGGCTGGCATGCGCGAGGTCAATCTCAGAGGCGCTTCGGCAGACAGTCGGCCGTGCACCAAAGAGCACTGTGTCACCTGACTTGGAAACGGCTCCCTGACTGAATAGACCAGTTGCTCCGAGTCCCAGGGCAGCCGCCCATTGTCCGGCGGTGGCGTGACCGTTCCGCCGAGCGCGGTGATGACGCCAGCCGCACCTGCATACACAGATTGCAACCAACCGGTTGATCCAGCGCCAGTTGAAACAATGATGCCGCTGGATGAATGCGTTTCTGAACGGCCAGCCACTTCAATTTCGTACCGCGCGGAAACATGTGAGCGCGCACCTACGAAGAAGTCGTTGAATGCGAGCAGCTCCTGGCCATCAGTTGAGCTTGCTCGTGCCAACGTTACGTACTTGCGATTGATATCGCCCTTTAACGTTGTCTGAAGGTAGGAGTGAAATTCACCTGCATTGAATGGCAGCAGAACTCCATCGTATAGATCAGGGTCGGGGTTAATGGCGAATACAGGCTGACCATTGAGGTACTTTGCTGTGTTAGAAACGAGACCGTCCTGGCCAATCGTGATCACGAGGTCATCGCTCGCAAATGAAAACTGCGGGACGATGCCTCTGTCGATCACCTGGTGCTTCTGGTCTGCCGCGAACGAGCCTACAACGGAGTGGACCACCTTCTTATATCTATTGTGCGCTTCCTGGATGCGATCGAACGAGTGACCACTCTGCTCAAGGTAGAATTTCGCCTGTGCTGGTGTATTGAACCGATGTACCAGCTCGTCCAATTCGGTTTGCCGTGTTACAACAACAATCTTCTCGAACAGAGTGGCCATTGACGCTTCCCTCTAGTGCTTGGCTTTTGAGCCACTGCCAGAAGCGACGTAGCTTACGACCTTACTCAACAGATCCGGCGTAATCGTCAGGTTGTCGATAGAGCCAGAGTTAGACGCCCACTCTTTGAGTGCAAGTCCGACCAAAGCCTGCGGCGGCATATCGCCGTAGGGTGATAGCTTCAGTTCTTCTGCCTTGGCGCGAGACTCCGCGAGCTTCAACTCGTTGCGGGCCTGCGTATCGACCAGCGCCTTTTTCCTGTTCTCCAGTTCAACTTCCGTGTTCATCTCCGATTCGCGGATTTTTCGCTCTTCTTCGACGGCCGATTTTCTTCGGTCATAGATTGCCTGGTCTGCTCGCTTGCTCAAGCCTTCCCGGAAGTCTGCTTCCAACGCCTTTTGCATCTCCGGTGTCGCCTTGATGGACGTGAAGTGAAGCCCTTCGATAACGACGCCCAGTGAGCCGAGGTCTGCCGCGGCCGAAACATGTTTGAGGACATCTTTTGCAAGGCCGCCAACCTCGGACAAAGCACGTTCCAGCGGCAACTGACTGACAATCGTCCTGGTGTGGCCTTGCACGACATTAATTACGCGTTGTACCAGCTTGCCCGGATCGTCGGTCTTGTATCGTTTCTTCGCGGTATCAACGGTGTAGTCGAGGCGAGAAGCAATCTCGAGCGGAGCATCGAGCCGGTACATCATCGCACCCTGAATTGCGATCTCCTGGAAGTCCGCAGTTGTTTCGGTGAATACGAAATGCGATTCCTGGCTCGCGATCGGGATCGCCGAAACGCTGGTCGTCAGAGGTGAATACCAAAAGTTGATGCCGGCACCATGCTTCCTGACTTGCCCGTCCCTGAAGCAAATTGTGTATGTGTTAGGTTCGCCTTTGTAGTAGTTAAACATCATGTCACCTCCTTGTTTGATTGATGACCTTCTATTTGATGACCTCGACCCTGCTTCGATCGATCACGCGATAGAGCTTTGCAGGTCGATGCGCGCCCTCGCGTTTGTCGCGCCCGGTTGGCTCGATGACGTTCAACGCGAGTATTCGTTTAGCAAAATTTCGTGCGTCCAGTTCTTCTCGGGTGATGAGTTCATACAGATGACGCAGTTCCGGCATAGTGAACTCTTCCGGCATTAGCTGGAATGCGATTGTCGAGTAGTCGAGCTTCGCAGCAAGCCGCTGCAATGCCATCTCAAGAATCTTCGGATGGTCGAAGGCGAGCCGGGGGAGGTCGTCAATCCCGAACCAACCAACACCTTCAGCATCGGATGCTGCCTTGATCTCCAATGCATCCGACGGCATGAGTGCGTAGTAAGCGACACTGATAACCCGTTCCCGCGGGTCTCGCTTTGGTTCTCCAAACGTGTAGAGCTGTTCCAGGTACGCGGCGGCAACACCGGTTTCCTCTCGTAGTTCTCGTTTGGCCGCATCGAGGAGGCTCTCCTCCATTTCGACGAAGCCCCCGGGGAGAGCCCACTGGCCATTGAATGGTTCCAGTGCTCTCTTAATGAGCAGCACCTTCAGCTCATCGTTCCGGACGGTGAAGATGACAACGTCGACGGTGACGGCCGGGTGGGGGTATTCGTATTCGTATGCCATGTCTTTGACTTAGTTTATGTACTCAGTACATAAATAGTAAATGTATAACGTACAGTAAGTCAAATAATTTCATGGCAGAACAACAGTACAAGCGTTCAAGCCACGGTTTTGCTGTAATTCGAGCGAATCACCCTTAACTAATGTCAAATAAGAGTCGTGCATACAGGCACCACGACAGCCCATCTGTGGGTGCTTTAACGAAGCTGTTTGGTGGCGCACATTATGCACAGTGCGGCACTTAAACCATTTTCCGAGAGTCGCTCGTTATGTCACGACCAACCTGTCATTCGTCGAATAGGGAGAAGTTATTGGGCAATGCCCGCCACTTGGAGCGCAGGAGTAGCGACAGCGCCGCCGTTGATATGCCCTGGCGCCCAGCGCTTGCTATGCTGGAGCACCCCGAACCAGGTGCTCAGGCAGGACATCCCGCATTGCGAATTAAGCCAAGTAAGTTTCCGGCCAATAGCGATGATGCAAGCGATGCGGAATTATTCACGGCATTTCGCGACAACGGCGACATGGCGGCGTTCGAAACGCTTTTCTCGCGCCACAAAAATGCTGTCTATCGATATCTGTGGGCATTGTCGGGAAGTGAGGCCATTACCGAGGATCTGTCACAGCACTGCTGGCTGAAACTTGTGGAAGACGCGGGAGCCTACCAACCCCGGCCCGGCATCTCGCTGCGAAGCTACCTGTACAAAATAGGTCGCAACCGTTACATCGATGAATACCAACGCAAACACGTTGAAAAATTGTCAGACAGCCTGACCGACAAGCCCGCACTGGCCGCGTCCGGAGGCAGCGCCTGTGAATCCGCCACCCACGAGGAGGCTCAGGAACTGATGGAACGCGCTATCGCCGAGCTACCTGTCGATCAGCGTGAAGTTCTCGCGTTGTGGTTGCAGGGCTTCAGCATCAAGGAAATGATGCGCGAGGTGGATGCGCCCCGAGATACCGTATTAAGTCGTAAGAAGTATGCTTTGAAAAAACTGCGTTGTGCGCTAGACGCGCTCAGCCCGAGGCCTATCGATGGATAACAACGACGACGAACAGCAACTACGCAGCGAAGCGAGGCGACACGCGCCGCGGCCGTCAGCGTTGCACGACGAGGCCATTTTGCGTGCTGCACGAAACAAGGCAGGACAGAAGAAAGTTCAACGCCCGCAGCGGCGCTGGCTGATGGTTGGTGCCGGCCTCGCGGCGTCGCTCTTCCTTGCCGTTGGCGTGTTGCAAATTTCATCGACGATTGTCCCGGACACAGATAGATCCGGACGTGGCACAGATGCGGCGGCCTGGCCATCCGAAAATATTGAATTGGCATCACCGCCAACAGAATTTCGCTGGTCGGAACAAGCAGATGGCAGCCGCTATCAGGTTCGCTTGCACAATGACGCTGCCGAACAGCTATGGGAAAGTGAATGGGTGTCGACGCCACATATTTCAATTGACGACAGTACTGTGGAATTGCTTGCGCGCGGTAAGCGCTATTTCTGGGTTGTTAATGTTGAAGGGAACGTAACAAACCAGTCCATGGGGCCCTATTGGTTTCGTATCAAATGAATGCATCGATAATCGGACGCGTTCTGATCATCTGGCTCGCATTCGTCTTTTGCAGCGTAATAATTGCCGACAATGAGGTCCCTCTTGAGTTTGAGGTGACGAGCATCAGTCAACATTTCGTTGCAGAAAAAGCAGGGATTGAGCAGGGCGATCGTCTTATCGCATGGTCGCGCGTCGCTGCCGAGGCGACCGAACCGCAATTGAACCACTTTTATGGCCCGTTCGATATTCTCGAGCTGGAGCGCGAGCAGCACCTGGTCGACCCGATTGTGATACACGGCACACGTGACGGAAAACCGCTCACATTTTCGCCACGCGACGGCCGCTGGCGCCTGGGCGCAGAACCCGTCTGGTCCGAAGCGGTAAGGACGTCGATCGATGCATACAAGGCAGCGATTCTTGATGGCAGTATCGATGATGGAATTGCTACAGCAACTGCATTGGCCGATCAGCTGGCGACAGAGGGGCATGAGCTTGACAGCGCATGGGTGCGTTACCACACGGCGACACTCTTGGGCCGCAAAGCTGAGTGGTCGGCATCAGTGGAGATGTACCGGCAAGCGATTAACCAGCCCCCACTCGACCAGCCATCAAAGCAGCGACACAAAAAGGCACGAGCATTGTTGCTCTACTACCAAAGCGGCGCGCTGTTGCGACAGAATCGCCTCGACGAAGCCAGGGAGAGTTACGACGAAGCGCTGGCGCTGGAGAAATCCATCTCACCAGACCGCTACGGCGTCGCCGCCAACCTGACCGGTCTGTCAGATATTCCTAAACTACGCGGCGATCTCGCAGCCGCCACAAGCTTGCTGGAAGAATCGATTTGGCAACTGCAGCGCATTGCACCGGAGTCAATGATCGTCGCCGCAACCCTGAACAAGCTGGGTATCGTCGCCGTCCGAGCAGGTAATCTGGACGAGGCCGAGGGCCACTTTCAACACGGTCTGCGAATTTACACCGAGAAAGACCCGAATGGCGTTGCCGCGGCAGGCAACATCAACAGCAATGGCGTGATCAGCTATATGCGTGGCGATCTCGCGACGGCCGCAACGATGTTTGAACGTGCCCGAAAGGCAAAGCTGAGGCTGGAGCCCGGCAGCAAAAACGCGGCAATCATGACGCATAACGTCGGACTTATTAATGCCGAGCGCGGCAATTATCGTGCGGCCGAGTCATATTATCTGGAGGCGCTGGAACTACTTGAAGAACTGGTGCCCGGAAGCCTGGAAACAACGCAGACGTTGAACAACCTGGGCACCGTTGCACTGGACCAGGGAGACTTGGCAAAAGCCGAGTATTACCACGGCCGCGCCTACGAGCTGCGGCGCAAACTGGTGCCGAATTCTCCAGACCTTGTAGCTTCTCTCGTAAACCTTGCTAGTGTGGCGCGTTATCGCAGCGACTTCGACAAAGCCAGCGAATACCTGCTCGAGGCTCTGGAGATACAACAACGCATCGCCGTCGGATCAAAGGAACACGCAGAAATCTTGCAAGGCTTGGGCGCTGTCGCGGAGTCGCGCGGCGAACTTACTTTGTCCGCCGATTACTTTGGCAAAGCGCTTGCGCTGCAATTAGAATTTGCGGCGAACGGACTGGGTGCGGCAGCATCTCATGCCCGGTTGGGGCTCAACCTTTTAGAGCGGCAAGATTTCGACGGAGCCGCCGCTCACCTCGATCAGGCCGCCGCGATCTTGTCGCAGATCGCCCCGGCAACCTACCGTGAAGCTCGCGTTTTTCACGGCTTGGCGCAGGTGTCGCTACAACAGGGCGACACAAATTCTGCGCAGGGCTTTTTCGAGAAGGCACTGCACGCGCTGGAATCCCAGCACGCGCGATTGGGCGGTACGCAGGAATCCAAAGCCGAATCACGTGCCAAACATCGCAGCATTTACCAGGACTATATCGACTTCCTGCTGGAAGTCGGTGATGAGGAGCGTGCTTTCGAGATCCTGGAGCGTTCGCGCTCGAAAGTACTGTCCGATCTTCTCGCCGAACGCGACCTGGTTTTCAATAAAGATTTACCGGTTGAGCTTGAGCGCGAACGCCGTATGCAGGCTAGCGCCTACGAAAAGACGCAGGCCAAACTCCTTGGCGCCAAAGGTGATGAGAACATCGCAGCATTGCGGGCCGAACTCGAGGCGATACGTCGAAAACAGGACGACGTCCGTCGGCGAGCGCGGGAGCATTCAGCATCGTTCGTAAGCCTGCAGGAAAATCGCCCACGTTCATTGCCGGAAATTCGTGCAACGCTGGCACCGGGTACAGCCGTGGTGTCATACAGCATTGGTGACGAGAGCACGCGGGTATTCGCGCTCTCACCGTCTGGCGAATTGCGCGTAGAAAGTATCGAGCTCGGACGCGCAGAAATAGCCGACAGGGTCCAGCGACTGCGATATCTGATTGATGCAGGGCGCTGGGATGAAACACCGGCGATGCCGCTGAATACGCTTGCCGAAGAGCTTTATGCGGAGTTGTTGGCGCCGTTCGATGCGTATCTCGGTGCCGCGTCGCAGATTCTGATTGTGCCCGACGGCGCACTCAACCTGTTGCCGTTTGCGGCGTTGCGCCGAAAATCGGATGCCGGCCAAACGCAGTATCTGATCGAGTGGAAGCCACTGTTCATGACAAGTTCGTTGAGCGTGCAGGCGCAACTTCAGGCAGACAGCAAGGCTGCAGAGACCAGGAGTCTGGTTGCCTTTGGCGGGGCCGATTACTCGTATGCACGCACTCGACCAATGAATACTGCGACAACTCGTGGTGGCGCCGAAGGCACTGAACCGCTGCCCGCGTTGCCCTGGAGCGCAGCTGAGGTCAGCAATATCGCGGCGGCAGAACAAGCGCGCGCAACAATCTTTATTGGCGATGAAGCCACGGAAGAAAACGCGAAAATACAATCAAAAAATGCGAGTTACCTGCATTTTGCAACACATACCGTTATCGACGAACGCAGCCCGCTAGACTCAGCTATTGTGTTGACGGTGCCTGGCGACGACGAGCAAGTCGAGAACACCGAGAACGGTTACCTGCAGGCATGGGAGATTTACGAAAGTGTCAGAACGGACGCCGAGTTGGTGACCTTGTCCGGTTGTGAAACGGCGCTGGGATCGGAGTACCCCGGTGAAGGCCTGATGGGCCTGACGCGCGCCTTTCAATACGCGGGTGCCTCGTCTGTCGTCGCGTCGCTCTGGAACGTGAATGACCGATCAACCAGCCGACTGATGACAGAGTTCTATCGCTTTCTCGATGCCGGCAAGTCCAGAGAGACAGCCCTGCAACTTGCACAACTGGCAATGATCAATAGCCCCGATCGTACGAGCTGGTGGCAAGCGTTTCGAAACTGGTTTTCCGACAATGATATCGAGGCCGCGGACGCGCATCCCTACCACTGGGCCGCATTCGTGCTCAATGGCCGCGGCGGCTAAGCCGTCGTTTAACCCCGCCCCGTTGATAGTCGCTGGGGTTACTGGCGAGATCCCTATCCGCTAAGCCACTTTTTTCGGCTCAGTCGTTAACTCTTCGACAATCCTGTTTTTGTTGAAAAGGACAACTTCTATGCCTGCAATAAACAAGCGTATCCCCGGGTGCATACTCGCCGCACTTCTTGCTCAGTCCGTATTGACCCCGCTGGCGATGGCGGACAGTTTCATGACCGAGCTGGACAGGAAACCTCAGCTCATGCTTTACGCCAGCAAGTCCTTTGGTGAAAAAAGCGATCTCAAGAAAGCACCGCAGTTCGGTCTGCGCCTGCAGCGCAACGTCGAAAAAAGCCCACTGGCATTTACCCGCGGGCCGGTACTCGCCAAAACGGTTTCTGTCGCCGACCTGCGGTGGACCCGGGGCTTCGGTCAGAGCATGCACCTTATGGGTGTGCCGCTGTACCGCTCGCCATTGCAACTGAATTCCGTGGAAGGCTCCTCCAGCGAGGGGAGTGCGTCAGGAGAGAGTATGGGTCCCTACGGTACGGTGATTATTTGGTCGGTCGCCGCGTTGGCCGTGCTCTGCGCAACCAATACGATCCTCTGTGAAGATGATGAATATCAATCACCTGTCGTTGAAGATCCCCCCACTGATGGCTAAGCGCCGTGTCTGGCCCCTCGGGTGCGTGAACCTCCCACGCGCTCAAGGGGCATTCTTATTGTTTCTCGCGAGCCTGAACAGTAGTTGCGTTTTGGCTCCCGGCTACGTAACCGATGAGTTCCGAGAGGCAGACCCGGCGACCAGCCGCTACGAGAAAAAAACTGATGAAAACAATTCCGATAGTGTTCGCAGCGTTGCTGCAAACGGCCTGCGCGACCACGGACCTGACTGACTTCAAAACCGTTCGGCTGGATGCCGAAGACGTGGCAGGAAGCCCAACAATGCTCGTTCATGCCAACGACCTGCCGGTCCGCTCAGGGCAGGTAATCGTAAGCGAAGCGGGATCGCCAGTAAGCTTTTTGATGGATCTGATGGCCGAGGAATATGAGCCTTATGGCCATGCCGGGATCGTCATGGTTGAAGCGGATGGCACCTTTGTCTACGAGGCATTCAGTTTTCTTAACCTGAGGATATGGGAACCGCCTACGCGCCGCCTGCGCGGCAAGATTCGGCGAGTGCCACTCATGGAATTCTTGCAACGCGGCACCGTCGCTGCGCTGTACCAGCATGATGTTCACAGTCTTGATGCGATCGCGGCGTTTGCCACGAAGGCCTACGAGGCACGGCTGGCGTTCGACGGGCTGTTTGACTACCGAACCGACGACAGCGTCTACTGCAGCGAATTCGTGGCGGCGGCTTTGGTTGCCGCTGGTCTAGCAGAGACACCGCCAACACCGAGGACCAACAATCCATCGCTGAACCGGACGATGGATTGGCTGGACCTCGACACGCCCGGATTTATCCTCGCGGCCGATTTGCTGGCAAACGCTTCACCTGTCGCAGTATTCAGCAAACACTACACACTCACCCAGGTCGAGGCGCATTTCGCATTCGAACGCGAAATGCATCGGCGCTTTAGTGAGGATCAATCCCTGGGCAATATTTTTCGCTGGACGCATAGCGGGCCGCGCTACCGCAGTCACCTCGCCGAATTACGAGATAGCCTTTTGGCAGAAGCGGACGCGGCCGACAATGTCGAAGACTGGGTGGTAACGGAGATGGCAACCGCGATCTCGGGGTCCGCCGACTGATCGTTCCCTAACGGCTTAGTGCATGTCGCGATAAGGCCGGACTATCGACAATGTGAACTGCATTAGCGCAGCAAATTACATGGCACCTAGAATGTAGCCAGTAGTTCGCCTTGCGGGGCGTATCGGCCACCAGGCACGGCACTCTTCACTACATTGTCGGCTACGCATTCGTCATCCTGGTTGCGACTATTGATATTGCTTCGAGATGGCCAGTAGTCACGTTGCCATCGCTGATTGCTTGCGCTTATCTGTTGCTATTTTCGCCAGGTATCGCCATCGACTGAACGCAAGAAAGAGGCTTGATATTGCAGTGGGTGTTGCGCCGGTTTTCCTGTGGGCTTTGTATTTCTATCGATTTGCCTGAGTCGGTTGCCCTGGACACTTCGAACTTTGCGCGTTGTGTCGAGACGAGATGGATCAGCAAAAAATCGTGCTGCACCAGGATATCGAGCGGAATACCAGTTCGGCCGATCGTTGACGCCGTATACGTACAATTCGCGGTTCATTTTGGCGTGGAGATTTCTATACTCGCCTGCTCGGAAGGCTCGTAAAAATACAGCCAATCTAGGAACGAGACTTTTCGCATGGCAACAGCCCCACCTATTCAACCACGTAGTCCAAAACGGCTTGCCGGGCGACTTGAATACCTGGTGCGTAATCGACTGTGGGCACAGATTCTCATCGCCATGGTGCTTGGTATCGGCATTGGACTGTCCTTGTCGCCCAGTGGCGGTGCCATCGTATCCACCGATACGGCGCAGGTTATTGCCAGTTGGGTGGCACTGCCTGGCAACCTGTTTCTTGCGCTCATCCAAATGGTTGTCGTACCGCTGGTCTTGTCGTCTATCGTTATCGGCATTGCCGGTAATAGCGATACCGATTTTCTTCGCCGCGCCGGACTTCGAATTGCGCCGTACTTTGTCGCGACGACCGTTGTTGCAGTTCTTATCGGTGCCTCATTAGCGCTTTGGATAGAGCCAGGGCACTACATCGATATGGGCGACGTTGCCGTCGACGGCGAAGCTGCGATTTCGATCGAAACGGATTCGGACGTCGAGTCCTTTAAGCGATCCTTACCTCAGCGCATCGTCGATGTCATTCCGACAAACCCAACCAGCGCGGTTGTGCAGCGCTCGATGTTTCAAATCGTCATCCTCGCAATCTTTCTCGCTGTGGCACTCGCATCAATTACGCCCGCCCGAGCAAAGCCTGTGATGGACCTTATGAGTTCCCTGCAGGAAATTTCGATGAAGGTCGTGAGTTGGGCAATGGCGATGGCGCCGGCTGCAGTATTCGGACTACTCGCACAGGTCAGCATACAGGTCGGTCTGGATGCACTCGTCGGTATGTCTGTTTACGTAGGGACGGTCATACTCGGATTACTCGCACTACTTTTCGTCTACATGATGATCGTCGGAATTCTTGCACGCCGATCGCCACTGAAGTTCCTGGCCAATATTCGGGAGGTGCAGTTGCTGGCTTTCTCGACGTCCAGTTCGGCGGCCGTCATGCCGCTGTCGATGGAAACGGCCGACAAGAAGCTAGGGGTGGACCAGGCGATAGCCCGGTTTATCATCCCACTAGGCGCTACAGTCAATATGGACGGTACAGCGCTTTATCAGATGATTGCCGCAATCTTCCTGACGCAGCTCTTCGGAATCGAGTTGGGTTATCCGGAACTCGCGTTGCTCGCGGCCACGACCGTAGGTGCCTCAATCGGCTCGCCCAGCACACCTGGTGTCGGTATTGTCATTCTTGCCACGATCGTACAGAACCTGGGTGTTCCGGCAGCCGGCATCGCCTTGATTCTTGGGGTTGACCGAATCCTCGATATGTCACGTACCGCTGTCAACGTCACCGGTGATCTGGCTGCGTCTGTGGTCATGTCACGTTGGCTGAATACCGACGAGAACAAGTCAACGTTTTAGATCTCGGCGACAATAGCGGCAAGCCCTTATTCCTGGCGCCCCAGACTCGTCGATAATAGAGAGTATGGATCGGCTATCAAAGACTGAAATCAACGCACTGGACGAAGCGTTAGATGACGAATACAAAGCCTGGGCGACTTATGATCAGGTCATCGAGGATTTCGGGCCAGTGCGGCCATTTATCAATATCCGTGAGTCCGAATCCAGACATATTGATGCACTGCACCAGCTATACAGCGACTATGGACTAGCACCTCCCGACAATGACTGGATTGGAAAGGCGCCCCATTTCGAAAGTGTCAAATCGGCGTGTGCTGCGGGCGTACAAGGGGAGATCGACAACCTGGAACTGTACAAACGGATCAAGCAGAGTACTGATCGGGAGGACATTTTGCGTGTCTTCGACAACCTTAGCGAGGCCTCGCAACAACGTCACCTGCCGGCGTTCGAACGCTGTTTGCAGCGACGGCGATACCGGGGCGATTGCGATTAGGCGTGGATATGCGGATCACTCAACCAGTGCAACAAGGTTTGAGGGTATTTCAATCCGTTGCTTAACGAATGGATCCGCGTTGCGGATTCAGCAATTCTGGCCACGCCTCCAAAGCCGGTGTGCACTAGGGGATTCTCACGATAGATGCCCTCTTGCACGTTTGGCACGATCAACCAGGTTCGGTGACTATCGGGAAAGTAAGACCATGCGTAAATCCAAGGCGGCGATTCGTAATGCGTTGTTATTACTAGGGTGTGTAATCGTCTTCCTTGTTGGCGCGGCGATTATTGCCAACATGATCGGTTAGGAGGGATAATGAAGAGACTGTGTTTCCTTTCGCCGGACGTCGAACATGCGGAGGCTGTCGTAGGTGATTTGAAAGCTCATGGCATAGATGAGAAGCATATCTATGCACTCGCGAAACCAGGCGTGCCGCTCGGTGACCTGCCGGATGCCGGGCCCGAGGACAACGATTTCCTTCCCGCGTTTGAGCGCGGTATTGCTTTGGGCGGCGCAGCAGGTCTGTTTCTCGGGCTCCTCGCGGTTGCGTTTCCACCTGGCGGACTTGTTATAGGCGGCGGCGCAGTGCTACTGATCGGCACGATGAGTGCAAGCCTCGGCGGATTGCTCACAGGTATGGCAGGCGCGGCGTTTCCCAACTCTCGAATAGAAGCTTTCGAGAGTGACATTGCAGGCGGAAAGGTCTTAATCATGGTCGACGTGCCACTGGATCAGGTCACCGTAGTCAATCGATTGATTGAACGTCTGGATCCAGACGTCGAAATTGAAGGCATTGAGCCGCCGGCACCGCTCATCCCTTGATAAAACTGAATGTGGAAGTGCTCTGGGTCCATGACTGTGTTCGAGCGGGGCGAAGTAGCCGCCGTAAAAGGCTAACTTTGACAACATCAACGAGATCTGAATGAGCGCGCTATCGTGGATCATCCTCGGCGGTGTGTTGATGAGCGCCATTGCGATGGTGGGCAGTGTCACGCTTGTATTGCGGCTGGCGACACTGAATCGCTTGCTGCTGCCTTTGGTCGCGCTCGCTGCAGGATCGCTAATTGGTGGCGCGTTTTTTCATATGATTCCCGCGGCAATCGATGCCGGGCTCGATGTACTCGCAGTTGGCGTCATGGTGGTCTTGGGCTTTACCGTGTTCTTCGTTTTGGAACAAGTCCTTCACTGGCATCACTGCCATCGCGCGCAGTCGGATTGCAGACAACCGCTGACCTACCTCATTCTGATCGGCGATGGACTGCACAATTTTATAGGCGGCCTGGCCATTGCCAGCACCTTTCTAATCGACATTCGACTGGGCATTACCAGTTGGCTTGCGGCGGCGGCGCACGAAGTGCCGCAGGAACTTGGCGATTTCGGTGTGCTGGTGCACGGAGGATGGTCAAAACAGCGCGCGTTGCTGTTCAATGTGCTATCTGGCCTGACATTTCTCGTTGGTGGTCTGGTGGCTTACCGCTTGTCATTTCAAATCGATATTAGCTGGCTGATTCCGTTTGCCGCCGGCAACTTCGTTTATATCGGCGCTTCAGACCTCGTGCCTGAAGTGAACAAACACCACAACATCAAGGCCAACGTGATCCACCTAGT
>CAXBJV010000061.1:0-16655 GCA_963976215.1 uncultured Woeseiaceae bacterium | reverse complement strand
CCGATAACCCTCGCTTTTATCAAGCCAAGTGTCAGATCAAGTCGAAACTATTTCACTTAGCATAACTCTCAAATGGAGTTAGGTTTGTTTTAGAGGGAACCGCCGAGAACCCTTACGATCTCCACCATGGCCTCTGTATCAAAACGACAATACCGCAAGAGCTGCTGTTCGAGTTCGCGCTTTCGATCTCTATTGGTTTGCGGATTTATCGCCTCCAGGTATCCGTCCGACGCCGCCGTACCTTCATTGATTCCCTCTAGCCCTGCATAGCTCATGTGCGGCGCGATGCATGGCAACACTGCTTTGATGGACCAAGATCCGAGCATTTTCGGATGATAGTAGTGCGATTTGACGACCGGATGCAGATCAAACAACCGATCCACAATCTTTAAGAGCGATGCTTCAAGGTCCGGAAACAATTGGATTAATCCATTGATTACACGTTCTTCGTAATTCGTGTACGTCAACACCGGACCCGTATCACCCAGACACTCGATCATTTTCTCCACGAGTGCTCGCATTGGCGCCTCACCAGACAAGTCCAGAAATTCGGCATGCTCTAAGTCGCCATTTTCATGCTCGACATGGCATGACCACTGAAAAGGGACCGCCGCATACGGCCGCGTCCCCGCCCAGATTGGAACGGCTGGTCCAACAGTCTCAAAATCCAGGTAATACCGTGGGTAAGGTACCGCTTCCAATATCTTCCTGGCACCGGGCAGTATCTCCGGCACGCCAGATACCGTTACCCGATGAATTCGCTGCTGAGTTTCCGCGGTAACGTCTGCGCTCGGAACATCACGGATGTCGCTATACCCTTCTTGGACCCATGTGGCGAGTTTCGCCTTTCCTCCACCCAGTCCCATTACCGGGAATTCAGCTTCTGACGGCCAACAGTAATCCATAAACTGGCACTCGTAGGGCTTGGAGCAATGTGCGCCTACATCGACGGACGGCACGGGGCCCGTAACGGCATCCCGCGCCTTGGCAACCAATTCGAGTACATCGCGCTCCATAGTACGAACTTTGTCCGTGAGGTCAGTCTCGATAAGGAGACCTTCGTAGTTCCCGTCACCCTGATACACGAACTGGTTATCGATGTGCGCCAGTGACATCGATTTGACGTTGATACCGGAATTTCGCAGAACCCAATCCTGAATCGCGCAATCGAGCACATGGTAGTCCTTGATCGAGGTCGAGGCTTTTACTTCGATGACATGCCAGCCGTCGCCATCGGGAATCATTACATCGGCACGGACCAGCACGCCTTCATAACGAAATGTGGCTTCGAATATTGGGAACCTCGCGTTGGCAGTGATGAGGAGTTTGGTTTCAGCCAGCATCGTCTTGAAGTTAAACTCAACTTCAACGGAATCAGGCGCACCATACGCCTGCTGTGCTATGTCACCGACCTGGTTGCCCGTCGCAAACAAGGATTCGGTTTGTTCTGATACTACGCCCAGCTCGGGGTGGTGCTTTTCAAGGTGTAATTTTTTGGCGCACTGATGCGCAGAAATAAGGCGGGATTTGGAGAGATACGGCTTCAACTCTCAGATTCCTCAGTGCCGTTTTTTGAGTCGCGCTTGCTATCGACTTTCTTTGCTTCGATCGTCGTAGACTTGCCCGGCGCGATACTCGAAACTTTTAGCTCGTCAATCAGCATGCCCGCAAAAGCGCCTCCAGCCCCAAGCACGACCCAAAGCGGTACCCCTACGGCAGTACCGAGAGCGGCGATACCAGCGCCCTGCCCTCCGAACACTGTTAGCCCGATCGTTATGCCAGCTAAAGACAAACGACCCTTCGTTCCTCGATCGTCCCAAGCCAACCGTTTTATTTCCCGACCTATTATCTTAGCGGTCGGCCAAATCACCTTGCTTTCCAATGTTAGTTGGAGCGCCTGTTTGCCCTTCTGAATGTTCGATACTGGGCGGTCACGAATTTCTAGCAGCTGTTTGCTCCAGGTGAGAAGTGCAAGCCGTTCTTCATCACTGGCATTCTTCGCAACTGTCACTGCGAGCTGCTTTTGCGATTGCCTTTCATCATCCATGCCTTCTAATCCTCGTCTAAATTTTCTCGAAAAACATCTGCCCAAGGGCAGGCCGAGTGTACGACGAGTTCCAGTCGAACAGTCGCTCTTGTCATTGCACAATACAAGATGCCCCTCGCCCATTCGTCCTTTTTGATCGTCTCGTCCAGATCCACAAGAATCACCGCAGGAGCTTGCTGCCCTTTGAACCGAAATATTGTGTCGAAGGTCAGATCACCATCCGTGTAGATCTGATTATTTCCAGCGTCATACTTACCGGTAAACTTCCGAACCTTGTGCTTGCCAATCTGAACGGTGTTCGCAAGTGCCGTCGATCGCGTGCCATGACAGGACACAATCGCGATATCTTCCGGCTTGAATCCCACCTTCGATAGTTCACGTATTCGTCGTTCCAGAATGGGCTCGATCTCTGACGGCTCTTGGTAGTCGTACATCACGACACCAAGGCCGGGCAACAGGTTCCGTTGCTCGAACTCCGATTCCAGGGTGCCCTTGATAAATCCAGCGATAGACAACGGCGTTCGAAAGTTCGCCGTTTCCCGATAGGTAACGAATCCCGGCAGCTCAACCGGGTCGAGTCCGCGAAGATTCTGCAAAGGGTCCTCCAGCCAGAGCTGCGAAGCACTATCCGCGAGAAACATCTGCAGGATGTCGTACCAATCCGACTTAAAATCCTGGCCTTCGTCGACGACCAGACAATCGAACCTGGGTGCGCCTGCCAAAGTTGCCGCGAGTAACTCCTCCTGAATTCCTCGCCAAAAATCCGGGCCGTCGGCTTTGCTGAAGTCGATGTCTATACCCAAACTCTCCGCCGTCTTCTTGATGAATCCATGATAGGTATTGACGGTAACGCCTTTGGGCGCCTGCGCTGATAGTTTGTCAGCCAACGGTCGATTGAAACAGAGTAGTAGTGGCTTCTTTCCCTCTACTATCGCCCGCTCGCAAAAGCGCATCGTTACTTGCGTTTTGCCCGATCCGGCGGTTCCGACAATGCGCAATCGAAATGGCGAGAATTCGAGACTCTCGATTACGTCCGACAGGCCCGCAAGGAGTTGCCGATAAACCTGGCTCTGTTTCGACTTGTAGGAATTGACGTCCGGGGCGATACGAAAGCCATTGAGCAGAAAATCGTGCAGCTCGCGGCGAAGCACCGCATCCTTACCCTTCTCGGTTTGCATCAGTTTCTGAATCTTCGCCGGAAGTTCCGCTTTTGTGGTCGCATCAACCGTGCGCTGGTGATCGACGGCAGCTGCACTCTTGTCCACCAGACGATGGTCCGGGCAGTAGATCAGGTAATCAACGTCTATCGAGCGGTTGGCCGCGCTTGACCGAGAGAACTTGGTTCGAAGATTGCCCAGATTTCGTTGTACCTGCGAATAAACGCGTTTCGTCTTGCCACCGTAGTAACGCTTCTCCAGTCCCTGTGATGTCTCAATCATGGGGCCGTTCTTTTGTTCGATTACGAGAACCTGCCCCGCATTGTTTACGATGACGAAATCGATCTCGCCAAAATCTGTGTACTGCGGTCTTACGGCACTCCAGTGAACGCTGTGGTAAACGAGAAACTCTTCTGGCAGACCGTCGCGCAGCGCGATTAGCGTTTCGAGTTCATCGGGAGACTCGCCGTCCGCTTTGGCCGCCTCAATGTCGGATGGGAAGATCTGAGCCATCGAATCCTATCTCTCAGCTGAATTGCGCCACCTGGTGAACATCCTCGGTTAGCAGGCTTTCCGTTGGTAGGATAAGCGTCTCACTATTTAGGTCATATGGAACCACATAGAGAACTTCATTGCCTTTCCTGTACCAGAATGGAGCCAGTGGCTCGGTAAATGTATCGGATGCCGGATAAATTAAGAGAACCTCTCGTTGCTGTTGGTTCCTGAGGTACTTTTTCGTGTATCCGAATAGCTGATAAATATCGGCCTGCGATATTCCATACTTGTCGCTCCGAACCGTCTGGTTGACGAGCTTCCACTTGGTATCGGCAATCACATGCTGTTGCGATCGCGTGAATAACAGGTCTGGTTTAAGATTAAACATTCTCCGCTTTAAATGATCGTCGATCAGTGCTTTGCCAGTCGCCTGTGCCGAGATTCTCCAGCTAACGAGCTGTCGCGGAAGCTTCGCTGCAACAAATGCCTCGAAAACTTTTTCCATCGGAAACAGCATCGATACGACCTGATTCTCTCCTTGTTGCGTAAGCGGATTGAGCTGGTACAAAATCAACTTGCACAAAGGCATTGCTGGCGCATAGTGCTGTACCAGCCGATCACGCCGCATTCGCTGAAAATCCACTCGCGGATCCGTTGTGCTCGGAACATTATCGAACCAGAATAACAACTCACGACAGCGCTGTTGGTTTCCCGCGTCCCGCGATAGTTTACTGACGATGCATAGCGCACCCTTGATCAGGCGATTGATCGGCCGATCGGCATCGTATTCGTCAAACTCACAGAAAACCCGTGCCGCGTTGTAAGAATTGCGTCGAATATGCTCGGTCATCTGCAACTTGCCACGAAGGAATACAAGGTTGTCTTCCCTCGCAACATAGGTTCTCGCGATTCCCTTTTTGACCAGTGTGGTTACCTGCTCCAAGTAGCATCGCAGCAGCAACTCGAAGATTGGCATGTCATGTGCTTCGAGGTCCGCCGCAGTCCCCTCGAAGAAGGGAGAGTCGGACAGCTCAATCAGCATCTTGACCAAAAGCTTGCGCGCATGCTCATGTTCGAGTCTTTTCGAGATTTTCGGCAGGACTTCGATCTGCACCCCATCGGCAAGTCGAACGACGCCGACGAAATTCTGAACACGAAGTTGTTCAACGCCCTTTGGGCGGAGGTATGTAAATACCGGCGCGTAATTGGGCGAGTCGTCATCGTCGTGATCGAGAAGCGTTAATAGAGCAGTGAAGTGCTTCTTCGTCAGCCGCAAGTTTCCGTCTGGCAGACTCTCGTCAACATCTGCCTTGTAAATTCGCCCATATTCAGCGACAGAAAGCATGATCGTTAGTCTTCTTCTAGAACGGAGTCGTAGATCTTGCGGTAGGCCTTAGGGTTGCTGAGCGCCGCTTCATTGAGTGAAAAGACGACTTTGGCGTGTGAGCTGCTACTCGCGAACAGACTGCTGTTTACTTTAGCGCTTAGAATAAATTGTGCGCCTGGGTCATCCACCTGGTCATCAGCGAGAACTGCTCTAACCTTGCTCCAGTCTTCAAAGAAATACTCTACGAGCAAGGGGATTATTCTGCGCTTGAAGATATCGCCCATAGAATCGCCAGTAATGAAATAAGCATGTCCGATCATGTGCTCCCGATCGAACAGAGCTTCTATTCGTCTATTAATGGTCTCAAGCATATTGGCAACATCAATTAACTCCCCACCAACTTCACGCGCCTTGAGGAGCGTTGGATCGGGCATCAGCTCTTTAAACTCAAAACGCCGTCGTAGCGCCGTATCAATATGGGCGAGCGAGCGATCAGCAGTATTCATCGTGCCGATAACGTCCAAATTGGCTGGGACACTGAAAGAGTCGCCAGAATACGGCAGTGTCACTGTTAGCTCATTGGCAGCTCCCGCACGCTTGTCTTCTTCCAGAAGAGTGATCAATTCGCCGAAGATCTTGGAGATGTTGCCTCGATTGATTTCGTCGATAAACAAGGCGTAGCGATTCTCGGGATCTCTCCGGGCGCGCTCACATATACGTCGAAATACACCTGGCTCCAAAACATAACCTACGCTACTGCTATCTAGCTCTCCTTCTGTCAATACTGGGCGAATGCCTTCAACGAACTCCTCATAACTGTATGATTGGTGAAACGTTACAAACGAATAACGGTGTGCTGTCTTATTACTTTCGCCAGGTCCTTGTTTGTATTTTGTAATTGCCTCAAGGACGTAACTACCTGACTCACTCCAATCGGACACCAAACTCCAGCGGCTATTCTCGTCTTTGTAAAACCACGCTGGTTCGTAGCGTGTAGTAACGTTTACGTTCTCACAGTCGAGGATAGTGTGCTCCTGGAGCGTGCCCCAGATGGTCGCAGATGGAGGTGACTGCCTGCTCAATGCTCTCATTTTCGACGCGACGAACTCGTGACCGACGATTTCAGCAACCTTTACCGGCTTGTCACCAAGATCATAGATCGCAGCCGCAATAACGTCATACCAGGTTAATTGGCCAATCGTGGCGTCCATCCAATCTTCTGCAGTCGATTCAGGTGCCTCCTCGGTGTACGCGGGAAAGAACTGGCTGCGTAAGGCGAATGTCTTACCCGTACCGGGCGGTCCATAGAGAATCAGGTTCTTTGACATAGTTTGATACTCAGCACTTGACTCCTCGACAGAGAATACAGCCGAGTCTTCGATGTTCTTCAAGAGATACCAGGGAAACGTATTGAAATAAGCAGGATCGGAATCGTCGACGCCTTCATCCAAAAGAAATTTGCGAATGTGGCCACTTAGTGCAAACCAATCGTCAATTCCAGACGGTGGCATCCCAAACACGTTCTCGAGCTTTCCTCTCAACTCGCGTAAATCTGATGCTTTGACAATTGTCGAGAGCCGCTCTGGGCTTACCGCGGCGAATGTGCGACGTGTTAGTAGCCACGGCACCCATTGAATCCGACCCTCTTCTTTCCACTGTTTAAAGTCTTCGCAGATCTCGTCGAAAGTCGATCTATCGGGTTTTTCAAAAATCCTAAGCGTAAGTTCTCGCAGCCTTTCCTTGTTTTCTTCGTAGACGGCCGCGGAAATGACGCCCTGTCCCGCATTGGCGATTCCATTCTTCATTGTTGACCAAAGCCGAGCGAGCGTTTCGTCGGAAATAGAGCCAGAAGCGACGTCATCGGCGACAATTTGAGTGACTTCCCGATATTCCCGAATCCAATCTTTACGAGGGTCCAGGCGCTTATATTCTTCAAATAGCTCACGCAACGACATCGCACTGCCCCTTTGTCGCCAGAATCCATGAAGCTCCTGCCGATATTCGTCGCGAATCGAAATCCCGGATGCTTGGGGCGACCACTGTTGATCTGGAAAGTTGGAATTCAGGTCCGACATCGACACGCTGGGCAAGGCGGGTTCGTCGCGAATTTCCTCAAACTCAATCATGACGTACCGAAGGTCTTTTTCCTTCTCCTCGTGCCAGTGCGGGGCTAGAAAGGTTTCCGAACACGCGCGTCCCTTCGCAATTAGGCCCCTTGTATCTCCGGTGCCAAGCCGGATGAGATAGACCGGGTCCCCCGGATTTACATCGCTTGAATGACATGCCCACCGTGTTTGCTCACCCTCTTTGAAACCAATGCTTCCATCCATGGTGCCAGTCCCGCCGTGCGCTTGTTGAACGGGATTCCACGTCAATAGATAAACCGGCCTTACCAGATCAAAGTACTCACGGCATATTTGAGCGGCACCATGAGCTTGAAGCCCTTTCTTTGTAAATATGCCGGGAATCAAATGCTGGTAGTTTGTTTTTGCGGATACCGAGACATTCTTGAATTCGATCTGAGTCAGATCGAGCTGGAAATCGTCCCCATCAATTTCAACAGCTTCAATGTTTGCTTCGCCGCAAATGTCAGTCGTCGTACCTTTTTTTGCGAGAATTACGCGCGAACGCCTTTCAAGCTGCTCAACAACCCTGGACTCATACCATTCTCGATGTTTTTCATGATCAGTCAGGTTGAAATCGAATGACTGATTTTCAGCATCGCCGACTTGATCGGGATCTACCCTAAGAATCCAAATCGGGACGATGCGATCGCTATCTGCGGACTCGGAATCGTTGCCTGCTGAAGCCGCCGATCGCTGTACCCATAAGAAACTTTGAATATCGATCAAGTCCCTTGGTGCCCAGCCATCAGCCTCCAATGCACCCTTGACCTCGTTCGTAAACTCGAGAATTTGCTCGTACTCGTTCCCTTTCCCCAAGCAATGTTCGCCGAGCAAGTCCGTCATCGAGTGCTTGAACTCGCGTGTCTTGACGAAAACGTACTTTTCAGGGTCTAGCAGAAACAGGAAGAACGACGTAACGGAGCGCTTCATCGCGGGTCCGCATTTTTCTTCAACACTCGATGCCAATCTCTCCAGATCAGCTTGAAATGCATCGATTCTCGAGCCCAGCGGGCTACTCTCATCAAGCAGTGCGGCAACGGAACGAGCGAGATCGATCTTGCCTTTATCGGGTAACAAACGAATGAAATTCGAGTAGCGCCATCCGACAAGATTCTGCGGGTTTTTGCCGTTGCTCTCTAATGGTCGGGTGAATAGCGAATAAAGGCCGTCACATAATGCGACAAGCTCACTGTCCGAACGTGGCAGAGTCGGAAAGTTTTTCTTCAGATCTAGCCGAAAAGCATCGACCAGCTCAGCCTTGTAGAGCCGCTCGCGCTTTTGATAGCGTGAATCCGAAAACGACTTGTCGCCTGCGAACTTCTCAAGAAAGTAGTTTTTGTATTCATCGAGTTTTCGCTGGTTTAAATTCATTCGTCAGGTTATCCAAAGTTTATACGGCACCCGGTATCGAGGATAATAACAGGCAAAATGACTACTCCTCGCCTGGGCTGCAATTTAGCGACACTCTTTTTTCCATTTGACAGAATGAGCTTTTCTCGAGCCCGCTAATGGATTGCTGAGGTAAAGTAGGCGAAAAGACAAGAAACCACTATCGGGTGCCGATATGGCGCGATTTACTCCGACAACATTGGATCTCTTCTCGACAGTACGCAGCGAGCCGCTCGGTGCCACGTGGCCGCCCGGCGCAAGATTTCCAATTAACCAAGACTCGGCTCGAGTCGAAGACTGGGTCATTGAGGACCTGCGCTCATCAGTAAATCCTTTGATCGTTACCGGATTTGCCTCCCTCGATCGCCTAATAGACTTCATATCCGAGGCCGGCTCGTGCGACCAGATCCGAGTTGTTTTTGGCTCGGAACCCTTTGGATCGAGACGCGATACGTTCTCAATTAGGGAATTAGACTTGCCACACGAGATGAAGGAGTACTGGTTAGACCGCGGCATTTCGATATTGCTGAGCGCCAAGCTACTTCTCTGCATCGAACGTTTGAAGGCAGGCACGATGTCGGTCCGGTACCTCGCGCGATCAAGATGGAGACTCCACGCCAAAATCTATGTTGGCGATGATGCTGCAACTATTGGGTCCAGTAACTTCACTGACCCCGGGTTGAAAAACCAGCTCGAAGCCAACGTCCGATTTCGGCGTTTCGAGACGCCCAATAAGCCTGCGGCTCGAGAGGAGCACGTACGATACTTGGAAACCTCTCAAATTGCAGAGGAGCTATGGAACCTCGGAAAGGACTACAGCCAGGCACTGATTGAATTGCTCGAGCAACTTCTCCGCCTTGTCCCATGGCAAGAAGCCATAGCGCGCGCCAGTGCCGAGTTGCTCGAAGCAAAGTGGGCGCAGCGCTACTTGCGCGGCGAGTATCTGCCGGGGGATGCGGCGCTCTGGCCCTCGCAACGGCTCGGAATCGCACAGGCGCTTTTCATTCTGAAAGAACGCGGCAGCGTGTTGATTGCGGATGCGACAGGCTCTGGAAAAACTCGCACTGGCGTACACCTGATCGGCACCAAAATGCACGAGATTGTTGCGTCGAATCGCCTGCGACGCGGGAAGGCGTTGCTGATATCGCCTCCGTCGGTGACATCTGAGTGGGTATCTGAAAGCGCTATCGCGAGCGTACCGCTTGATGTCTTCTCTCACGGTATGCTCAGCAGAGCCAAAGGCGACTCGCACGACAGCGTCCTGAACAACCTTCGACGCGCGCAAATTCTTTGCGTCGATGAAGGCCACAATTTTTTAAACTTCAAATCGAATCGCACCCAACAACTCTTGCGCAACATGGCCGATCACGTCGCACTGTTTACAGCCACACCGATAAACCGCAGTGCCGTTGATCTATTGCGAATCGCCGACATGCTTGGCGCCGATAATTTGGACGATGAAACGGTCAAGGCCTTCGATCGTATGCTGGGCGCTCGCTCCATTTCCCGCACACTTTCGGAGGACGAGATTGCCGAGCTTCGCCGCGAGATCGCCAAGTTTACTGTGCGGCGTACCAAGAGCGTGCTCAATCAGTTTATCGATAAAGATCCGTCGGCCTACACAGATGCCAAAGGCCGGCAATGTCGATTCCCTAAACACAAAGCGGATACGTATGGTTTGAATGAGTCTGCCAACGACCGGAAAAGTGCCGACCAGATTCGAGAACTAGCCGCTCAACTGAAGGGCGTGATGTACTTCCAAAAGGAAATCGTATTGCCTAAAGCGCTGGCCCGGCGGGGCTTGACGGAAGAGAAGTTCCTCCAAGGTAGGCTCAGTGGCGCGAATCGGTTGTCGCAATATTCGGTTATGTCTGCATTACGTTCTTCACGTGCCGCATTGCTTGAGCACCTGGTCGGAACCGTAGAGGCTGCCCAGCGAAGCAACTTGGTGGGCTTTCAAAAATCGGCCAAAACGGGAAACGTCATCGGTCGCCTAGCGAAGGTGGCCGGCAAAGTGCCTAAATCCAGACTGTCGATTGATCTGCCCAATTGGTTAAGTGATGCAGAAAAGCATCGGGCTGCGTGCGAAGACGAAATCGCCATCTATCGACAAATTTTAAAGGTCACATCCTCAATTTCGGCAAAGCGCGAACACGCCAAAGTTCAGCTGCTCGCACGACTTTCGAAGAAGTATCCCTATATTTTGGCCTTTGACAGTCGCCCTATAACACTAGCCTACATTCGCATGCTACTTGACACGCTCGAACCTGGGCCTCGCATTTTAGTTGCGACCGGCGACACTCAATCCGATAGAAGCCGCCTTCTTAAGGCGTTTTCGCCGAAGAGCGACGATGACACGCCAACAATAGGACTCTGTTCCGACAGTGTTTCAGAAGGCGTCAACCTGCAGCGAGCCCAGGCTATTGTGCATCTTGATATGCCAAGTGTTGTACGTATAGCGGAGCAACGTTCAGGACGAATTGATCGACTCGATAGCCCACACCGAAACATCTACGCTTGGTGGCCAGACGACGCCACTGAATTTGCACTTCGCTCTGATGAGCGCTTCATCGAGCGATATGAAACCGTCGACAACCTACTTGGGTCCAACATGCCGTTGCCGGATGCAATCCGCGAACGAAAGCATGTGCACACGGCGAAAGATGCAATCAAAGAATTCGAATCAACGGCCGATAGCTGGGACGGCATTGAAGATGCCTTCTCACCTGTCCGAGCGCTCGTCAGCGGAAAATCGGCGCTTATTCCAGAACAAACCTATCTCGAATACATCGGCGTTAAGGCACGCGTGACGTCTAGAGTCAGTCTCGTCTCGGCCTCTCGTCCCTGGGCCTTCTTCTGCACTACCGATACCTCAAAGGTCCCGCGATGGATCTTCTTGAAAGATCTAACATCGGACCCGGAAACTGACATCCAGACAATATGCGAGCTTCTCAGGGAGCGGCTGGGCCCGACTGTTGAGGACCTTCATGAAATATCGCCAGCCGCCGAGCGCGTACTGCGCGACCATTTAGACCGCTTGGCAATTGTGGAGCGTCGACTCCTATCTCGCAGAAAGCTGCGCGCACTTGACGAAATGGAAATCGTGCTGGAAGCGTATCTTATATCCGCAAGTGAACAACAAGATCAGCCGGTCGTCGACATTTTAACTGCCTTGCTTCAAGTGCTCCGGTCGCCGACCGAAGGCGTTCAACCGGACTGGGAAGAGTTGGCAGCACGCTGGCTCGACCTTATACGCCCTGTATGGTACGAGAAACTTCAGGAGAGCAAACGGCGTAAACCGCTCTTACTAAGGGATATTCGAAAGGAGGTTATTGCCGCCGAGAGAGTATTGCTGCCGAAAGTCATCGACGAATTTACTAGGGCATTCCCTGCGCAGCAGCCTGCTGACGAGAGGATTGTTGCATGTGTTATTGGCGTCGCCTAGGAATATTCTAAACTTGTTAGCCTCTCGTTTAAGGATACGGACTCCTTGCCACTAGAATTCCAATCGCTGGTGATATTTTGGGGTGGCCCACCCCTCGTTGACCTTGGCAATAATGTTCGCCAGGTTCCTCGTGGTCGATCAGATTTCGATCTCGTTGCTGCTCCTTGTTGAGCTCAACAAAAATCCGAAGCAACAGCTATGCGTAGTCACCCGCTGTAGCACTCTTGTAAAGAGATTCGGCGCTCGACGCCTTTATAATCGCTTCGCGAACATCGGCACGAGTCAAGTCGAGAACGCGCAATTTGCCGCCAATTTCTGCGACAGCTTCAATGCGGCGATAATTTTGTGAATGGGTTTCAGCGTAGGCAGCCAAACCTTGCAGTTTGGGTAGAGCGTCAGCCAAGTGAAAGCCATGAGGATCAACGATGTCCGCCACAATCTCGCCGTCCACTTCGGCGAGGAATATAAAATCTGGCCTGACGATCTTCGTGTCCTCGTCACCCCTGTATGCGATACCCAATGAGTCCTGGCTAGGGCGGTTCGGATTGCGGTACCACGATTTGAAGCCCTCGCGTTCCTGCTCCGTCTTCAGAACCGTTTTCTCCCAGGTCCCTAGCTCGGCAGGATACAAATCCAATTCGTCGCAAAGCAAGTGCTGTGTGTACGTCGCAATATCCTCTTCCACACCATCTGGATCGCGTGCCCTCGTCGGCTCATAGCGTGACATTGGCCGTGCTAAATCTACGTCTTGCGGGTCGGTGCTAAGCGCTACGATTTGCCGGTAGGCATCTTGACGGTCATGCGAAAGTTTCTTGATTTCGCTTCGATAGTCAGAAAACCATTGGTCGGCCAATTTCTTGGCCTCGGTATCAAACAGAACCTGCAGGTTTTCCATCAGATGCAGAGCAGCAACCTCCTCTCGTGACTCGATCAAGGCCTCGTCCAGATCGTCTTCTGCCGCAGGATGGCGTTTCGCCCGTTCCAGAGTATACGTGCGTGCAATGTCGGGGCTGATGATTCGCGCCGTGCGACGGTAGGCATCGCCAATAACCGCGTCATCCGATTCGGCCTGAAAATTTGCATCGATCGTTCCACCCGTTCGCAAATCAGCGATAATGGTCCGGCCCTCCACCGTCATCACAGACTTGCGCTTTTCTTCGAATACCTCAGCTCGATCATTAATAAAGTCGTCGAGCACCTTGTGTATCGCTGCATGTGCCTTGCCACCCGCGCCAGCGAGCAGGCCGTCAGATGCCAATTCATGCGCCAGTGCTGTCAAGCGAATAGCCGGTTTTGCGCCGCGCTGGGGTCGAGTCTGCGACGGGAGGGAAACGAATTTTTCCCAAACTGTTTCCGGCGCTGCCGGGTTTGGCTTCATCTCCTTAGGGTTGATGAGGATGCGTCCTGTTGGCGGTGTATCTCCGCCTCCTTCGCGCAACGCCTTAACGACGTTATCAACTGTCTCTTTATCGAACTTCGGTAATAAACAGTCTACGGAGTTGAGTCGGTCGTTGCCGGGTATACGCCGCGCCAACGGTGTGCGCACCATGCGACCTAGAAGCTGTGCGATGTATGTCTGATCGCTTGCCGGACGAAAAGAGATCATCACTTCCGCACGCGGACAGTCCCACCCAGTGCTGATAGCGTCTTTGGCGATCAATACGCGTACCCAAGCATCATCCTGCACCCTCTGCGGCTGAATGTAGGGGACCGAGTAGTTCCCGAAAGTATGGGTCTTGTGCTCACCGAATACATGAGCCACGCAGGTTTCTGTCAATTCCGGCCAATGCTGGAAAATCGTTTCCAGCGCTCGCCCAATATTTTTTGGGTTGGGTTTGTTTGGCACCTGCAGCACCATCAGGGGAATAACGGATTCATCGCTGTCCTGTTGCGCGGCATAGGCTGCCCATTCCTCAGTAGATTCGCGCAACTTGTCCGTGGCTCGACGCATCAACACGGTATCGAAATCACCCGTCGCCTCATTGGGAATATCAAGAACGATGGTGTCCTTTAGCAATCCGGATTCCTGCACTCTCGTGGCGTCCACAGTCACGGGTGGCAGGGTGGTGCGGCCTGTTGCGACTTCCATCGCCTTGTTGAATCGTTCCACCGTAGCGGATATTCCCCAAACGATGGGAATGCCCGGCACCCCTTTTTCACCATTGATCAGCCGCTTCACGATGGTCGACTTCTCGCGATTTTGCTTCCCCATACCCCGGTGCGCCTCGTCCAGCACGAGATAGAGCGACAACGTCGGGTCTTCGATCGTGTTCCGAATGGTATCCCAAAGTGTATGACTCCTTAGGTCAGGCCGCATTTCGGGAAATGTGTCGCCGTACTCGTCACCCTCGTATCCGCGCACCAGCAGACTCTTCTTGCCCAGCTTCTGTGTGTTGAGGAAGTAGATTTTTCCGGCGTCGAATTTCGTGCGGTTGAAGGTATTTTCCACTACCACCGAGTCCGTAAACCGCAGCCGGTCGGAAGACTCCATCAAGCGGAAGCGCGTCTGTTCGTTGAGCGACGGATCGTCGCTGAACCAAATCACCACGGCACCTGGGTCACGGTCGAAATTGAAGCCGTCGTCACCGTGAAACAGCGCCTCGAAGACCGCGGCGGCCATCACCGTCTTGCCCGCGCCGGTGGCAGCAGTCAGCGAAAAGGCGTGGCGATCGGCATCCTCGCGCCAGCGTTTACGAGCCTTTCTCAAATTGTCTAGCACGTCGACTACGGCTTCATGCTGGTAGTCCTTTAGCGTGAACTTCAAGCGTCGTCTCCGTCAGCGAATGCGAAATTGGCTAGGTAGGACTCATACATCCGGATCGCTTCAACTCCTTCGGGCAGGCGCCGCGCCAGCGCTTGGAAACGACGCTCGTCGTCGGTGACAATATATGCGATACGCAGATCCTTGGCGTTGCGAGTGGCTTTGAGAAAATCGGTGGCGTGGTCTAGCTCAACAAGCAGTCCGTAGTTGTCTGCCACATCCCAGCCGTCCGAGGGTATTTTGTGAATGCGGCGGCCCAGACTGCCAGCGCGCAGCCACAGCAACGGAGCGATACGTGCAAAGGCAGTTTGGTAACTAACCGCCAGAGGAGTCTCGTAGGTCAGCGTGAAGAACTCGGCGTTTTCCTCAAAGCCGTCGGCCATCGGGACCTCGTCAGTGAATTTGTAGTCGCCCTTGATGGGTTCTCCATCCGGCGTCTTACCAGTGATGGCAGCCTCCACACGTGGCTTGGTGATGTAGTCGCAGATACCGAGTTTCTCCCATTCAGCATCGCCCGGCCGTAAGCCTTGCTCCCGAAGCGATTTCTGCTCGTCCGCTCCAACTTCGTTGTTGGTCACACTGATGCATTGACGTTGTCCGTCATCCTGCTTGTTGAGCCGCATGACAGCATGGGCTGTTGTGCCTGAGCCTGCAAAGAAATCCAGAATCGTGCCCTTCGGTTTCTGGCCAACAAAAAGACGTAACACATCTTCTACTGCGTAAACTGACTTCGGAAACGGAAAGCGACGGTCTGGAAGCATTTTCTTTAGTAGCGCCGTCCCATGTTCAGAAGCGTTATGGGAAACAGCGTGCCATTGTGTCTTTGGACGACCTGTAACTGTATCGGGGTCAATCCACTTGAAATTTGGGCCGCCATTTGCATCCGTGCCGGAAGGTATGATCTTGTTTTCCGAAATGGCCGTGCGAAGCCCGGAAGGTAGGTAAAGTATTGCGCAAGTACCATCCTTATTGAATCGACCCGCCTTTATGTGTCCTTCGCTGAATCGCTTGGAAAATGACGAGGTATTGAGCTGCCAACGCCCCTCTGCACCATTCGACCTCATGGGCCAAATCGCCACTAGTCCCGGAGGCGCGGTGTAGTCGGGCGGGTGTTGACCGAGTGGAAGTATCTCGCCTCTGCCAACGACCTTTTTCGCGTTCGGATCAACGAGAACGGGATAGAATTTTAGGTGTGAGTCAGCACGCATGGAACCAGTGCCTCGGCGCAGCATTGACTCCCATGCTACTTTTACTTTCTCTTTGCGACCTCCTGCAGGTGCAACGGACATTCCATCAACGAAGATTTGTCCAACACTCGCGCTTCCGAATAGCAAAACGAAAATATACTCATCGACGCGTGCGAAATCATCAGACCTTGCGGAACCTTTTCGACTGATCTCGGTCGAGATCATTCTCATCTGGGCTTCAGGGAAATGCTGCTCCAGCAGCAACCCCAGTCGCAGGTATTCTTTTTCGTCAATTGTAATAATCAGTACTGCGTCTGCCGGATTCAGCAATTCCCTCGCCACTAGCAGGCGTCGCTCCATCATCGCAAGCCATTTGCTGTGACGATACAGATCCTCCCCCTCGACATAATCATTGTTGTATTTCCAGTCCTTCGCGCCCGTGTTGTAGGGTGGATCGATGTAAATGGCATCGACCTTGCCTCGGTGAGTCCAGGTCAGGGCTTTCAGGGCATGGTAGTTCTCGCCATTAATGACCGTGTGCCACGGCTTGTCCCCGCCACAATAGACTTTGCCCGTGGGGGCAAGCCCCGGATAGATCGTGTCTCCAAACTCCGCGACGACGACCAGATTGTCGAACTCAATGGTTTGGGCTTCCGCCTCCTCTGAGTGTTGATTTGCATCCAAAGTTGAGCCACTAGAGCAGATATTTGCATCTAAAAAT
>CAXBJV010000060.1:0-16773 GCA_963976215.1 uncultured Woeseiaceae bacterium | reverse complement strand
GCCGTTAACAATAGTCATCAGAATCTGGCCGTGTAGGATATAACCACGACTCTCATCGCGTAATATGGGGATGAGGAGTAATACGCTTGATTCATTTTTCTTGACGACGGACAAAATGAAGTGACAAACGCCAACAAAATCACGCGACTGGTCGAGGCGGCCGGTCGCGGCGAGTCTGGCGCATCGGATGAGCTGCTACCACTGGTCTACGATGAGCTTAGGAAGTTGGCTCGTTCGCGCATGCGTTCCGAACGGGCCGGCAGCACATTGCAACCGACTGCGCTAGTTCATGAAGCGTATCTGCGTGTGATTGGCGACGATGTTCGCTGGGAAAACCGGCGGCATTTCTTTGCGGCTGCCGCCGAATCGATGCGCCGCATCCTGATCGATCGGGCCAGGCGGCGTGCGGCAATGAAGCACGGCGGGGAACAAAGGCGAACCGAGTTTGACGAGCTTCGGCTTCCGGATAATCAGGACTACTCGCAAATCCTTGAATGGGACGACATGCTTGACAAGCTGCATGAACGTGATGCGAACATGGCCGACGCTTTCAAGCTTCGGTACTTTGCCGGATTCAGTATTGCCGAGACGGCAGAGGCGCTCGATATCTCAGTTCGCACCGTGAATCGACACTGGTCGTCTGCTTTGACCTGGTTTCGCCTGCAGCTCGATGGCGAAGACATCGGGTAGATCCAGTTACCGGCGAACGATCTCAACGCGCCGATTGATCGCCCGCCCGGCGTCGTTTTCATTATGCGCCCGCGGCGCTACGGGGCCGACGCCGACCGCGAGCAAACGCTCGGTGCCTACGCCGTGCTTATTAACGAGATCCCGGACAACAGACGCCGCGCGCTGTTGCGAGAGATCACGGTTGTAGGTGTAGTCGCCCTCGTTGTCTGTGTGGCCGACAACGTAGACCGACATGGACGGATTCGCTCTTAATGATTTCGCGACTTCGGCTACCGCATCCGCTGAAGATGCTTGCAGTGTTGCGCTGTCAAAGTCGAAGCGAATGCCGTACAGCGCAATTCGTCCCTTCGTTTCCAGCTGGCTGCTGACAGTTTCCGCGTCCACGGTTTCAAGTGCTGGTTGGAATTCTTCGACTTCGACAATCTCCACATGGGCAACCGGGCGGTTTACGATCTGCTTGGGAGAGGACTTGAGCACGGTCGTCGTAAAAACTGACACGTGATACAAAGCATCTCCCTTCCGCACTGTTCCGTAGACGTACATCGGGTCTTTGTACGTCGAACCAGCTATAAACCCGTAATTGCCACCCAATACGTTGGCAAATTTGTAGTCCGACTGCCAGACGACTCGTGCCCCGATCCGGGATTTCTTGCAGTCGGCGGGCTTACACGAATAGATCTCGTCGAACTCTCCCATGCGACTGAATGCCGTTTCGTAGTTTCGGAAAAGTTGCAGCGAGCTCTGGGTTTCATTGCCGACGTAGATAATCCGTGTGGTCTTGCCTTCCGGTGTCGCTGTCTTAAACTCTTTGTCGGCGAAACCGCTGGCAAACCGGCCCGCGTCGTACCCAACGTATTGGTAGCCGACGATATAGGTGCCTTTCACTCTGGGGAGTTCCGGATGGTCCTTGCTGCCATCCATATCGGCATCGAAGGCACTCGACACGGCAGGCAGCATCACTGCAATGAGGATAAGGGTCAGACTGTTCTTCATGTTGATCTCCGGTATTCATGTTGTGGGCAAATTTCTGCCCGCCTGACTAACAATGCGAAATTGGTGGCCGAGTTGTGCCAACGGCATTGCTTACGGACTTTCCTAAAGCCCAGCTTCGCGTTTTGGCACATTCGATCGGGCAATTTCGCATGTATTCGTAGGCCACGGATAATCGCGGCGACCCTCAAGGAGACACGACATGTTTTTTACCTGGTCAGGAAAGGGTTACATGGTGCCGCTGTCGGCTGCACTGTCGACAATCGGACTGATGGTGCTGACGAGCCAGTTGGGCATACAGATCGACGATCAGCTGATTAGTGCAACAGCAGCCGTCCTAAGCGGATTATTTCTCTGGAAACTACACTTCCGGCTCGTTCATCAACGGTCCGGTTTGTCGATCGTGGATGACGAGACAGGAGATGCAACACCCGTAATCGTCAAGCACGACTTCTACTGGATACCGCTGAAGTACTGGGGATTTATTTTCGTGATCGGCGGCATAGCAACCGCCATTGACGCGCAGTATCCGTTATTTCTAGGGTCCTTGATGACCGACCTGGTCGCCGGCTAGCGTGCACGCGGCCGCAGCCTCGTCCGCTTCGACAAGCCAGGGATGATCATTGCCCAGCCCGGCCTCGAGTGACGGACGCATTGACCGAATTTCGGTCGCGGCGAAGTCGATTCTCGACGAGTCGCATTGCAACCGGTATCGGCGGATCGCTGACAACAATCTCTCGGGATGACTGTCAGGAACCAGCTTTCCGAAAACGAGCTCCGCCGAGTCGTAAGCGCGTTCCGCCGACGCATTGTCGCCAGCCTCGTGATGCAGTTGGGCGAGCAACATCCAGGCACGCGCCTTTGGCAGGACTGTCTTTTCGCCGGCTGGTCCGAACATGCCGATTGCCCGCAACAACAAATTTCGAGCTTCGTCCTGCCGGCCTTGTGAATGACGAATTGCAGCAAGCCCGGCAAGGACTCGCCCCACCATATCACCCGGTTCAGTGTGTTCCTGAACAGTCTCAAGCGCATCACTTGCCAGCTGATCCGCAATACCGACGTTGCCCAGTGCAAGCTGATTGCGTGCGAGGTTGAGTTTGGCAAGGGCGGTCTGCTCGTCGTTCTCACCTCTGTTTTCCCGTCGAAGATCTACTGCCTCCTGGAGGAAAGTCTCAGCGTCACTATGATGTCCCAAATCATCCAGCACGGCGCCGAGTCGATCAAGCGTTGCCACCAGGTATGGGCTTCCCGGGTCGAGCTGTTCGCGATCGCTTCGCAGGCCCTCCTGCAAAAGGGGCTCCGCCTCGATCAGGCGACCCATGTCCTGCAGGTTGGTGGCGAGGTTGATTCGAAAGCTGTTGACGTTGGGGTGGTCTGAACCGTAACTGGCAATACCGACGCGCAGCGCCTCGGCCTGCGCATCAGCGGCTTTGCCAAAATCGGCAGTCTGGTTGTAGGCGATCGACAGGTTGTTCAGCGTGTTCGCGAGGTAGGGGTAGTCCGGTCCGTAGACAGTACGATAAATGTCTACTGCCTCAAGCAGGGATTGTTGAGCCGCTACCGGGTCACCGCTGCCACGCTGGATCATTGCAGCGTAGTTGAGCGCAGTTGCGACGGCTGGGTTTGATGCGCCGCGAGTCTCCCGCAATATGCTGACTGTGTCCCTTATGAGTGCCCGGGCCTCATCGAGGTTGCCCTGTTGATAAAGAATATACGCGAGTCGTTGCTTCAGCCTTGCAACAATTGCGGCGTTCTCATCGGAACCTGTCGGCACCGCGTCCAGGCTCGACCGAGCGAAATCCTCTGCTACCGGGAGGTTACCGAGATCTGTATGCAGAACGCTCAGATTGCCCAGTATGTCGGATTTCAATCGCGTGTCAGACTCCGGGTCGAGCAACGACAGCGCCTGCGAGTAGTTGCGCTCAGCTTCTTTATAGTCACCTGTGTCGTGGTATACCGAGCCGAGTGCATTCAGCACAGCTGACAACTGGTTGGGCGGCGTTGGCTGGACGGACCTGAGGTCAGCCTGGGCGTTTTCGAGCAACGTGATTGCGGCTGCCGCGTTTTCGACACCGCCGAGCACGCGATAGGTTTCGCCAACCGTCCTCAATAGGCGTGCCCTCAGCTCGGGCTGGTTCGTCAGGTCCTCAAGCAGTCGGGTAGAACCCTGGTCAAGCATTTCGCGCGCGGTAACGTCTGTGGTGCCGGAAATTTCCGGGTTCGCTGCCTCAAACAGCTCAACCATGAAATCAGAAACCTGCTCGGCTCGATTGCGTTCCAGGTTCGTCTGGGCGAGTGCTTGTTGCAGACGAAGTGTCTGCACGGTCATCGTCACGGCAAAGCCGAGGACCAGTAGCGAGACGATTGCTGCCATGGATACGCCGAAGACATGTCGGCGTACGAACTTCGACGTACGGTAGCGACGTGTAGGTGCGCGGGCCAATACCGGCATGCCTTCGACGTAGCGGCTGATATCCGCAGAGAATTCAGCGACGGACGGGTAGCGGCGATCGCGATCCTTATCCATTGCCTTTAGCAATATCCACTCGATATCACTGTCGAGCCGACGGCGTAACGCTGGCAATCGCGTCGCTCTGTCCTGGCTGATTCGCTGCTGCTGTTCTTCAGTGATCTTCGACAGTCGGTGACTCGGTCGGATTGCTTCTTCGTCGCGAATAGCCCTCTGTACCTCGAACAGACCTTGCGCTGACGTGGTGGCCTCGAAGGGCTGTAACCCAATGAGTAACTCGTATAACAAGACTCCCAGTGAATACACATCTGCTCGGCTGTCCACATCGAGCCCGGTGACCCCTGCCTGCTCCGGACTCATGTATCCGGGCGTGCCGATCAGCGTGCCTATCCGCGTTTCCGGTTTCGCGTTGCCGAACGGTTCTTCAGTTGCCTTCGCTATGCCAAAGTCGATTACCTTTGGCACCGGCTTCTCGTTCTCCTCGGTAACGAGGATGTTCGACGGTTTGATATCACGATGGATGACGCCCTTCTGATGGGCATGCAGGACGCCGTCACAGATGTCGACAAAAAGCCGCAGTCGTGTATCGATACCCAGTTTCTTACTGTCGCAGTACTCGGTTACGGGAAGCCCCGGTACGTACTCCATAACAAAGTACGGGCGGCCGTCTTGGGTCGTTCCCGCATCGTAGATTTTGGAAATATTGGAGTGACTCATCATCGCGAGAGCCTGCCGCTCGGCGTTGAAACGAGTGATGACGTCACGCGAAGCTATGCCGAGCTGCAGAATCTTTAGCGCAACACTACGTTGTACGGGTTCATGCTGGGTTGCGAGATAGACGACGCCCATGCCGCCTTCGCCAATCAATTCTTTGATCAGGTAAGGACCAACCTGGTAGCCGGGCTCAAATTTGTCCGGCGTGATCGACTCGCCGTCCTGGAGCAAGGAATCGAGGTTCGGCAACTCATCTTCATCCACGGATCGATAGGCCGCGAGCATCTTTTCAAGCTTTTTGCGCCGCGCGCTATCGCCTTCGCAAACGCTATCCAGAAATTCAGGGCGCTCGGCCTCATTGAGTTCGAGCGCATCGTGGAACACGGTCCAGAGTTCATCCCATTCCGCGTTGTTATCGCCGACGGTCATGCCGGCAGCCCGTCAATAAATCTCATAGCTGGATCGTTGCGGTCCTACACACGAGTCACCAAGTGTATCACTGCGGCTCCGGATAGCCTGATGACAAGCTGGACGCGGTTGGCACAAACGGCGGCGTTCTTACGCATTGTTGGATAGAGAGACTAAAAGCCGACTACTGAGGTGCCTCATGAAATCAATACTGGTTGTACTTGCAACGCTGGTCGTTATGTTCCCGGGACCGCTGTTTGCCTGCGGTTCAGCCGCAATGATGCTGCCAAGTTACTGGAATCCTACAACGACGCGAGAGCAACAAATTGAGCTCCTAACAAAGCTTGGCTGCACCAGTCATGTCAACTATCGGCCTCTTGAAGACGACAAAGTTATCGCCGCCGTGCTTGTCGACGCCATCGAAAACGACCTTCCCAGAAAAGTTATCGAGGACTTTTTGCAGCGATATCACTGTGTGTATGCCGCCCGACATGAATCATCCTACGACACGATTCGTTCGTTTATTGGAGAGGACCAGTACGAGGATTTTTGCAATACCGAATATCTAGAACGCCTGGTCTTGGTGCGAACCCCGAGCGGAGCGGTGCTTCGAGACGGCCCAAGTGTTGGTGACAAGCGAATTATTGCGATACCGAATGGGGTCTATCTGGAACAACTGGAAGCCGACGGTGAGTGGTATAGAGTAGATGGGCGCCTCTATGGCAGTGGCTATGTACACAAAAGCCTTGTTGACAAGTACTGAAACGGAAGGTGGCCTGAGTATGTTCAGTAGCAAGCGGCACATCAGCATATCGCAACTCTTAATCGTGGTGAGTTGTCAGCTCTTAGATGTCAGTTATGCACAGGACAGTATCGTTCTCCCGAAAGCGGTCCTTGGCTGGGGGGACATCGGCAACTATGAGCTTGTCATTCCGACTCCGGGCCGCCAAACCTATTACTTCGAAGGTATAAGAGAGTCATTCTGGCGCGACAATAAGCCGCGCCCGTTGGAAAGTCTTGACTACAATTTGAAGATTGACCCGCGGAGAAAAACGCAGCCCAGTCTGGTTCGTGAATTCGATACAAAACGAATCCTTAGGCCAGGGGCTGTCGATCCGTTTCGGGTTTTCAGCGAAGTGATCCTCGTTAAGCATGACGATTCGAATCATAAAGTCCAAGATATAGAGAGGTTTCTAATCACCCGCTCGATCCCGCCCATCGACGATAATTCAATCGAGTGGTCGTTTGAACCTGATGCAGCTCTCACACCATTTACTCCGATCACAATTCGAGTTCTTGCTGATACTTTGGCAGAAGACGATCGCGCTAGCCTTGAGTTACGTTTGGTGCGCCTCGGTCGATATCTTCCCGGCGGTGCGATCGAACCTGATGAAGTGCTGAAACGCGATGACCGCAAGGTTCGAAAAGGCGAAGCGGTAGCATTCGGACCCGTTCTTGACAGAGTTAGTGGCGCTGTCGGTCGCTCGCCAGCGTTCCTGGTGCGAGCCGAAGAAATGACGCGCACAAACCAGAACAATATTCATCTTTATTCCTTAGACAATGCGCCCTCAATTAGCCTGATAAGGCAGGAGCCCCTACTCGCGATACGGTCGCAAGACGGACTCGGACTTAGGCGCAAAAGAGGAATCGGTGGTTATGACCCTAACGGTCGTTATATTGCTCCGAGTATCTCTCCGCCCGGTTTTCCATCACTAATCGGCAACTACGAGATTCAGCTGCTTGGTCTGGGTCAGAGAATTCTTGCAAGGCGCGGATTTAGTGTGCATTACCCAACAATAATCGGTGCGCTGTCACTGGCTAAAGGGGGCGGTGAAACGTATACGTCACCGCCCGATGTCACCGTCACGCTGCCTAAAAATGCTATGGGCGAAGCAGTGGCGTCGATGCTTTCGCTGAGAATTTTTAGAAAAGGCCGTGCAGGTACCTACGAAGCTGACTTTGCATTCATAACAGGTAACGGCAACAGGGCCAATGTTGGCCGCCTGACTAGTAACGCGACTTACGACGAATCATCTCCCGTCGTTCAATTTCCTCAAGAAGGCCCCTGGAACCCTGGTGCCTATGTAGCGATTCTCTCCTGGAGAGATGGCATCGAGGCAGATCGAATCAATTTCGAATTGGGCGGAAAACCAGATCCAAAAGGCTATGCACGGATGACACCGGCGCTCGAGATTGGTGATCTTACGATCGAACCCAGAGGCGAAGCGCCTAGTGTGCACGGGAGCCGGCTGGAGTTTGTCGTATTGGAGGCTACGAGTAAAAGCCCCGCTGACTCGGGTCCGTTGATCGCGGAGCTGTTTAGGAAAGGCCACTTCACTTACGGCTGTCACTGGCGCGAAGGCTACTACACTGGCAGCAGCGCTCTGGTTGGTCTTGACGGTTCTGCCGAACTACTTGCGCCTGGAGAACCAGGCCCGCACGAGATTCGAGTGTTCAGACCAATGCTACCGACCGGCTCTGGCAATACACCTTTAGAATTTCTCACTGTGCCCGCCGCAAACGTTGGCGACCTTGCCAAAAATAGCAGGCACGAACTGGTCGCAAAACACGAGGTCAATGTGCGGGCACAGCGCATTGATGGACTGATTCAATACGATCACGAAGGGCTCTCGACCTTCCTCAGCAATACGCCTGTAAAAGTGACCGACCCCGGGTCGCAATTCGTGGGTCACCGATACGATGTCGAGGTCTGGCGTGGTGCCGAGCTAACGCCAGGTGATGGTGTCACCGTGCCGCGGATTCAGATGCAGACGTCGGGTATTAATATAATTAATGCAAACGGTACGACCATCGGCCCCGTGATAGCTGTCGAAAATTTTCCGTACCAGGGGCTGCTAAAACGTTTCAACACACCGGGCAATTACGAAGTTCGAATTTTTGATATCGCAATCGGCGCCTACATTGCAAGAAAGAAAATTGCATTGCGCGACCCCGGGCCGCCCGCATTGCCAGCAACCGCAGACTACGGCGATAACGTAGCGGATGACTGGGCGGCGCCGAACGATCCACTGCGCGGCTTGTCCGCCTGGATGAAACCAACGAGTGAGTGTGCAGACCCCGTTTTCGACACGCCACCGAAACTCGAAATTGTCCAGTTCTGGCCGCACGACCCCGACACTCCGGACGATGATGAATATCGTGTAGCCACGAAAATCTGGGCAGGTCATCCACACCTTGTTCAGGCCGTGTTCCAGGACGCGCCCCCTGATTCGCACTACGCCGTCAAAGTAAATGGCGGCAAGCGTATCGACGTCTATCGAACGGACGACCCGAAGATCTACCGCAGTCGCGTCTTGACGTTTCTCTCTGACTCGGAGATAGAGGAATGAAGACATTCATTAAATCGTGTTCAGTGATTTTCGCCGTCGGAGTACTGGTGTCCTGCGGTGGTGGCGACGACAATAATCCGGACGTTGCGGACACGCCAAGTAACTCACCGCCTAATCCAGCCAGCGAATCCCGTCCAGTTCGCGAGGAGTCAGTCAGGCTACGTGAAACACTATTTGGTACCTGGCAAGTACGCTATGAAGACAGGGTTCTGGGTGTTATCTCAGGCACCGTGAAACTGGATCCTCTTATGGGCAAAGCGACGTTCGAATGGTCGATTCCGGAAACTGATGAAAAGATTACGCAGGTTTCCAACGCGGTATCGTTGTTCGACGATGGAGTTAGCATACTGCTCCCCAGGGGCGGAGTATCTTCTGGTGTGCATGAATACGGTGTCGCGGAACGCATTGAAGGTAATGGTCACCGTATTCAACTTGCGCTTGGCGATGGCAAGACCGATGTGCAAGTTTCAGCGCCGTCGGATGTGCAAGAGGACATCACTATCGACCTCGTCTATGACGATGAGAATGATTGGCTATCAGGCTATTGGAGCCAGGCCGCTACCGCTGAAGCGCATCCGACGATGAGCCCGGGCCGTGCGGGCCATTTCGATTTCGGTCCTCCTGAAGAAGGTGGCGCGAATATCGTCGGTCGCGAATCGTGGTTCAGACCTGCGCCCGATATCAAGGGTACGTTCGCGATCGTCGATCAATTTGCAGCGTCGCCGTCCGGTCCCGATTGGCCCTATCCCTATGTTCCCGGCTCTGGCGAAGTCATCCCGGGTGGTTCTGAAAACCGGTTTCTCTATGTCGTCGGCAAATTCTTGCCAGAGAATATCCGTGAAGAGATTGTTATTGAAAGCCTGGATCCGAACATTCGCTACCGCGTCTTTCGCGTCAAAGACTCCTACGAGAATGTGGTCGAGGGTGATACTTTTCGCCGCGACGCTGCACTGGATCGAATTGCGATGTTCAAGGCCGTGGACAAGATGGCCTATGAAACAGATGACGACGACGGCTTCATGATTATAGAGGCGTTGATGTCGCCCGGCGTCATGCCAGGTTACAAAGCATTGAAGATAAACGGCACGGAAACCGAATGGTTGCTCCGATTTGGCGATCATTTCGGGCAAGTTTCATTCGCGCGCGACTACACCCAGGAGCTCAAGCTTAGACCCAACTATGATCCGGTCGAAATGCCTATTCGAACTGAGAACACAGACACTGCGTTTCAAGAGGATGAGCTCTACGTCGAAGTCCAGCCAGCCGCCCAGGTTCCGATGACGTCTTTTTCAGTCGTCATAATGAAATCAAACGACACGGTGAACTGGGAGGTCGTGTTGTTCGACGGCGTACGAGAACTTGTAGCAGCTCCCGATGACCCTGCACGACCTTCGGTCTTTCGAACATCGCCCATTCTCTTAGTGGACAAACCAGGTCAGGTAACAGATGCGAGTGATGGAAGTACTCGACTTTCGATTCAGGTTGAAGCAGGCGACATTCTTCGCGCATTCATTGTTGGCGACCCTGTTTTCGCGACGGCGCCCGGGTTTGCTCAGGTTCCTGTGTTAAATGGACCGGAAGATGTGCACTCGATGTACACAGGTGAAACGGATGCCGAGACTTTTCTGTGGCCGCAGGCAGTCGACCGTGCCATGACATGTGCCGGGGTTTCGAATTCGGAGAATCTCGAAATTGACAAGGTGGCTCGCAGGCATGCCGAGTCCTTTTACGACTTTAATCCGATTGAAGCAGCGCGTGATCTACGCAGTCTTGTTACTGAAGGCAAGCTTTCGCCAACCGCGGCCTATACGGTTACCAACGTGACCATCGGCGAACATGCTGCAATGATGTTATCGCGGCAGATGATGGTCGACCTGATGCGTGCCGCTCTGCCCGCGCTGGAGCGAAAACTCGACGACGATGCGTTGCTCGCGCTACATGCGAGTCTCAAGAATGATCTCATCTGGAACGTGGCGGTCCTGCAAACGGATATCGGTAATATCGGACTCAACAAGGTGCGAATTCCTAAGCCGGGTAAGTTTTCGGAGACGACGATCAAGCAACGTCTTCTATTGAATACGCCCGGAACAACGACGCTGGACGTCTCCTACTATGACGATTTCCTGCGTGATACTTACGATCTGGATGCTGAGCAAATTGTCCAATATAAAATCGATTCAATGCGCTCTGCCAGAGCGAATTTCGCTACGGCGATTCGTGACTCCATTGATCGCGGTAAGGAAGTTGATGATTGCGACATTTACGAATTGATAAAGCTGACGGGACCGAATGCAAAGCAAGTTCAACGGTATCTCGCGCCAGTCCTGATGGTTAAGAACTTCGTGAGCCAGGACAGTCGCAATCAATGGATGCCGGACTGGGATTCTCGTATTCACGCCGCAAGCATTGATCGAGTCTGGACGGATCTTACTGAGAACGAGGCAATTAGCTCGTCTCAATTTGCGTGGTGGTTCAATTCAATTTCGATTGCCACCTTTCCGATTTCACCCATCCTTGGTTCGTCTTTACGACTCAAAATGGCGCTCGCCGTGTTCGATGTAACCGACGTAGGGCAAAGTCTCTATAACCATGTTGAGGCGTATGGTGTGCCAGGGATCGACGGAGCCCTGCAAAAAGAACGGCGATTCGCCCTCGGCGCCGCCGCCGTGTTCGGAACCGATCGATTTGATCGTACTGCCGAGATCAACAGGCTGGAAAGTTTCGCTGCGCTGTCTCTTACGATGTCGCTATCAGCAATGGGTACGAAGGACTTTTTCGGCAAACAAAACTGGGCGGCTTACTTTCGGACGGACGCCGCCTATCGCCCAATTGTCAGACCAACAGTAAGTATGGCCAGACGCGCGTGGTCCGTAGTGCCGCAGTCAAATATGAAAGACGCGATTAATGCGATGGCCGCTAAGGCAGTGCAACTTCGTCAAGTTCAGCGCAATTGGCTAATCTCGTCACTGGAATCGGGCGAAATTAATTTCTTAAATCGAGTTTCGCGAATTGAGACCGGTGAACTGACGGTCGCTGAGGCCCTAGATATTAATGCTCCGCTGCCCGCTGCCCGCCGTCAACCGTTTGATTCCTTGGGCACCGCTATCGAGAAACGATCCAAAATTATCAGGCGTCGCGCCCAGGTTCGAGACTTCATGGCACGACATCCGGAGAAAATGGAAGAGTATATTCTTGATGACGACGCGCTTCGCCTGTTGCATTTGAAGCACGATAGTTTTGAAGCTTTTGAAGCGGCCGTTCGCAATGTTAAAGAGAGTAAATTCGAGTCGGCAATGGACCTTGTACCCAAGATTGAGGAAACGGCAAATTTTCCGTTGGATGACGTCTTCGTGGGGCAGGGCGTGTACTTTAGTCGCATCCATGCCGGGAATCCTGGACCGGGCGCTCGATCCGCCCGTATGGATATTCATAGCGGGAGGGGTGAGGCTAATTACACTCATGCAACAATCGAAAGAGCAGTAGTGCCCGACACACAATTTGGGACTGGGGGAATGTTGTATCGACTGGACAGTCAGCATATTGCTAAGTCGCCATCACTCAACGGCCCTGCATCAAAAGAAGCAACTCTTACTCTGGATGGCGCGGATTTGCAGGACATTCCTCTGGGTCTAGCTGCCGAACTCAGAGTGGCTAAATATCTGGATATCGGTCGGGGCGATCGATCACTGAGCGGATTCTATGTGAAGAATTCGAACGATCGTCTGTTCGCCGCGGAGTATTCCTACATGCAAAAGTTCGACGTCCTGGCAACACCAGAAGAATTGATAGAACGTACGACCTGGTACAGAAATATGCAGATATTGGCCGATACCATGGGATACAAGGTTAGCGGAGTGAAGTTGGCCAAGCGCGGTATGCCGGCGAAGCTTACGTCCGTCTGGGATGCACCTGTCATGCAAATACCGACGGGTGCCGAACTGCGGCGCCTGCAGGCGCAGACGTTCGCCGAGCGGCTTAAGTTTAGAGGGAGGCGCGGCGACGATGTAGAACTAAAGTACGATCCTGACGGAGATGCGATCGTCGAGACCCATCAGGATATTGTCGTATTCTTGGAACCAAAATAATGAAATAAAAACGATCTGGCACGACGCGATCCGAAAGGCGACGAGATGCCTCTACCGTTCCTTGATGCACTCGCCGCTGACCGTGCCGATGCTCTGCCCGTTGTCGGCTACCGTCGCGCTGTAGACTCGCGTGGCAAAACGTTTTTTCTCGCCGGCCGCAAGCTTGAATGTCGTAACGTAGCCGTCGGTGCATTGTGGTGGCAGCGCCGGCTTGTACTCGCCGATCTCGAGCCTCAACGTGTACTCACCCGGTGCCAGGCCGATAAAGTCCGCGGCCATCTCGTCACCTGTCGTCGCAGTTGCTACTTCGTTGCCGCTGGCATCGAGGACGCGTACCACGACCCCGGGTGCTGGAATGACGCGCAGGCCTGCGGCGCCGAATACATCCGCAACAGCAACAGTAATACCGGTGCCTGCCGACCCGGCCTCTGATTCTGGCTTTGTCTCCGACTCAGGCGGGCAGTTATTGGCCGCAGGTTCGACCAGCGCCGCTTGCGGCGCGTCGCCTGCTTCATTGGGGTCTCCTCGTTGGATTGCTTTTCTTACTTTAAGTCGGAGCAGGTTGTATTGGACCCAGGGGATCGTCGTATTCAGATCCACCAGTCTGTCCTCAATGCGGCGCAAGTTCTCAAGCGCTGTGGCTAGGGAGTTGGCGCTGCACTCTTTCAGGGCGTAATCGAGGTGGTCCTCCCAACGGTGGACGTCGCGCCAAAGATCCTCCAGGCCAGCGTAGGGAGCGGGATCCGAAGTGCAATCGCATTTAACTTCGCCTCGTTCCATGGCGTTCTGGAAGGTGGCTTCCATCGGCCACTTCACGCCCGTGTTGTGAGCCATGATGTCCAGTTCGTGTCCCGGATGGACGCCCTGGCTAAAGCGCTCCTTTCTGTCAGTTGCCGGATCGACCAACTCGATTTCGTCGCGCATATCCCGTTCGGCCAATAGGTGGCCTGCTTCATGATCTGCCGCGGTCCGCCGTTCGCCGCTGGTCCATTCCCCTTCGAGACTCTTGAAAAAAGCGTTGGGGCTACCTCGCACTTCGCTGTCCTCATATTCGGTCCGTTCCTTCCCGGCTTTATCGACCACCTGAACGGTGTCGGGAATAGCTCGGATCTGGTGATAACCTGGTGTGCCTTTTCCCACCTTAATGTTGACCTCAACTCGCACGTTGCAACCGTTCACCCGGGTATGTCCCGCAGGCAGACCGGCTATCTCCATTAACGCGCGAGCCAGGGTGTCTGCTTTCTCACGTTCTTGCGGTTTCGTAAGATCGAGCCCGTATTCTTCCGCAACGGGCTTGATCATTTCGACCGTCGGACCGTTCCATCGGTGTTCGATCTCGCGCTTCCATCGATCTGCCACATCCTGACTGGCATCCGGCCCGCTGACTTCGATATTGATTGTGAACAGGATCGTGCAACGCGCGGTTTTTGTGGCAACGGTTTTGGCGAACGCCGGCGGCGTCCAAACAACGAGCGCTACTGTCAGTGCTGCAACGAAACTCGCGAATGGCATTACTGCAAGTGGTCGAAATTTCTCAACAATACGGACAATGAACATCATGCCCCCTTTAACATCGTGACCAGTTTTCGAGTTGCAGGCTGCCGTATCTGGTGGGATTTGGCGATCAGCCGAGCCAACGAATGCCGCTCGAATTTCGTTCGCCCAAGGTCAAACAGGCGAACAGCGAGATTTAATGCCTGCAATTGTAATTCAGAATGTGTTGCCGTCTCCGCATCGTATCGATCCCATAACGCCGGCGTGTGCGCTCTGGTAAGTTTTGGTTGATTGTTACCGAGGTAGCAGAGAAAGTCGAAGGGCGCAGAAACGTTCTTGATGCTGGCATCCGGGATCAGGTTCAGCCAGTCCTGATGCTGCTGCCAACGCCAGGTGTTGGGGCTGTTCTTGGTGCGCATGCGCAGCCCGATAATGCGCAGTCGGCGCTGCACAGAATTCCAGTCGACTCCGTCGCGCTCTGCAAAAAGCCGGAGAAGTTTCACGAAGTTTTCCATGGTCCCTCCATCTACGACGAAATCGACCAGCGCAAGAGGGCGGGGCGCCGATACCAAGGTCGCCGGGTCCACACGTTCTTCAGCCAAGTAGTCGAACAGGGCGTTGCGTTTTTCGATCGGAATGGACTTCAGTCCACCCGGACCCGCCCATCGCAATGAAAACTGCACAATGTGCAGATCAGGCGCGCCGCTAATACCATCGAAAATACCGGACAGGTAGTCGTAGAAGTTTTCGGGAGTGCGACCGATGAATGCATAATCCGATTCATCACCGAGTGCGAGCACTCGGGCGGCCGCCTGTCGCAGTGGTTCGATGAGTTTTGACAACTGACTGTCAATATTAGGGTCTTCGCCAACTAGCTTTCCCAACTGCTCTCGGCGGGCAATATTCCATCGGAAAGGAACAGACCTCATGCTTAATGAATTTACCACAAACGTAACGTAACGATTTGAATCAGGTCATTACTTTGTGAGCCCTGACAACGGTTCGCGGGCTCCGAGCGTTCGCACAGCTTCCACGGTCGCGATGTCGATTCCGTCTGAGTCGAAATTACCGACGGGACGGAGACCGTATTCGAGGAATAAATCCGCTATGTGAGCTCATTCGGTGGTGTTGGGCTCGGTGATCCGGCGATGTACGTCAAAAATATTCTGAATATCAGCCTTGCGATTAACCACGGTAACTTCGCAGAGCAGTTCGGGATTGAGTCTGCGCCGGACCGGAATTTTGAAATCTGAAAGCAAAAAGCTGCGTGGTGATTTAGTTAGCGCTTGCACACTAAAGTCGCGATAATTGATGATAAACTTTCACGCCATACCAGTGCACACACGGTGATCATGGCGAGCCGGCTACAAAAAGTACAAGCATTGTTCGAACAGGCGGTGGAACTGCCGTCTGACAAACGTCGCGAATTCCTGATCGACGCGGCAGCTGGCGACGAGACACTCATAACCGAAGTCGAAGTGCTGTTGCGCCACGACGCCGAGGCCAACGATTCATTGTTTGTCTCGCTCGACGAGCAAGCCAGCGACGCGTTCGCTGATAAGCCGCGGCGCGAGACGATCGGGCGCTACCGCGTTGTGCGTGAGCTAGGGCAGGGCGGCATGGGCACCGTCTATCTCGCCAGGCGCGACGACGCCGAGTACGAAATGGAGGTCGCCATCAAGCTTGTTCCCGCGGTCATCGACCGCGACGAACTAATGCGGCGCTTCAAGGCAGAGCGGCAGATCATGGCATCGCTCGAGCACCCCAACATCGCGCGTTTGCTCGACGGTGACACGACGCGCGATGGCGTGCCCTATGTCGTGATGGAGTACGTGCAGGGCGTGCCGATCGATCAGTACTGCAGCGACAATGCGCTTGGCATCGACGAACGAATCAAACTGTTTCAAAAAGTTTGCGCTGCCATCAGTCATGCGCACAAGAACCTGATCGTCCACCGCGACATCAAGCCCGGCAATATCTTGGTTACCGCCGAGGGCGTGCCCAAGCTGCTCGATTTCGGCATCGCCAAGATTCTCGATACCGACGGCCCGTTGGCCGGTTCCCTGACGCGCTCCTCGATGCGCATGATGACGCCGGAATATGCCAGCCCCGAACAGGTGCGCGGCGAGGCGATCAATACGGCCAGTGACGTCTACTCACTGGGCGTGCTGTTGCACAAGCTGCTCACGGGTTCACTGCCTTATGATCTCGACACCCGCGAATTTGGCGCGGTCGAGCGCATCATTTGCGAACAGGAGCCGCGGAAGCCAAGCAGCATCAATCCGGCAATCGGCAGCGAGCTGGACGCCATCGTTCTGATGGCCTTGCGTAAAGAACCTGCCCGGCGATATCCGTCCGTCGAGGCCTTCACCGACGATTTGAAGCGCCTCGCGAACGACCAGCCGATTGCCGCCCGGCCCGACACGACGGGTTACCGTGTGCACAAGTTTGTGAAGCGAAACCGCCTCGGCGTTATCGCGACCTCTGTCGTTGTCATCGCGATCGCCGGCCTGGTTGCTTTTTATACCGCCCGGCTCGCGACCGAACGCGACATCGCAACCGCCGAGGCCGA
>CAXBJV010000059.1:0-17646 GCA_963976215.1 uncultured Woeseiaceae bacterium | reverse complement strand
AAGAAAAAAGCAGCTAGCGCCGGATAGCACTAACTGCTTGATTTAACTAAGAATTTGGTGGCGCGCCCGGAAGGATTCGAACCTCCGACCACCTGGTTCGAAGCCTCAACGATAAACTTAAGTAGTTGATTTATATAGCCTAATAGACGGCGTTCGTTGCAATTTCGCCTTACAATTCAGAACAATGCATAGCTGATGTCGGAAATATGTCGGAAATACGATTGACTCCCGGACCGATGTAACGTCGTCGAGAATAGGCAATCGGCTGAGCGTGCCTGAATAAGAAAGATGAGTTTTCGGATGGGGCCGGGGCGCCGTATTAGAGCCATTCGTCTGCGTCTTGTTGACCAATGATTGCCATGATTTCGACAACATCCCCGTCCATTCGATAATAGATACTGTCTACACCGCACACGCTGCGTCGGTAGCCTTCGCGGAACTCATCGACCGCTTGATACAACAGCGGCTGTTCGGCAATTTGTTCGAAACGATCAAATAGTGCGTAGTAGTATTTGTCGCCCTGGGCTTCTCCATACCGACGAATGCCGTGTTGGTGAATACGAATTAGATCGGCTCTCGCATCTTCACTGAGTTTATAGCTCCCCATTTTTCCGCAACTCGTCCTTGGACTGTGCCAGGATCTCGTCGGCGGTCATGGGCGTAAACCCGCTCTGTTCGGCGTGAATTAACCGGGCTCGGACAAACTCGATTTCGCGCGCCTTACGGATCAAATCGTTGACAGCTTCACTGTTGCTCTTGTATTCGCCTTCGACGTCCACCTTATGCTTGAGCCATTCGGTGTTGGGGTCGGTGAAGGAAATGCTTTGTCGTGACATGGCGTGTGCTCCAAGAATCTGATGTTGGTGCAAGAATGCACCATTATTGCACCGTGCGTCAAGGTACTCTCACCGTTGCTCTTCTCCTCCTTGCAGCGCCCGACATCCGCGCCGCAGTGGAACATGGCGGGCTTGTTGAAGGAGTTATGGCCAGCGTCCTGGCATCGCCCGAGATCAGATTGCTGTTGGCGTCGTAAGAAAAACTGACGCTGCCGCCACCGGCAATGCATTGCATCCTCAAATATCCGCAGGCTCAAAGTGCCTGCAATAACCTGACAAAACTAAACAATATGATGTCCGATACGACGGCAATGGGTCGACGGAAGCGCCCATTACTGAACTAAATGGGCATTTAGTCACGCGGGAACTTCATCAGCACCGCAGCAAATGCTTCCAAGAATTCGATCCCATCGAAGCGGGCAAGCTCCAGATGTTGAGTACGGTGTCCACAATACTCTGGGAACTCCAAATAGCGGCCTTTCAGACTGGCAAAAAAACCAGGATTCCTACCGATTGATCTAATTCGCGAACTCGCTCAGACCGACCGTTGACGTCAGGAACTCGTCGAGGCCCTTGAAAAACATCTGGCGATTCGACTGGCTCGATAGGAAATGGTCTTCGTCTTCAAACTCCATATAAGTCACGTTCGCTGGCGACTTCTTGAGCGCCGCCTTCATTCGCTTAAACTGATCGAAATGCACAAGCTGATCGGCCTCACCGTGTGCCAGAAACAGCGGTACGCTGAGTTCTTTCGCCCTTCTTACTGGCGAGTTTTCAACAAGCGCCTCCTTGCTATCGAAACCCTGCAATATGAAGTTCCGCGCGGAAATCGCGCCAAACCGATACTTCTTGAAATCAGCGATCAAGTCCTTGAGATCGGTGACACCGGCCATCGAAACGGCACAGGAATAAAGGTCTGGATTCTTGATCGCACCCATTAGCGCCGCATAGCCTCCGTATGACCAGCCGACTATACAAACTTTATCCGGATCCGCGAATCCTTCGCCAATCAGCCACCTAGTGCCGTCTTCAACGTCTTCCTGCATTTGAATCCAGTTTTCTCGACCAGCGTCCTCGAATGCCTTTCCATATCCGGCCGACCCGCGGAAGTTCATTTGCAAGACACCGAAACCGCGTGTGGCAAAGAACTGCGCGAAGTAGTCAAAACGCTTGGCGGTGCGAGCATACGGACCACCGTGCGGAAGAACTACGAACGGCAAATTCCTAATTTCAGATACACTTGTAATCGTCGGTGGCAATGTCAGATAGGCTGGAATGTCAAAATCATCACGCGCCCGATAAGTGACGGAAGAAACAAGCCCCATCTCATCGGCCGGAAGATCGCCGCGATAAAACGCCAGAAACGATACGTCGTCCGTATTCGCATCTAGAAGCGCCATTGCCCCTGGATCGTAGCTATTCGAGACCTTGAAAAGCACCAAACCCTTGTCGTCAGACTGGTCGATGTAGTCAACCGTATAGTCACTAAAGCGGGTCCTCATACGGCCTAGCACGGTATCGTACTCATCAAACAGTTCGACTTCAGTTGTATCGGCAACGAAACTCGCACCGATTACATCGCCGTCAGAATTGACTACGAGGCCTTTTGCATCATATGTATCGTTGTGAAAAAGCTGGCGAGTAACTCGCTTTTTTTCAAGATCATAAACGTAAAGTCCCAACGTTTCCTTGCCAGCTCTGTCACCGATAACCAACTCATTTGGATCATTCGTAAAGCCGAATACAGTCACGTCAGCATCAAGGCCCGGGTACTCTTCAGCTTTGCGCCAATTATCGTTCTCTACATCCCGAATGATTAAGTTCCAGATCTCTCTGTCTGAGTTGCGATCGACTCGACCTTGGCCAACGCGCGGCTCGCCCCGCCGATCCGTGTACCAGTACTGCACTGCCGACCGCGCATGCTCTATTTTCCGGTGTCTCCCGTTGCTGACATTGACACGGTGGATTTCTTTTAAGAACTGATTTTTATCAGAAAAAGCCATCAGAATATGTTCTGGATCATCTTCCAGAAAATCGACTACATCCGAATTATCTTGACGAAACATGTCCTTGTTCTGAACAAGAATCTTTCCTTCCATGCTAGACGAATCGAGCGTGTAGATAGAGCTTACGGTGGCCGGGACCCTGCGATACATAGTGCTTTGCCACAACCCAACGAGTACGCGTCGATCATTGGCCCACTTGACCCATTGGGGCTTCACGCCAACTCGCAAAAGAACGGCACGCAACTCTTTATCTTTCTTGCCGATCGATATCACGCGAACGCCGTAGTTACCATTAATATTCACGATGCTCGCGATCTGCTTGCCGTCAGGAGAGATCGCTGCGTCATAGATAGTCGGTAACTTGCCGAACGCCTCTGCTGACGGCGCTGCGGTCGCCTCGCTTGACGTCGTGATCGCAAGAATAAACAGGAACGCGAAGTAGCGCATTGCCATACTCTGATTTCGGGATTATGAGGAAAGCATACAACGACTCGAGCCAATTTTCCGACCTGATCCGGAAATCCTTTGTCGGCCGTTGCTTAGAGTTCAAAGCGCCTGTTATTCGGCGGAAATTTCCCGAAGCAATGATTGTGATTGCCACGAGCAACCGCACAAATCTCAAGAAATGATTGCTAATAGCGGCGGGATATTGTGAACCGCTCCCGATTCTCTAGACACTCTTTCAAAACAATGGAGTGCCCCCAGTCCGGTAGAGACTTCCGAGCTATGATCCGAGCATAGGAGGAAGTGTTATGAGTAACCAGAGATTCAGTCCTGAGTTTAAAGATGAGCGGTCCGGCAGATCGTCGATAGAGGCTATTCTGTCGCTGAAGTTTCTGAGCGGCTTGGCGTATCAGCGCACAGTCTTTACAAGCGGGTAAAGGCGATCAAACCTGATAAGACCGATGAGCAGGCTGCCGCACTGATTGAAGCGCGCAGCGAGATCCTGAAGCTGAAGTCGCAGCTGAAGCGTACCGAGGAGGAGCGCGACATATTAAAAAAGGCCGCAAGGTACTTGGCTCAACACCCCGAGTGAAGTACCGGTTTATCAATGCCCGACGGAAGGAACATCCCGTGCAGCGAATGTGTCGTTTGCTGCAGGTCCATCCGAGCGGTTACTACGATTGGTTGAAGCGTCCGCTGTCAGATCGCGCTATTGAGGATTAGCGTTTGCTGGTTTTGATCCGCGCATCCTACAGCGCCAGTGGAGGCGTTTAGGCTACCGTCGTGTTCACATGGACCTGAGAGAGGTTGGCGAGGCCTGCGGCAAGCATCGTGTCGGTAGGATTATGAGGGCCAACAAAATCAAGGCAGTACACGGTTACAAGATTCCTCGCGGGCCTTATGGGCGACCGTCCATCATTGCCCCAAATAAACTGCGGCGGGAATTTACTGTCGATCAACCGAATCGTGCCTGGGTCACCGACATCACCTATATCCGGACCTGGCAGGGCTGGCTCTATCTGGCCGTCGTCATGGATCTGTTTGCTCGAAAGATCGTCGGCTGGTCAATGAAACCGACACTGGCCAAAGAGCTCGTGCTGGATGCAATCCTGATGGCCGTCTGGCGACGCAAACCAACGACTCCGTTGCTGATCCATTCCGATCAGGGGTCGCAATACGGTAGCAACGATTGGCTAAAGTTCTGTCGTGAGCACAAACTCGAACCCAGTATGAGTCGGCGAGGCAACTGCTGGGACAACGCGGTCATCGAATCGTTCTTTGGTAGCCTGAAGAAAGAACGCATCAAAAAACGCATCTACAAAACGCGCGAACTGGCTCGTGCCGATATCTTCGATTACATTGAGGTGTTCTACAATCGACAGCGTCGTCACAGCCACCTAAGTGGCATCAGTCCCGAGGCCTTTGAACAGGCTTCATTTTGAGGCTCGGTCGTGTCTACTGTTCTTGGGGCATTCCAAGACAGCTCCTTCTACTTATACACATATCCACAATTTTGACATCTCTTTGGAACGAATGATGTAAACACACCCGACTTGTTCCTACCGGTAAGAACCCTACATTGGGGACAGCGTGTCACAAACACAACTGCAGCACAAATCACCCAAAGTGCAAATAACGGCAGAATACCGTGGCGCCAGAGAAACAGAAAACCAATCAGAAATACGATCACCGCTGCATTTAGTATGTAGCGGTTGTAACGCGTTCTAATCATATTGTTTACCCCAAACTGTTGCTCATCGCTAATACTTACGCCTAGAATAGTATCAGAGGGCCTTCGGAAACAGAGTTGATCGCATCTGACACCTTCTCAGATACAAAACTAGCAGCATCAGAAACTTTTCCTCCGACGTATTTGGCACCGTCAGCAATATCTCTAAGCCCTAGTTTGCCGGTCAACTCTTTGCCTGCATGCGCTGAGACAGGCAGCGCAGACAGTGACAAGCCTATTTCACTGCCTCCCGTTGAACCATCAGGCAATTCGACAACTTGCGCTTCGGCTTGAAGTACACCACCCTCAACATAGTTTGCCACTCCAACCATCTCGCTCGCAGAACCCAAAAATCGACCTGCCGTTGAGCCAACAGAAACATCACCCCCAATACCAGCCCGAAAGGAAACAACCAATCCAGCGTCCTTCCCTTTTCCGACACCCGATGTTCCATCATCGTAAAAGAACCCAATTGTTAGGCCGCCGCCACCGCCCAATACAATGTCTACATCAATCGGATTAAGCATTAACGTATCGAGTCCGTCTGGATCAATCGCGTTAACGGGGTTGTTCCCCACATAGGCATACAGGTTCATCTGATCGCCATAGCCGATCGGATCGGTTTGCAGGAATCGCCCGATGAGCGGATCGTAGTATCGGGCCTGCATGTAGGTCAGGCCGGTCTCGTCCTCGATGTGCTCCGTGAATCCCTGCTCATTGATATCGCCCGGGTCGTTGCCCGCGTAAGGATACGTTTCTCCAAATGGCGTGTAGTTGTACGATTGCCCCGTCAGAATGCTGCCGTTCCAATCCGCCACCTTGTGGGCCGTGCCCAGGTGATCGTTCAGCGGAAAGCTGGCGGTGCCATTGGTGATGCGCACGAAGGTCTGCCCGGCCAGTGACAGGTAGTCGGTCTCCTCGCTCGTCGAGGTGTTGTCTCGTGTTGTCAGGACGCCGGCAGAGTCGTACACCGAGTAAATCGTTTCGCTGTTCACGACCTGCTTGACGCGCTTTAAGTTGCCGTCGTAGCTGAAGCTGCCGCTGTTGGCACCGCCAATGGACGTCGGCTGGTTTGCGAAATCGTAGCCGAACGTGTGAAGATCATCGTCGATGACGTTGCCGCGGTCGTCGTAATCGTAATAGCGCCAGGTACCGACATCGGAATCCTTCATGCGATACACGCGATTGGTCGTGGCGTTGTATTCGATGTCGACCGTTCGCGAGCCGAGTGCTTTTTGCTCGAGATTGTTGAGAAAGTCGTACGCGTAATCACCGTCGCCCCAGGCGCCGCTGGCATCGGCCGCTGACAGCCGGCCCGCGCCGTCATAGTCGAAGTCGCGTTCGTAGGCGTTATCCGATGCCGCACCGATGCTCGTGACACGGCCGTTCAGATCATGCGTGAAAGAGAACGCCTCACCCCAGTTTCCACCGAGGGATGAGACCAGCTGCCGGGCGTTCAGGTCCTGATCGAAGATCCCGCCGTTACCGCGATTGAGTTCATCGATCTGGCCGTTCGGGTGATACTCGATACCGTCGAGGTAGGTGGTCGATCCGTAGTGCTGTACCTTACCGGCACGGCCGTGAGCGTCAGGCGCGTAGGCGTAAGTGCTGCCACTCGGAAACGTCTTTTGTTCCAGTCGGCCGTTGCCGTCGTAGGCGGGGTCGATGAGGTACGTTCGTCCATCGATGGCCAGAGATTCAGTTTCAATCAAGTCAAGCTCATTGTACGTGTAAGTCCAATCGACACCGTCCCGATCAACGGTCAATACATTGCCATTGGGGTCGTAGGTGCGCGTAATATCCGGCGTGCCGCTCGGATAGTTGGTGGTTTCGAGTCGACCAGCATCGTCGTAGGTCAGCACCACGCGTGTCGCTGAAGGTGGCGTCACGCAGGCTGAAGAACCGCTCGCATAGCCCTCGGAGTACTGCTTCAATTCGCCGCTGGCGTAGTACTCGTAAAGCGTGTCGCCGGTCTCCGGAATGCTACGTCGACACAAAAGCTGTCGAGAATCATAATAGAAAAAGCTGTCGTGGGTGCCGCCGCCCGTCTTGGCCTGTGAGATTGAGGTTAATTTGCCGTAAATATCATAGCCGTAGTCGACCTCGATGCCCTCCGGCATATCGCTGTTGATCCTGTTGCCATCGTCCGGGCTGCCATAGCCGCTGAACGAATTTACGGTGACATTTGACTCAGGATCGGTGATCTCGGTTTGGTTGCCTACCAGGTAGTCGTACGCTGTGGTTCCACCGCCGGTTGCCGTTTCCGAAACTTGCGTCTCGCGCCCGAGCGCATCGTACAAGATTGCGACGCCGTCCGGATTCGTCTGGTCGGTACCATACGGCAGCGATGCCAGCGCAACCCGTCCCATCGCATCAAAATCCGTATACGTGTAAATGCTGTCGCCGCCGGTATTCGTGTCCTCTGCCTGCACCTTGATCGGCCGCAGGAGAGCGTCAAAGTCCGTCGTGACGACGTAGTCTCCCAGCGTCACGACCTGTTCGGTAATGCCGCCACTCGGCGCGGCATAGGCAATGCTCGTGTCCGTCCAGGACGAGGGACGGTCGATGCTGGTGAGCCGGCCTGAGTCAACGTCGTAGCCGTAGCCAAAGACATTGCCGTTCCAGTCCGTGATTTCGGTGACCCAACCATTATCATTGACTTCGCGAAGTAGCGTCTCGCCATCGGCGCGTTCGACTTCTTCGGGGATACCGTTCTTCCAATCCGCAAATGTGGTGCGTCGATTAAGGGGGTCCTCGACCCACTTCAGCGCACCACCCGCATCAGGCTCTGCACCGATCGTGTAATAGTCGTAGGTGCGCCACGGATCACCAAAGCGATCGTGTGCTGTGACATGACCTAGGGAGTTGTAGGTATATTCATCGAAGACCACACTGTTTCGGGTCACCGTGTCCGGCAACCCCAGAATCCAGTTCGTGGTGTCATGCGCGTAGCCGAAATCGTCGTCGCGCGTACCGCCGCCCAGGCTGGACCACTTGTCCACGCCGAGCGGGTAACCGTAGCTGTACGTCGAGTTTGATCGAGTCGTATCGTAGGTGTTCTTGGTCTTGTACCAGTCGCTGCCGCGAGTGATGGTCGTTTCGTCAGTGCGTACAGGGCGGAACGCGCTGTGGCTACTACTCTGATTGACAAACGTGAATCCGGCGGCGGACTCCTGCAGGTACGTATACGTACGTGACTCCATCAGCGGCCCGGAGCTAGGACCGTAGATTTCCTCCTCAGTCATACGGCTGTGTGCCCTGGGATTGGCCCCATCGAAAGGATTTGGGTGGCGCACAACTCGTACCGAATCGTCCGGCCGGGTTATGGTCGTTTCAATCTCATCGAAAAGTTGAGAATAGTCGTATTCCCAAATGGACGTCGGAATTGACGGTGCTGACAGTTTCTTCCTGGTTACGGCCATGACGTCGGACCATTCAGAACTTCCAGCCGATCCCATGTTGGTGTTCGGACAGTACGGTGCACCGCCTGGGACATATCTTCCAAGCTTTAGGGTTACTTCCTTCAGTAAAAAGAGTCCGCTTACGCCGTCAGGATGAGTCACCCAGACATTCCTTGGCGATTGATTGCAGCTATTGCTCAAGTATCCAGGCACCGCTGTCGCAAACATGTTAACCAGACTGTATTCCCACTCTCTACCATCTGGCAGTTCTACTGAGGTCAATGTCGTCCAGTACTTGGTTGTATATCCCGAAGTCCCGTTATAGGTAACAGGCGGTTTGTAAACCCATGCTGACTGATACGCGTAGTTGTACTTCCACACTCGCCGGCCTGGATGTGGCGCACATGTCGTCGGGTCATGGTCGGGATTAGCGCAAGGATTTGCGACAACTTCGTTGACTTGGAAGCCACCGTCTCGGTCGATAAAGATGACGCGCTTGTCATTTGACGTGATCGACTCAAGCCGGCCGTTGCTATCGTAGTTAAAATGAACCCAATTGCCGTCGACGTCAGTTATCTCTGAGACACCCAAAGAGTCGTAGTAAACAAGCACTTCATGGTATATCGGCGGGTAGCTCGGTGGCTGATTAGCAGGTTTTGTCCATATATCGAACTCGGTATTGTGCGAACCAGTCGAAATAATCTTGTCGAATGTATAGCGATCGCCGTTCGGCGCAACAGCAACGAAGCCTTCGGTACCGTTCCCATCGATATTGGTAATGCACTCCAAGTACCAATTCTCAGCAGTGACTTTTTTTGCACTTGCTGGCCAGCCCGCTGATACCGACTTGTCCAGAACCTGTGTTTGAACGCGCCCCGGAATATCCAGTATCACACCATCGCTGTATTCATGGGGTTGTAATGCTGGATTACCGTAGCCTGTCGGCCATGACGCACTGGGAATGGCGCTAGCCAGTGCATTGGTACAACGATTTTTCCCCCAGCGATTGCCGCTGAACCAGTCTTCACCGAAAATCTTTGTCGTTATTCGGGGAATGGCAACCTGCCAATTCCACATCTCGTTCAATTCCATTTGTCCGGGATTTACACGTCGACGAAACTCAACAGGCAAGCCCGAATTGCCGGGTAGGGATACGTCGACCGTTTCGAAACTGAGTGCGCCTGATTGGAGGTTAATCGTATCGCCAAGTAACCCAAAATCGTGCGCGGCCAAATTGCCCTCAGGCGCATTTTTTTCACGCCAGTCGGTGTCCATGATCGTAGCTGGCCCAAATTGCGCAACTGCATGCTGACCGCTGAAGACAAAGGCCAGAAGAACGATGCTTACTCGAATTGCGGTCACTGAAGTTTCTCCCCGTAAAACCTTCTCGATTTTGGATGCTCGCGTCTGACGACGGCGCAACCTACGTGGCAACACAGATTTAATTAATCCGAAACGGCTGACTTGTAATAGCCTTGATCACCCTTTCACAGCGAGCTTTATTTCATTGTCAAACGCTCTGCTGCACGGTGCTTGCTTTTCTTCGAGTGAGTTCCAGTCAAGCTGCAACATGGTCTTCGTATCGGCTTCGTCGGTAATGATCTCCTCACTGATACCTCTGAGGACGACATCGACTGGGAGACCTTGCTCGCGAGCTTGTGCCTCAGCAGCTAGAACCAGGCACGTCGCCAGTTTTTCATAGGCTGAGTCGAGAATAAGGTCAACGTCTCTCTTTGTCCTGCCTCGTTCCGACAGTGATTTTCGGTAGAGAACATCGTCGTTGTCATAGAATTTCTCAATGACCCCGAGGACTGCGGCTTCCATGGCGTTGCTCTGTGTTTGAGCCCAGCATGGACTTGTGAATATCAAGCCAACTATGGCAAGAAGGCGTGTGTGCATTTCTATAACTCCCATGCTCGTTGAGTATTTTTCACTTGGTTCACGAGAATACTTGTTGGGACGCTCTTCCCCCTAGTTGGGTAATATATACCATATGTCGCTCTCGAGTGAAGGATTGATCCACATCCCGTCAATTACGGTACGGTTTAGCGATGTTTGACGCCAACTCTACGACTCAAGAAATTGAATTCGACCAGCACGATAAAACCATGGCTGCCTTGACCTCAGGTCAATCCTGTCTGACTTCAGTCTTCCAAAATGGTGTTGATTTGTACCAAAAGTTGATCCAGAAACGGTCATTTATTGCATCGAAGAATGACCCGCCTGTAGCCGCCTAGGACATTCGAAACATAGCTTTTCGTATTGGGGCTCTTGGCACAAAATCGACCGCCTTACACTAGTGCAGATTTTCGGCGATTTGGGCCAAGAACCCCATATTGTGTCGGCGAGTTACTTTTTTGCCGCAACCCCAAAGCGGTACGCCTCAATCGGAAAATCGTCACCAGCTGTCATAAAAAGTTTGCTTCCTTTCTCGCAAAATGCCGATAGCAAGTCGAATACTAGCGAGAGAGTCAAGCACAAGGACTAAACAGCATCGCCTCCATGAGCATTATGCAGGTTCTCGTACAAAGGCTTTAGGGCAACAGGGCGCGCCCATTCGTCCGGATTGTCGTTCACCTGATAGGGAATACCAACTTCTAGACATATCTGAAACGGCTCTTCGCCCGGGCTCTGGGCATTTATGATTGTTGATGCAGTTACATTTTTCAGAGGTAATTTCCTACATTTCTTGTCGAGAAATTTGTCGCACAATTCAATCTATGTCGGCCAACCGCGAACGTCTGATTCGGGTTGCCAGACGCTCGCAATACACCAGATCTTTTCGCATAAGCGGTCGGAATCGAGGACAATGTGGTCGTTCGAAACGCGGATCTACCAGCAACCTAGGAAGATGATCTGGCTCGTCACCAGGTCGTCTTTCCATAGGCCGGGTACTATTTCGAGCGCTCTGCGTAATTCTCGCGTGACCGATCGAGCTTCTTGATTAGTCCTGCAGGTTCAAAGCGGGGGCAGGCTTTTGGATCAGCGTCGCAATTCTTCCGCAAACTAGCCACAGGGCCGGGCGCGACTGATGGCAATCACCTCAGAGACGCGCAATATCCCTCGTCTCAGGTTTGAACCACCATTTCATCGGTCTAAAGCCCGCCCCAAAAAACCAATGCCATTTTGCGGCTCTTCGACCGGCAACATCAAAGAGCTTGATCCGGGCGTTATCGTAACATCCGACGCAATAGTGCTTCGTAATCGTCTATTCGCAGTCCATCGTCCTCCTGTTCGAGACTCCGCTCGAGTTGTTGCCGGCGAAGTAAGATCGCTTCCTGAGCATCTTGCCACTGCGTATCCGAAAGTCCGGTAGGCTTAGCGTCTAGTGCTTCATCAACAATACGAATGAGGGCCAAATTCTCGCGCTCGACAAGCAGCAGCCGGATACCCCATAAATGTGCAAGCATATCCCCAATAGTGTAATCGTCTGGTCGCGCAGCTATCTCGCAGTAGGAATCGAGAATGGAGCGAATATTGGAAATGCATAGCCGGAGAACATCGGGGTATTCTCGCGAGAAAAACAGTAGACCGATATATCCGAGAGACTCACAGCATTCGTCCGCACGGTTTCCATCGACAGTCTTCTTGCGCCGAAAAGCGACCCAATAGAAGGCAGTAATCCAGTGCAACTTGTCGACCAATTCATCTTCATCATGATGATCAGGTCGTACAGGCTCGTCGACTATCCTGGAAATGACTACCGCAATATGCTTGATAAGTTGGTCGATCTCCCAAATTAGGAAGCTATTACCAAACTCGTTGTTTTCGGCAATACTGCGTAGGTGCCGTGAGATGATGCCAGCAATCTCAATTAGTTCGCGATACGGATTTACCCATTCCCGTTCCTCGACTATTTCCGGCAATGTTTCAGCAGCCGTACTAAATAGATAACCGAGCGACTGCCGGTTAACCAGGCCATATGCCTTACCAAGCGGGTACACAAGGGTAAGTCGAGCGGCGATTTTTTCGTTTGTAATAGCAAGAGGAGCGAGCAGCTCCATTTTTTCTAATACGTGGCCAAGCATATCCTTAAAGTAGAAGTCCTGACGGTCAAGCAAATGAGCGAGGATCGCAAATTGATCGCCATTGACTTCTTCAGCGAGACTGAGGTTCTGCTTAGCGTAAAAATAGACCGCAATCTCAGCAAGACCATCGATTATCGGAATATGGACATTTGCATTGTCAGTATCCGTTGGAACATTGGTTGCGACTCTTGCCAGAATCGTAGCCGATTGAAAAACAACTTCGTCAAGACCCTTCGTCCGTGCGTATTTCACAGATTCCAGCGCGTAATAAATCGGGGCAAATGTCAATGGTGCATCGTTCTCTCTGAATGCACGTGCCCCCAAGTTCGCTGTGTGTATCGCGATATTTTGATACGCCACCGACACGCGAATAGCAGTAGATTCATCATCTTGCGCCACCGCGGCATGACTCAAATTGCCCAATTCTTGATAGGCGCGGTCTGTGACAACATTCACATCTGAAGTCGTTGCTAGAAACATCTCATCAGGCGCAGGTGTCAACGATAAGTTGTGCCGCCGGGAAGTAAGGTAATGTATTGTCAATTCGGCAATGGCGGCTATTGCCGTTCTTGCCAAGAGCTTTTCGCCACGGGCCACTGCTTTTCCGCCGATCTCTGCCAGATCGTTGATCCTTGAGTTTATTGAATCCGGATACCCGGGGGTATTCGGATAAAATACAGGCTGAAGATCCTCTACAGTAAAACGGATCTTATCTTCGTCACTGAGCAGCTGATATTGATGCAAGGCAAGCCGAGCGACGAGCGCATTGGTTCGATCTATGACTTGCTTCGCCTGTTTCAAGGCCAAGTTCACCGCGTAGATCGGATCCAGAAGCTCGCAAATATGCCCATGATATAGTCGGAGAATATCAAGGCTAATACCTAACGTTACCAATGAGAATGCCAGCACAATACTGACTGGAATATCCCCAAGACCCCGCACGGCGAATAGAAAACTGACAGCACACAATACGCCGAGGACAATGAACGTAACGTGCGTCAACCGATCGCTACGATACAGGCGAACAATCGAGGAGGTCCACGCTTCTGCAGCTCGTTGTATCGGCACAAAAGAAAGGGTCAGAACTAACGCTAGGATCGTTCCATATGTGGCCCCGAGCGCAGTCTGAATTGCTTCAAGCGGTTGAAATGCGTCCGCTGTGCTTCGAAGCGATGAAATTGCGAGAAGACTCGCGGCGATCGGAATTACAAACAAACTAATCGCACTTCTTTCTATCCAGGCACGAAGTCGGCGACCGACCATCTTAAGCCGAATCCGCCATTGAATTAGTTTTGTAACCCAGTATCGTGAAACCCGTTTACGAAGCAGCTCTCGATAGGAAGCGAGCGACGCTATTCGGAGTCGCCATAGCTTCTGGGTCTTGCCCCAATGGGTCGCAATAAAATTGCGTAATTGGATCAAATAGCCCTTCAACAGCTCGCCTTTTCAGAATGGCCGAATATTTCACAACCAAAAGTACCACGATGTTGTCCGCCTTCAGGCATTAGTAGGGCAGTACCTACGCGTTTGAACCCTCTGGCAGACCTGACTCGGCATTTTTTGTCATGCGCCTTGCGTAGCTTTCGACCGAAAGTCCCCAAGCTTACCGACGGTGGTTACTCGTCGTGTGATGCTATTTTCGCGTCTTCACTAAATTTCGCAATCGCAGCGGCAATGGCACTGAATATCAGCAATGCTTCTTTGCGGGAGTAGTCGACGGCTCGGTTGTCCGAGTCCGGGTGAGCACCCAGATGGGTAACATGATTAGCGGCATTGACGAGGTTGAGCAGTCGTTCTCGTTTTGACATCGACGCTCGTTCATCGTAATTGCCTTGATACTTTTTCGAAGAGGCTCGGATTTCACTATCCAGGCCGAATTGTTTCACGACCGTTTCCAGGGCCTTGCGACACTCGACAACCACGCTGCCGTAGTGGCCATTGTATAGCAATTCACGAGCACTATTCATGCCCCGCCACACTTCGCGGAGCTCGTCGTTTTCGCCGAGCTCGATCGGAATTTCGCACAGCAAATAGTTGCCATAGTTCATTTGCTTGAGAGCGTCGACCCACTGGCTTTGGCTGATTCGGTAGTAGAGCTCGTCGTATTGCGTTGCATGCCGTTCACCGACACGCTCACCGCCTATTCGCATTCTTATATCGACCCCGCCACCCGCTCTCAATTCCTCAATTTTCTCAATAGTCGATGCAGGAACAAGCAGCTCAAATCCGAGACCTCCCGACTGATCATGCTCATGTGTGGCTACAACCAGCGGAACTTCCGCTATGGGATTACCGAGTCGCAATCGGCTCGGTTCGAGTTCTGCGCGCACATGAAAACTGTGAAAAACGCTCGGGACCGAGCCGAATTCACCCCTCCACGCGCCCAGAGTGAAAGATACTGAGAATTTCAGCAAGTAACCGTCGAGAGCGGTCACTCCATTGACGCCCTGTGGCTGGAACCTAATCGCCTCGTGACCGCTTTCGTGCTGAAATCCCAATTTGATTGTTTCCCTAGCTAGGTAACTCTACTTTAGCCTATGTAGCTGTTTTTACTTGCCAATGTCAAAATCGTGCCCCCGCTACCAATCAAAATATCGTGGTCATAGACAATCTGGCAACTATCTAGCTTGCCTTTTCGGTCACAAATGCACTCGAACCGAGTGCTGCGGGGAAAATGCGTGGATCTGGAGTTGCCTCGCGTACCCTGGCAACAACTTAAGTTATTGCGCCTCGAGAAAACTCTACCGCTGATTGAGTGGCTAAGTCATCGAATTCCACGAGTAGAGCTGTATCGTAACTCTCGCAGTAAATGCGCTAGTTACACGCGATGCACTGCAGCGAATCAAAGATCTCTTGAGCGACTGCGCTCGATGAGATCAGCCGTGTTCCGAGAATGATTCGAGCCCGGTGTTTACATTGTAAACACTGCACTTATCCACAGCTTCAACCGTTGAAGCTGTGGATAACCGGCCCCGCCGCCGCTCGATGGCGAGCAATCGGATACTTGCGCGCTCCGGTCATTCATATTGCCGCCCGCCTTCCTCCGACTTCGCTTTCGTGCGAGGAAATCCCAATCCATTTGCATTTGATCCTGGCATTGCGTCGGGTCGAGCGACATCGTGGCACTCGACTCAAAACTCGGCGGCATACCGAGGGCCGAACTTTAGGGACTGAAACGGTGCGAAACCGTGTCCGCCTGATCGAGCGAAATCTATTAGTAGCAGCATTGCCGGCACATAATCAAAATGCTGCCCGGCCAAATGCACGTCGACGTGGTGAGAAGCGAAGTTATCCACCGCGTCAACCGTTGACGCTGTGGATAACTCGACCGAATCCAAATTGATGCACATTTCGGAGGCTGTCCTGACCACGTCTATATCTCACTGACTCACGTTCGAACGCACATGTGTTCTTTAGTATTGATTCGAGCCGAGCGCCTGTCGGCGCACGGCTTGATGCTCGGCTGCTGGTTGGATGCCGATCCTGGCCGCGTCACTACCGGGCGAAGCACTGTAGTGACGCGGCAGGAAATCCGCACAGCCATGCGGTCTGGATACGCAAAACCGCAAGGTCTCGGCGAGTGATACGCTATTTCCGCTCTCCGGCATTGCCAACTTGAGCAGGCACAATGCTGTGTCGGGGTGCAAACAGTTGATAGCTGCTTCCCAGGCGATTTGCGACGAAAGGCGGGAAGAAACCGGGGCAAAAATCCTGCCCCGGTTTCCGCTGGTCCGGATAGCGAATCGGCGGTAGGGTATTTGCATCAACACCGTCGTCGTTGCGGTATACCAACGATACCCCCGCTTCAGTATTTCGCTGAAGCACCCAAGCGCTGAAAAGGATTGTGCAATGCAGCGCGCGGCCTGAGCCGTCAGTCCTCGTTTCTGCCCAATGCGGCCCGCGCTCGCTCTTGTCTAGAAAAAACCCTTTCACGAGATGTCATGGTTTTTCGTGGACAGAGCTTTCTTACTGGTCTAGCGTGCGCAGTATCCAACGCAGCCGCTGCGACAAAGCGGAAGTGGCGCCCCAGGGTTCTAGTAAACGGCGCAATGGTCTTTCGACCTCGGACCCATCTTCATATCTAGCTGAGCTTTCAATGTTCAGCACTTTCACTGCAGTGGGGCTAACCGCCCTGCACTCGTCGTTGACGGGACTAATTCGTCCGGTCATTCGACGCCACGTGCCACTGGCGCATCCATCAACTCAACCAAAGGAGGTAGGTATCCACTCGAAAACCGCTTCGGCCTTCGGGCCAACTGGTAGCCATGCGCTGATTCCATCAGGAACAGCGGATGAACCTGATCACGGCTTCAGGCTGTAAGGGACTGGTGTCCCTGGACCGTTTCCGATTCTGAATCGGACCTCGTCTGCCCGCAGGGCGGCGAGCTGGTCATCCAAACTCACCTGACGAGAAGTAACGCACCATGAAAGACCTGAACTATCAGTTAATGAAGCTCTGCCGGGACAACCGGGACGGCAGCTATTCCACTCAGGCGAATCGGTCGAGAATTCTTGACCTGATGGCCAACCAGCTCGCAGAGCTCAGATTCAGACGCATGCAGGCGACATCCTTGAAGCCAAAGCACGTTGATGCGCTGGTCTCGCTGTGGAAAGAACAAAACATCAGTACCGGCACGATGAAGAACCGCCTCTCCGCGCTGCGTTGGTGGGCCAGGAAGATCAACAAACCCGGCATTATTAACAAGGACAACAGCGCATTCGGGATCGGCAATCGATGCTGCGTAAATAATGAATCCAAGGCCCAGTATCTGGATTCGAAAACGTTCTCGAAAATCTCGGATCCCTACGTTCGCCTCAGCCTTCAACTGCAAGCGGCGTTTGGCCTAAGGCGTGAGGAGGCCATCAAGTTTCGGCCGGGCTACGCGATCAAGGGCGATCATATTAAATTAAAAGCCAGCTGGACCAAGGGCGGTCGTGCTCGAACCGTGCCGATTACGAACGGGCGACAATGGGCCATGCTGGCCGAGGTCCGGAAACTGGCCAGGGGCGGATCGCTGATCCCGCCCGAACTCAAATACGTCGAGCAAATGAACCGCTACGACTACCAGGTTCGAAAGGCCGGGCTCAAAAATCCCCATGGCTTAAGGCATGCCTACGCGCAGCGTCGCTACTTTGAATTAACCGGTTGGAGGCCGCCGGCCGCCGGTGGCCCAGCCGCAAAATCCCTTACCTCGGATCAAC
>CAXBJV010000058.1:0-17814 GCA_963976215.1 uncultured Woeseiaceae bacterium | reverse complement strand
CATGCTTCCCTCCTATGGGAATGATGGCTCAAAACACAGAATTCGCTACACCCCCGTTAGGCGCGCGTTGGATCGTGACCCGAAAGCGGCGTTTACGTGTAAAAACTTGGACTCGATCTGACACATCCCCATGTCGCCCGCATGAGAGCCGATGTCACCGATAGGTTCAACTCGAAATCCGCTTGAAAGCGCAGAGCGACAATTCCTTACTGCAGCGCAACGGGCAGCAGGCGACCCGAAGGTGACATCGCTAACGACTATACTGCGGAGCAATCTCTTATATATCTCCGACCAACAAACTCGGGTGCGCATGCAACACACGTGCCCACCGCGAAAACGATCGCGATCCATCGCCATTGGAGCTCGATGACACCGAACCCTATGAGCCCGGACGTGAGACCAAGGGCGAGATAAAGTGGGCCGGTTATGTAGCAATGAAATCGCCCGCAGCGTCTCGCATTCATGACGCATGCTGCCCCGGCCCAGGTAAATGCTATTACGAGCAGGTATGGGCGTGCCGCAGCAATAAAGACCGCAGCAATGCCCATCAACATGCGAATGCCCCACAGTAGCCATGACGCACGGCTGAGCACCAAGTCGCTACGCGGATCAATAAGTTCACTCACCGCACAAAGCCGCAGCTTGAAAGGCGTCTGTTGTCCCTTAACTAAGGGGCTGGCTAACACCCGATCGACGTAGGGTGTCCTCATCGACACCGCGTCCAGCGCAGCACTCAGCCAACTGACCGTCGATTGCCACTGCCGGTACCGATGTGACCCCCAACCTTCGCGCTCGTTCGGCGACGATCTGATCCTGCATGTTCATAACGCTAATTTCACACGATGGGCAAGCTATCTGGTTCACCAGATCAATGGTCTCCTGGCAGACCGAGCAGCCAGCACTAAATATCTCTATTTGTCGTTTGGTAGCCATGATGCACTCCTTAATTCGAGTAATTTACGTTGCTACCGAGGTCGAAAGTCGTTTCGATCTGTGCGGCCAAATGTTCCACAGCGAGCCGCCGACAAGAAGTCCGACGCCGAAATACAACATTAATTCGCTCTCGATAATGAATTTCCCAGTCACTACGTTGACCGCGCCCAGGACGCCAAGCCAAAATGGCCCGTAGCCACGCTGCGCCGGCGCACGATAGGCAAGCGCCCACAACGTAATCGCGAGGAAGACAGCGATCGTTGGTAGCAAGTAAGGCGTGTAATCTACAAAGCTTATGCCCACCGAACTCAACAACGCCGTGTATGCGGGCCAACAGAACGGACATGTCAGCTTCGGCAATAACGCAACGCCCACCGAGGGCAACGCGGCAAGGCCTAATCCTCTTGCCGGGCTCGGGGTTGAAGCCTCTCGTAGCATCCTTGCGATCTGTTCCACAGCGGGTACCCCCTCGTAACCAATGGCGGTAGTGTACAGACGGCAAATGTTGCTGCTGGCTTGATGGCCATCTCCACTGACATCTTTACTATCAATCAGGATGGTCGGGGAGCCATATTGGCGCGCATATTCCGGAGTTTCTAGTGCACTCATTTCCCATTCGCACCATGTTGCTGATAATCGTGCGCGGTGAAATGCCTGTATCAGGCGCGTTCGCGCAGCTTCGATATTGGGGCACGTCCGCTCGTAGATCAGCTCAACGTTCATCGCCTACCCAGCCGTCCTTCTCGTCGAGCGCATCCAGGATAGGGCACTCGCTCAACTCCCCTTCCACATCACATTGTTCGACCAAATCGGTCAAAGCCCGACGAATGCGTGTGAGATCGAGCATTTTCTCCTCGACGTCCGCAATTTTATTTAACGCTTTCGCCTTAATGTCTGCGCACGCTGCGCTTGGTTCGTGACGTAGCGTCAGCAGACCATGAATATCCTTCAGCGAAAATCCCAACTCCTTAGCGCGCTGGATAAACCGCACGCGCCGGATTGTTTCTGAGGTGTACAGGCGATAGCCTGACTCAGTACGTCGCGGCTCGGGGATTAGTTCTTGGCCTTCATAGAACCGAATGGTTTCTACGGTCACCCGGGCGTGTTTGGCTACTTGGCCGATCCTAAAATTGGACATCCTCAATCTTCATGGTGAATAGGATAAACCCTGATGCACACTTCAGAGTCAAGGAATTTTTCCGTTCAGGTAACCCGACCAACGGCAAATCAATCTGGACTTATGTCTGCATGTAGGCCGTTTGCCGCCTGTTGCAGTGCCGCATGATCACGACTCCTAAGCGCGTAAAGCGGACCGAGAAGTGCAGCTAGCGGCGCCAAGTATTTGTCCGATTATTTCGAAACCAGGATTCGGGTCTGCCAGATCGAGTCCAAGTTTTTACACATAATGGAACCTTGCCGGAAGAAACCTAACTAATTGACAATTATTCGAGTTTGGCGCGTAATGTGATAAGCATGCTCAAGACAAAACGAAACCTCACCGTCATCGTGTTGGTCGCCGTTGGCATTGCTGCGGGTCCCGTTTCGGCGCAGGCTTTGTTCACGTGCAGCATGATGGATACCGCCCCCTCTGCAACGTGCTGTTGCGACGATCAACTGCGGTGCGACGATTGGGATGGCGACACACCGGGTGCGAATCGCGGTGGGTGTTGCGATATATCAATCGAAATCCAGGCTGATTTCGGTCGGGACCAATCAGCCGCGATCGGACAACCTGTCGAAATCCGATCCAACGTTGATCCACCTCCAGTCGGTCTCGTCGACTTTCTTGACGGCTCGAGTTTCTACTACTGCGATATCCTTCCGGGTTGGGCAGAAAATCCTCGTCCTACCCTAGCAGGCAACCGAACGTACCTCGTCACGCAGCGCCTGCGTATCTAGACCTATTCCTTTCTGACCTCGGTTAGCGGTAATCCGCCGCGTCCGAGTGTGTTGCATTTGTGATTTGTAACCAACCGAAAGGAGAGGGTCGTTGCCTTCCAACAACTTACGATGCGCGAGCTTTAGTGCGGCGCTGGTGCTTGCCAGTGTCGCCTGGGGAGAATCCGCGCCACCCGAACATACCGGACCTGAGTTCGAGCCAACATTAACGGCCGACGGCCTGGCGTCGTGGGTCCTTGAGGCTAACCCTAGCTTGGCATCGATACGGGCTGCGGCTGACTCGGCGGCTTTTCGTATCGACGCAGCTGGCTCCCTGGACGACCCGACGGTGAGTTACAGCGTTGCACCATTGACGGTCGGTGGTGATCGCGGTCTGAATCAAAAAATCGATTTCAACCAAACGATACCCTGGCCCGGCACCTTAGCCGCCCGTGAATCGGCAGCCCGTCACGAAGCAACTGCGGCAGACCGTGATGTCGATGCTTTACGGCTCCAGATTATCGCTCGAGCGAAAGCGGCCTATGCCGAATGGCGCTTCGTTGATGAGGGATTAGCGATTCATCATGCCACGCAAGCGCTGCTGGATGAACTGATTGCTACCGCACAATCGCGCTATGCAGCGGGACAGGCACTCAAACAGGATGTGCTGCAAGCCGAAGTCGAGCGAACTGACCTCGACAACCAGCTGCTTCGTTTGCTCCGCCAACAGGCCACCGTACAAGCGCGCATCAACGCGCTGCTCAATCGAGCGCCTGATGCACTGTTACCGACGGCAGCACCCATACCGCTGCCGTCTACTCCTCCGGCGCTCGAGACTTTGCAAACGCTGGCGTTGGCACAACATCCGGATCTTGCGCGGCTGGATGCCCAAGTCTCTGCGAGCAATAGTCGCGTGACCCTGGCCGAGAAAGCGTTTTACCCAAATTTTCAGGTCGGGGTGGGCTACAACAGCCTTTGGGATAATTCCGACAAGCGACCGGTCTTTGGGGTTTCGATCAACATCCCGCTGGATCGCAGCAAGCGCCGTTCGGAACTGAATCGTGCCCAGGCCGACAAACGTCGCACGGTATTCTCGTTCGTCGAACGACGCGCGGAGTTGCTGGCGGATCTAGCGCAAGCGCACGCTGAAGTGCTTGAAGCGCGAGCCTCCGTAGCGCTCTACCAAGACCAACTCGTGCCGCTGGCTGCCGAGTATCTTGCGGCGGCACTCGCTGACTATCAAAGCGGTAATGGCGCATTTCTTAACGTCGTTACGGCCGAGCAAAGAAAGCTCAGTACCGATCTTGCACTGGCCCGTGCGCGCGCTGATTACGCTCGCCGTCTCGCCGAACTCGAGCGCTGGGTGGGCGGCTCCACCGACACTGCAGGAGCAACACCAACAGGAGCAGAACGATGAAACCCTCAGGAGCTTTTCTGTGGGTCGCGGCTATCGTGACCTTGGCTGCCGTCGGCGGCGGGTCCTGGTTTATGTCGTCCGACTCAGATTCAAAGGCGCCGACCGCGGTTACGCAAAGCGACATGCCCCGTTACGCGGCCGGTGGCCTGGAGATTGGCGTAACCACCGACCCCGGCACGCCGCGCGTTGGGGACAACCGACTCGTTGTCGATGTGCGCGAGCCCAATGGCAAACCGGTGTCGGTTGATATCGACGCCTACGCGGAAATGCCCGCCATGGGCGCGATGCCGGCGATGCGCGCACCCGCCGATCTAAAAGAGATGGCACCGGGACGATATGAAGGTTCCATGGATTTGTCCATGCGCGGTGAGTGGCCGCTGACGATGAGTTTTCAGACGCCTCAGGGTCAGCCGATACGGTTGCAATTTGATCTCGCGACGGATCGCGCCGAGATACCCATCGCCGCAGGGGGCACGCCGATCAACGCAGCCTCCGCGAACGCCATGGGCGCAGCCGACAGTGGCATGCCCCGCTATCGCGCGGGTGATCTGGAAATCGCGATCGACATCGATCCCGGCACCGCCCAAGTGGGTGATAACAGGCTCATGATCGAGCTTCGGGACGCCGCCGGCAACCCGGTCGCGGGCATCGAGGTAGATGCCTTTGCGCAAATGCCCGCCATGGGCGCGATGCCAGCGATGCGCGCACCGGCCGATCTCAAGGAAATGAATCCCGGCCGATACGAGGGTTCGATGAACCTGTCGATGCGCGGAGAATGGCCGTTAACGGTGGAAATCAAGGACCCGCAAGGCGGGGACAAACGCCTGCAATTTGACCTGGCCACGGATCGTGAAGGGCTCACGATCGCGGCGGGCGCAACGCCGGTCGGCGGTGTGGTGCCGTCGGCGGAGGACGCTAATGCGATCACCATCGATAACCGTCGTCGACAGATGATTGGTGTCGAGTTAGGTGAAGCCACGCACCGTGACCTCGTGAAGTCCATCCGCGCCGTCGGCGAAGTGACGTTCGACGAGCGCCTCTTGTCGCAGGTAACACTCAAGTTTGACGGCTACATCGGTGACCTCAAGGCCGACTATGTAGGCACCGAGGTCACAAAGAACCAGGTCCTGTTCACAGTTTACAGCCCGGAGCTTTTAGCGGCACAACACGAGTACCTGGAGACGGTGAAACGTCGAGGCGGTGCCAGTAGCCAGGATGCTTTGTTGCACGCGGCTCGACAGCGGCTTCGATTGTGGGACATGTCACCGGCCGACATTGGAGCGCTCGAGCGTCGCGGCGTGCCCGAGGATTACGTCGCCATCTACGCGCCACGCAGCGGCACAGTTATTGAACGCAATATTGCTGATGGCAGCGCGGCAAAAATGGGCCAGACGCTCCTCACCATTGCCGACCTGTCGCGCGTATGGATTGAAGCGGAAGTGTTTGAAGCCGACCTCGAGTTAGTACGTGTCGGCATGAGCGCTGACGTCTCGCTGCCGTATCTGCCTGGTAGCACCTATCCCGCAACCGTTGAGTATGTCTATCCGTACCTCGAAGACCAAACCCGCACCGGGCGTATTCGCCTGTCATTGGAGAACCCCGACGGCGAATTGAAGCCGGACATGTATGCCCAAGTTGCATTGAAGGCAGACCTCGGCCATCGGCTGAGCGTGCCGGAGGAGGCGATCATCGTTGCCGGCGAAAGTCGGGTGGTTTTCGTCGACCTCGGTGGCGGTCGCCTGAAGCCGGTCAGGATCAAAGCGGGTCGCACCGCACGAGGATTTGTGGAAGTGCTCGAGGGGCTGTCCCTGGGCGACGCCGTGGTGACATCCGGCAACTTCTTGATCGCCGCGGAAACCCGGCTCAAGACGGGGATCGACCAATGGTAAACACTCGCGACAGCGTCGCGAAACACGGGCCGCTCGAAAAGCTGATCAGTTTCTCTGCACGCAACTGGCTGTTGACCCTGATGCTGGTGATCGCCGCGACTGCCTGGGGCTACCGCTCGCTCGTCACCACGCCCCTCGATGCGATTCCGGATCTGTCCGACGTGCAGGTGATCGTATTCACCGATTGGCCTGGGCGCAGTCCCGACCTGGTGGAGGATCAGATTACCTATCCCCTGACCACTACATTGCTCGCGGCCCCGGAGGTGCGGTTCGTGCGTGGGCAGAGTTTCATGGGGTTGTCGTTCGTCTATGTCATTTTTGAGGACGGCACCGACATGTACTGGGCGCGCTCACGCGTGCTCGAATACCTGAACTCCGCGACGCCAAAGCTCCCGGATGATGTGCGGCCCACACTGGGGCCAGATGCCACCGGTGTGGGCTGGGTCTATCAGTACGCTCTGGTGGACAAGAGTGGCAATCAGAGCCTGGCAGATCTGCGCAGTCTGCAGGACTTCAATCTGCGTTATGCCCTGGAGGCCGTCAAGGGGGTTGCCGAAGTGGCCTCGGTGGGTGGCTTTGTCAAGGAATACCAGATCAATGTCGATCCGAACAAGCTCGCTTCGTATGGCATCTCTCTAAACAAAGTCATCATGGCCGTGCGTGCCTCCAACAACGATGTGGGGGGGCGTGTGCTGGAGATTGCCGGGCACGAGCAGTTCATCCGCGGGCGTGGCTACGTCAAGTCCGTCGATGATCTCAAAGAGGTCGTAATCGGCGTCGGCGAGGGCGGCATCCCGATCCGTGTCGCAGATGTGGCGAATGTCAGTCTTGGACCGGCCCTGCAACGCGGGCAGGCGGATCTCGACGGCGAAGGCATTGCCGTCGGCGCTATTGTCGTCATGCGCTACGGCGAGAATGCCCTGGACGTTATCGATCGGATCAAAGACCGGATCGAGGTGTTAAAAACCAGTCTACCCCGCGGGGTAGAGATCGTCCCGGTCTACGACCGATCGAGCCTGATCGAGCGCGCCATCAGCACCCTGCAGAAGACCCTCATTGAGGAGATGCTCATTGTCTCACTCGTCATCGGTCTGTTTCTGCTACACGTGCGCTCGGCATTCGTCGCCATCCTGACGTTGCCGATCGCAATCCTACTGTCGTTTATTCCAATGTCCTATATGGGCCTGACAGCGAACATCATGTCGCTTGGCGGCATTGCCGTTGCGATCGGTGCGATGGTCGACGCCGCCATAGTCATCATCGACAACGCCCACAAGCGGTTACACGGCGAGCAGTTAGAAGGGGAAGCGAGGACCCGCGCCATCGTTGAAGCGATGCAGGAAGTTGGCCCCAGTATCTTCTTCTCGCTATTGATCATCACGGTATCTTTCGTCCCCGTGTTTGCCCTCGAAGGCACGGAAGGGCGGTTGTTCAAACCCTTAGCATTCACGAAGACCTTTTCCATGTTTTTTGGAGCGCTGCTCTCAGTGACTTTGATACCGGCGTTGGCGGTTTTGTTAATCAAAGGACGTATCCGTGGTGACGACAGCCATCTGAATAAGGCACTGAAGTCGACTTACGCCCCGATCGTCAAATTTGCCGTGCGCTGCCGCTGGGCGGTAGTCATTGGCGCAATTCTCGCAATGGTGGCCGCGGTGCCTGCGTATCGAAGCCTCGGCAACGAGTTCATGCCACCGCTCAACGAAGGCAGCATCCTCTACATGCCTACGGCGCTCCCGGGCATTTCCATTGAGGAGGCCACACGCGTGATGCAGACCATGGGCCGCGAACTCAAGAAGTTCCCGGAGGTCGAGCGCGTGTTTGGGAAAGTCGGGCGAAGCACGAGCCCGACGGACCCGGCGCCACTGTCGATGATCGAGACCAATGTCATGTTCAAGCCTCGAAGCGAGTGGCGCGAGGGTACGACGTGGGACAAGCTGATCGGCGAAATGGATGGCGCGATGCGCTTTCCCGGCATGCCCAACATCTGGTGGATGCCGATTCAAACCCGCACTGAAATGCTCGCGACAGGCATACGGTCGGCTCTTGGTATCAAGGTGTTCGGTCCGGAGTTGGCCACCATCGAACGGACCGGCGTCGATATCGAGCGTGCTTTGCTGGAGGACGAGCGCACCGCGCCGTACACGCGTAGTGCCTTTGCCGAGCGCGCGACCGGGGGCTACTTCCTTGACTTCGACATCGACCGCAAAGCCGCTGCTCGCTTCGGTCTAAACGTCAATGACATTCAAATCGTCATCGAAACGGCTATGGGTGGTGTAAAGGTGAGCGAGACCGTCGAAAGGCGGGAGCGTTATGGCATCCTCGTGCGTTACGCGCGCGAATATCGTGACAACGTCGAAGCCCTGGAGCGAGTGTTCGTGACCACCTCAACGGGTGCACAGATTCCAATCACGCAGGTCGCCGATATCCAGTTCCGTACCGGTCCGCCGGCGCTCAGAAACGAAGACGGTCAGCTCGTAAGTTTTGTCTTCGCAGACGTAAACGACGACATTGGCATAGCCGACTATGTCGACTTGGCGCGCGATGTCGTCGCAGATAAGGTCACTATCGCGCCCGGCTATCGCATTGACTGGGCAGGGCAATTCACCTATTTCGAGCGCGCGAAGGCGCGTCTGACGGTCCTGGTGCCGGCAACGATATTCCTTATCTTTTTCATGCTCTACATGCACCGAAACTCGATGACCGAGACGCTGGTGGTGATGACTGCGCTGCCATTCTCGCTCATTGGCAGTATCTGGCTGTTGGCGGCGCTTGATTACAACCTGAGCGTAGCGGTGGCGGTCGGCATGATCGCCGTCGCAGGCCTTGCAGTCGAGTTGGGGCTATTGATGATGCTGTATCTGGACCTCGCATGGCGCAGGCATGCGCGAGACGGTTCGATCAAGTCGCGTAAAGACTTGACGGACGCCATTGTAGAGGGTGCCAGTCAGCGCATTCGCCCCATGTTGATGACTGGATTGGCGACGTTCTTCGGACTGGTACCAATCATGTACAGCACCGGCAGTGGCGCCGACGTGATGAAGCGCATTGCCGCCCCAATGCTCGGCGGCGTGGGCTCGGCGTTGATTCTGGTGCTAATCGTTTTTCCGGCCATTTTCTCGTTTTGGCGCGGCCGAGGCCTGCCGGCATCGGTGCCGCTGTTAAACGATCGGGATGCCCCCGAGACCAACAAGCAAGCGCCCATATGAACGCACGTATCGATGGCGCAGTGCGGCCCCACGGGTGATCGACCCAACGAATTGGAGGTATCCACTATGATTAGAGTTACTGCTCGAATTCGAACGATTCTTACGAGTACGCTGTTCTCGATGGTCGCTGGTGTTGTCCTGAACGCGACACCACTTTTTGCCGCGGCGGCTGATGAGACGCAGGACACGTCACAGGCTGCGCGGGTACCGAGCGAGCGCCATCGGCACGGACCGCCAGGAAACGGATTTTACTACTCGCACCCGAAGATTGAGACAGCTGACCATGGAAAGGGTGCGATTAGTCCCACCGCCGTAGGCCTCCAGGGAATTATCTGTTTGGGAAACGGGACGGAAATAGCACGGATGAACGCGAGAATAATTACCGTAAACGTGAGATTACTGCAGCGTGACTCCAGTCTTTGCAGGATCTCGCATGTGTAACACCGGAGCGCTAAGTAATTGGCAGTATTCCATTATGTCAACGTCTGATTGAAAAAGCCTTCGTTTTTCGCGGAGAAACTCCTTCAATTTGATAATTTGGAGATAATCATGAAAAAGACTCTGCTCGTAATTTTGGTAACCGCTACGCTGCTGCCGTTCTACGGATACGCGCAAATGGAAAAACAACGGGGGAAAGGAAAGGTGGGTGGATGCATGATGAACATGTCTATGATCAGACATCATTACGTTATGCAAAATGGGATCGACAACAAGTACGCCGACAAATCCAATCCGCTATCAGGTACCAGCACCGATATTGAGCAAGGCTCTGAGCTTTACGCTCAGAACTGTGCAAGTTGTCACGGCGCGAGCGGCCGCGGCGACGGCGAGGCCGGCAAGGCTCTAAATATACGACCAGTAAATATCGCAAGATTCAGCAAGATGCCGATGGCCTCCGATGCATACTTATATTGGACGATTTCAGAAGGTGGAGTGCCAGTAAAATCGGCGATGCCGCCAATGAAATCGGCTCTTAGCGAACAAGAGATCTGGAAGATCATCACCTATCTTCGTCAATTATAGAAGCGGTCTCAAAAATCGTTAAAGGCTAAGTTATTGAAATAGGATCGTTTTTCGGATGGGATCGACACAGATCGCGAAATGTGATCTAAGGTTGAGATGAAACTCACCGAAAAGCGATGGCAGCGTGTCGCGCCGGTGTTCGAAACATCGCCGCGGGAATGCAAAAAGGGCCGACCGGCAACGCCGTCCAGAGATGTTCTCAATGGCGTGCTATGGGTCTTAAAAACCGGAGCTCGATGGAAAGATCTACCGCGGGAATATCCGCCGTACCAAACGTGCCATCGGCGGTTCCAGCAGTGGGTCCGTGATGGCACGATGGAAGAAGCGTTGCGGATTATCGCCGAAGATTTACGCGACCGCGGTGGTATCGATTTACAGGAAGCTTTCATCGACGGATCGTTTAGTTCCGCAAAAAAAGGGGTCTTTATGTTGGCAAGACAAAACGCGGGAAAGGGACCAAGATCATGGCAATTACGGACGCTCACGGTCTTTCTGTCTCGGTATGCATTGAGAGCGCTTCGCCCCACGAAGTAACGTTGGTTGAGCAAACGATCGATGCATCGTTTCTCGAAGAAGCGCCCGAACGGTTGATAGGCGACAAGGCGTACGATAGCGACCCACTTGACGAGCGCCTGCGCAACGAACGAAACGTCGAACTCATCGCGCCACACAAAGGAAATCGACGGAAACCAGCGACACAGGGCAGCCGCCCGTTGCGGCGATATCGCAAACGATGGCGTGTCGAACGATTGTTCGCCTGGCTACATAATTTTCGACGCATTGTTACTCGTTACGATTATTACGCTTTGAATTATTTGGGATTTGTTCAACTCGGGTGCCTTATTATCCGGTTGAGGCAATTTTGAGACCGCTTCTAGACTCGCACCCGGATCCGATGCGCTCACATGTGTCCGATTGGGATACTTGCTTCGTTTCTTACCTGTTTTGAAATCACAGTAGCGTTGATCGTAGATTTTCAGCGCCCGCGCGTTCGGATCAGCATCATCTCGTTCTACGAGAGAATCTACCGCCGCATCTACCTCGACTAAGCGCGTTGTAAGGGAGGTCTGCTCACGAAACGGAAAAATCGTACGCTAAGCCTTAATGTGCCAACCTGCCACGATGACCGACATCCCTAGAAGCGCGATTCCGGCGCCTATCCAATCAAACGCTGACAGTTTCACCCCGTCTACGACCCGGAGCCAAACCAGAGCGCTGGTTACGTAGACCCCGCCATAGGCGGCATAGACTCGTCCGCTGGCCGCTGGGTGCAACGTCAATAGCCAAACAAATAGCGCCAAGCTGGCTGCCGCCGGAACCAGCAACCATATTGGCCCGCTCCGCCGAAGCCACAGGTAAGGCAGAAAGCACCCCACGATTTCGGCAAGAGCAGTTGCAACGAACAGTCCCGCGGTTTTCAGGATCAAAACTGCTTGTTCCATATTTTGAGGATATTCCTACGTAGGAACCGGTAGCGGCGACTCTATCACGATGAATAGGCGTAAGACGAAAGCGTGGAGCGGTTTCCAATGCAAGCATAAACCTCGCACAATAAATCATTCGCGGCGTGAGGACCCGGCAGGAGAGGACGGATGGTCGTTATCAATCGAAGCTGCCATCGTTGTGACGGCGGGCGAGACTGTTAGTTGTAGCCGAATTGCGAACTATACGAGAGCGTCAACAATTAGGCGGCAGCTCTGAATAAAATTGATAGTTGTTTTTCAGCTGACCGAGTTCAAATGCTTCCTGCAGACTCAGCAATTCGATTCCGGACTTATCGGCAATCCATCGCTGTCCCGCATCCGCCGTTTCAAAAAAATGAATGTGGTGACAGAAACTTCCGATGATATCTTTCGTGAATGCGGACTCGTCGGGTACCAGCATGGAGACGATGATAGCAGGGCTCGATGCGGAAACGATTTCCTCAGGCGAGACTTCCAAAGATATCGGCTTTTGCGTCTCGGCACATTTTGAGGTGATTTTGAGTGTGGCGTCTAATAACTCGGGAATAAACAGCGTGTCCCAGGCACACCAGGCGTAACGCGTTTTACTTTCGAACACAATTTGGTGGTCGCTGATCGGCGCGGCTGTGAGCCCCCAGAAACCGACGATACTGCCGTTCTCATCACGGTATATTCCCGCGGTTTCGTTCATGTAGTCTTCGTTTTCGCCTTCAGTTTTGCCCGTTATCGAGGCCAGTTCGTACGGCGTAACGGTGCCTCGCTCGGCGATCGCCCGATATATCGCGAGCGCTATCCGGCTTTGCTCGGTCGTGAGTTCGCCCATTAGTTCGAGGACGGGTTGAAATCGTTCGAGATTATGCGTTTGATTCATTGTTGAAGCCCCGAATGGTTAGTAACAAAGGGGTCGCGACCGCGACGTGGCGGCGAATGCAGGTCCCAGACCGCCACAACAAGCATCATGGCCAATCCCGTATAGAGCAGATAAGTGCTCCAACCGTATTGCCACAGTGGGTAGAGTGTCAGCAGGACAAAGCCCGGGCCGAGCATGCCGATAATACTGCGATGCAACTGGCGGTGGCCGAGCCAGCCGAGCGCGTTGGCGAACAACGCGATCGCGGCGAACAAGGGCAGCAAAGTATTAACGAACAAACCCTCCCACTGTGCGAGAAAGCCCAGGCCGAGGGCGGCGCCGATACTAGCCAAGGCGGGGAAACACGCCGTGCAACCCATCGCGGCAACGAGGCTGCCGAGTGCGCCCGACGTGTCTAGAAATTTCGTGATTAATCCAAGCATCATGGTTCCCTTTTCCAGAATGATGGCCGCTGATCGGCTAACGTCGCTGCCGTCCTTAAGCGGAAAGGGACGTACTTATCCGGCACAACAAGACAGCTGTTTTACATCTTTGAAGAATGTTTGTGCGCAAAGCTTCAGGCCTTCCACCATGGTCAGGTAAGGGAACAGTTGCTCCGCTAACTCCTGGACGGTCATGCGATTGCGAATTGCGAGTGCCGCCGTCTGGATCATCTCGCCGGCTTCGGCCGCCAGAATTTGTGCGCCAATCAGCCGATCGTTGTCGGCGTCGATCACCAGTTTAATAAACCCGTGCGTTTCGAAGTTCGCGAGCGCGCGCGGTACGTTTTCAAGCTGTAAAGTTCGACTCTCGGCATGAATCTTTGCGCTCCGCGCGTCTGCCTCGGAAAGACCCACTGTCGCGACTTGCGGATCCGTAAAAATCACCGCTGGCATTGTCAAAAGATCCAGTGCCGCATCACCACCGGTCAGGTTGACTGCCGCGCGCGTACCTGCGGCCGCGGCGACGTAGACGAATTGGGGTTGGGTAGTGCAATCGCCGGCCGCATAGACGTTCGGCGCCGAGGTGCGCATATGATCATCGACAATAATGGCCCCGTCCGGGGTCGTTTCCACTCCAGCCGCTGCCAGGTTGAGATCTTGGGTGTTCGGAGGCCGACCGGAAGCCACCAGTAACGCGTCACCGGTTAGTGTTTCACCGCTAATCGCTACCGAGAATACGCCGTCGTTGAAATCGACGCGCGAAGCGCTGGTCTTAATGAGCACACGGATATCTTCAGCCTCAAATGCTTTCGCCAATTCGTCACCCAACGAAAGATCTTCCTGGGACAGCAGCTTGGTTCGCGCAAGCACGGTTACCTCCGATCCCAAACGCCGATAGGCTTGTGCAACTTCGACAGCGACCACGGAGGAACCGATGACCATCAGATGCTTCGGTATTGCCTCCGCGAACAGTGCTTCGGCTGAAGTCCAATACGGTACGTCCGTAAGCCCTGGAACGGCTGGTAGAGCTGGTGCTGATCCAGTAGCTATCAACACACGATCGGCGCTCACCGTTTGAGAACTGCCGTCCGGTTGCGTGACGACGAGCGTAGTTGCACTCTCAAAGGACGCGGTTCCTTTAATGAGTTGAATCGACTCATTACCCTCGAGAATGCTTTCGTATTTGGCGTCACGCAACTCGTCGACCCGTGCGATTTGCTGGGCGAGCAAGGCGCGACGATCGATCGTCGGTTCATGGTTCTCTAACCCATCGAAAGGATTACGACGCTGATATTGAGCCAGGTGTGCGCTTCGGATCATGATTTTGGAAGGTACGCAACCGACGTTGACGCAGGTGCCGCCAATGACGTCGCCGCGCTCTATCATCGAAACCGTCGCGCCTTCTTCAACCGCTTTCAGCGCTGCCGCAAACGCTCCGGAGCCGGTGCCGACGATCGCGACGTGTAATCCCGCGCCGCCGCCCGAGTACTCGTTACCATCGTCATCGAGCAAGTTGCCTTCGTAACCCGTACGTTCCAGCGCTCTTAGTAACCGACCGACGGGCACGCTGTCTTTGGCGTTGATTTCGGCCCGCCCCTCGTCGAATGATACGCATGCGTCGACTCCGTTGAGCGAGTTCAGCGCATCTTCTGCGGTGCGCGCACAGTGATCACAGGTCATTCCCGATATCGCGAGTGTGATTGTTATCGTCATATTTGCGTCGCCGCAAACCCAACATTCGTCGACGCTTTAGCGATATCCTGCGGGGTGGTGCGGGCATCATCATAGATCACGGTTGCGGTCTTGTTGTTGAGGTCAACTTTGGTATCGATCACACCCTCCACCCGTTCAATCGCCTTCCTGACGGTCACCGGACACAACGCACACGTCATGTTTTCCACCGCGAGCGTCACTGTCGTTTCAGCGGCAAACACCGTCGCGGCGCTGCCAAAGACGCCAATCAACACCAGCAGCAAAATATTACGATTCATATCGAACCTCCTACAAAACCAAAGGAACAATGAAATTCACGCCAAGCGCCAGAACGATTAACGCAGTTGCCACCCATAACACGAGCTTCATCACCGTGTTTGCTCGGGAAGACGCGCAATAGGAACCGTCCTCGCAGTCGGCTCGAGGTTTGAAGTACACGTGCCAGTAGCCCGCACCAAGAAATACTAACGTCGCCGCGATGAAATACCCTTGATATGGCGCCAACGCCGTCAGGTTGCTCATCCAGGCGCCACTGACGCCGAGCGTCAACAACAATAACGGCGCGATACAGCAGGACGAGGCGAGCATTGCCCCGACCAGACCACCTGCGGCGATTAGCCATTTACGGTTGGCGTCGTGTTCTTCAGTCGATTCCATGGGTGACCCTTGCTAAACGTCGCGATTGGGCAGACTATGAAGCCTGTAGTGACTACAGGGTCAAGCGTTTCATGGCAAAAATCAGCACCGAAATCACAATTGGCGAATTGTCGATCCGGACCGGGGTGAAAATCGAGACGATCCGGTACTACGAGAAGAGCGGTGTGATGCCAAATCCGCCCCGAACCGCGGCCGGATACCGCTTGTACAATAACGAACTCCTGGATCGGTTGGTGTTCATTCGCCGATGCCGGCAACTCGGGTTCACGATGGTAGAGATCGAGGATCTTCTCAGCTTAGTCGATGCGCGCGGTTATACCTGCGAAGAAGTACATGCGTTAACCATGGATCATGCTGAGATGGTAAGGCAGAAAATCAGGGACCTAAAGCGGCTGGAAAAAACCTTGCGATCCATTGCGTCCCGATGCACCGGCAAGAAAGTCCCCGAGTGCCCAATCATCGACGCACTACAATCAAAATGACCGCACGTGGCCGAACTCGCTCTATAGACGTGCCACAAACGGGCGACCGTGATTGAGATCGTAACTGCCGTTCTGAAATCTGAGATCCAACGGGAAATCGACCCGAAGCGGGCGGTGAATAGACTTCCTACTTGGCAAGCGCCAGTATTCGCATCGCGCCCCGGATGACGATCAGGAAAACGAGTCCGCCAATGATCAGATCAGGTAGGCTCGTCCCCAGCACGCTGACGAGCACGCCTGCAGCAATTACGCCACCATTGATGATGATGTCGTTGCTGGTGAATATCATGCTGGCTTGCATATGGGCATCGCTATCTCGGGATCGCTGCAACAGGAGCAAGCAGATGACATTTGCTATCAAAGCAAGTACCGACACGACAATCATAATCCTGTAGTCTGGCAACACTTCAAAGCCGAGAAACCGCCGCACCACCTCAATGAAACCTCCGACTGCCAGGGCCATCTGAAAGTAGCCACTCCATCGCGCGACCGATTTCTTACGGGCAACCGTGGCTCCAACAGCAAGGAGACTCAATCCGTAGACCAACGCATCGGCAAGCATGTCGAGGCTGTCGGCAACGAGCGCCATGGACTCTGAGATGAGTCCGGTGGTTATCTCGATAACGAAGAATCCGAAATTTATTACCAGCACGGTCCATAGAATCTTTCGCTGGGTCGATGCGTTGGAGAACGCCGCATCCTGAAAGCTGGTTTGCATGTGGAGTGCATCTAGATCAAGTGAGTCCAGAGCGGCTTGAATGGCGTCTACGGGTCCGTCGTGGTAGACGGTCAGTAGTCTGGCGGCCAGATCAAATTCTAGCGCCTGTACGGAACCTATGTCCCCGAGGCGCATTCTTATGAGGTTCTCCTCGGCACCACAGTCCATCCGAGAGACTTTGAAGGAAGATTTCTGTACGCGAGTGTCCATCCGCCTCTATTGTTATCCGGCGCAGTTCGGCTTGTCGACTGGTGCCATGCGAGGTGTCCGGTATTGGCCGCCTTTCACCTCAGATCGAAACCAGTATTTGCGTTTGAAAGAACGAGTCTAGGTTTCTGCAACTGATATCCAACCTACACTCCCATCGTGACAAATCGCCACGGTTCGACCTGGCATATCAAATTCGAGTGCCATGACTCATGAACCACTGTGCGCGACCGTAGCGGAATCCGACTACCGGGCGGCTCAATTAGAAGCAGCAGCGGATCACCGTTAGAAAGTTTGTTCTGCGAATCGGCGCCACAGGTTGACCCCCTACCGGGACGCAAGCGGACCCGCACCGATAGCAAAATCCCGAAGTAACTCAGCTGGTTGAATCCGCGCTCCAGGGGTCATTATTCGCCGCCGATCGCCCTATTGACCCTACGCCGGTACACAGTTATCGCATTCAGGTGAGAATTACGAATTCGCCACAGACAGGCGCCTATTGGAACCGATCGGAGACGTGCCCCCGGCTGAGAAAGAAGAAGCGTACTATCAACAAATCAACGAGTCGGCCCTGGCGGCCTGACTCAAACGAGCCAGCTTCCGGGAAAACCTGCGCGGCTCATGGACTCGCAGAAAATAGTTTTGAGCGGTATAGCTAAACGCAGGAGAGAAACTCAAAATGCTTAGGACAATACTGTCCAATAGATGCATCCGAACAGCCCTAAATAAAGCTAAATATTGCCACATACGCCGATTTTATTGGACAACAACAAGCGAAATAGTGATTTGAATACAATAGGGTACGTGGGTTCAGCCGGATCACTTCGAACCAGGTGGTCGGAGGTTCGAATCCTTCTGGGCGCGCCAATTACAACAAGGTCTGTTCCGGTCACATAGGTAACAGATCATATCGAGGACATGGGTAACACTTC
>CAXBJV010000057.1:0-17936 GCA_963976215.1 uncultured Woeseiaceae bacterium | reverse complement strand
CGGCGGCATACGTTGATAGTACCATATCGGTACTATTACTCAATCGCGCTAACGTTGGGATAACCGGCCCGTTGCGGCGCGCTTTTTATATGCGAATATGCGAAGCAGCATATAAAAAGTGTGCTGTAACGGGTCCGCGTTGATCCCTTTGTTAGCCATAATCTCAAATAGATACCCGAACGAATCGCTTTTCGAGACTATCGTTGTCAAACCAAGAAATCAGTAAATTAGCGTTTTCGTCGAACTCCAAAAATATTCCTGTCGCAGCCCTTGTATAGAGCTCGTTTTCTTCAATCACTTCTAACAATTTCGGGATATAAGTGACAAACAGACTAATTTCGATCGAGACTATTCGCGCTTCGGCACCTGAAATCATGTACGACGTGCAAAAATAATCGTTCGGAATTGGAAGTCCAATTTGGAGTTTGGTATTAGTCTGTAGTTTCCCGCGCAGGTTGACGATTTCATCAGCTAATGCTTTGATTCCCTCATCTTCGTTTTTCCCAAATTTTGACGCGATTGCTCTCCAACTGCTTTTCGCCGACTCCTTAATAATTTCCGCGGTGTAGATAGAAGTGGACCCCAAAAATTGGACACACCGATAAGTGTCGTCCCGGTTAAGCTGCCAACCTGGCAGCTTCATAATACAGGCGGTCGGGCGTACGCCGGCCGAGTGATTGATGGCGCCGCTCGGTATTGTAAAAGTTGAAGTACAAGCCCAGTGATTTCCGGGCGTGCGTGATGCTTTCGTAGGCTTTCAAATACACCTCCTCGTATTTGACGCTGCGCCAAAGTCGTTCGACGAACACGTTATCGACCCAGCGACCCTTGCCGTCCATGCTGATTTGAATATGGTGCTGCTTGAGCACCCCGGTGAACGCGTCGCTCGTGAACTGACTGCCCTGGTCCGTGTTGAATATCTCCGGCGGGCCGTATCGCTCGATGGCCTCAACCAGGGCGTCGATGCAGAAGCTCGTGTCCAGGGTATTCGACACGCGCCACGACAGCACACGCCGTGAGTACCAATCCATGATGGCGACCAGGTACACGAAACCGCGCGCCATCGGTACGAAGGTTATGTCGGTCGCCCAGACTTGATTTGGCCGGTCGATAGTCAGGCCGCGCAGTAGATACGGATAAACCTTGTGCGCCTGATTGGCAAGGCTCAGGTTCCGTTTCGGATACACCGCAACCAGCCCCATCGTGCGCATCAATCGCTGCACGCGCTTACGGTTCACCCGGTGGCCCCGGTCTTCCAGCCAATCCCGGACGCGGCGGCTACCGTAATACGGATGCTTCAGGTGGCATCGATCGATCAGCTTCATCAGCTCAAGCTCCGCATCGCTGACTGGCTCAGGCACGTGATAGAACGTCGAACGCGGCAGGTCCAGCAACTCACATTGCCGCGTGATTGGTAGGGCGTCCGTGCGCGCTACCATTTCTTTCCTCTGGGCCCGTGAATCCGTTCGAGCCCGCGTTCTAAAAAATCGTTCTCCATCGTCAGCTGACCGATCTTCGCATGCAGTGCCTCGACGGTTTCCTCCGACTGCTCCGCCTTCTGAGCGCCCTTACCGAAGACATCCGGCGCGCTCTCGAGGAGCTGTTTCTTCCAGTCGCCTATCTGATTTGCATGGACGTCGTATTTTTGAACCAGCTCCGCCATCGTCAGATCCCCTTTCAAGGCCGCCAGCGCTACCTTCGCCTTGAACGACGGGGAATGGTTACGTCGCTTTCTTCTCATCGCTTCTCTCCTGAGCTCCGCGCTCATCTTGGAGGAAGACACTTAATTCAGTCCAGATTTTGTCCAATCAACGGGGTCCACTGCTGGGTGAACTTGAACCACCGACCTCAGCATTATGAGAATAGTCGCTGAACCTTAACTAATTGTTTTTAATATAGTTACGTGGGCACCCGTTGTGAGGAATGTCCAGTTATGGGGGACCGTGTTAAACGGTTCCCCACAATTTCCCCACACACCTATGATGCTCACACTGCGCATCACGCACTTGGTCGCGGATCGTCGCACAGCGATGAAAAGACACGCCCGGGCGGTTCGAATCGTCCAAGATACGATGACTCATTTGCTTCGTATTATCTTCCGCGTCTTTTCCAACCAGGCAAGCCCGCCTTCTCGTTCCCACAGGTGCCGCGCAGACATTCGATACATCCAGGCCTCTTGTTTGCCGCCGACAGCAATCCCGAAATCGTTACTCACTTTGGGTGCACGAGGATTCTTCGCAAGCAGCATCTTCAGCGCCACGTCATGTTGTTCAATCGCCGAACTTAGTTCGTGCACGGCTTCAGTCTCGCGCCCCAGATTCACCAGCGCAAGGATACGGTTTAACGCTGGACCACAAAAATCATCGGGATAGCGATCGGTCAGCGTTAGTACTTTCTCAGGAAGGCCGCGTTCGAGGTACGCAAGGCTCAGCGGTTCGCGCAAGCCGTGATTGTCGTTCGGATTGAGTGCAAGAAGCATCTCTGCCGGTTCGATAAAATCATGACTCGTCACACCATCGGCCGGCGTGTGCAACGCGCGGAACGCTTTGTGCGCCAAGAGACGCAGCGCCGGACGGTTTTCGACCCAGGCCCACGACAACGTGCCGTCGCCAGGTCTTGTTGAGCCGAGATTCGCTTTGAGCAAAGCGACACCATGCGCAAGCAGACGTTCGAGGACCGAGGTGCCAGCGACCATGATTTGCAAGGCATCAACGGCGAGGACCAGGTCGTCGAGCACATCGAAGCTCTGCCAGGCAAGCGGATTACGGCTAAGAAAATCGAGCCATTCGTCGGGTTCGTCCCACATCTCGTCATTCATGAACTGCGTGGCTGTCAAGGCGGGTTTTATCTGCGGATAAATTTCACGCCAACGCTGTTCGATCTCGAGCAATGCAGTGCTCGGCCGCAGCATCCGTTCGCCCTCGCCCATGTCCTCAATGACATATCCCGCCTGTACCGTCGATAGTGCGTCTACCAATTCTCCCAGCACTTCAAGGCCAGGAACCTGAGCGTGCTCAACGCTACTCATCACCGCTTGCGGATCCTCGGCTGCCGCACGAACAAAGTCGATCAATTCTGCGAGCTCCGGATCACGCATTCGTTCGAGGCGCACCAGCCAGAATTGCGCGCGGTCGCGGACCCGGTCTGTATCACCCTGGGACATAAGTAAGGTTAATTCGAGCGGCACAAGTGACGGGTTATCAGGATCCATGCGCTGCGCCTGAGAAAACACGTTCCACGCCTCGACCACATCGCCCTGATCGGCAAGCATCATGCTGCGTCGCTGTAACGCGACCGCGCGGAGCACCGTGTCGCCGCGTTCCAGAACTGTGGCGACGAGGCGTTCGCGCTTGCGCGAATTCCCCAGTTCCAGATAACAGTCCATTAGTTGATCGAAGAACGGTTCGAGCTTATCCGACAGCAGTTTGCTGCCTGCGAACCAGGGCTCCAACAGCTTCACCGCCCGATCGACTGCACCTTCCTCTTGCCACTGCCGAGCGCTATCCCACACTGCGAGCGGATCGACACGCGATTGCGGCAGCGAACGAAAAGATTTCTGAGGAACGTTATCGAGCACATAACGCAACAGGTTGAACGTCGAGAAATCGAGCCCTCCGGCTAGGGGTCCACAGCAGCGTTTGTACTTGGCACCAGAGCCGCAAAGACAGGGTTCATTGCGTCCGGGAACCGGGAGCTTGAGCGGGCGGAAGTCGGCGTCGGGTTGCGGCATTGCGTTGTAGATTGCGACGCCCATGGTGCGAAAGAGTAATCCGGGCGGGCCGGTGCGAGGATCAACCTGCTCTGCAATGGCTGGGGCCAAAGAGGGACCGGCATCCGCGATCCAATCAAGAAATTTCGCCGGATCGGGCGATTTCACGAGGACACGCGCGCAAATATCAAACAGCAAACCAAGTTCGCCCGGGTCGCTATCGGGCTGCTCGCTCCAGGTTCGATTAGACATATTGCAGGTTCCAGTGCTTTCTTTCTTGCATAGGCCGCGGCGACGGCAGTAACGCGATAAACAATTCTAAGACCTGCGTATTAGTACTGAAATCCAAAAGTATGTCGAATCCGTTGTAAGGAATAATTGAGCCGGGCGCGGCAAACTCTTCGCGTCCGATCGCAAGCAGGTTTGTTGATCCTGCGCCCATGATCCACTGCCCGGTGTCAGCCACTGACGAGAGCCGTGCGTAACAAGACGAGCGCACTACCGGGATCGCTCAAAGTGCCGAGCGAATTGATTTCAGGTTTATGAGTTTCTCAATATGTATAGCTATACTGTACATATCGATTGTAATTCAAACTTGGCGTTGGTTTATAAATAGACTATTTTGTATAGCATGGCTATACAAAAGCTAACCAAACTAAACCAGCTTGAACGAGACCTACCGGAAGGATTGATCGTCACGGCCGCATGGCTGGAAAAACACGGCTACTCCCGCTCACTACGCAGCCAGTATGTCGCTAGCGGGTGGTTGGAGAAGCCGACGCGCGGCGTCTTTCGGCGTCCGCGTGGTGCGCTGCGCTGGGAACATCTCGTGATTTCCCTACAAACCTTGCTGGAGTTCCCGGCTAGTATTGGCGGACGCACCGCGTTGGACCTGCAGGGTTACGCGCATTATCTCCCGCACGACTTGCAGGAGATCCATCTGTACGGGGACGGCAAATTACCGAGCTGGGTTGCAAATCTCCCGCTTAAGGAACGCATCAACTTTCACAATCGCGCCCGGCTCTTACCCGGCGAAAAGTACAGCATTTCACCGCTGCCGCCCCTAGCCGAATCGGACGGCGCAAAGGATGAAGCATTTCTGCCTGGTGCGTTGCGGATTACGCGTTGGGGCCAGTGGAACTGGCCGCTGGTGCAGTCGAGTCCGGAACGCGCCATTCTGGAGATGCTTGATGACGTACCCGGCGAGCTCTCGTTTCATCTTGCCGATGTGACAATGGAAGGCCTTGTTAATCTGAGTCCGCGCCGAATGCAGACGTTGCTGGAAGACACTAAGAGTATCAAGGTGAAACGACTCTTCTTTTTCTTCGCTGACCGGCATAAACATCGCTGGCTGGAACGGATTGCGCGAAAATCTATCGATCTCGGTAGCGGCAAGCGCATGCTCGTCAACGGCGGCCGCTACGACCGGAACTATCAGATCACCGTGCCCAAGGATTTCGATGCCCTTTAGAGATATCTATCGCGCGCAAGTTGAGCTGATGATTCGGACCTTATCTTACGTCGCCGAAGAACAATGCTTCGCTTTGAAAGGCGGCACGGCGATCAACCTGTTCGTCCGTGATATGCCACGCTTGTCTGTCGACATCGATCTGACCTACCTGCCCCTGAAGGATCGGAACGCTGCTCTCGACGATATCGAAAGCGCATTGATGCGCATAGCCGACAGGATCAAGCGCGCCGATCCCGCGATGGTCGTCACCTCGTCGGCACCGGGAACACAATCACAAATTAATAAGTTGGTCGCGCGTACGAGAGAGCGCGTCCAGATCAAGATTGAGGTGACACCGGTGCTTCGCGGTTGCGTCTATGCCCCGGTCATGATGGGCGTGTCTGAGAAAACCGAAGACCGCTTTGGCTTTGCGGAAATCAACACGCTCAGCTTTGCCGACTTATACGCAGGCAAGATCATGGCCGCGCTTGATCGGCAACATCCCCGCGATCTGTTTGACATTCATCTTCTTCTGAACACAGAAGGTATAACAGATGAACTACCCACGGCTTTGGTCGTTTATCTGATCGCGCATGGACGACCACCGCAGACTTTATTGGCGCCGACACTAAAGGACATCGCTCCTGAATTTAAACACAATTTCCAGGGAATGACCGAGAACGATATTGATCTCGCGGTTCTGATTGAGGCACGCGCCGCTCTCATCGAAGACATTCGCGTAAACATGCCTGAGCAACACAAGCAGTTCTTATATTCGTTCTATCGCCGCGAACCGGACTGGGATCTGATCGGCGTAGACGGCGCCTCCCGTCTGCCGGCCGTTCGCTGGCGCGAACAAAATCTCGATAACGCAGGAGCCGATACGAGAGAGGAAATTGTCGCCCGCCTCGAACAGATCTTCGTTCGTTAAAACCTAAGAGCGTTTGCCGTTAACAATTTCGGGACGCAAAGCCAGTGCAAAAGATTCGCGCGAGATGAAAAAGTTTTTCTGGCCGTCGAGAAGACGCACCCCACAAATCTCCCGCACGCTCAGATACAGACGCTCATCGACACGGGCAAGGTGGTGATTAATAGAAGGTATTTTTCTTGCGCAGACCGCCGACCTCGGTGTTATCAGAATAGTCGCAGAATTTTAACTATTAGTTCTATTTGCAGTTTCTCGGGCGCTCGTTGCGATAAATGTTCTACTGTGGGGGACGGTGTTTGGCGGTTCCCCGCACTGATTGTCAGCCAGTCACCGAACGAACCCGTGTTGGCTTCCAGATTTCTCGGAAGGCTTGGTATCCAAGCATCGGCCGCTTTTCACGGTATCGATCGTCGCAATCAATAATGACGCAATGTTTCGTGCCGCCGAATTTTTCCCCGCGCAATCCGCGGCCAACCATCTGCTCGTAGAGCACCTGACTGACAGTTGGACGAGCCATGACCAGATGCGTGACCTTTGGGGCATCGAATCCCGTGGTCAGCGCTTCGCAATTACACAGCACTTTGACATCGCCGTGCTTGAAGTCATCAACAACCTTGCGCCGGGTAACCTCGCGCGTCGCCCCACTCACGTATGCTGACGTAATACCGCGCAACCGAAGGAGAAACGCCATGCATTCGGCGTCGAGCACGCTCGGCCCGAAATAGATGATTTTCGTATCACCGTCCTCACACAGCGGCAATATTTTCTCCAGGATCAGCAGTCTCCGCGCCGGGTTGTCGGCACGTTTCTTGAGCGCGAAATCGATTCGTTCGATATCGTCTTCCGTAATCGTCTCTGGATCCTCAAGTGGTGGTGGCTTCAGCAAGGTTTTCGTTTCAATCGAATCCCACATAGGTTTTGCGAGATAACCCCGCTGCTGTAGTTCGATCCGAGGATCTGCGCCCAGCGTTCGCATGGGTTCGATGATTTTTCTGAATATCTGCTTCAGCTCCCGAGTACCCGACGTTTCGTCAGACGGGAGATATTCCGCGCGAAACGGTGTGGCGGTGAGACCGATAATCCGGGTGTCGGAGTCCGTATTCCCGAACGCGTCCAGAACCGCTCGATAAGAAGGCGCGGCGGCCCGATGAGCCTCGTCAATAATCACGAGCTGCGCCGTGGCAAGAATCTCGGCGCGAATGCCATGCTCGTCATCGTTGCTCTCGCCGATCAATTTGACCATGCGATGCGGTGTGGAGATCAGGCACGAGGGGCGCTCCCGCATTGCCAGCAAGTTCTCTCGATGTTTCGAAAAATCGCGCGTGTAGCGCCCCCAAAAGCGGAATAACTGGAGCGGACTGACATGTGAGGATGCCTGCCATACCTGCTTGAAACAAACATAGGCTTGTTCGCACAATTCTTCGGTATGAGCGAGCCAGAGAATGGTGTGACCATTACGGTAGTCGTTCTTTCGAGTCCAACGTGCAGTGACCCAATCGCGAATAGTATCTACAGCTGTGCGCGTTTTACCCGCACCGGTTGGCAAAGTAACGATCGCCTTGCCTTTCGGTGTATCGAGCAGTTTCAGCATGGCTTTGTGGACTTCAATCTGAAAATCCTGCAACGGTGCAAGATCGAGACGCCCCTCAAGATATTCGAAGTCGGGTGGTGCGTCGGCGGAAGGAATACCGGCTAGCTGCTTTGGGAACTCAGCGGTCTCGGTGAACTTCGGCGCGACACCTTTACCGGGATGCCATCGGCTCGGCGCATCGATTCGGAGCTTTTTGGCAATAGCCTTACGAATGTCGCCGTTCGCCAGCAGATCGATCCCGTGCTGGATCACGAGCGCTGCCGCCAGCTCTGTTTTCGTTCCGCGTCGGTCCGCACCGGTGAGTTGAGTCCTCGCTCGGCGGACTGTGTACACGAGTTCCCCCAGCAGCTTTTCCAGTTCCGCGTGAGAAAACAATTCGGCGAGCCGGGTAACGGTTGCGTTTTCCCAGTCGTTTTGTAAAAGCACCTCGCTTGCGATTTCGTCTGGCGCCGCTTTTGGGCGACGACGGACTTTGACGACGAAACCTCCCTTGCGTCTTGGCCCCGGCTCTATTAACCGGTTCCGGGCGAACGCGGTTTTCAGATCTTCGTATTCCTCTTCTGCCAGACCCCACATCGATAAGATGTCGTCTTTGCTCAACTCGCCAAGGTTGAATAGAACGTCCTGGATATCGTTGAACTGCGTCGTCATACCCCCACCCCAGAGATGCATTTGAGGATTTACTTGCTCCATTACTTGGCTACGCGGCAGAGACGCTCGCTCGCGCCAAGCCTGTGCAGTCAGATCCGGTCACTAGCAGCAATGATTATTCTTCTCCGCCCAATTGCTTGTCCAATGCTTGTCGGACAAGCCCTATCACGTACTGCAGATCTTCAATTCGGTCCAGCGGTACTTCGACGTTTCCGTTGCCCCAACGTCCCAGGCTCGTAACGTCCTTGCAAAGCCCGCGAGGGTCATCGATTTCTGAAAAATCGAGATTCAGGCTCAATCTCAGGCGCTTTGTCTGCGGGACGACATCGACAAAATTCGTCTCAGCCTTGTAGGCAACATAGAGTTTCCAGAATTCTTCGCTCACACATTCATCGAGAGCCAACACTTCGGAGCGAAATGCCTCGAATAACTCCCTCGGCAACCCGCCTTGCAAATGCGCATGGTCGGCCAGCGAATAGCGCGTTCCCTCCTGGACTTTCGGTTTGTAGGTTTCCAGGACTTCGTCGGGTAAGGTCGGCGCTACCCAGATACCCGCTGCCGCCTCGGCAAGTCGTTCAGCTCGTTGTTTGATCGAGGTTTCGTTCCAGATCTCGCAACTGCCGAGGCCTTCGTTAAGCTTCAACGGGCTGTGCTTGAAACCCTTCGGAGTATCGCGCTTCTGTCGAAATGGCCGGTCGCTGTATTCCGAGTTGTAACCCGTCAACGTCAAGTTGCCGAGCGTATGAAGGTAGGTTTCCTGAATTTCCTGCCAGTTTTCCCCAAGATCCTTTTGCCACTCAGGGCTGAGATTTTCGTTCTGCGGCATGATGTGTTCGATTGTGTAGTCCTGCACGTAAACACGTTCCTTACGGTCGTGATTCTCAAACCGACGCAACCAATAAGATCGGCGGTTGAATTTGTACAGATTACGGAGCTTGATAAGCCGAATAAACTCCTCATCGCCCGGAAAACGTCGATACGAGGGCAACAGGAGGAAAGCCGCTTTCACGCTTTCCAAGTAGTTTTTCTTGTTCAGTTGGCGCGAAAAAGTCGCGAACGTTTGCCCGGTGGAGTTGGTCGGTATGTCACAAACTGCACGACGAAAAACGTAGCTTTCAATCATGCGCGCGATTTGAACGAAATCTGCCTTTGTAAGCAGCTCGCCCTGGTAGTCCTTATAGACCTCCATTAAAAGCGGATAGCAAACGTCCGCGCGCAGCTCTCTTATATCGTGAAAAGCGTCGCCAAGTTCGCGATCCTTCTCTGCGCCCAACGCGATGCAGCAGTAGAACCCCGCGTATTCCTTTAGTGAAGCAAGTAAATCCTCCACCGCATGTTTGCGCGAATAAACTTTAAACTCATCATATATATCCTGTCGCCGGATCTTTTGATTAGCGGTGTTAACAACCAAAAAATACCGCATGAAGTCATCGAATTCGGTGATATAGTTTTCCGCACCGAACGCGACTTCCATTGGTCGCCAATATTCCGTATAGAGGCGCGTTTGCAGCTCGTGATCCAGACCCATCAGCACGAAATTCCGGATCAAATCGGCCTGGGTTAAAGCTTTCCCCGTCGAGTTCATACTCTCGAATATCATCTGCGGATTGTCGATGCCTTGCTGGAGGCGAACATCGACTATCATCAGTTTCTGTATGCCTTGGTAAACCGCATCGAGATCTGCGCTGGCCATTTGCTCTGAAAAATATTTGTAATTTTCCAGGATGCGGTGGGACGCGTCTTCGCCAGGTTCTTTGTTGTCGATCAGTGCAATGAGCGTATCCTTGTCCGTACGCGTCAACAGCATCTTGTATCCCAGATCACCTTTACCGTAGCGATTCTTGAGGTAATAGTCCTCAATTAGTTCCGGGCCTACGGGCTCATCGATCTGATCGGCCTCCAGGCGCCGCTTGAATGCAAGCAGGAGCAGCGTCATCGTCGTGATCCGCTGCTGACCATCGATCACTAACCAACGCGATATGGCAGCGCTCGTATCCTCTTCGGGTATATACACAGCTGAACCGATGAAATGACTGTTTAGCTCGGGATTCTTCCCGACGCGAACAATATCGGCCCAGAGTTGCTGACAGTGGCTTTGCTCCCAGCTATACGTCCGTTGAAAAATTGGGATGATGAACTGCTTCGAGCCTTCAAGAAGTTGCGTGAACTGGAGGTCTTGAGCTTTCATCGATTTATTCTGTACGTGTCGTTTAACGAGTGGATTCGATTCTAAGCTTTCTCATAGCATCGATCATTGCCCTTACCTGTGTGGCCGTGAGTAGACTCGAGCCCGAAACCCTATTGGGCACCATTCATCGTCTAGTCTGAGCTTCAAGAAACACGTCGCTGCGATGAAAGTCGAGAAAGCGCCGCTGCCCCTCCGAAAACCTGCCCACATTTACTGGCTGGTCTACTGCAACCCCCATTCGTTGTAAAGATGGACGATTGGCGCTCGGAGATATGATTAATCTGCCTGAGTCTTCGAAAGAGATAAATCCACGGTCGAATAAATGATCGATCGACGGGGTCAACAAAAGTCCGTTCTCTCCATCCAATCGCTCTTCATGGCCGGCGTGACGCCAGGGTTTGATGTGGCTCGCACGCAGGTGCTCGAGACGGTCAACTGCAGTGATACGGCAACGGGTTTCGATCAGGCGCACGTTTTCCTTGAACCTCCCCTGCCCTCGGCGCGCCATGACTAATTGCTCACGCTCGGTTTCCGGGATCGCCGGGTCTTCTCGCAGCAGGCTTTCCAACCGTTCTTCCCAGGCGAGAGGATCCGCGCCGTACCGAGGTATTTCCTCGTGTTGTTGAGACAGGGTCATAAGCTCACGAACCTCGGCGCCAATCAAGCCGGCGAAAACTTCCATCAATGTCGACGGGATCTCCGTGAGATAGGCGGACTGCTGTCCGTTACCGTTCGGCTGTAGCGGCGAATAGCGTACCGGCAAATATCGTCGCAAAATATTGATGTGATCCTTCGGCCTGATCTGATTGGTGAGCGGCAAATATCGTACATCCACCTTCCAGCCGATCGCACCCCAGTTCGTACCGATCGGACCGAACTCGGTCGGCTTCGGGGATTCATAACAATACGATTGCGCGATCCCGATGCACCGGATGTAGGTACCCTGGAATGACAGGATGAGATCTCCCGGGGCAAGCTCGCGCATGAACTCGTAAAAAGGATTTAGCGCATCGTTTGCTTTACGCTTCGGCGACCACAGATAGCCGCCGCTCACTTCCTGGCGATACGTTTGGTTTTGATTCACCCACCAGTAGCGCATCGCGGACCCGGCGCTCAGCCGACGTAGATCTCACTGCTGTGCCAGTCGAGAAAGTCACGAGCCGGTTGCTCGTTGACTTTCTCTGGCAGGTTTAAGAGCTTTGTGCCGTGGTAACGGTAATACTCCTTACCGTTCGCGTATTCCTCGCGTACCCGATCGCTGACGACGAAGTGCAGACCGGGATCCACCGTAACGTAGCCGCCGTCGAACAAGCGATGAATATCCGCGCGCAGCAGTAAGCCATTCTCGATGCGGTTCGGTCCTGAGCGGGCGTACGGCTGGATATGCGCCGCCTCCAGTACCGGTAACGTCTTTTCACCCGTTACCGCGCAGCGCCGGTGGTAAGCATCCGTGACGAGCACCCGAAACGCGCCTTGTCCCAACCTCGCCCGCGTAAGGTAGGGATCGCCGTAAGCCGGTTCCTCCGCGATGTCATCCCGGAACTGGTTCTTCTGCAGATTCGCGCGCACCGCCTCGTACAACGAAGCACCCGCATCCGTCTCGGTATCGTAGGCTTTGCCGCGCACGATATTCGGTGCCCAATCCGGTGGGATCGGGATCCAGTCTTCGCGCGGGAAGAAAAACGGCGCGTTCAACACGTTGCAGCCAATCTCGGCGTCGCCGCGCACGGGTTGTCGCCGGTAGCGCTCGATACGGCTCAAGAGCTCACTGTAGGTTCTTACTCCAGCGGATGCTTCGAACGTCTCCCATACGATCTTCACCGGCAGGGTAGTAAAACGCACGAAGAACCCGCCGCCGACGATAAAATTATTCGGTGAATGCAGCTTGAATAGAAACAGGTCGCCAGGTTTCAGCTGTTTCGTCGCAGGCCTCGGGCTCGGCTGCCAGAAGTTCACCTCGTCCGGTTCGATCGTCGCGAGATAATCGAACCAGTCCTTATCAGTAACCCCTACCCAGATGAGCATGTGCTTACCGCAACCGTTCGTATGGAACCTGTTTACAACTCATCGTACTTCACCGCCCTGCCCCGTACCTTGTCGGCCGGATAGCGCTCGCGGTTCTTGGCAATCTTCCGTGCGGCTGCTTGCAACAGATCGACGTCGAGCACATCACTCAGGCGAACAAGATAGATAAACACATCGGCCAGTTCTTCGGCGACCTCGTCGCGCTTCGCGGGCGGCAGAGAAGACGTCGCCTCGCCCGACTCCCACAGGAAGTGCTCCAGCACTTCCGCGGCCTCGGCACTCAACGCCATCGAAAGATTCTTCGGGTTATGAAACTGCGCCCAATCGCGCTCGTCAACGAAACGCCGCAATTCATCGCGCAGGGCTTCGATGGAATTCATCGGAGATCAGGGCCCGGTATCGACATTCAGATCCGCCTCGATCAGCCGAAACTGCTCCAGCGCCGCTTCCAGGTCTTCGACGATTTCCGCCGCAATTACGCCAGGCTCGGGCAGATTGTCCGAATTTTCGAGCGAATCATCCTTTAACCAGAAGATATCGAGGCTCGCCTTATCGCGGGCAATCAATTCATCGTAATCGTATGCCCGCCAGCGGCCGTCGGGCGCATCCTCGGACCAGGTTGGCTTACGGTTGTAGCGGTTGCCGGAGTTATAGCACTCGACGAACTCCCGCAAGTCGCTTTCCTTCAGCGGATTCGTCTTTAACGTGAAGTGTATATTAGTCCTGAGATCATAGATCCAGAGCTTCTTCGTCCACGGCGTTTCGCTCGCTTCCTTTTTATCGAAGAACAACACATTCGCCTTCACGCCCTGGGCATAGAACAGCCCGGTAGGCAGACGCAACAAGGTATGTACGTCGCATTCATGTAGCAGCTTGCGCCGGATCGTCTCGCCGGCGCCGCCCTCGAACAACACGTTATCCGGCACAACTACGGCCGCGCGGCCGTTGATCTTCAACAACGTCTTGATATGTTGAAGAAAATTCAGCTGCTTGTTCGACGTGGTTGCCCAAAAGTCGTCCCGCTCGTAGCTCTCCTTGCCTTTCGAGACCTGGCCCGCTTCGCCTACAATCGTGACGCTCGACTTTTTCCCGAACGGCGGATTTGTCAGCACCACGTCGAAGCGATCGCCAGGATCGGCGGCCAACGAATCCGTCACCTCAATCGGCTCGAACTCCTGGCTACCAATACCATGCAACAACAGGTTCATCGCACAGAGCCGCGCGACGGATTGCACGAGCTCGATACCTTTGAACGTCCCCTCTTTCAGCGCCTTTTTCTGATCCTTCGTAAGATTCGGATTTCGCGCGACCAGATAATCGTGAGCAGCCAGGAGAAACCCGCCCGTACCGGCCGCCGGGTCCGAAATCATTTCGCCCGGTTGCGGATTCACCACCTCTACCATCGCTGCGATGAGTGGCCGCGGCGTGAAATACTGCCCCGCGCCGGACTTCGTGTCCTGCGCGTTTTTCTCCAGTAACCCCTCGTACGCATCGCCCTTCACATCGGCGGACATGATGGACCAGTTCTGATTATCGACGAGATTGACGATCAGCCGCCTGAGCTTTGCGGGGTCCTGGAATTTGTTCTGCGATTTGTTGAAGATTAAGCCGAGCAGGCCTTTTTCCTTGCCGAGTGCCTCGAGGGCGTGGCGGTAATGATCGAAGAGTTCGTCTCCGTCTTTTTTCAGGAGGCTTTGCCAGGCCCATTGTTCGGGGATTGTGCTTTGCTGGTTGTACGGTGCTTGCGTTCGTTCGTCCGACATCTTCAGGAACAACAAATACGTTAGTTGTTCGACGTAGTCGCCGTAGCTCATGCCGTCGTCGCGAAGGACGTTGCAGTAGTTCCAGAGTTTTTGGGTGATCGAATTAGTGTTCATTTATGCCTAGGCACGCGCTTGTTTCTCTTCTTTCTTTTCGTTTTCTGCTCGCTCCACTCGTACCACGACGGGAGACCCAAGTACAACTGTTGGGTCGCGTCTGCCATCAACTCCGGTTCCGCATACTCGAAAGTCCGCTTATCGAATTCTTCGTATAGACCACCTTTTCCGCTCCAACAATCTGAAAGGCCATGCAACGAAAATAGCTCTACGCCAGTGAGAATAATTACAGGGCTATAAGGCTTCCCTCGTAGCTTTTTATCTCTTTCTGCTAGGGCGAAAGCCTTAATGATTTCGGTCTCTTCCGGGTTCAAAGAATCGTTTAGCGTGCCAAAAATCAAGCCGGAGCCGGGGAATTCTTGCGCCAATAGCTTCATTCGACTGATGTCATCTAGATCGAAACGGTTGAAGCTCTTGCATTCGGCGTGCAATACGTATGTAGTCAAATCGCGCCTCGCTGACGATTTGTACAAACATGTGAAATCCGCTTCTAATTTTCGCCCGTTCTTCGCGGCCGTATAACTGAACAACGGTGTAATGGCACGGTCATGATCGGCGCCTAAGAACTTGAAGAGAAGAAGAACCGTAAACGACCCCTGCGCGATCGAATTGACAAATGGCCCGTGCGCACGGTAAGTCCATTCTATTTGCTTCGGGGATTTCAAGGGCGGCTGATAACTCGACAAGCAAAATCGGCATTCCAGTTCATATTCAAGCCCGTCTAACTCGTACCAGTTGTGGCGGGTGCATACTGGGCACTGGATCTTTGCCCCCAAACGCAAAGCATTAGACTCTAAAAGCCCTTCTAGAAAACGATCTGCATCAAAGAACAGCCCGTCTTGTTCGATCACTTGTTTCAGTCTGCCAATTACCGCTTGCCGTGGCATACCGGCTTCTTTTTCCAGACTTCCAAGCAAATCGACGACACCACGATGTGCCAACCACGAAGTTCCAAACGTGCCCCCGAGCTGCTTCAAGAGTTGCACCGCAATGCGACCAGGCCCGGACAATGTGACAGACCATCCCCGTTCTCGGAACCACTCGGTCATAACTGCTTCGGCTCGAGGCAGTTCAAGAAATATAATTTGGGACGAATAGTGCGAAAGGAACGCTGGGCCAGACTTCGAAAAGCGCCAGTTGGAATACCCTGTACGTCCGATGGCGGACGACAACTCTCGCCCCCCTTCAGGGAACACCTCAGTCATCGGTTCTTTTGCGCCGTAAAATTGAAAACTAAAATCGTTTGCATACTTCGTAGCGCCGGCACGCCCTCGAAAAATTTTTATTTTCGGATCTATCGAGCGTAAGTTCAGCGTCACGTCACCCTCTGAAACTTCACGTTCCTCTTCATGGGAATACGGGAATTCGATATTCTCGGAAGCATGTTCCCTCGCCCATGGATCCCACAATCGCGGGTACCACCAGCGCAGCAAGTACTTTGGGCTATTTGATTGCTCTCCTTCATCAATGTTTAAGGACTTACAAAATTCTTGTGCCGTTTCAGCATCCATGTTGCGGGATATCTGCACCGTAGTGACGTGAAACATTGCCGCGTTATGCCGATACGGTCTGTAGTTCGTATTTATAAATTCGCGGGCTAATTTCTGTACCGAATCGTTGTTGATCGCCTGGACCGGAACCGGCACTACCTGATGGCCCGCCGACCTCAGATTCCAAAAATCAATAATGTCTAGTGACTTGGTAGCGTCACAGATAAACAGAACCGGATCGCGAAACGGCCTCCCTTCGAGGGACCAGGAAGAGAGATGCCTCGGAAACAGACGTTCGGGCCGCAAAAGCGAAGAGAAATTATTCAGCTTTACCTCGACCTTCGACACCTCGGCCACTGATTCGCAATATCTGTCGGCGATTTTCTTCGCTTCGATTGGCAACGCACCGAAAATACTGGATAAGAACAAACGATAAGCGCGCGGGAAAACAGGAAACGCAATGTGAAGTTTATCGTTTCTCTTATACTTAAGCTCTTTCTCGATGAAGTCTTCTAACACTTCGACCAGCCCAATTCCGTAGCGTGGTGCGTATGAATCAGAGATATTGCCAACTAATTGATCAGTTGCGATAAGCTCTCTATTGCCAATATCGAAAATCCGTTTCGAACATTTTCCGACCGGCACAACGAAATCCGGATCAAAGCCTCCAAGATACCCAGAAACTATTTCCGCTGGCGACGGCATTGGGCCTGGGTGATGGACTTCCCAATTTGCTGGAGTGCGCCCGAAGGACGGAATAATGGGATTGTAGGTCCCGCCCCATAGGAAGGTGCTTAATTCGAGTGCTCTAGCTAGCCCAGCGCGGTCCGTTGGGTCAACAAGAAAACCAACCCTAATTGGTCTGACTCGAATGGTGATCGATCCGAACGCCATTGATATTAGCCCGAAGAGACCTCTTGCTCCCCGACCAAGTCGTCGAGTCTTCCTGCGAACGCACGCGCCAAAATTGACTGGCGTTGGCGGTCAGCACGATTGATGTTAGCGTCGACTTGGTAGTCGATTGAATTGATGATCGATACCCTGCTTTCTACTTCCGCCGCAATTACCCTTTGTTCTTCCGTCGGCGGTATCGGTAGCGCAATTGCACGGATTTTCCCTAAAGGCACGCGCGGCCGACCAATACCCCGCAGCTCATTCTTGACTTGGAGCCGGGTAGGCTGGCAGTTCAACGCCATATTAAGATAGGCGACGCTGAGGGCACTATGCGGTTTAAATCTTATGCAGTCAGCCTTAACGATTGCCGGGCCGACGCCGGGCGGAACAATACAAGCACGTGGAGGGTTTTCTCCGAGCGTCGCAATCACAAGGTCGTCAGAAAAAACCTCATGTTTTCGTAATCGATTGAAGTGAACTTCAGATATGTGCGCGTACTCATCCGAAAATGTCCCGTCTTTAATATTTTGAAGTCTAATTACACGCGGACCTGAATCTTGATAGTGTTCTGTCTTCAAGTTAGACCCGAAAGGCCCGTCAGTAATGGAATTTGGATGTGGATTTGCTAATTGATCGACACTGGCCCAAGACCAACTGTCCGCCAAGGTAGGCAAATTTTCGATCTTCCAAGGTGTGGGACCTTTATACCTTCGCTTCCACTTATCATCCTTCGGCACTTTCCCCTTCTCCTTCATCTTAGCCAGCTCCGCTTCTTCCCATTTTGCGCGGCGTTCGGCAAGGATGCGTTCGAGGAGTTTGCTCGCGGGTTCGACGTCGGGATTTTGCTTGCGCCATTGTTCGGTGAGCTCGCCTTCGACGGCGGCCTTGAGGACGGCGGCTTTGTAGCGCTTGAGGTTGCCTTTGACGCGTTTGAGGTTGGCTACGGCTTCATCGAGGCGGGAGAATTGTTTTTCGATTTCGGCAACGATGCGGCGTTGATCTTCGAGCGGTGCGACCGGGATTGATGCTTTTTTCAAATAAGTAGTCGGGACGCGTCTTTGCCCGACTGCCCCTCATGGAGGGTGTCCTGATTTCTGTGTGTGAGCCGGTTAGTGATTTCACGCGGTTAATGT
>CAXBJV010000056.1:0-18182 GCA_963976215.1 uncultured Woeseiaceae bacterium | reverse complement strand
GTACCTGGCAGCGCGAAGCGCTGCTGTTTTCAGATTGCAGTTTTAGTCTGATGAAATACGAAACAATGCGCCCGTAGCTCAGCTGGGTGAACGATAGTTGCCGCGTAGCGGCAAGGCGAAGCACGCTTCGCCAAGAGTGAACGCCGCGAGCTTGCAAGCGAGCGGCCGGACTCGAGGAGTGGAACGACGAGAGGAGTACCTGGCAGCGCGAAGCGCTGCTGTTTTCAGATTGCAGTTTTAGTCTGATGAATTACGAAACAATGCGCCCGTAGCTCAGCTGGATAGAGTACCTGGCTACGAACCAGGCGGTCGGGAGTTCGAATCTCTCCGGGCGCGCCAATAAAATCAAGGGTTTGCCGGTTTCGGTGAGCCCTTCTTTTTTATCAACGTAGAGAAATCGTAGAGTTGTTCTCTACGATTTCCAGCTCCCGTTCGATTCGTGACGCCGCATTCGATAAATGCTCCGGTGCCAGGTGTGCGTACCGGAGTACCATCTCGTACGACTTCCAACCGCCCAACTCCATGAGCTCCTGCAAACCGGTGCCGGCCATTACGTGCCAGCTCGCCCAGCTGTGGCGAAGATCGTGGAACCTGAAGTTCTCGATCTCGGCACGCTTGAGCGCCCGTTTCCAGGCAGAGCCCACCGCATCCATGCACCTCCCCTGATACGTGAAACACCACTGTTCGTGTTGACCGTGGGTGGCCTTCAACGCCAGTAGTGCATCCCGGTTCAGGGGAATCCCGCGGCCATCTCCGGTCTTGGTGGTGCCTGGGTCCAGCCAGGCCACACGCCGATCGAAGTCGACCCGGTCCCATTCCATCTGCAGGATTTCTCGCATCCTGCAGCCGGTCGCCAGCGCAAATCGCACCACAGGGGCCAAGTGCGCGGGCAGTTCCTCCAGCAGTCGATCCGCTTCCTCTTTCTTGAGAAAGCGAACGCGACGTTTGGGTTCTTTGAGCATGCGAATCTTTGGAATCCGCGTGATCCATTCCCACTCGTCGCGCGCCAGGAAGAGAATGCGCCGGACGATCTCGAGTGCGCGGTTGACGGTGGCATTCTTAACACCGTCGACCTTCTTTCGATCCTGGATGAACGGCCTCAGGACATTCATGTTGATGTCCTTCAGCTGGCATCCGCGAAGATACGGATCGAGCTTGGCGAGATGGTCCTTGTCGTCTCTGAGACTCCGCTTCTCGGCATTGTCTTCGAGATAACGCAAGACCGCTTCCTGCCAGTTGTGCTCGGCCGGTATCCCGGTCCGGGCCGCCTCCACGGCGTCCGCTTTGAGGCGTATCAGATACTCTTCAGCGTCCTTTAAGATGGCAAGTCGAGTGCTTTGGCATACTCGGCGTCCGTCCGGGAGGACAACGTCGATCCACCAATACGGCGAATCTTTTCTTCTGTAGAGTCCTTTTTCTCGGGCCATAAATCCTCCTTTATGGCCCGCCCTCGGGACTTAGTCTCATCCAGCCAGCGATCAAGGTCAACTCGGTCATAGACAAGCCGTCGTCCGAGGCGAACCGGCGGTGGACCGATGCGCTTAAGCAAGGTCCTGCCGATGCCGAGATAGCGTGCCGCCTGCTTGCGCGAGAGGCAACGCGGTTGGAAGTCGGCGAAGGCATGAGGGTCATTGGGATCAGCCATGTTGTTCGGAGGCGGGGAGGAAATTCATACGTCTATCTCCCAAGATAAGTACGAGTGATCGATGTGCGGTCGTGCCCGAGTTCTCTCGAGATCACGGTGCGCGCTTTTTCATCAAGCGCACGTTGTTCGATGGTGAGGGATTTCGACGCCGGGCCGCCGGCAAGCGGTGACTTCCAGCCTGTCAGTTCCTCGTAACGCCGCTGGGCATAGGCGTGCCGAAGGCCGTGGGGGTTCTTGATACCGGCTGTGCGGACTTGGCCGTCGTAGCGATTGCGCTGTTCCACGAAGTTGCGTTCGGGCGGGATCAGTGCGCCGCCCTTAGCCAGCGTCTTGACTTCCTTGAGGAGTTGCCGTTGCTCGTCGTTCCGGATCGGCACGGTTCTGACACGGCCACCCTTGGTCCAGCTGGCTTTGAGCTTGATGTGATCGTCCTTGATCGCGTAGTTGGGTGAAAACTTGATGGCCTCCTCGCGCCGCAGGCCGAAGGCTGACTGCAGTCGGAGACTCAGGCGAACGTGTACGTCGGAGACTTTTTCCAGTTGCTTCTCGTCGAGATTTTGGGCTTTCGATTCTTCGCCAATGTAGCTGCGCTTGCCGATGCCGTAGGCGCTGTTGTCCTTTGGGATCATGTCGGCCTTGCCAACCTTGTTCGCCCACCAACGAAGCGCCGATAATCGATTCTTGTAGGTGCCGACGCTGATGCTGTGGTCTTTCCACAGGGAGACCAATGCATCAATGTGTTTTGGCTTTAAAGATTTCGCCTGCATGCGTTGGTAACCCAGCTCGTGCAACTGGTTGGCAATCAGATCGAGAATTCTCGATCGTGTCGCCTGGGTGGAGTAGCTTCCGTCCCGGTTATCCCGGCAGAGTTTCATCAACTGGTAGTTCAGGTCCTTCATGGTGCGTATCTCATTCGGTTAGTTATGATGACCACCTCGCCGCCAGTTAAGCGAACGAGGTCCGATTGAGAATCGGATAAGGTCCAGGGACACCAGTCCCTTACGGCCTGAAGCCGTGATCCGGTTCGCCGGAGCTCTCTTTCGAGCGCCGTCGGCGACTACCAGTTGCCCTCTCGGGCAGTTGCTTTTTGAGTGGATATCTACCTCCTTCTTTGTTGAGTGAATGAAACGCCCACGGGCGTACGACACCGAATGAACGGACATTCCTGTCCGTGGCCGGCGGTGCAGGGAGCATGGCCCTACTGCAATGAGAATGCTGAACGTCGGGGTTCAGCTGGGTGTGAAGATGGATCCTCGATCAATGATCGATGCGCCTGCTGCCAGGATCCTGGAGCGCCTTGTTGCCACACTTGTCGCAGTGGCTGCGGTACATGCTGGAGACGCTAGAATAAAAGAACCGGCCTTGTCCATAGAAAACCCTGTCAACTCGTGAAAGGGTTTTTTTGACAAGATCGAGCGCCGACCACCTTAGGTATGAAGAGGGGATTGCCGGCTCAAGCCGCGCGCTGGTTTTCACAACCCCTTTCAGCGCTTCGGTGCTCCGATCAAATACGGAGCGGGTGTCGTTGGTATACCGCAACGACGACGGTGTAAATGCGAGTACCCTACCGCCAATTCCCTATCCGGACCAGCGGAAACCGGGGCACGTTTTCTGCCCCGGTTTCTTCCCATCACTCGCCAGGAACTCGTGGAAATCGGCCAGATTCCGCGCCATTGCTGGTTCAGAGCGCCGCGTCACTACAGCCGCTTCGCTGCTGGTAGTGACGCGGCTCAACGATCAGGGCCATCGCCCAGCGTCACCGACACGATCAGGAAATCCGGTTTGCCGTCGTATTCATAGACAAATACGTCATCGACCGCCTGCCGAAAGACGTCGGCAATCCGGATGGCTACGTCAATCGGCGGTGCATGCTTGTTGTTCTCGATCCCGTTGATTGTCTGACGGCTTACGCCGACCTGATCGGCGAGCGCCTTCTGCGTCATCTCGCCGTTGTTGAATCGGAGTTCCCTGATATTGTTGGACAAGGGCACTATGGTTCACTCCTCTATTCGAAACTAGGCCGACGTCCTGGTACGCGCCAGGATTTGTCGTCAGACCCCAGGTCAAAAACTGTTAACCCGGGGTCCGCTTTGCTTGACTGGGTCAAGGAGCGTCGACATCGTGTCCGTCAGATATCGTTGCCACGATGTCGAGCATTCTTGATGCCGCTGACATCGTGTCACCGATACTTGACATGGAGAACATGGATCTCCAGTCGCAATACTTGCCAAAACATCAAGAAATGAAGGCGGGACGTTGCAGGATGGGCGATCAACGAAAAAATCCCGCAGTTCCCTGTCGAGCTTTCGATGCGAGCCATCAGCGACATAGATAGTTGCCAGGCAATCTACTGAGGGTATCTGCCAGCATTGACTTGCTCGTGTCCATTTTTAGTGCCAGGGTCGCTTGTCGCGTGGTTGATAGGAATCCCTTAGCCAGAAAACGGGCAATTCGTGGTGGGTCGAGGTTGTCGCCATACTTCGGCAGAAGCTTTACAGCTAGAACGCGAGGATTGGCACCGCTGTCCGACTATGGGCCCGATTGCAAAAAGATATCATCGCAGGAATCGCAGGGAAAAGTGTGACCTGAGTGCAGTTCCTGTCACCTATACGTTGACGTCACCGATACGCTTACAATAGAATCGCCGCTATGGTCAAAAGAGCATCACTTGCCCGACGTTATCGCGAATTTCGCGAATCTCAAGGATGGTCCTTGCGGGATTTACAAGGAGCGCTCGGAATTCATCGTCAGACTTGGTCTAAATGGGAGCTCGAGAAACAATCCCCTGCAGCAGCGTCAATCGTGTTACTTCTTGCGCTGGAGCGAGCAAAGGAAACCGACGACGTGGCCAATTTGGTTGCTCACATAGGCAAGAATTCTCGATGGTTGAGTGTTGATGATTGAATCGTTTTTCTCGGGTGTCATTGATATCGAATAATGTTCGGAATGTACCTTCAGTGTAATGTACAAGAAATTGGATCCGTAGAATGAGCTTAGATCGAACATGATTTGTATTGAAGATATCGACAAATTTGATTTCGATGCTGTTCCCGTTGATCCGTTTTGGAACACTGGAGATGCAAAAGAACTCAAGATGCATCGCATTCATTCTTACCCGGCAAAGTTTCCAGCTTTTATTACGACAAAAGCTCTTGAATATGCCAAAAAACGTAAGAAGAGCGTGAAATCCATCGCGGATGTCTTTTGCGGTTGCGGAACAACAGCATTCGAAGCAAAGAGAAATGATATTTCGTTCTGGGGATGCGATATCAATCCAGTCGCGACGCTAATCGCGACGGCGAAAAGTCGAAAGTATCAGACAGCGCGTCTTAACGACTATGCGGACGAAATTGTTGCTGACTTTGGCGCAAGAAAAATTGAGAGGCAGTACGGCAAGGCAAATGCGCGTCTGAAATACTGGTACAGGATAAGCGAGTACAATCACTTAGCTCATTTGAAGCAGTCAATCGAGATAGTCACGCCAGAGAATAGTCCCTATCGGACATTTTTCATTTGCGCATTTTCTAACATACTAAAGGCATCGTCTGTTTGGCTTACGAAGTCGATTAAACCCCAGGTAGATCCGGAGAAACCGAGAGCCGACGTTTTAGCTCTGTTCGTAAAGCAGTGTCGATTCTCAATATCGGCCAATGAAGAGGTTGAAATACTGGGGCGGGCAGACTCTGATGTCGTAAACGCAAACTTCTTAGGCGATACGAAGCCGCCGAGAGCAGTTGATATGGTTATCACCAGCCCGCCATATGTAACTTCTTACGAGTACGCGGACTTACACCAACTTTCTTCATTGTGGTTGGGTTACGCGCAAGATCATCGCGACCTGCGGGAAGGGACTATCGGAAGCCTTCATCACGATTACAATTTCCCCCGAGAATGGAAACGACTGAACAATACTGGGAATTACGTCGTCTCATTGATGCTCGATCGACAGAAATCAAAGGCTCGATCTATCGCCAAGTATTTTCTCGATATGCAGGAGGTTGCGAAGAAAACACACTCGATTGTCAAGAAAAACGGTCTAGCATTGTTTGTGATCGGCAATACTGAATACAAAGGTGTTCGTATCGACAATGCTAAGCATCTTGCTGAATCGTTGATTGATGCGGGTTTTGGCAGAGTGCTCGTTACGAAGAGAAGAATCAGCAAGAAGATTTTGACGCCATTTCGAGACGAACGTGGAAAGTTTTCTTCGGACTCAAGCGGAAGAAAAGTTTATAGCGAAGAATTCATTTTGATTGGGCAGAACTAGCAATGGCAAAGCCCGAAAACCTCAAGATCCGACCCTATGCTCGTTTGTTGACGATGCTCGGTGAGCAATTGATCAAGAATGAACGTATTGCCTTAATTGAGCTAATTAAGAACTCGTATGATGCAGACGCCAGTTGGGTCAAGGTGTCATTCCTAAATTTTGGCAATAATTTCAAGATTACGGACGAGTCGAAGATCGTGATCGAAGACTCTGGACTGGGCATGGACGCCAATATTGTGAAGAAACATTGGTTGAATCCTGCGACGCCTGAAAAGATGCGGCGAAAGGTTACGGAGCCTAGAACGCCTAGCGGCCGAACGCTGCAGGGTGAGAAAGGGATCGGACGGTTTGCGATATTAAAGTTGGGTAGCAAAATCGAAATCGTGACCCGGGCAAAGGGCTCGGCCACCGAGCTAGTTGTTGGCTACGATTTTACGGACTACGACAACGACTTTCTGACATACAAAGGTAAGTCGAAAGAGCTTTTCATTGAGGATCTCTCAGTTTCCTATCTTCAGCGTGAGCCGAGCGTAGTAAAAGCCGGCCCCCTATGCCTGGGTGCGCGAAAGCTCAAGAGGGTTCCCCATGGCACCCGAATTGAGATATCTAGTCTTAAGGGCGCTTGGACCGAGAAAAAGGTGGAGGGTGTCTTCTCGGATATAAGTCGGCTGGAATCAATTTTCTCCAAAGGAATTGGAGCGAAACGACGTAAGAAGTCAGAAAGTCAGTTTGAGGTTTTGATCTACAAAGATGAAGAGCTTCAAAAATTCCAAGAAAAATACCTCGAAAAGCTGACACTTCTCTTACAGGAACGTTCAGTCCTGAACATTTCTGACGGGAAATTTGACGCGGATAATAATCGGTTCACGTTCAAAGTTAACGGTGTGGCAAAGACACTTAGCCTGCGCGATCCGGAATTGACGGGCATTAAGATGTTCAAGGATCGTTTCGGGAATGCAGGGCGGGAACTTGACGTAAGAGATATTGAATGTGGTTCGTTCGGATTTGGTTTTTTCGTTTTCGATTTCAGTTCGAATGCACCAGCCAAGTATCAGTTGGATCGAGATGACAAAGAAATTTTAAAAGAACATCGTATATATCTCTATAGAGACGATATCCGAGTATATCCGTATGGTGAGAAAAACGACGATTGGCTGCATATTGATGCTTATCGAGGAACGATAAGTGCGGGGCATTTTTTGAGCAATGATCAGGTTGTCGGATATGTGAACATCAGTCAGTCGCAAAACCCGAAGCTCAAAGACAAGACCAATAGAGAAGGGTTGATTGAGGACGGCAATGCAACGGACGACTTTGTGACGTTGCTTCAGTGCTTCCTTCGATATATCAGGCAGAAACCATATGCCCAATACAGAAGTAGCCTTAAGGACAAGAGTAGTCACGATATATATAGAACTAACGCGATTGAGCAGGAATTTGAAAAGCTGAAAGAGGCGGTTGGCGAAAACAAGAAAGCGGCTACCTTGGTAGCTAATACTCAGCGAGCGTACAAGGCGGAGCGCAGCTACCTGACACAACGTGCGGAGACGACCGAGCAATTGGCCGGTGTAGGACTTTCGGTTGAGACCGCGTCCCATGACGTCATGGGAATAATGGGTAAAGTGTTCGCAAACTTGGATGGGCTCATTAAGGATCTAATGAGCAACGATGAGGTGGATCTCGATGTGATTGTTAAGGAGCTACAGTCCATTAGAGGCGGACTGAGCTTCATTGAGTCCCAGTTGCAAGATATTCAGTTGCTATTCCGCTCGTCTAAACAGCGGCGGAAGGCAATGCGCGTTAAAGATACGGTCGAAAAAGTTGAGAGAATTTATCGTCGACTTTTGAAAAAGTCCGGCATCAGTCTCGAAGTGTCGACTGTGGGTTCGCCTCTCGTGGCAAAAACTACCGATGCGGTTCTTTTGCAGCTCTTGTTAAATTTATTTGATAACGCTACTTATTGGTTGAGCCAGACCAGTAAGAAGAATAAGTCGATTGAGATTGTGCTTGACGGCAATGCTGGAGAAATGATTTTTGCTGACAATGGCCCTGGTGTGAGCAAGGACGATGCGCCCTATATATTCGAGCCCTTCTATTCTGGCAAAGGAGAGGACGGCCGCGGACTTGGGCTTTACATTGCACGTCAGTTGCTAGAGCGACAGGACTATGCAATAGAGCTCGCGGAGTTGAAGTCCGAGAAGGTGCTTTCCGGCGCGAATTTCGTAGTTTGTTTTATTGAGGGCGATTCATAAGATGGCCGCCGTCGACCTATTTAGGGGATTTTCTGTAGTAATAGATGATCAAGTCGGAGTTGCCGATGCAAACGTGCAAGGTATTCTTGATCAGATTAGGGGTGAGAGCATACCACTCACTGTCTATCAGGAATTGCCAAATGAAAACGACGTAGTCCACTTTCGTGGCGTTTCTTTCATTTTTCTCGATTGGAACTTAACAGGTAGTGAGATTTCAGCGGCTGAAAAAGAGAAGGGTGTAATGCTGCCTGATAATCTGCTTGAGGATAACGCAACGCAAAACATTGATTTCATCAAGAGCATAAGGGAAGTCTGTTTCTGCCCAATTTTCATTTTCACCAACGAGGATAGAGAAGAGATTGAATTGAGGCTGATTGATGCAGGACTTTTCGTGAAGGACAAGCCCAACCACTTATTTATAAAGTCGAAAAATGAGGTGAACAAGGACGGAAAGCTATTTGAAGTAATTGAAGAATGGATGAAGAAGAATCCGTCTGTGTACGTATTGAAGGAATGGGAAAAGGAATACAACGTTGCGAAGAATCGCCTCTTTAACGACTTCCATTCGCTAAGTCCACTCTGGGCGAAGATCGTCTGGAGTACAGTCGAGGAAGATGGTGGAAATCATTCTCTGGAGCTTGGTGAGCTGCTAATGCGAAACCTTCAGACTCGCATGGTGCCTTTCGAATTTGATGCGGAGATCTTGAATCAAGACGTGGGTGAGTTCGACCGGGATGAATTACGAAGAGTGCTGGAAGGTGAGAAGTTCTTAACCAAACTGCACGATGGTCCTATGACCGGGGACATTTATTCCAAAGACGTCGAGCAGGGAGAGTCAACGGAGCGCAAGTACTGGCTGAATATCAGGGGACAGTGCGATCTAATGAGAGGTGACGATCCATGTCTTTACTGTATTGTCGGTACGGAAGCGATTCAAAATGACAGCGGAAACATCACGGCAGCGTCTTTCAGTCAAGGTGAGTATCTGGAGAAGGGCAATCATGCTATCGTTCCATTTATCGATGGTGGAAAGATTGTTGAGTTCAAGTTTGGCCAGTTAGAACAAATCACGGTTTCCCAGATGAAAGATCAAGGTGCGGAAAGGCTTGGGTGCCTACTCCCGCCCTACATAACAAAAATTCAGCAGCGATTCGCTCTGTACATGCAACGCCAAGCGCTTCCTCGAATTCCCAAAAGAGCAATCAAGCCGGTAAAGGGCAACTCGTAAACGGTTCGTCGAGCCGACTATCTTTCGCAATTTTCCCGCAGTACTACTCCGGCGTATGACTCTGTTTGCAGGACGACTCGGTGACGAGCCAGATTTTCGATTCCGAATTGGCGAAGTTGAACGGCCACTCAAATGCTAGTATTGAACGGATTGGAATGGGCCGCTACTGATCCGAGGCGGTCATCCACAAGGTGTCGCAATGCTGTGCGACATCCCGCCATTTCGAGCACCAGTTGGGAATCATGTCTGAAGACACCAAACTTGAGGATGCGCGTAACGAAGTACTTAGAAAGATTGGACGCAATGTGTTGAATCTCCAGAAGATGGAGGGAATGCTGAAACTGCTCAATACGCACGCCAATATCTCTGGCAATGTCGATGATCTTGAATCGGTAAGTCGCAAACAGAGCGAGTCAGTTTCGCGACATACTATGGGGCGCCTTGTTCAAGCTTTTGTTCGGTCTGTGTATTTGCATCAGACCGATTTGAACATCGAATCAGAGAGCGACAGTAAACCTAGCATATCCTTTTCTTTTACGATCGAGGGCGACGCGGACCTGGCGACTGAACGAGAAAAGGCTCTTCTATCAATTGTGGAGGAGCGCAATCGTCTAATTCATACGGATCTTCTCCAATTTAGACCGAACTCGCTAAGATGTTGCATGGACATGGGCGAACGACTGGACGAACAGAACAAGAGAATCCTGCCTGAGTACGAAATGCTGCAATCAGTTCTTCAAACTTTCCGGGAAGGTCGCGCGAAACTGACCGAGTACATCCAATCTGATGCTTTTGCTGAGGAGCTGGCCACTCCGAAAGACGGCTGATGACTCTTGCCAACCGGTCAGCGACGCAGGAGCTTCATGTTATCAGTCGCGACTGAGCGTCGAAGTTGCGGACCTTTCGTAGAAGTTTAGAGATAACTCGGACTGTGAATCGAGCTATCTCGAACAAATCTGCAATGAGGGATTTGAATCGCAAAGCGCCTTTCTTGCGATTGATGCGCCAGCCGAGTGTCCCTGTATCTCGAGCGCGCCAATCATCTCGACAAACTCGTCGTACATTTCTTGATCTCTGGTGACGGCGTGCTCGATAAGCTCGTAGACGCGGGAATCATCGCCTTCGTTGCCTCTGCGAGCGAACTCAAACACCAATGGTAAAATGTCGTCCAACGGGATTTCAACTGCCCAGCCAAAGCGCTCCGACAAATCGCTATAGTGTTTTTCAAGTCCGGCCAGACCGAGTCGATATGCGTCAGGCCCTGGACGCCAGCCTAGGAAAAGGCGCTGCAATGACCAATTGATCGCCGGCAATGTCGTCGAACTGTGCGACTCATCGGGGAACGCTGTCTCAAAAAGCTTGATCGTTGTTGTGCTGGCGCGTTGCCACTCGTCGACAAAGTTTCGATGCTGACCAGTCGAGTCATCTCCCTCGTTAGCCACCGTTACGACGACCGTTCTGGCGTTTGCCCGTTTCGATGAGATTGACCGTAGGATCGTGTCCGCCTCCGCTCCATCATCCCACCACAATGCTGGGCTAAACGCGAAGTACGCGTCAAAAGAGTCAAATTCGGAACGAAGCGTATTGAGTGCGAACAGTCCGCTCAGTGAGTGCCCCACCAAAACCCGAAACGGGTGAGTGTTGTACGAGGAATCAATGTGATCAACGAGCTCTTTGGCGACGAACTGGCGAAATAGACTTTCGTACTCGTTCTTTCGGCCGTCAGCCGGAAAGTTTGGCCGTGTTTCTTTTGCCCCATCCTTGGAGACAACCCCTACAACAATAAAATCCGGTATCTTATTTGCGTTTCTAGCCAAGTGTTGAATCGTCGCAAGAGTATGCAGAAACTCAGCATCGCCATTTAGCACATAGATGACTGGATACGATCGGCTTCGATCTCCGGGAACACTAACCAATATTTCCCTTGATTCGCCAAGCGCCTTCGAGTTGATTTCGTAGCGAATTCCAATATTAATCTCGTCCGTTCCCACATCGTCCGCAAATGCGACGTGAGTTGGGCGAAGGAGTACGACCAGAACAGTGGCAATAGTCAGAAGATACTGCTTCATGATTGCTAGAGGCCTAGTCTTCCGTAGATGCTGCACCAACTCGAGGACAAGACTGCTGAGTCTGGAAACACGTTTGAGTTTGCAGAAACGCTGATCGAAAGCAGGACGCATGTCGTCAATGCGATGAGCCCGGCCATGGACCTGCTGCGCGTTCTCCGATGTGTACCTAGCAGCTCGGTGCGTATGATCAACTCGTGGCGGGTATTTCGAAAGCCGACAACTCCCGCGGCGCTCGACGTTTGAATGACCGTCTTGTACAAAGCTTGTGCGTAATCCGCAAGGCTGTTGTCAGGCTCATCGCAGATGACAGAATGGTCACAAGAGCGTTCCTGATCAGAACGAAACACCCTCTCACAATGGCTGATGAAAGGGACAAACCAAAGCAAGCAACGGAGGCTGCGAAACATTACGTTCCATACCAAGTCGAAGCGCCGAAGATGGATGAGTTCGTGATGCAGAATTAGGTTTCTTTCACGGGGTGAGTACTTCTGGAAGAAATCATCAGGCAAGACCAGGGTGGGAACTAAACCGTTCATGACGGCAGGACTGCCACAATACGAACTAAAAATCGTTTTCGGGGCAGGAAATACATTCGCACGCGTGCATGACTGCTCAATTTGCGACATCTGCCTAACCGAAAGTGCATTAAATGAACTCCGAACGCTGCGGCGAACTTGAACTGATTGCCAAGTACTGACTGAGCCGGTGGCCAGTACACCAATCACCCAAAGTCCCAGCAAGGCGACCAGCATGATGTCAGTCGCCGAAGCACCCAAAGCGGGGTAATTCCATATTCGAACGCTGTCGTTCATCGTTGACGGCGCGAGCATAGCGAAAGGTGGAACAAGAAGAACACCCCAAAGTGCATAGGCCCAATTCGTGCCAGCAAGCCTCGCTACAACTGGACGGGCCAAAAGGATAATCGCAATCGACATAAGGTAGGCAAGGCCTAACCAGGACAGCACACCAGCAACGCCCTGGAACGTCATTTAGACAGCCGCTCGATTAGACTACGCAGTTCGTCGAGATCTGAATCAGAGAGCTTTTGAGTTTCAGCGAAGGCAGACAACAGCGGGGATACCTTTCCACCAAACAAGCCTTTTATCAACTTATTTGCCTGTCGTTGCCGGTAAGACTCTTTCGTTATCTCCGGATAGTAAAGAAAACCACCTGGTGCCTCTTCGTAGCTGATAGCACCTTTCTCCACCAACCGTCGAATGAGCGTATTGACCGTTTTCCGATGCCATGTCCGCTCGCCCGACGTGACTTCGACGATTTCTCGGCTTCGCAATGGGCTTGCTCGCCAAAGGGCGCTCATCACGACTAGCTCTGAATCAGTAATTTCTACAGGCATGTTCATAACTCTGGACTACAATTATAGTCCAATAGACCACATTCGTAGTCCAAGTGTCAATTTAGCAATTGTTGTTGTTTGTCACGGCCCTCTCGTGGCCGTTCTGAGCCGCTTGCCAGAAGCCTAGACGGAATCCTGCTGACACCCATACCAGTCGCTACGACTTGACAAGTTAGATCATATCGCTACACTTGTCGTGTTATCGCTACGAGCGTAGTTAGTGAAATTGTCGCCTCTTGAGTTTGAAGTCCTGCAGTACATTGGTGCGGCTAAGACTGCGACCGCGCCGGACGTGTATTCGCAGATTTCAGAAAAACGCGACACCACCTATTCCACCATCAAGACCGCATTTGATCGGTTAGAAAAAAAAGGCGCGATCTTTCGCAAGTCGCGCGTCGGACGAACATCGATCTATGCCGCGAAAGTCTCGAATGAGGCGGTTCAAGACTCCTTGCTCCACGACTTCATCAGAAAAGTTTACCCCGAGGACAAGACCCCACTGTTCAATACCCTTATTAGGGATACCGAGCTGTCAGACGCGGAAGTCAGCTATTTAGAAAGACTGCTTTCTGAGAAGCAGCGATGAACGAATTTCTGTCGCTATCCCAGGTGCTGGTCAGTTTGCTCGTCAATGGCGTAGGGCTATCTCTCGCTCTAACGATGCGGAACGCGCCCCCGCGCTTCGGTCTCTTCTTGTGTCTCTTCAGCATGCTCGCAATTTTCGTGCCTTGGACGTCGCTCGTCGTAAGCAATGTCGATGGTAACGTTCGATTCGACAGTTTGGTGATAAGTGACCAGGGGCTATCAACGTTCGTTACAACCGTCGATGCATCTGGTCAGTCAATTGGGCCCAATGTCATGGTGGCGATGTTTGCGGTTGGGCTAACTTGGGTGGTATTGACTGTTGTGCGGTCTTTGAGAATCCGACGAAGATGGCGAGCGGAATCAACGCGTGGCGACCTATTCGAATCCCATGCGCACGCTGAATTGTCTAAAGTGCTTCGTCGCACGACTATCCGCCGACTGCCCGGCAAGTCCCTGGTCTTTTCGACAGGACTCCTCAGCGCGGAGATCTGGATCGGTGATCGAATACGAGGCGACGCGCATATCCGGACGGCGCTCAATCACGAACTTTGCCATATCGCGTACAGAGACCAACTCACACTATTTCTAGTCGTGATTCTTGAGCGGTTGCTCTGGTGGAACCCGTTGGTATGGCTGCTTGGACAACAGGCAAGACGCCAAATGGAATACGCCTGCGATGCCCGTTGTCAGCAGCTGATGGGCAACAGACTGTACAAGAATTCGCTAGCGGAGCTCTTCCTGGATCAAGGCCCGAGGGAAACGGCTTTAGGGGTGTCGCTGGGAAGTGGCGCGGACATCATTAACAGAATGGAGAGAATCGGAATGACCTACTCATTGACCAAGACGCATGTTCTGGCGCTAATCATCGGAAGCGCACTTATCGCGGCTGCAAGCACGAATCTCGCTGCACAAGAGATCGAAGAGAGGCCGTCATTAGTTCAGTGTCATAAACTCTTGCCGAAGAACGTGCAATACGACTTAAAGATCACATCTGACATAGACACTCGAGGTGAAGACAGGAACACAATTCGTATGACTCTGGTGGACGCTACAAAGCCGTCCGCAGAGGACGAGATCCCAAAGGAAGCGGGAGAGTTTTTGAAGTGCCTGCAGAAGGTCATCGGTGTTGGTGACGATGAGGGGTGGCCGGAAGTTTAGCATGGCGGTTTCTGGCCGTTCTTAGATGGTCACGTTTGAACTATTTGGGCGGCAGGCCTGTATTCGGAAGCAGCCGCCCAGGTGTTAAACAGTTAGCAGACTGCTGCCGAGCCAAATCGGGCTGACTGAGAATTCGCTTGAAATCAATCTTGCTCCTCACTTTTCTTGGCACCTTTGCCACCGCTCTGGGCGAAACTGTTGTACCAATTGAGCTGCAAAACGGAAATCCCGTAGTAACGGCAGTTATAGGAGAACAGCACGTGCGTTTGGTGGTTGACACCGGCGGCCTATCGCTCGGACTGCGACCGGAGACTGCAGCGAGGCTGAAGCTCAAAGGTTCGTCCGAGCAAACTCAATCTACAAATGTTTACGGTGAGGCGCACGATTCTGCCACGCTCAATGTTACATCCCTTGAGATTGGCGGAACCAGGTTTACAGATCTCGATGCGTATGAATGGCAGATGCCTGAACAGTTGGCATATTGGAAACCCGCTTTGGACGGAACGCTGGGGAGAAATTTCCTCAACAAATTCATTGCTGTTTACGACTACGGCAAATCGATTATCGCGTTGTTTGACGAGAGCGAAAGATGGGAAGACGGATGCAGGGGAGTGACGATCCCCTTAGTCGACCATCCGGAACGAATTATTGTGACGGCGGTCGAAGTAGATCACGGTACTGTAAACGCAATCTGGGACACTGGTGCAACACACTCGTTCATCAAAGACGGTGTTGCCGATGAACGGAAGTTTCTGCTAGAGACCAACGATGATCAGACGCGGCGCTACAGGACCGATCGATTCAGTCTCAGCGGCAATGACTTCGGTCCAATGGACTTCATAGCTTTGCCTATTAGCGAACCAGTAGATATTGACGTGTATATCGGACGAAATTTCTTCGCCAACCACGTCGTTCGTATCAATCCGATACAAGGGTTTATCAGGATACAGACAGCACAATAGGCCGACTGAAGCCCGTCGCGCTTTCCCTGCAGCAAACATCCGAACGGCAAGTCTTGGAAGAAGCAGCCGCTCGGATCGAATGCAAAGAAAGGGTCAAGGTTTGCCGCTACCCATTATTTCGCATTAGGGTCGACGACGTGCCGCGATTCTCAATTGCCGTGTAATAACGTTTGACTCATTCGCTTGGAACATTAAGTATTTTGACAAGCTCCGGTGGTGGAAAATAGGCACTTAGGTCCGTTGGCTTGGCCTTGTTCGCATCAAACTCCGGGTACCGAGCGTAGATCAGCTCGTAGTCCCGTTCAGGTCGGCCCTCCCAAGTAAAAGACCCACCGGCGACTATCGACATGCCAAAGACGTTCTTTGCGCGGCGTCCCCAAGCGAGAAACTCGCCGAGGTAAGTTATCTCATTCTCGTTCACTCTGAATGGTATAGCGAGGCCATCCGCCGATGTATAACTTCGTTCTGCCATACCCCCGTTCCAGTAGAACTGAAAGTTATAAATTTCGTATTCACCGACCGGTAGCTGGAGCAAGAAAATCGAGCCTTCTCGGTCCGATGTCTCGAAATCACGTTCCTGATCCCAGATTTGGCTTGCGCCCCAGGTAATCACGCCTTTCGTTTCATCGTCGATCGATTGAAAGAATAGTCTCGAAAAACTGTTGCCATTCTTGAGTTCACCTGCGGTCACACTTGCGATCGATCCCGCGATCTGACCGAAAGCACCTGAAAACTCTTCGTTGGACTCGCGGATCTCAGCAGGCGCCATAGTCATGCTGCAGCCGGATAATCCTATCGACAAAACGACTGTCAGAAAGAGGGCAACGTTTTTCATATTCTTGGTTCCTGATAGAATTGGTTTAAATCGTACGTTTCAAATCCCGAGATTGCCAGCTGCTTGCAAACGCAGCGGCAAGTCCTGACCCTAACTCGCCTCCGACATTGAGCGCCTGCTTTTTTCGAAGCCTGCCGCTCGAGCGTCTGATTTAGGGAAGTGGCGACAGTTTACTGGTCAGAATCATCGGCGTTGCTTCGGTCCCACGGGTATTTCCCGAAGAACGCCACGAACAAGAAGATAAATCCTGCGAAAAAGCTGGCGAACATTACGATGTTTAGTTGAAGGCCGCCATCGATCACGGCATTAATCGCGATAGCTGCGAAACCGAGTATGCCTATCACACCGCTTATAGCCCGCACGAGCGGCGATATTTTCTCTTGTTCATTCAAAAATCAAACCCCATTCGTCAATGTCCGCTTGGTAGCAGTCGTTCGTCATCTTAACACTCGAACTTCTGATTTCGGCCAAAGGAGCCGTTCAGAGGTGACTGCGAATATCGGCGACAGCCTGTTTCTTTTCGTCCGTAACTTCTAGATGGTTTTGGTGCCGCAGACGGCCTTCTTTCTCCAGTCTTTCTAGATGCGGAGGGCCAAATCCCCAATCACTCTCAGGTTGTCGCGGGACGATGTGCAGATGAAAATGAGGTACTTCTTGCCCGCTTCCTACGCCGTTATTCTGATACAGCAAAACTCCGTCGGGAGAGTAAGTAGCGACTAACGCTCGCGCCAGGCGTTTAGCGGCAGCCATCACAGCAGATTCTTCAGCTTCTTTTAGGTCAAGTAGGGTCGGCGCATGTCGGCGAGGAATAACGATGCATTGGCCAATCTCGAACTGGCGACCGTTCAACAACGTTATCGTGAGCTCATCTTCCCCGACGATCTGCCATTGATGGGTCTTACCGCTCGCAATATCGCAGAAAAAGCAGGGATCACCTTCCGGCATTGGGAAATGCATGTCGATTCCTATCGTGAAATTGGCGCGAAGCTTACGTCGGTTTTGGGTTGCCGTCATTGTAACTCAAACAACGCGACCGGCCGCTTCCAGCTGCGCACACCGGCCAAGTCACCATTCCCCGAAGCCGGCCGTTCGTTAGCCGCAAGTCTTGGGCGGAACTTGCCCACGGGTAACGGAAAACGGGACTAAGTTATAGGCAAAAATCAGGATTGGGTGCGCGAGGGGCCTCTTCTGACCCCGACTTACCCCTGGCACGAGCGCTAACCTAGGGTCAGGAGTTGCCTTAAGTAGCTATCGGTTCCATGAGAATAGAGGCTTCAGTAGTCGCTCGTAGTCTCTAGCCAGGGCCGTTAGGAGGCAAAACGCCGCGATCTGGAATAGGTAGTCTTTAGCACTACTGTCCGGCCAAAAAGTGAATGCGGCCAAAAACATCAGCAATCCAATCAACGCTGTCCAACCGAAGATCGCAGTTACAACCTCCCATCGAATCGACGAGTGATGACCGCTCATTAGATTCGCAACCAGTAGCACGATTGCCGGAATGATCTGTGATGAAAAGTCCATTAGTCAGCAGTTCCGAAGCCCGTCGAAAGTGCAATTATAGCTTCTAACAAAGAGCCAAACGCCTGATTTGGGTCAGGAGTTTCCGTTAATGTCCGAGAGGGTGGATGAAACATTTAAGTGCGTGCCGCATTCGCGGCAGGTAGCTGACTCCTGGAGGGGACCACCGAGCCAGCGTCTGTCGCATATAACGCAATGATGTTCGTAGTTTAATTCGCTGCTTGAATTTTCCCTTCGAAGCAACGGGTGATGGTGCTGTCGCCGGACAGAGGAAACTGACCCTTTTCGGACAAAATTATTGACCCACCT
>CAXBJV010000055.1:0-18717 GCA_963976215.1 uncultured Woeseiaceae bacterium | reverse complement strand
TCGCGATTTTTGGCTTCGAGCGTTACTACCTGGCGCAGAAGCGCGGCGATTGATAGTGCAACCCGATGTCTGACAAGGGCTACTGGGAACGGCACGCGCGCAACTACGATGCGTCGCTGCGTTGGGTGCTGGGCCGGCCGTTGCCACGAATGTTGAAATTGGCCAGTGAGTCCGTTCGCGGCAGAGAAAGAGTGCTGGAGGTCGCGGCAGGCACAGGGATCGTTACTGCGGCCATAGCGCGGACCAGCCGCTCGATAATCGCCACAGATTATGCAGCGGCAATGGTGGGGTCGCTTAAGCGGCGAATTCAGGAAGCGGGGCTCGAGAACGTAACGTGCGAGCAGGCTGATATCTATTCACTTCCCTATGCAGAAGGCGAGTTTGACGCAGTCGTCGCCGCCAACGTGTTACACCTGGTCCCGGATCTCCCTGAGGCACTTAGTGCAATTCGAAAGGTGGCGGCACCTGACGCTATCCTGGTCGCCCCGACGTTCTGTCATGATCAGACCCGGTCTTCCTGGCTGGTTTCGCGGCTTCTTGCACTAAGCGGTTTTCCGGGACATCGCCGTTTCAGTGCGCACTCGCTCCGCGATGCTTTCGAGGAGAACGGTTTGCGGATAGCAAAGTTCGAGTTGCTGCCGGGCCTCATTCCGGTGGGCTTTGTCGTCGCCTGTTTCGAGTCACCAGCACATATGTGAATACAGGTATCAAAAAGGTCCGAAATCCAGCCACGTTTTGTGACCAGTTTCGACGGTGGCCGGACCGATTGTGGTTGAGCGGCCTAAATCGGTGTAGTCGAGGATCGAAGGTTATCGTATGAAAAACAATGTATTACGATCTCGGTCGCCTGAGACCGATTAAGATCTGAATACAGGTTTGCACTCCGAAGGCAGAGGTCAGAACAATGACAAGTTACGTCCTGGTTTTCATGAGTTACGGTTTAGAGAACCAACTTCGATTAAGGCGATTTCCTTCTAAGAGGGAACCTGCATACCGCAAGGCTACAAGGTCAAATCTCGATAAAATTCTAAAAGAACTGAGCTGGAGACCGCGTTATTCCTTGATTGCAGAATTGATTTGTAATCAGTAGGTCCCGTGTTCGATTCATGGTGCCGGCACCAAAAATCCAAGGGCCCCGAAATGGGGCCCTTAATTTTTGGAAAAGGGCAACATCCTCGCACTTCGATTCACTCGCGCCATCCATGGCGCTCGCCCTTCGGGCGCCTGCGGCGTGCAAATCGGCATTCCTGCCGATTTGTCATGGTGCCGGCACCAATTTCAGCTTTTAAGAAACACACTCTTAGGGTGTCAGCGGCCGAAAGGCCGCTGACAGTTTCTTATTCTGGCACTGATATAACACCGTTTCGTGATCTATTCTGGCGCCAGCGCTCGCAGCCTCTCGGCAGACGTGCCGTTCCCAGTCCGGGTGGACATATACAGTCAACTATCGGCGATAGCCGATGGCTACTATATAGCGGCGGTTACCACGTACAGTAATCGCGAGCTTGAGTTGATACTGTCTCGGGAGCGGGTTTGCGAGAGCGTCGTCTTGCCGGACTTGCGACAGACCTCGATCTGAATTTCGAACCTGATGAGGATGAGTCAAAAGATGACATTTGCAATTACGTTTCTTGGTGCAACGCGCGGCGTGACAGGATCGATGTACAAGATCTCGGTCAACGATCACACGGTGCTGCTTGAGTGCGGGATGTTCCAGGGTCCGCAGAGTAGCGAAGACCGTAACCGGAATGCGTTTCAATTCGAGGTTGACAGTATCGATGCGGTGATTCTCAGTCATGCCCACATTGATCATTCAGGACGTATTCCCTTGCTGGTCAAACGGGGCTACTCAGGTCCAATTTACACGCAAAATGCAACGATATCGCTGGCGAATATCATGTTGCCCGATTCGGGGTATCTGCACGAGCGTGACGCCGCTTGGCAAAACAAAATTCGAGCTGGCAGTGACAAACCGCTCGTTACACCGCTGTATACGCGAGCGGACGCCGAAGGCTGCCTGGGGCAGTTTATCGGCAAACGATACGACGAGATTTTTGACGTAGTGCCCGGTCTGAAGGTCAAGTTTCACGACGCCGGACATATATTGGGTGCAGCAATTGTGGAGTTGATCTACACGGATGGAGCTACCACTCGTACCGTTGTATTTAGCGGGGACATCGGAACACAAAGCGGTCCAGTGATGCGTAAGCCTGCCGTTGTCGAGCATGCGGATGTTGTATTGCTCGAAAGTACCTACGGAGACCGTATGCATGCCAGTTTTGCGGATACACTGGCGGAGCTTGAATGGATATTCAAAATTGCCAGGGAGTCGGGCGGCAATATCCTCATTCCATCTTTCGCTGTTGGCCGCACTCAGGATCTATTGTTCTTGTTGGCGCAGTACCGCAAGGAATGGCGGCTCGCGGATTGGCAGATATTTCTCGACAGCCCGATGGCGATCGAAGCGACACGTGTCTATGCCAAGTATAAGCACCTGCATGGCGCCGATTTCTTCAAAAAAGATGGTGCAGAGCCCCTCATCCCGAACCTTAAGCTGACGGAGACAACTGCGGAGTCTATGGAGATCAACGAGATTTCATCCGGAGCCATTATTATTGCCGGAAGCGGCATGTGTACTGGCGGGCGGATTTTGCACCACTTAAAAAACAACGTCTCGCGACCGGAATGCCACCTGGCAATCGTTGGTTTCCAGGCTTACGGGACGTTGGGCCGGCAACTCGTTGACGGAGCAGAGTCCATACGAATAATGGGCAAAAATTACGCCGTGCGGTGCTTTGTACACACTATCGGTGGATTGTCGGCGCATGCGGATCAGGCAGACCTTTTGCGTTGGTACGCCGGATTCAGCAACCGCCCGCCCGTGTATCTTATTCACGGCGAGACAAAGGCGCAGAATGTCCTCGCGCAACGTTTACGCGAGCAATTCTCAATTAAACCGGTAATAGCCGAGTATGAACAGCATGTGCAGATTCACTGACAAACCAATCATTCGCACCGCCGGATAAATCGAGGTGTCAGCAGCCGATAAGCTTGATCTGACTGTTGCGGTAGCGGCGGAGTTCCGGATTGATACTCGCCAGGAACCCGTCCTGTTTCTGCGCAGCGACTCGCCGGTTGCGAGGTCAGAAGGTTTCGAAGCGATGTCTCGTGTCAACGTTCGCGCCGGCAGTTCCAGTATCGTTGCGACGCTCATGATTGTCGGGGAAGGAGTGCTGCCTCCGGGCTATGCCGGACTTTCCGACGCCGCCAAGAGGCTACTGCAGGTAAATCGGGAGACACGCCTTGAAATATCGTATCCACAGCCCGTCTCGTCACTCACCTACGTTCGCTCGAAGATTTATGGCAATGAACTGCAACCAGACGAATGCAGCGCCATCATTGAGGATATCGTTGCCGGCCGATATATGGATGTACATCTCGCTGCGTTTGTCAGTGCGTGTTCCGGGCGCAACCTGTCTCGAAACGAGGTCGTCAGCCTGACGAAGGCGATGGTCGAGGCCGGTGAGCAACTGGACTGGCCGGGAATGAAAACTGTCGACAAACATTGCGTCGGCGGATTGCCGGGCAACAGGACAACGCCAATCATCGTGCCGATCGTGGCCTCGCTGGGACTGGCGATGCCGAAGACATCGTCGCGCGCCATCACTTCGCCATCCGGTACCGCAGATACAATGGAAATCCTGGCGCCGGTCGATCTCAGCACTGATCAAATGCGGCATGTAGTTGAAAGCGAGGGCGGCTGCATCGTTTGGGGTGGGTCAGTCCGCCTGAGCCCGGCGGACGATACACTCATTCGCGTCGAGCGTGCGCTGGATGTTGATAGCGAAGGTCAGCTGGTTGCATCGGTGCTTTCCAAAAAGCTGGCTGCCGGTTCAGATCTCGTCGTGATTGACATGCCGGTGGGACCAACGGCAAAAGTGCGCAGCGTGCGGGCGGCAGAAGCTATGACCGACCAATTGCAATTTGTGGGTGCGTCCCTTGGACTCAGCGTACATGTTGTGACCAGCGACGGATTGCAGCCGGTCGGCAGAGGTGTCGGGCCGGCACTTGAGGCAAGGGATGTACTTTCCGTATTGCAAGGCGAAGAATCCGCGCCAGCAGATCTGCGTGATCGGGCGGTTTGTCTGGCGGGTGTCCTGCTGGAAACGGGTGGCCGAGCGGCAATCGGACATGGGCGCTCCCAGGCGGAACGGGCATTGGACGACGGATCCGCATGGCGCAAGTTTCAGGCAATTTGCGAGGCCCAGGGTGGGATTCGCGAAATACCTCAGGCACCGTATCGCTACGAAGTTTTCGCCGACCGACCCGGTGACATCGAAGCAATCGATAATCGTGTGATAGCAAGAATCGCGAAACTGGCTGGCGCGCCCGCCGACAAGGCGGCTGGTGTAGACATGTCAGTTCGGCTGGGCGATACGGTGGACAAAGGCGATCTGCTATTCACCATACACGCGGAGAGTCCTGGCGAACTCGAATATGCGTTGCAGTTCGAACGAGAGCAGGCCGCTTCTATTCAGATTGGTGATTCGTGATGGTATCCGTCGCGTATAACCTCGGGATTCCCGATGGGCTGTTCTCGGGGATAGTCGAGGAGCTGGGCATAAGGGAAGGAATGGTCGACCGGCGCCGTTTCCCCGACGGTGAATCGTATATACGAATGGCATCGGAGTGTCGCGGCGACGCAGTGGTTCTTTTCGCCGATTTGTCGCGACCGGATGAAAAAATTCCCCAACTGCTTTTTGCCTCCAGGATAGTACGTGACTATGGCGCAAATGTTGTCGGACTGGTCACACCGTATCTTCCGTACATGCGACAGGACGCAGCATTCAGGCAAGGTGAGGGGGTTACTGCGCGCTATTTCGCCGAGCTGTTGTCCGGCTATTTCGACTGGGTCGTCACTGTGGATCCACACCTGCACCGGATATCCGATCTCGCGGAAATTTTTGATATTCCGACGACGGTCGTACGCGCAAGTGCGCCGATTGCAGAGTGGATTGCAGCCAATGTTCCCGGCCCGTTGTTTCTTGTCGGACCCGACGAAGAGAGCATGCAATGGGTAGCGGACGTGGCATCTCGGGTTGGCGCACCGTTTGTCATCCTTGAGAAGTCCAGGCACGGCGATCGAGACGTCGAGGTGTCTGCGCCGCAAGAGGTGATTGACGATCAGTCCACTCCGGTGCTGATCGACGACATTATTTCCAGCGGGAATACGATGGTTGAAACGGCCCGGCACTTTGCGGCACTTGGTACACGGCCCTCCACCTGTATCGCGGTTCACGCGTTGTTCGATGATGAGTGTGTAGTGCGATTACGTGACGCAGCGGTGGACCGAGTTGTAACCTGCAACAGCATTGCTCATGCGACGAACGCGATTGACCTGAGTGGGGTGTTGGCACCAGCGATAGCAACGCAACTTTGCGTTGGTGCCGCCGAAGCGTCTGCGAAACGATGACGGCACCAATATTCACCCGCAGGCTGTAGACGCAAATGAACAGAGCAGCAGTGACACAAGATGAAGCGTGGCACGCTCTTCAGTGCCAGGCAGTACTTGACCTGCTGGATAGCACGACCGGCGGGCTTGGACAGAACGAGGCTGAGGTACGATTGGCGGCAATCGGTCGCAACGAGTTACCCGAGAGAAAACACCGCGTAGCCATCTTTCGTTTCCTCTCGCAATTTCACAATGTTCTGATTTACGTATTGCTGGCCTCATCGGCGATAACACTATTGTTGGGGCATCTCCTCGATACCGGCGTGATACTTGCCGTGGTCTTTGTTAACGCCGCCATAGGCTTCCTGCAAGAAGGTAAGGCGGAGAGGGCAATGGAAGCGATACGACGACTGCTGGCGCCCCAGGCAACCGTTCTGCGAGACGGAAAACGGCGACGGATCGAAGCGACACAACTCGTACCGGGTGATGTCATTTCGCTCAGTGCCGGTGACCGAGTCCCCGCGGATGTGCGCCTACTCACCGCTGCTGGCTTACAGATTCAGGAAGCCGTTCTCACAGGCGAGTCTCTACCGATCGAAAAGAGCACATCCGCGGTCTCGGAAGACGTACCACTAGGTGATCGCACGTCGATGGCATTCAGCGGCACACTCGTGACGAGCGGTACCGGCGAAGGTGTCGTGGTCGCAACCGGAATAAGCACTCAAGCAGGGCGGATCAGCAGGATGCTCTCTGAAGTAACCACGGTGACCACGCCGCTCGTCAGGCAAATGAATGATTTTGCTCGCTGGCTGACGATTTTGATTTTGCTTGTTGCGGGTGTGCTGCTGGTGTTCGGATACGCGGTCAGGCATTACGATTTCGATGAAATGTTCATGGCCGTGGTCGGGCTATCGGTCGCTGCGATCCCGGAGGGGCTGCCGGCTGTATTTACGATCACGTTGGCGGTCGGCGTGCAGGCAATGGCGCGCCGGGATGCGATTGTTCGGCGTCTGCCGGCGATTGAAACGCTCGGCTCTGTCAATGTCATATGCACGGACAAGACCGGGACCCTGACCCGAAACGAGATGATGGTGGCTTCCATTGTAACCGCAGGTGAGGTTTTCTCCGTTCGAGGTGTGGGCTATGAGCCCGCAGGAGAAATCCTCGCAGAGCATACGGAAAATGCAGCACGCGGTAATCAGGGGCTGCTAGCCGAAGTTGGGCTCCTGGCAACACTTTGCAACGACGCTTCTCTGCATCACTCAGCCGGTACCTGGGGAGTTGAGGGTGACCCAATGGAGGGTGCATTGCTTTCGTTGTCGGCAAAAATCGGGCTGGATCTTAGCGATACACGGCAGGAGTGGCCGCGCCTGGATGTTATTCCCTTTGATGCACAACGTCGTTACATGGCGACATTGCATCAAACAAAAGGGGGTAAGCAACTCGTTGTCGTAAAAGGGGCACCAGAACAATTGCTATCGATGTGCCACGATCAGCACGCAGCAGCGGGAAAGCCTGAAGCACTGGATGAGGCGTACTGGAACCAGCAAGCCGAACGGATTGCCGGAATGGGTCACAGGGTGCTGGCGCTTGCGGCATCACGTCCTGATTCGGGCGAATCCTCCCTGCCGGCGTGTCTCAAAAAATCTCTTACATTGGTTGGATTGGTGGGTCTGATCGACCCGCCACGCCCCGAAGCAAAGAATGCAGTTGCAGAATGTCAGGCAGCGGGTATTCGCGTAAAAATGATCACAGGAGACCATAAGGGAACTGCCGAATCGATTGCCAGGCAACTGGGGATTCAGGATTGTAACCAGGTGCTCAGCGGAGCTGACCTCGACAGGATGAATGATGCTGAATTGGCGAGTGAGGCTTTACAAACGGGAGTGTTTGCACGAACGAGCCCGGAACACAAATTACGTCTTGTCCAGGCGCTTCAAGCACTCGACAAGACGGTCGCGATGACCGGCGATGGTGTCAACGATGCGCCCGCTCTGAAGCGGGCAGATGTTGGAATTGCGATGGGAAAGACCGGCACTGAGGCGGCAAAGGAGGCGGCGGCAATTGTGCTCGCTGACGACAACTTCGCCTCTATCGTTGCTGCAGTGAGTGAAGGGCGAACTGTCTATGACAATTTCCGGAAAGTCGTGAGTTGGACGTTGCCAACGAGTAGCGGCGAAGCACTGACGATCATTGTTGCGTTGCTATTTAATATGATTCTGCCCGTCACACCGGTTCAGATACTGTGGATTAACCTGGTCACGGTTGCGACCCTGGGGTTGGCGCTTGCGTTCGAGCCCACAGAGCCCAATACGATGCAACGCCCGCCGAGAGCCAGAAATGAACCGCTCCTATCAAAAGTGCTTGTGTGGCATATAGTATTCGTGTCGATTCTGTTCCTGGCAGGGGTCTTTGGCGTGTTTTCGTACGCCATCGATCAGGGCTATTCCATTGCATCGGCAAGGACCATGGCAGTGAATACCCTAGTAGTGCTTGAGGTATTCCACCTTTTCTACGTGCGGAATATGTACGGGACTTCCATTACCTGGGACGCAATCCGGGGTACCCGGATTGTGTGGGTAACGGTTGGCATCGTTACATTGGCACAGCTTTCGATCACATACTTTCCACCGTTGCAAATTGTGTTCGACACAGAGCCTGTGTCTTTTGTCGACGGTCTGCTGATCGTGGCAGTGAGCATAGTGTGCTTTTCAATACTTGAGATCGAAAAACAGATACGACTCAGCTTTGCGCCTCGCAAAAAGGCTCGTCTGCACTGATTCCCGACATGGGCTACGCAGTTGCACGAATGGCGCGCAGCTATTCCTGCGGCTGACACCATTCCGCTAGTAAAAACTACGTATTTAATTCTACACCCGAGGTCAGCAATACTGAGGACGATAGCAAGTCCGCCGTGGTTCTTATTTGTTGTAGCTTAATTAGAGGTCAAACGTATGGTTTCGCGCTGCCTGCCGAATAAGGTCGGGAAAATAAAGCCAGAATTAAAATCTAATTAGGGCCGGGTTCCTGCCAATTGCGCTTGTTTTGGGAGCATCTGCGACTATGGAGACAGCAAATAATGTCCACCACGATAGAAAAGCTACAGGCCCGCATCCAGGGTCTACAGGAGCAGATCGAACTGGAGTACGACCAGCTGCGTGAAGAAGCTGTGCGACAGCGGGAATCACTCGCACATCGATTTCTTGAAGTGCAGAAACGGCATAAGATAGGGGTTTGGAAATACATCGCCGGTAGCCGCTTGTCGGTGGCGCTAACTGCACCGCTGATATACCTCGGATGGGTTGCATTTGCAGTTATGGATGTGTTCGTCAGCCTGTATCAGGCAGTATGTTTTCCAGTCTACGATATCCCAAAAGTGAAGCGCTCGGACTACATGATCTTCGACCGCGCGGATCTTCCGTATCTGAATATAATCGAGAAGTTCAATTGCTTTTACTGTTCGTATGCCAACGGCGTGGCAGGTTATACGCGGGAGATTGCAGCGCGGACTGAACAGTACTGGTGCCCGATAAAGCACTCGCGCCGCATCAAGGACAGCCACTACAAATACCTGAACTATTTCGAGCATGGAGATGGAGAGGCCTATCGCAAAGGGCTGGAGCGGCTCCGCAGCCAGTATGCGAATGCGGGCGACGGCAATGGAAGGCACATGCACTAGTGGACAAGTGGTACGCAATGAGGCTTGCGCGTGGATAGAAAAACTCATATCAATTTTTGGTATTTCGTCTTCGCCTTGTTCTTTTTGATGGCAATTCAATCTTGGTGGACGGAATTGCGCAGTGTGGAATCGGTTCCCTACAGCGAGTTCCAGGCGATGCTGGAAAATGGGCACCTTGAATCGATTTCCATCTCCGATGCGAATATTCGCGGCAAACTCAAATCGCCGACTGCTCACGGGCACGACTTCATCGAAACGATTCGTATCGATCCGGCATTCGCGCAGGATCTGGCCGCTTATGATGTTGAATACTCGGGCCGCATAGACAGTGACTGGCTGCCACAATTGTTGTCATGGATTGTTCCCATTCTGTTACTGCTCGCGTTTTGGCTTTTCGTATTGCGCAAGATGGCGGATAAACAGGGGCTTGGCGGTGGCTTGCTGTCTGTTGGTAAAAGCAATGCAAAAGTCTATGTTGAGACTGATACGCAGGTAACGTTCGATGACGTTGCGGGCGTCGATGAGGCGAAAGAAGAACTCGAGGAGATTGTTGCCTTTTTGAAGGAGCCAGCAAGCTATGGTCGATTAGGCGCGCATGTACCCAAGGGCGTGCTTTTGGTGGGGCCGCCGGGTACCGGAAAAACGCTCTTGGCGCGAGCAGTCGCGGGCGAAGCGGCCGTTCCATTCTTTTCAATTAACGGTTCCGAGTTCGTTGAAATGTTTGTCGGGGTTGGTGCCGCTCGTGTACGTGATCTCTTTGAGCAGGCACGACAGCGCGCACCTTGCATAATCTTTATCGATGAACTGGATGCATTGGGTCGAGCACGGGGCGCTGGACCGATGTTGGGCGGCCATGACGAGAAAGAGCAGACGTTGAATCAACTGTTGAGTGAACTCGACGGTTTCGATTCGCAGCAGCGTATTGTTTTGCTGGCTGCGACCAATCGGCCGGAGATTCTCGACCCCGCATTACTCCGTGCTGGACGCTTTGATCGTCAGGTTCTGGTTGATCGGCCCGATAAACGCGGTCGTGTCGACATACTCAAAGTGCATATCAAAAAGGTAAAACTTGATCCGGCAATCGATTTGCAGGAAGTCGCCGCGTTAACACCGGGATTCAGCGGAGCGGATCTCGCGAATCTCGTTAACGAAGCTGCCATTCTCGCAACTCGGCGTCATGCCGATTCGGTTGCAATGGATGACTTCACCCGCGCGGTGGAACGAATTGTTGCAGGTCTGGAGAAAAAGAATCGACTATTGAATCCGTATGAGCGAAAAGTTGTTGCCTATCACGAGACTGGTCATGCACTTGTCCGGCTGGCATTGCCCGGCGTTGAGACGGTGCACAAGATATCGATCATCCCACGCGGTATCGGTGCGCTTGGATATAATATTCAGCGGCCAACGGAAGATCGCTATTTGATGACGAAGGAAGAACTCATCAACAAAATGGCGGCATTGCTTGGTGGGCGCGCGGCAGAGATGCTCGTTTTCGAGGAGCTCTCGACGGGCGCGGCAGACGATCTGGTGCAAGTCACCAATATCGCACGCATGATGGTTACCCGATACGGCATGGACGAGACACTCGGACAGGTTACCTACGATCAAGAAAGCCAGCCCTATCTGGTTGAGACGCAAAGCCGTGGTTTACTGTCCCGGAGCTACAGTGAGAGGACGGCCTGGAGGATTGATAATGCGGTTCGTGAATTGGTGAATGACTCCTTCGAAAAGGCCAGCGCTGTATTGCGCAAGCATCGCGATCTTCTGGATAGCACATCAAAAGAGCTTTTGAAGAAAGAAACCCTGACCGCCGATGAGTTACCGGCTGTAGACGAATTCAAGGCGGATCATAGTTGAGGTTGGCTTCAAAGTGATCGCGGTGCTTGTCAATCAGCAACGTCAGGAATGCTTTACCGAGATTGGCCGGTTGCGGTGCGGCGCCGAACATCACATCCTTCTCCGGCGAGTTCTTCAGGAAATCCAGTTTCCACATCGTGATGCCGTCGGTGGGGTAAACGTAAAGGTAGGGTGCACGCACACTGTTGTAGCCGTGCAGAAGCGGTGTGCCAGGGTCAAAGCGCTCGAATTGTGTGCCGATGAAGCCTGTACTCATCCGGGTCTCCGCTTCGCGCGGGTAGTCGGGATCATCATGCGGCTCGACATAGAAAATAAATGCCGTCGCGCTATAGCCGTTTGGCATCAGGAAACGGTAATTGCAGCGCCAGTGATTACGCTGGAGTTTTAGTTCAACCGCCAGCCCCAACGCTTCTTCAATCTCGTCGGCAGGCAGCCAGTCGCAGATCTGCCTGCCGGACAACGCGTCCCAGGGGTTGGAGGACTCGCGCGCTACCGGCTGATGGCCACGGGTATAATCAATGTCATTCAACACCGGCTCGGCCGGCTCCTCGGGCTGCTGCGATGGTTCAGCGTGCGGTGTTGTTAGCATCCCTTCCAGCATTTGCAGGGTTTGCATCGCGGTGGCTTCCTGACCCGCCATACAGAGGTCTACGGCCCGTTTTCGCACCTCGGTCACAATGGATGCTACGCGGGCGTCCGGCGGTGAAGATTTCAGGCGTTGGTCCAGTGCATCGATGCGCTGCGTACAGTCGGCGTAAGCGAATGACTGCGCAAACATGAGCGTGAGTACAAGAGACAGGTTTCTACGAGACATGGTTTGAACTTCGGTAGACAAATGGCCCGGATACTTTTAAAAGCGCATCTGCAAAGCAAAACCGCCATGATCCCTTGTGCCCGGAGCGGTCTCGATTAACAACCGCTCCGGGGTGTCGCAGAACTGTTTCTGTTTCGCCTATTGCTGAAAGATGGCTGTCCGAAGCGTGCGTGCCAGCTCCTCGCTGGGCTGCCCGGTCACGGCCATACTATGCTCTGCCTGAAACTGGGAGATTGCCACCTGCGTCATCGTGTCGAGGTCGCCTTCGACATTACCGGGCTCGTAGCCCAGTGTCGTCAGGTCAATCTGTATCCGCTGTACAAGGTTATCGGCAGAGTCACCGGCGCTATCCAATTCGGTTCTTGCAAACTCGACGAGCATCGGGTTGCGGAAGCTCGGGTTGATCTCAACGCCGACCGTTTCCATGACGATCTCGATTGCGCCATTGTTCACTAGATTCCGCATCTGCTCAATCTGGCCGCCCATCATGCGTTCCATCATTTGCCGCTGGCCAGCAGGCATTGCTGCCATTTGCTGCTCGAATTCCTCGAGCTGGGCCTGTGCTTCGGCAAGCTCCGCTCGCTGGGCCTCGGACAATATGCCGCCTGCGCGCATTACCTTGCGGTAGGGCAGGTAGACGTAACTGTCAGGCACGTTTCGATAGTCCTGCTGTTCATGCTCGAGAAACACGTCCCGCGATTCCCCCTGATCGGTCATCACGCCTTCCATGCGCATCTTGCGCTGAACGAAATACTCGGTATCAATCCACAGTTCGATCGTGTTGATCGCAAACATGCCGTCCGCGCCGCCACGTGTTTTCGCGCGCAGAAACGGCGCATCGTCACCGTACTGGTAGATGGCTGGTGTCCTGTCGCCATCGCCGTTCAGTTCGCTGGCCAGGCCGGCGGCAGCATCCCGGCCCGGCAGTTGCTCAAGCGGCAGGCCGGCAATGGGCTGCACCATGTTGACGTTGTCCAGGCGAATGCGTGCTGTCGGGCGGTCACCAAGGTTTTCCGTGCCAGCCAGTTGAAATTCGTTGATGGCGGATTCCATCGCTTCGATCATCTGCTGCGCCGTTTCCTCATCGACTACGTCTTGCGCTCGCATTACTTCCGATGCGAACAGCGCCATGCAGGCCGGGCCCATCATGAAGGTGGCGGGGTTGATGGACGTCCACGGCTTGATTGCGCCAGGGGCAGCCCCGGCCACAATGCTTTCCACCGCAGCCTGGTATTCGAGAATGTACATGCAGTCTTCCGCATCGAACGCATCGCGGTCACCGGCAAAAGGCGAGCGCATGTTGTATTCGAAGCCCAGTTTCTGGTCGAGAAAGCCTTTCATCGGACTACCGGCAACCTCCTCGCGCAATGCTTCGCCGAGCATCATGGCACCGCCGGCATACGCTTCCAGCGCCTGGGCCATCATGACGGGCGGAATATCGGAGGCTTCCATTTCCCGGCGTTGCACCTCCTCGGGCGGAATCGGTCTGCTGTACAACCGTGGCCCATATGGCGTTTCAAACTTCTTGTACTCCAGGTAGACCGGTATTTGCTGGCCACCGGGGATTGACTGCATGTTCTCGATCGACTTCAAGACAACAACGTCGGAACGCCGCATGCGCCATTCTTCAACGAGCCACATTGCTCGAAACATGCCCGCGACTGTGTTGAGCGACGAGTCGCTCACTTCTTCCCAATCTTGTTGCGCAAGGATTTCGGGGGTCGGCGGACCGTTCGGCGGCTCGTCCGCCAGCAGTCTTGCAGGCGCCAGGCCGAGCGTGAGAAGCGACGCAATCTTCAAAAAATTATTCACGGAAGTACCTCATACTCTTGCTTATCGTTTACGAAACTTCATGGTGGCGGGACGCGGCGCCTACATCGGCGGGTTCTGGCACGCCTCAATATCGGCCGTCGTCAGGCCCATGTCTTTTGCAGCCCGCTCCCAGTCGCCGGCGGTGGCGTTGACGTCGTAGATGTCGCGGCTGGTTTCAGAAACTTCGCGGGCGAGATCATTGCCGCCGAAGCGCGTAGCCGTGTTTGCCACAGCGCGAATCAGGGAGCCGAACCCCTTCTTCTTTTTCTTGGCCTGCTGTGCGGCGAGGATTCGCTCCTGCAGGCAGGCATCCCGCGCCGCCTGTAACGCAGCAGGATCCATCGGCGCGGAAGCTGCTGCCGGCGCCGTTGCCTCGCCGCCGCTGTTTCTGGCCTTGAGCCGGGCCTTTAGCACCCCGGCAAGTTGCGGGCTGGCCTTGCCGTCCACGTCGATGTCGTTCTCGGCCTGGAAGGTCGAGATCGCAACAACTGTCTCGGTCGACAGTTCGCCCTGGATGTTGCCCGGGTCGTAACCGAGGGCGACCAGGTCTTTCTGGATCATTTTCGTGAGGTCATCGGCATTAGCGGCTGCCGGCAGCAGTATCGCCAGCAGGCAAATTGAAAAAACGTTGCGAAACATTACTATCTCCCGGGTGTGCGGTCTGTCGAGCGACAGCCGGACTGATTGACCGCCCTCATCAACTACTAAAGCGCAAAACACACGGGAACCCGTCAGGGTAGCGTAAATTTACTTGTTCGCAGCCGACTGCTTCGCCGGCACCCGGCAGAACTGCCGGTAGGTGTCGGACACGATGCTGTCGATCAGCAGGCTGTGCGCCGAGGACATCGTCTCGATCGAGGTCGGATCGCCCTGACCCTCCTGCGAGCGGGCGACCAGACAGCGTGCGACGCCCACGAGATAGCTACCCTCGGCAGTACGCTCGACAATGCCGAGCGCGGTTCTCGCCGTCACCTCGGCGTCGTCATACTGCCCCGAATTTACTTCTGCAAATGCTTTTGACAACAGTGGGTACGCGATGACTGGCTGCTCAGTCGGCAACACCTCGCTGTAAATCTCATAGGCTCTGTGGTGCATCGGGATAGATTCGTCGTACCGGCCTTCCCGCGTCCATGCCGTCGCCAGGTTCTGGTAACTGTCGGCCGTTGATCGATGCACTTCACCAAGCTTGTCGCGGGAATGCGAAAGCACAATTGCGAACAGTTCGCCAGCTTTCGCGGGGCGCCTCATGCGGTTGTACAGGATGCCGAGGTCGTTGATTGTCGTCATGGTGGCGCCGTGATCGCGGCCGATCTGCGCTTCGTAAATTCTGATCGACTCCAGAAAATCCGCCTCCGCCTCCGGGTAGCGATTCACCGCTGAATGCGCCGTTGCCCGCCGCGCGAGAACAAGCGCCATCGACAGGCTCGAGGGACCGTGGAGTCGCATGGAAATATGCTCCGCCTCCTCTATGTAGCGCATAGCCTCCGGGTTCTGTTCGTACATGTGCAGATTCGAGAGCATCAGCAGCGCGCGGATGAGCGGTCGCGCGAAATTGTCCGGTGACGTTCGCAGCCTTGTAACGGCTTCGTGCAGTTCGGTCTCCGCCTTGTCGAACTCGCCGCGGGCATGCGCCATCTCGGCGCTGACAAGCAGCGCTTCACCCCAGGCAGGGTGGTCGCGCCCAAAGGCCGTTTCCGCCGCCGCAAGCAATTCGTTCGAAAGGGACATCGCCTGCTCGTAGTCACCCAGTGTCCGGTAATTTTCGGAGAGCAGTTTTAAACTGGCGAAGATTTCACCCGACTCCGGCCCGTACAGGTCGCGCTGAATCGCGAGCGCCTGCTCCTGCAGCCGAATTGCTTTCTGGTGCTGATCGAGACTGGCAAACACGCCGGCGATCGAAGACAGCACGGAGGCTTTCAGTTCGCGATCCTGAAGAAGGTCGTTGTCCAGCCGCTGAACACCGAGGTCCAGTGCCTCTACAACTGTGATGTCGCGGCCCAGCTCTGGGTCCGCCGGGCGAAACGGATCCGCGCTGGAAAGCACTTCGATCAGGAATTTCTGCGCCTGCAGCGCACGTTCCTGCTCGACGCGGAGCTCCGTGTTGTAAGTGAGCAAGGTAATAACAAAGCCAATGGTTACGACTACCGCGGCCAGCGCAGACGGTATCAACCACGGCCGGCGCTTGTGCAACTTGCCCAGGCGGTAGGCCACGGTATCGGGCTGCGCGAGCACGGGTCGGCCATCGAGAAAGCGCTGCAGGTCCGCGTCCATTTCCTCGGCCGAGGAATAGCGCTGTGTCGGATCGGCGTGCATCGCCTTTTGTACAATCGCATCGAGATCTCCGCGTACGAAGTCGTACCCGGCCTTGCCCCTCAGTATCGAACTTGGTGCAGGCCATTGCAGCGAATCGGCAGGGTCAGCGATTCCGCGAGGCCGCGTTCCTGTTAGCAGTTCAAAAAGGACAGCGCCGGCCTGGTAGATATCGGAAGCCGTCGTTATCGCGCTGCCTGCCTGTTGCTCCGGGCTGCTATAGCCCGGTGTTTGCAATGACATGCCGGTGCGCGTCATCGTCGAGGCGCCGGGCAATGCCTCAGGGTCCAGCAACTTCGCAATACCGAAGTCGAGCAGGGACACGTGACCGTCACTGGACACGAGAATGTTCGACGGCTTGATGTCGCGGTGGACGATGAGGTGACGATGGGCGTGCTGCAGCGCGCGCAGTACCTGCTGTACCAGGGCGATCCGAGCCAGCGGCGCAAGTTCCGCATCCTGCGCGTGCTCGGTAATAGGTTTGCCGTCGATGAACTCGAGGACTAGATATGGTCGGCCGTCGTCGAGTGCGCCGCCGTCAAGAATGTTGGCGATGCCGGGGTGTTCCAGCGCGGACAGAATCTGTCGCTCGGCCCGAAAACGCGCCACCAGATCGTCAGTGTCGAGACCGCGCCGCAACACCTTGAACGCGACACGCTGCTCGAATTCGCCATCGTTGCGATGCGCCTCGTAAACTGTGGCGAGTCCGCCCCGGGCCAGACGCCGCCCAATTCGCCAGAAACCCGCGCAGCGGCCGGACAGGTTTTCCGCATCCGGCGCGTTCTTCGCACTGCCTAGGAACACGTCGCTGCGCAGCCGGTCGCGAATGCCTTCAACGCGGCTGTCGAAGCTGTCTTCGTCCGACGCGGCTACCGCGATAAGGCGGAGGACGCGTTGCTTCAGCGCATCGTTATCGCTGCAACGCTCGTCGACGTACGCCAGTCGCTGCGCCCCGTCGAGTTCGAGGGCGGCGGAAAAAATATCATCCACCAGTTTCGGGTCTGCATCAGTCAAGCGGCGACGTCTCCATTGCCGTTGCCAGGTAGGCTCTGCCCTTTTGCCACGCTCGCTCGATTGACCGGACAGACATCCCCAGCGCTTCTGCTGTTTCCTTTACCGTTAGCCCCGCGTAGTAGCGGCACTCGATAACCCGTTCGAGAGCGGGGTCGACCTTGCCGATATCCCTGATAGCCGCATCCAGTTCCAGAACGGCAAGCGTGTCATCGGCCTTGCTGTAACGTTCCTCGTTCAGCGCCACGGGTTCCGCACCGGCGCCGCGCTTCTCGGCGTTGCGCTTGCGGGCATGGTCGATCAGTACGTGGCGCGTGACGGTAGCAGCCGCGCGCAGGAAGTGTGCTCGATCCGTGTAAGCGCCGGCTGTGCCCGACAGGCGGACAAAGGCTTCGTGCACGATTGCCGTGGTATTCAGCGTATGGCCCGGACGTTCGCCCGCCAGCTGAAAGTGAGCGAGGCGTTTCAGGTCGGGATAGACCAGTTCGACGAGTTGCTCGAGCGCGCCATTCTCGCCGCGATCGATCGCGGCAAGCAACTGCTGGACCTGCTGGTGCTGCTCTGTCTCGTCCATGCCGGTGTGCCCCGGGTATTCTTTTTCTGGTCTCTTAACGGTACGGGTGCAGGCGGAAACAGGCAAGACTTGGCGGATTCGCGCCCGAATACCGCTGTATACAAAGTGGCCGCATGTTTCCGCCGACGACGTCCGCTGGTTCGTGCCACCGATGCAGCGACAGGAGTGCGCGAGCTTGAAACAGTACAAGCACCAGACGACATCCCCGGGCAGTTTTCGCCGGAAAATCATGCGCTCAGCAGCTGCGGCGGGCAGAGCGCTGGCGCTCGCGCTAGTCTGCGCCGGTGCCACACAGGCGCAATCGGCGTGCGACGCGACTTACCGTTTCGATGGCAACCTCGCCGATTCCGGTGGCAACGGCTACAACGGATCGGCCTTCGGCCGGCAAGGGCAGCCAGCAACGCCGTCTTTTGGGGAGGGGATCAGCGGGCAGGCATTGCTGTTCGACGGGTACACCGGAATTGCGACAGACCTCGATCTGCATGTCGATAACTGCCCGCAGGTTACGATCACCGGCTGGCTGCGGCTCAACACGCAGACGCCGCGCGGGCAAAATTACATCTTTTCCGTTGGCGCCTACGGACCGCACGGTGTATCCGTCTTCGAGCGGTCGATCGTGCTGCGCGGGCGAGGCAACGGGCTTTTGATCAAGAACGCTCTGCGCGACGAGCGCGCCTGGTTTTTCTTCGCCGGCGTCTACGATTTCGCCGCCGGTACATTCCGGCTTCGCTTCCGCAACCGGACGGTGGAAGGCACGCTAGCAGAGAATCCACGGGAACCCGAAGGCGAAACGTACTTCGGCACACGCGATGCGTACCTGACATCGCCGGCCACACATATCTACCTCGACGAGGTGCAGATCTTCGGTCGCGCGATGAGCGACGAGGAAATCGGTCGCATCGTCGCGCAGGTCACGTCGCGGCCGTGGCTGACGGCCATCGCGCACGACGCGCCACGGTCCGGCCAGCCGGCGTCGGGCCAGGTCAATGCAAACCTCAGCGGCCCGGTTGAGCCCGGCACTGCGGGCAGTGACCTGTCGATGTCGGAGTCCGGAAAGGTCCCGATGTACCCGGGACCCGCGACCGCAGAGGACTACGCCGCGGCAAACGACGAAGGGCAGACCCTGGAGAGCATGCGTGGGTCTATGGCGGCGCAAGACCCGCTGGCCGGGGCAAGTGAGGCTGTGGCGGAACGCGGTAGCCAGAACC
>CAXBJV010000054.1:0-18830 GCA_963976215.1 uncultured Woeseiaceae bacterium | reverse complement strand
CATGAAAAAAATGCCTGGATGCTACGCAGCATGCTGGCTTGATTTGAAACCACAGGAGATATCAATGTTAAAGAATTTGGAAGGAAAGCGAATCCCGGACGTAACGTTCCGGACGCGCCGCGAACACGAGTGGGTTGATGTGACGTCTGCCGAAATTTTCGATGGCAAGACCGTTGTATTGTTCTCACTGCCCGGCGCATTTACGCCGACCTGTTCGTCATCGCACGTGCCACGCTACAACCAGCTGGCTCCGATCTTCGAACGAAACGGCGTGGACGACATTATCTGCGTCTCGGTAAATGACGCGTTCGTGATGAACGAATGGAAGCGCAGCCAGAACGCCAACCGCGTAACGTTTCTGCCGGACGGCAATGGTGAGTTCTCGGAAAAAATGGGCTTGCTGGTGAACAAGGACGATCTGGGCTTTGGCAGGCGGTCCTGGCGTTATTCCATGCTGGTGCGCGACGGCGTGATCGAAAAGATGTTCATTGAGCCGGAAGAAGACGGCGACCCGTATGGCGTCTCCGATGCCGACACGATGCTGAAGTTTCTTGCGCCAAGCGAGGAGCGGCCGCTGGATGTCGCGGTGTTTACCCGGGACGGTTGTCCGTTCTGCGTTCGCGCCAAGGGACTCCTGCACGATGCAGGCATCGAGTTCGAGGAACTCCTTCTGAATCGTGACTACACGGACCAGACCCTGAGAGCAGTATCCGCGCGTATCACCTATCCCCAGGTGTTCATCGATGGCAAACACATCGGTGGTTCTGATGATCTGGCCGAATGGCTGGAACAGCGGAGCACGGCTACTGCACGTAGCGCTGCCTGACTCTCCTGAGGCAGCCGCTCGGTGTCGGAACCCCGTTTTCCCCGAACGGGGTTCCGGTTCCGGGCATTTTTATGGAGAAGGGGCTCAACTAGACCGGCTGATCCGGTCTCAGGCACCAATACCTCAGGTCTTCGTTGTCGAGCATTTGCTCCGCTTCAATGCCGCACAACATCGCGAGTGTGCAAAACACGCCCGCTTGGACACAGGTGTCAGCCGCGACTGTGATCGATGCCGGTGCATCTGCGACAGGCCAGCCAGTGGTCGGGTCCAGAATATGACCGTAACGTACGCCATCTTTAAGCAGAAACCGGCGCGTATCACCGCTGGTCGCGAGTGCACCGCGCTGTAACTGGATCACACCCGCCGGGGCTGCTGATGGACCCTGGAGTGCCTCTCGACCGACCTGCCAGCAGGGCTGGTGATGCGGCGGTCCGGTCACGGCAAGATCGCCGCCAAAGTTCACCAGGCAGTTGATTGAGGATTCAGCGCTGATCAAGCTTACTGCCTTGTCGACGGCATACTCCTTGCCAACGCCGCCGAGATCGATTTGCATGCCGGCCGGCATTCGGATGCTCTGTTTCTCCCATTGGACCTTTTCCCAGCCGACGTGCTTCATGACGCGCAGAATTTCGGCCTCACTGGGCACTTTATTGCTGCCATCGAAAGTCCACACTTTTCGGAGCACGCCGGACGTAATGTCGAAGCGGCCCTGTGACATGTCGTAGAGGAGGTTTGCAAAGTCGAGCAGCCCGGCCGTCTCTTCATCAACCGCGACATCAGTGCCCGAGGCCGAGTTGATACGATCGACGATATTGCCGGAAATGTAGCGACTGAATTTTTCCTCGATTCGCCAGGCCTCGTTTGCCACTGTTGCCGCAACATCTCCGGCTTCCGCCTTACTAACCGTCTCAATCAATAATTCGCACGGACTGCCCATTGCCAGGAATGTCGCACGCCAGAAATGGCCTTGCGGCATGAGCTCCCAGGTGCGAGAAGCTTCAGAATCGATAAGTGAATTGCGCAATGACTGCATCGAGATCGGGGTAGCTGAGCGTGCCGACTTGACTGCCAATCAGCTTGTCGGCGGCTATGTCGCCGCGTTGCTGATACAGCTCCAGCCGGATACTGAAATCATGATCGTTGCGGGTGGTCCAGCCATACTTGAGTCCCGCTGTAATGCCATCGAAATCGCCAAGCCGGTAGTCACTCGATGCAAATGCGGGCAGCGCCTGGCCTTCGACCAGGCTTGGCGTGTAAAAGTCTGCCTCGGTCTGGGTGTAGTACCGCAAATGTGGCTCGAGGTAACGATCGCCACCGAGCGGCCAGCGCAGCCGAAAGTCCAGCGTGTGGGAGTCAATTCCCCAGTCGTCGGTCATGTAGCGATACGAACCATCGAGCACCTTGCCATTCATAAAGTGCTTCGCCTGAGCATAAAGGCTGTGCTTGACGCGCTCGTCGGGGCGCCCGTCGAAAAGAAACTGATGGGACGGTCCGTCGACGCCCGGTGCGGAAGTACGGGGTACAGCATCGCCGGTAATTTCGTCCACGACACTGATGATCTTGTACGGATCCGAAAGATAGCCCGACGAGTCGCTGTAGGAGTAGTTTAACTGCACAACGGTGTTGCGATTCATGACCTGGGTGACGCCCAACACGAGATCCAGAACGTCTTTCGACTCTGCACCGCCACGGTTGCTGAGGTCCCCGACATCGAGCATCGGAGACAGCGACATCGGCACGCCACCGACGGCGTCGAATTCGTCACGTGCCAACGCGAGACCAGCGGAAACCGTGGTATTGCGTTGATTGAAGTCCCGCGCAATTCGCGTGTTCAGGCCAAGGTGGGTGTAGTCGTATTCAGATGACGCACTGGCGCCGACATTGACGGTGTAATTTCGTCCCAGCGGTTGCTGCCAGTTGGCGGTTACAGCCACTCGCGTATCGCGAAATGTGTCGTCAAGTGGCAGCTCGCCGGCAGGGACCGTGTAGGCGCTATTACCGGACGGGCGTGTGAAAGTCTGCGCAGTTGCTTGCGGAATGGCGCCATGCGGAGTGGCGCCCGTCAGTGTGTCAACGGTCAGCCCGAGCGTTAGCGTCCGGTCGTCAAGAAATTTGCGTGTCGCGACGAGTCCGAGGCTCGCATCCTGGACGCGGTTATTGTCTTCGCCGTAAAACAACAGCGACGTGTTGAAATCCCAGTGGTCAATCTCCTGGGCGTTCACTGGCGCGGCGGGCGTCGTACCGAGCAGGGCGCAGGTCGCCGTTGCGAGTGTTGTCGATATCCTGGCGTTGGTCTTTTTTGTCATCGTTTTTCCTAGTTGCATCCGCAGCCGCCGCCGCCAAATCCCCGGCCGCCGCTGCTCGCTTCCTTGCTGAAATAGATATGATCGTCAGTCGCCGCTTCGAGAGGATCGACCACGAGCTGCATTTCATCCTTGGCCAGAATGTCCCTGTCCCAGGGTTCGACGCCGAGCGACGTGCATCCGGACATTAGTACCAGTGCTGCCAGTCCAAGCCACGCGATATGTTTCTTAAGCATTTATGTCTCCGCCTTGAGTGCGGCCTGAATCGCCGCTTCGTATTCGTCCTGTTGCATAACTTTGAAACCCAGGTGTCGTTCGACCATCTTGCCGTCGCGCCCGATAAGGAACGAACTGGGCATCGCAACAACTTCGTATTCGCGCGCGAGCGACTTGTCGTCGTCGAAATGCACGTGGAAGCTGGCCGGGTAATCGGCCAGGAATCGATTTGCCGCGGCCAGATCGTTGTCAAGGTTGACCGCGACGACAATGAGCCCGTCGTCGGAATATTTTTCGTGCATCTCGTTCATCCAGGGAAACGACTGCCGGCAAGGGCCGCACCACGAAGCCCAGAAATCGATCAGCACGACTTTGCCGTCGTAGTCGTTGAGGTTGAGACCAGCCTCGGCACGCGCCTCGTGCATCGGCAGCAGGACGCCGTAGGCGGCAAGCAGGCCCAGGCATGTCATTGCAAGGTGGTGGAAAGTAAGCTTTTTCTTGCAGCGCAGTGAGCGTGTCATCAATGGCATCGTCAGGAGTCCTTTCGGTAAAAGTAGCCGCACTCCGCTATTAGATGCTCAAATCGGGAAAATCCTTCGCTCGATACAGAATTTTTCAGGAAACGGGCAGGTTTGCGAACCGCGCATTGACGAGAAAGTGCACCCAGATACTCAGGATATAGCCGAGTGCGATCACCGGGGTCCAACGCAGGTGGCCAAAGAATGTGTACAGGCCGCGCGCCTGGCCCATTAGCGCGACACCCGCAGCAGAGCCAATGCTGAGCAAACTGCCACCGACGCCGGCGGTGAGGGTGATCAGGAGCCACTGCTGCAGGTCCATTGTCGGGTTCATTTCCAGCACTGCGACCATGATGGGGATGTTGTCGATCAGCGCTGACAATACGCCAACAGAAACATTCGCAACGGTCGGGCCCAGTTCGCCGTACAGGAACGCGGAAACGTGTTCCAGGTAGCCAATGAATCCCAGGCCGCCAACACACATAATGACGCCGAAGAAAAACAGCAGCGTATCCCACTCGATACGTGCGATACCCTCGAATACATCAAATGGCGGAATGTCGCCGACACTACCGTAATGCTTTTCATCGAATGGCGTCGCGATGTGCGTACGTGTCAGGAAATATCCGAAAACCTGCAGGTAGGCGAGGCCGGTCATCATTCCCAGGAATGGCGGCAAATGCAGGTAATTGTGAAAGGAAACCGCGGTCACAATTGTTGCAACGAACAACAATACAATGCGTTTCGCACCGCGCCGCAATACTGCACCATTGACATCGGCGGGAGCCACTTCTTTCGGCACGGCGAAAGACATGACAAACGCGGGAACAAGATAATTGACGACCGACGGCAAAAACAAGGCGAGAAATGTCGCGAAATCGACCAGGCCGCGCTGCCACACCATCAACGTCGTAATGTCACCAAAGGGACTGAATGCGCCACCCGCATTGGCGGCGACGACAATATTAATACACGCGACGGCAACGAATTTGGGATGATCCTTGCCAATGGTCAGCACGACGGCACACATGACCAAAGCGGTGGTCAGGTTGTCGATCAGCGGTGACAGGAAAAAACTCAGTACGCCGGTGATCCAGAAAATGGTTCGAAAGGTGAAGCCTCGGGCGACAAGCCAGGCACGCAATGCATTGAATACATTGCGTTCCGTCATGGCATTCACATAGGTCATCGCGGTTAGCAGGAACAGGAACAGCTGCGCGAACTCGACGAGAAAGTGTTCGACAGCTCCTTCCACGGCATGTGACGAATCACCCTCCGCGTAGGCGAACGCCAGCAATGCCCAGATCACGCCCGCCGCCAATACGACCGGTTTCGATTTCCGCAGGTGTGTGTATTCCTCGGCGATGACGAGGAGATAGGCCAGAATGAAGAGGCTGAGTGCTGTCAGCCCAATCCAGTGTGTCGTGAGATCTTGCATGCCGGACACTTAATACCACGCAATGGCCAAACTTCCAATGCCGATTTAAGCGAAGGATTTTGGCCGCAATCTGCTCTAATGTAGGTAATCGTCGACAAGGCCGAAAATTGACTGAAAATGTGCCGCAAATTGAGCAGGACCGCGCGCTCGCCCGCCTGGTGGCGGGCGGTGATCAGGCTTCGTTCGACGCTTTTTTCCGCGAGTATTTTCCGCGCCTGTTCCGGTTTACCTTGTTGCGCGTCGACAACGACGCTGAACTGGCGGAAGAAGTCGTGCAACGAACGATGTGTATTGTTGTCCGGAAAATGGCAACGTATCGTGGCGAAGCCCTGTTATTTACCTGGCTTTGCCAGATTTGCCGCAACGAGCTAAATGCCGTTTATCGAGAGCGACGTATTGAATCCCGTGCGGACATACCGATCGACGATCATCCCGCCGTACAGGCAGCGCTGGAATCTATTGTGGCGGAGGATTACCGGCCGGATTCGGCCAGGCAGAACGATGAAATCGCGAATTTTGTTCGCGTCACATTGGAGCACTTGCCCACACGGTACGCGACTGCGCTGGAAATGAAGTACGTGCAGGGCAATAGCGTGGCCGAAATTGCGCAACGCCTGAAGCTCAGTGAAAAGGCTGCGGAATCCGTGCTGAGCCGTGCACGTAACGCTTTCAAGGAAAGATTCAGATCATTGTGGGACTTTGAACCTGGCTTCATCGTGAATTAGTTGAGGTTTTGAAAATAACAGATGAGTAACGACAGCAAACAAGGCGAAGACTTCGATCGTGACGAGGAGGCAATGGCGAGACTGTTGCGCATGGCTGGTACTCGTGCACCGATTCCCGGCGAAATTGAGTCGCGGGTCTACGATAGAGTCCAGGATGAATGGCGTGCCAGTTCGCAGCAGCCCGAAAGTGCCCGTGTTTATGCCCATGTTCACCGACAATGGGAGAAGGATAAACGTCGGCCGGGACTGCGGCGCTGGTTTATGCCTGCTGCACTGGCGGCTGCTGCAGTCATGGCGATCGCGGTTGTCGTGCAGCCACCACCGCCGGTAACGTCGGTGGTACCGGTTGGCACCATTGCCCGCGTGGTCGGCGGTGATGGTGCCGGAACACAGCCGGAAGTCGGACTCCCAATCTATCCGGGTGAGAGCCTGACGACAGGTTCCGGGCAGGCTATGAGCATTCTGCTGAGCAACGCGGAGTCTTTGCGTATCGATGAGAATACGACCTTGCTCGTACAGACCGAAGATGAATTCCGATTGCTACAGGGGCGCATCTACGCCGATACAGGTGACTTTATGTACCGTGACCAGGGGCTGGTCATCGAGACGGCTATGGGTTCAGTAACCGATGTTGGCACACAATTCAGCGTTGCAATTGCGGACGACCTGATCGATGTGGCGGTACGAGAGGGCCGGGTGGACATCAGCCGGGATACGAAGCAATTCGTTGCCGTCGCCGGGGAGCGCCTGAAGATTCGTCACGACGATGACGCAACAGTTGATGCCCTGGCTGCAAACGATGCGTATTGGGGTTGGGCGACATCGCTGGCACCGGTTTTCGATATCGAGAATAAATCGTTGCTGGATTTTCTTCGTTGGGCAGCGCGCGAAACCGGGCGCGAACTGGTGTTCGAGTCCACGGAAACCCGCATGTCGGCGATGCGGACCGATCTGCACGGATCGGTCTCTGACATCGAGCCGCTGGAAGCGATCAAGTCGGTATTGGCGACGACAAAATTTCATTTCCGGATCGAACCAGACCGCATAGTGATTGAGCAATAGCGTGCTGGTCATTGCGAATAAAAACGGCTGATTGGCCTTCGCGTAGTGCTAGTGTTGCTCTAAGATCGCCGCATGCGATCATTTCGGCAGATTTTCCGGGTGTGGCTATTCGCTGCGCTTGCGCCACCGGCCCTCGGTGCCAGTGTGGACGACGAAGCGCGCCTGCTATCCGACTACCTCGATGCGCTCAATGATCGTGGTCAGGCGGTCATTTACAGCAGTGATCTCGTCACCGACGGGATGCTGCTCGCGGTCAATCCGGAATCGATACCGACACGGCTTGAACTGCAGGAGATGCTGCGACCGTTCGGCCTGACCGCAACAACCGGTCCTGCCGGTAGCTGGTTGATCGTCAGCGTACCCGGCCAACCGCTGCGCCCCGCAGAGAAGTCCGACGAGACCGGGGTAACACCCATCCCGGAAATTGTTGTTACGTCGAGCCTGCATCGGCTCGACTATGCTCGTCCTGCGACGCATACCTATCTCGACCGGGAGCTGGCTGCGAGGATCGCGACGACGGCGGATGAGACAGTACGACTGACTCATCGATTGCCCGGAACCGCAGGCGGTGGTCTCTCAACCCAGAATCATGTTCGTGGCGGCGAGGTCAATGAGACCCTGTTTCTGTTTGACGGGTTGCGACTGTACGAGCCATATCATCTCAAGAATTTTCAATCGATCGCGACGATCGTCAATTCGAATGCAATTGGCGGCATGGATTTCTATACAGGTGCGTATCCGGTGCACTACGGCGATCGCATGAGTGCTGTCCTGGATATTGAGATGCGCAAACCGGAGAAGGCCACTGAAACAGAGTTGGCTCTCAGCTTTTTCAATGCATCTGTGTTGTCCATGGGAACCTTCGGTGCTGAAGGTCAGGGTGATTGGCTGGTATCAGCGCGGCGCGGGAATCTCGATCTTATCGTCGACATCATCGATCCCGATTTCGGCAGTCCGGACTACCAGGACTACCTATTGCATGCGGGTTGGGAAGTCGGCCCCAGGGCGCAACTGAGTGCGAATTTTCTGGTTTCCGATGACAAGTTGCGACTTGTTGATTTGGACAGGGGCGAGCAAGCCGTGGCGTCGTATTCGAACCAGGTCGGATGGCTGAAATGGCGTGCAGACTGGAGTGAGTCGCTGTCGAGCGATTCGATTCTGGCCATTAGCGATATCACTGATCGCCGTTCCGGCGACCTCGCATTGCCCGGAATCGTGACTGGAAGCCTCGACGAAGTGCGCGAGTTCAGTGCGATCGAGTTTCGCCAGGACTGGCGCTGGGTTGCATCAGACACGTGGATGCTTCGCTACGGTCTTAATATCAAGAACCTTGATGCGACGTACCGTTTTTCTTCCGTGCAATCTGTTGCGCCACCGTTCGACACAATTCTGGACAATCAGCCGTCAACGTCCCGGGATTTCAATCTCGCACCAGCCGGCGCGCAGTACGCTGCGTACGCCGAGTTCCGTTGGCGGCCGCGGGACACCTGGACGTTCGACATCGGGATTCGCTGGGATCAGCAAAACTACACGACAGCCCAGGATGACAAGCAATACAGCCCGAGGGCCAGCATTCTTTATCAAGCGAGCGAAAAATCAGAGTTGCGCTTCGGATGGGGGCGGTATTACCAGGCACAGGAAATTAATGAGTTGCAGGTAAGCGACGGAATGACAGATTTTTCTCCTGCGCAACAAGCCGAACATTTCGTCGTTAATTATCGGCACCAGTTAACTGACGCCATCGATACTGAAATTACTGTGTACCGAAAAAGTTTTCGACATATCCAGCCGCGATTTGAAAACAGTTTCAACACGCTTTCATTGCTGCCCGAATTGCAATTCGACCGCATCATGGTCGACCCGTCCGGCGCAGAAGCGCTTGGCGTCGAACTGACAATGCGCCAGGGTGCCGCAGGTGACGACGCATTTTGGTGGGTCACCTATGCCTGGTCAGAAATCGAAGACCAGGTGCTCGGTGACAATGTCGTTCGCAGTTGGGACCAGACACATACCCTCAAAGGCGGGCTCAGCTGGCGCTGGGGGGAGTGGGATTTGAGCACTGCCGCGGAAGTGCATACCGGGTGGCCGCGAACATTGTTGAGCGGCGAACAAGTGATGCAGCCAGGCGGGGCAGAGCGCCTCGAATTGCAGGTATCCGACCGCAATGTGTATCGCAATGCCGTATTTCAGTCCCTGGATTTCCGTATCAGCCGCGACTTCGAACTTGCGCGCAGCAACCTCACCGCATTCCTGGAAGTCAGCAATTTGTACGATCGGCGCAATCCGTGCTGCGTTGAGTATTCGCTGCAGCCTGATGGAGCCCTGGCCAGCAGAAACAAGCACTGGCTGCCTTTGGTGCCGTCGCTTGGAATCGTGTGGCGGTTTTAGTGCCGGGGTCAATTCTCGGCCCGGGATGATCAGCAGGTAGAGGTCCGATTCTGGCTATTTTAGTGCCGGGGCGGGCGTATACTGGCTGCATGTTTCAGGGATCAGACGCAACAAGCAAAGCAGTTTACGAGAAAGCCAGGCTGTCTCGTGACGCACGTTTTGACGGCCGTTTTTTCATTGGCGTCAAGACGACCGGTATCTACTGCCGACCCGTCTGTCCGGCGAATGCGCCGAAAAGCGAAAATATCACGTTCTATCCAACGGCGGCTGCGGCGGGCGAGGCTGGCTACCGGCCCTGTCTGCGATGCCGGCCGGAATGTGCGCCTGGAACGCCCGCCTGGGCCGGTACGTCGACGACCGTGCAACGTGGCTTGCGATTGATCGCTGACGGTGCATTGGACGACGGTGACGTCGAGCAGTTGGCCGACCGTTTGGGCGTTACGAGCCGGCACCTGCGCCGCCTGTTTACAAAGCACCTCGGTGCGAGTCCGCTGGCTGTCGCGCATACGCAACGACTGCATTTTGCGAAACGGCTAATTGACCAGACGTCATTGCCAATGACGGAGATTGCCGTTGCATCGGGTTTCGGCAGCACAAGGCGATTCAATGATGCATTCAGGAATACCTACGGCCGCACGCCGCGTGAATTGCGCGGTCGCCGCGCCGCTGCAGGCTCTGTTGCCGGGCTGACGGTACAACTGCCTTATCGGGAACCATTCGACTTGCAGGCCTTGCTCGATTTCTTTTCATTGCGTGCGATTCCGGGCGTCGAATGTGTCCTCCCCGGTCGCTACCTGCGCAGCATCGTAGCGGATAAGCAGCAAGGCGTGGTCGATCTGCAGGACGGCGGTAATCATGTTTTGCTCACGGTGCATGGTGCAGGTACGCGCTCACTGTTACCCGTGATTCAGCGCGTTCGAGGGATGTTCGATCTCGATGCATCACCCGACGACATCGCTGGCGTGCTGTCGCAGGATCGTTTCCTTAAATCCCTGCTGAAAAACAGGCCCGGCATACGCGTCCCCGGTGCCTGGGATGGATTCGAGCTGACCGTCCGGGCGATTCTTGGGCAGCAGGTATCGGTTGCGGCAGCTACAACCTTCGCCGGTCGCCTGGCGAAACGCTACGGACAGAAACTGGATGTGGCCGTTCCGGGCCTGAATAGCGATGCCGCTCCGATGCTGGTTTTTCCTGCGCCTGAAAATTTGTTGCGTGCCCGCCTTGGTGACCTGGGCATTATTCGCAGTCGCGCTGGCACGATTCGGCGCGTTGCGAAAGCCTTAGTTGAAGGCGAAATCAGTTTTGACCCTGCACAAAGTGTTGCAGATTTTTGTCGCGCACTGACAGCGATCAAAGGCATTGGCGAGTGGACGGCGCAATACGTTGCGATGCGTGCACTCAAGGATCCGGACGCATTTCCGCATGCCGACCTGGGCTTGTTGCGTGCATTCGATGCACCGGATCAGGATCGTTTGCAGCCCGCGGAGCTCAGGGAACGTGCGCAGCGTTGGCGCCCGTGGCGAGCTTACGCCGCGCTTTTATTGTGGAGTTCCGGCGAGAACTCCGGAGGTTGAAACATGTACTACTGCTATATTGAAACGCCCATCGGCGAACTGCTTCTGGCGGGCGACGCCGAGGCTCTCTCGATAATCGGTTTTCCGCAGGGCGCGATGCGCCGTGATCCCGAGCCGGACTGGATATACAACGAAACACCATTCGCAGAAGTCAGCCGGCAACTGTTGGAGTACTTCGACGGTAAACGCAAGTCATTCGATGTGCCGCTGGCATTGAGCGGAACGGAATTCCAGGTCAGCGTGCTCGAGGCACTGCAGGCGATTCCCTACGGAGAAACGACGAGTTACGGTGCGATTGCGAAACAGATTGGTCGACCGAAAGCGGTGCGCGCTGTCGGCGCCGCGAACGGCCGCAATCCGATTCCGATTATCGTTCCTTGCCACCGTGTTATTGGCAGTGGGGGGGATCTGACAGGGTTTGGCGGTGGTCTCGATACCAAAGCGGAGTTGCTACGTCTCGAGGCCGAAAACAGTGGCGCACTACTATAGGACTTTGCCTTCCATCGCTCTTACGACTGCCGATGCCTCGACACCGTCGATCAGCCGGTCGTCCGACTGGATGGTTGTGAATGCGGATTGTAATGGCAGGATGCCGGCCCAGATCGGGATATCGTAATCCTCGTCTTCATCGTCCGGCATGCCGGAAGAAATTTTCGCAGACGCTGACTCGATAGTCAGTGCAATCACACCGGTCATCTTGATTTCTTTGTCCAGCGGAGCGCGCAACTCATCCCAGCGGCCAGGCAGGGTGCTTTCGGTGATGATGCGCAATGCCCGCAGTTTTTCGTCGTGGTCTTCGATGAGCCGCGGCGTCCCGAAAACGGTTGCCGAACGGTAATTCATCGACGAGTTAAAAGCCGAGCGCGCGTACACGAGCGCGTCAACATGAGTAATGTTCAGGCAGGCAGTGCTTGTCTTTTCCAGCAAGCGTATGACCCTGGCCTTGCGTGCGCCGTGCAGGTATATAGTTTCACCATCGCGCCCATACAGCATCGGCACAACGACCGGTTGCCCGTCCTGCACAAAGCCTACCGAGGCGAGTAGAGCAGAATCGAGAATACCGTGCACGGTTTCCTTGTCGTAAGCCGCCTTGCGATTTATCTGGCGTACCTTGTTGCGTTTGCTGACTTCATATTCAGTCGTCAATTTAATTCACTCCTGATGCAATGCATAAGTGCAACACGCTAGTGCAATACGATTGGCGCGAGCTTGTACGCAATCACCGAGACGACAACGATGCCGATGAGGTTGAGAATCAAACCAGCTCTTACCATTCGTGGAATAGTCAGCATACCGGAACCGAATACGATGGCGTTTGGTGGCGTCGCGACCGGTAACATGAAGGCGCAACTGGCCGCCAGCGTAACGGGAATAGCGAGCACGATCGGGTCGTAGCCAGCCTCCAGCGCGACCGCACCGACGACCGGCAAAAAAGTCGCGGTCGTCGCAATATTGCTGGTGAGCTCGGTGAGGAAAATAATCAATGCGGCGGCAACAATGACAAGGCCCAGCAACGGCAGTGCGCCAAGCGCTTGCAGGCTGCCACCCAGCCACTCGGCAAGGCCGGTCCGCGATACCGCGCCGGCAAGCGACAATCCGCCGCCAAACAGCAGCAACACACCCCACGGCAGTTTTTCTGCGTATTGCCAGCGCAGCAGTAGCGGGTCGTCATCGCGTCCACTGGGCACCAGGAAGAGTGCGATCGCGCCGGCGATCGCGATTAATGAGTCGTCCAACGCCGCCAGGCCGGGCAGCTTGACCAGTAACGGCCGAAATATCCAGGTGCTGGCCATTAGCAGGAACACGATGGCGACGCGTTTCTCGGGCACCGATATCGGCCCCATATCCGCCTTCATTTGCCGTAAGGTTGCGCGCCCTTCACTCGAGTTCACAAAGTCGACGGTAAATACCCAGCGCGTCAATGCAAACCAGGCCAATGGCAACATGACAGCCGACATCGGCAGCCCAACCATCATCCAGCTGGCGAAGTCGATGCTGGTGCCATAGTTCTCCTGCATGAAGGCAGCGAACATCGCGTTAGGAGCAGTGCCGACCAGCGTACCGATGCCACCGATTGTGGCGCCATATGCGACGCCAAGAAGCAGCGCGTACTGAAAGTCCACCCTGGCTTTGTCATCGAGGCTTGCCACTGTCTTGTGAACGACAGTAATGATCGACACGGCAATGGGAAGCAGCATCATCGTCGTCGATGTATTCATCACCCACATCGAAATAAGGGCACTGGCGAGCATGAAACCGCCGACCAATGAACGCCCGTTGCCGCCCGCGTACTGCAACACCGTGAGCGCGATACGGCGATGCAAATCCCAGCGTTGCATTGCAAATGCAACGACAAACCCGCCGAGGAAAAGAAAAATCACCTTGTTTGCAAACGGCGACGTTGCGTCCTGGATCGTTGCGACGCCGAACATCGGGAACAGGACAATCGGCAGCAATGCAGTAACGGCGATAGGCACCGCTTCAGTCGCCCACCAGACTGCCATCAGGATGCCGACGCAGGCCGTAGCCCAGGCGCTGCCGCCCAGGTTGTCCGGGGGGCCGATCAACATCATGAGCAGCAGCATTGCCGGGCCAAGAAACAGCCCGACAGTCTGGCTGCGAGTACGCCCGGCAGTCGAATTGTTGTCGCTCAATGCACTCTCACTTTTACCAGAGGATGACAGCCAGCAAGGCTACCGGTTCTTTGCGCCGGCGTCGCCAAATTCACGGCTTTTTTCGCATATCTGCTAAATATAGTGGTTTTCTCGCCTTCCCATACAAGATGTAGTAGCATTCCGTGCGTACCAATCCGGTACGCACGGAGATGAGATGTAACAAGGCACGTTGGCGATTCGCCATGCGGGATGCATGACTCGAAGGCGGGTGATTCGTGAACCCTCTCAACACGTCACCTGGACAACGCTTACCTGCAAGCGCTGTGACCGACGACGAAGTGATAAGACAACGGGGACTCGATTGCGCTGAGTATTTGTCAACATTGATGTTTTGCTTTATTCAAATGCGTATCGATTCCGGCCAGACACATCTTCTGCTTAGTATGCCGCCCAGATTCTGGGCGGCTTTTTTCACTGCACTGATCTTGTTTACAACCGGCTGTGCAAGCGGCCCTCCCAAATTGCCGTACCCTGCGTTTGTGCAGGTCGATGAGCTCGAAGACGTATTCATGGCAAGTCTGCCGGGTGTTCGCGCCAAGCAATTGTCCGGAGATCCACAAACGCGTCGCACCAGCAATCGTGTTGATTTGCCGAGCGACTGGGAGGGAACCAGCGGTGGAACACCGGGTCGCTCAACGGAGCTGTTCGTCGTTGACGGTGAGCTGACAATTGCAGATGTTTCCCTCCGGCGCGGCGGTTACGCGTATCTGCCATCGGGCTCGTTGGGGTTCAACCTCGTTGCCAAAGAGGGTGCACGCATCATGTACTTCGTCAACGACACAGATCCGGAGTCTGTCATTCGATCGCCAATCATCATCGATAGCGCGCTGCTCGACTGGGAGGATACCGGCAGGCCCGGCGTCGCACGTAAAGAGTTACGTAACGATCCGGGCAACGGTGCCAAGACCTGGCTGGTCCGCGTGGCAACCGGCGCTTCCCAGGCCTGGGAGTCGTCCAGTGCGTTGCGCGAGGGCTACCTGGTCACCGGCAACCAGCAATATTCCGAATGCCTGAATGGCAAGGTATATACTTGGCAATATGCGCCGGGTGGTTACGTTTATCGGCCCGCGGGCACCATCAGCGGCGGTCCCGACTCACACGCGTTGACGGATTCCATCTGGCTGTTCCGGGAAACCACGCGGGGTGAAGTTACCAGCTGGCCGGGCTGCGTCGTGCAGCAGGCAGCGGACGAGTTCTAAGAGTTCGCTAGAACTTGTCGTTATTCTCGAGTTGCAGGTTGTTGATCCTCGATCGACCCAGTATTTTCAGCAACAGGTTTCGGCAGGCCGCCAGAACCGGGTACAGGATCCGTGCCGCGGTCTGCGAACGAAATGCCCAGTAGGCAATTCGATTTACAAAACCCTTTCTTGAGCCCAGCAGCGCAAGTTGATGAATCGCGTCGCTGCCGTAGTAAATCCTGTCGTTTGCCTTGACCACCATGCCTTCGTCAATATCAAGGCCTGATGCAGTTACTTCGTCCAGTACGTCCGATTGTTCACGCGCATCGATGCGAACCAGTTCGCCCGCGGTGTCATCGATGTCAATGCGCTGGCAATAGTAGTCACAAACCGGGCACTGGCGATCGTAAACAAGTTGTACCTGTTTTCTGATGGCGGCACCTACTTTTTGACCAGCTTGGTGATCTTGGTACCCAGTGCCATCAGTTTGGTCAACGTACTGGTAGGGATTTCGCTGATCTGCTCATACCAGTTGTTGGTTGATTCGACAAATTCAAGCATGTTGTAGATGCGGTCCTTCGTCACCGGATCCGTTTCCTTTTCGGACTTCACTTCGTCTGCACAACTCTTGAGCATGGCCAGTGTCGGATTCAATTCACGTTGCTTGCGCTGTTCGATGATCACGCGGAACAATTCCCAGACTTCGTAAATCGATTCAAAATAATCACGGCGGTCGCCGAGGATGTGGGTCATGCGAACGAGACCGTAGCTCTGCAGTTCGCGAATACTGGTGCTGACGTTGGAGCGGGCAACCGATAACAAGTCGACGATTTCATCGGCGTGCAGTGGTTCGGGCGACAGATAGAGCAAGGCATGGATTTGTGCCACCGTGCGATTGGTGCCCCACCGGGTGCCCATTTCACCCCAGTGCAGAACGTACTTTTCAACCGCGGGAGTCATTTTCATCTGTCATTTCTCTTGTTTCTGTTAAGACAGAAATTACCGTTGATAACAATGAATTGCAAGTCGGCAGGTGCCTCGTATCAGGGTGAACGGGCGCTAAGTACGACGCGATGGGGCGCCGGCCATCCTTCGATGGTGCGCGAAGGGTCATCGGGATCCAGGGCCTCGGCAAGGGATTCGAAGGTCATCCAGTCAGTCGAACGCTGTTCGTCAATTGTCGTCATGCTCTGGTCGATGATTTCAATGTCGCGATAGCCGGTGCGTTTCAGCCACGTGGTCAGTTCGGAAATTGTCGGCAGTAGCCAGACATTGCGCATGCGCGCATAGCGATCTTGCGGGGTATACGCACAGGATTCCTTGCCTGGCATATAGATTGTTTCCAGTATGAGTTGCCCACCCGGGCGCAAGCTTGTGCGCAACTGACGCAGGTGATCAATCGGTGCGCGCTGGTGGTACAACACGCCCATCGAAAAGGTGCTGTCGAATTTTCTTGCGGGTAGCGGCAACTCGTGCAGGCGCACCGGCAGCACGAAGACTCGCTCGTCGTGTTCGAATCGATTTACCGCCAGGAACTGCATGACGTACAGCAGCGTCGGGTCAACACCGATGACGTTATCGGCACCCGCCTTGCGCATCTGCAAGGCGTAATAGCCGTTGCCGCAGCCCACATCCAGCACGTTCCTGCCCTCGAGTGAGGTAATGTCGTGCTGCAGCCGCTGCCATTTGCGGTCGCTGCGCCACTCGCTGTCAATGTGCAGTCCAGCCAGGGTAAAGGGTCCTTTTCGCCAGGGCGCGAGCGCAAGCAGCAGTTCACGCAGGCGATCGCTCTTTGTAGTCGGGAGCGCGTCGACGATGCTTTTCCAGCGTTCAAAGTCGCCATGTGCGCTGGTCGACAGACGCTCATCGATCAGCGTGAACAGCGGGTCGCACCAGCATTCCAGGCCGATCGCGGCCAGGCAGGCCGCAAGTTTTTTCTGCTCAATCATCGATATGCGATGACTTGATGGCAATGATTGACACGAAATTGAAGTACCTCAACCACACCGCAGTATGGTTGAAGCCTGCTCGAGCCAGGCGCTCCCGGTGCGCGCGGACGGTTTCCGGAACCAGTACATTTTCCAGTGCCGCCCGTTTGCGGCTGATTTCCAGCTCACTGTAGTGGTTGCGCCGTTTGTGCTCGTGGTGCAAATCGACAAGCAACTTTTCCATTTGCGGATTCTCGTCGACCACTTTTTCGGATAGCACCAGCAGCCCACCGTCGTTGAGTCCTGCGGCGATTGACGAGAGCAGCGCATCACGATCCCGCATCGGCAGAAACTGCAGCGTGTAGTTCAGCACAACCATCGACGCGTTGCTGTATTCGATGTCGCGGACATCGGCCTCGCAGACATCAACCGGCGTAGTGCGGTCGAATTGCCGGTCATCCTCAGCCACGATTTCGCGGCAGCGCTCCACCATGGGTTGCGACGTGTCAACGGCGATGATGCGGCAGCCGGTCTGCGAAATCCCCTGGCGCATGGCAAGACTGGCTGCACCCAGTGAGCAGCCGAGATCGTAGGCATTGCTGTTGGCTTGCACGTAACGGGCCGCGAGCGAGCCAATGGCTTCGATGGACGCCTCGTAGCCGGGAATCGAGCGCCGCAGCATGTCGGGAAAGACCCGGGCGACGGCCTCATTGAAGCGAAACGGCTGTTCATCGTCGAGTGTGTCGTAGATCGTGTCAGTGGTCATTTGGCAAAATGGGGCAGCGCAGCGCGCGGGCTGTGGTTACAATTCCGCGTATGCTACGCGAACTTCATGCAGAACTTGGAATTCCGGCCAACTACGGCGATGGCGGGCGCCGGCCGGCCTTCGACGAAGCAGTGGAACTCGTTGAAGTGGGCGCAAACCCTGACGGTCGGATGCAGCGCCTGACGCCCGACACGGCCGCAGCCTGGCGGGCGATGCAGCGGGCGGCGGATGCGGACTCAGTCACGCTGCTGATTGTCTCCGGCTTTCGCAGCGTCGAATACCAGGCCGGGTTGATTCGGAAAAAACTTGAGTCTGGTCAAACACTTGATGAAATTCTGTTGGTGAACGCAGCGCCTGGACACAGCGAGCATCACAGTGGCCGGGCGATCGATATCGGCACGCCAGGGTCGACGGCGCTGGTTGAGGAATTCGAGCACACCGCGGCATTCGAGTGGCTGCAGCAACACGCGGAGCGTTTCAATTTTGCGATGTCCTACCCGCGGGACAACCGCGAGGGATTCATCTATGAGCCGTGGCATTGGGCGCGATCCGCGGGCGGATAGCGATGATCCCGCAGGCTGCGTCCGGAGCGGTGCGAAAAAAGAGCGCAGAGCCCGGTTTTTCAGCCGTTTAGCTGTTGACAGTGGGGCAGGGTAGTTAGACAATGCCCGGCTTGCGTACCGGAGGGGTACTCAAGCGGTCAACGAGGGCAGACTGTAAATCTGCTGGCTATGCCTACGTAGGTTCGAATCCTACCCCCTCCACCAGATGATGGTGCGGCTGGGAGGGTTCAGCCAAAGGCCAGCAACGCGACGAAACAGACAGGAATTAATGCGATCCGGACGGTTGAAAACTACAGACTGTCAGGATTTTTGTACGCCGGAAAAAGCCGGAACAGTGGTCTGAGAAATACGCGAGGCGAACGATTTGTAGCCATGCCTATATAAGGTGTCATGGTTAAGTAACAAGGCGGGTGTAGTTCAACGGTAGAACCTCAGCCTTCCAAGCTGATGATGTGGGTTCGATTCCCATCACCCGCTCCACTAGGAAGGAAGTGTCGAAGCCAACGAAATTACGGCTGAAGAATTGCCCACATAGCTCAGGGGCAGAGCACTTCCTTGGTAAGGAAGAGGTCCCCGGTTCAAATCCGGGTGTGGGCTCCAGATAGGAGCGGCTTTGGCCGCGAATGGAACAACAGTAGGAGCGGCCCTTGGCCGCGAATGGAACAACAGT
>CAXBJV010000053.1:0-21853 GCA_963976215.1 uncultured Woeseiaceae bacterium | reverse complement strand
AACTCGCGTTTAAAGGCAGAATAGCATGTTGCGGGGGGTGTGAAGGCCCCTGATAGCCTCGATGTGGAAATGATGGCTTGAAAATATTCGGGGGTGCAATCGCGCATGGCAAGGAAGCTGATGGAGGTTGTTCATGACGTGTTTCGCTCGGAGCATTATGCTTTTCGTACGGAAGAGACGTATAGCAAGTGGATCAGGCAGTACATCAAGCATTTCGGTAATCGCCACCCAAAGGAACTTGGGGCGGAGGAGATTCAAGGTTATCTCTCCTATCTTGCGACACAGCGCCACGTTTCCGCCTCGTCTCAGAACCAGGCGCTGAGCGCCATTCTGTTTTTGTACAAGAAGGTGCTCGGTTTGGACCTTCCGTGGATGGACGACATCGTACGTGCAAAACGGCCGGTGCGCGTCCCGGTCGTGTTGACTCGGAGCGAGGTCGCCAGGCTCTTGTCGGCGATGAACGGCGTCAAGTGGCTAATGGCCAGCCTGCTCTACGGCAGCGGTCTGCGGCTGGTTGAGTGTCTGCGCCTGAGGATTCAGGACATCGACTTCGAGTACCTGCAACTCACCGTCCGCGGCGGCAAGGGCAACAAGGATCGACACACGGTTCTTCCATCCAGTCTGGTTACGCCGGTGAAGCACCAAATGCGATACGTGCGCGGCGTCATGGAGCGAGACGCAGCCCGCGGCCTCAACGGTGTCTCGTTACCCGACGCCATCGACCGAAAATACAAATCCGCCTCGAACGCCTGGTCGTGGCAGTACCTGTTTCCCGCCAGCCGCTATTCCTTTATTCGCCACAATCAAAGCGTACGCCGTCATCACGCCCACTCTTCCGGGCTCGCGCGCGCTGTCAAGAATGCCGTTGACGAAGCCGGTATCAACAAGCGCGCCAGCTGCCATACGCTGCGTCACTCGTTCGCCACACATCTTCTCGAGCGCGGCTGCGATATCCGCACAGTGCAGGAGTTGCTCGGGCATTCTCACGTCAACACGACACAAATCTACACCCACGTTTTGAAGCTTGGCGGCAATGCCGTGCGCAGCCCGCTGGACGTGTAGGAAAACAGCGGCCGCCAGACCGGGCGGGGGTACACCCGGTCCGGCAGCGCCACTCGGCCTAGTCTTCCTCCGTTGGCAGTGAATCGCAGGCAGAGTTGAAATTGCATCCCGTCAGGTACACCACTTCTTCATCTTCAGGATTGATGCCTAAGAAAAACCCGATGCCGCGCGCATAGAACTTGTACTCAAACACACCCGGCTCAATCGGTGTGTACTCGGCAACAATGACGCAATCGTAATTACACAATTGTTCGGCCAGCGCTTGCGGCACCAGTTGATCGAGCTCGTCATCTTCACCGTAATGATAATTCGTCGATACGATCTCTCCGATATCCTCGGCATTACCCAGTGAAAACTCCTGCCGAAATACATCACCGACTTGCGGGTATCCCGGGAAGATAACGCCCGCCCTGTCGCCATCGCGCTCTACCTTGAACGACCCGTCAATCGCAATCAGCTCCGGCAGCATCGGCTCATCACCCTCGAAATACTCGAAGTCCTTCACTTCTTCGCCGCAATACCAGATACCGCCGTCGTTGCGATTGACCGCGAACCAGTCGTCGGTATCTTCAACCAGGAAACCGTCTTCCGAGACCACGTCACGTACGACGAAGCAGGTAATGTCATCAATCAGCTTCGTCTCATCCAGTACCTCAACCATGATTTCCTCATCGCCGCCGTAGACCCAGATGTTTCCCGTTGCCATTGGGAAATACGGATTCGGCACCGACAGTGCACCGAGGCTGGTCTCAAAGTCTTCGACTTCAAAACTGGGATCGTACGGCGCCTGTCCGATGGCATCGCAAACCTCCTCGCGTGCATCAAACTGATCGCGACACTCGCCCCAGACCTCGTCAATCTCTTCGCGCAAATCCGACAGGCACTCCCGCGTCTCTTCGCTTTCCGATTCGTTCAGGCATTTGGCTGTTTCAACCAGGTAATCATCGCGCGTTTCTGCGTAACACGCAGATCGCATCAACTGGCTGGTCTTCGAACAGGCGTGTCCGCCAGAAGCTCGGGCATCGATGCTCAACACAAGAAAAAACGATGCCGCTACGAGTGAACACGTCGCAGTGAATCTGTTCATGACTGATCTCCACAGTGAGTAGGTGGAGTCTTAGACGTTGCAGCAGCGAAAAATCGGTCGATCCCAACCGTCAGGGCATGGACACTCGATAGGCCGCATAGACGATATAAATTATCAGGAACAGCACACCCGCAGGTCGTCCGAGTTGCCCATTGCGCATGACAAAAACCGGAATCAGCAATGCTGCGAAACCCCAGGACATCACCAGGTCGCCGATGCCACCGTCAGGCATCGGTATCTGCCGGATCATGCCGGTGATCGGCAATACAAACAGCGTATTGAATATATTGGAACCCACAACGTTGCCGAGTGCCAGGTCCGACTCTTTTCTAAGCGCGGCTATAATCGACGTCACCAGTTCCGGTGTACTGGTACCAACACCAACAATAAACAAGCCGATGACGGCGGGTGACACGCCGAACAGGCCGGCAAGGGCCGTGCTATTCCTCACCGTGATTTCGCCGCCAACAAAGAGCAGCCCGCAGCCAAGCACCAGGATCACCCAGCACAGGTTGCCTGCTTTAATTTTGGTCAACGTCGAGCGTTCCGCGATATCGACAAGTAATTTGTCTGTCTGCTGTGATCGGATGAAATCCAGTGCGCTGATGTAGATGAAAATACAGAAAATGAGCATCAACACGATCGAATCAGTGCGCCCAATAACCGCCGGCATGCCCTCCAGCGGCCCATCCAGTGCCATAACGGCGAGTACCGTCGTCCCCAACAGCAGCAGCGGCACTTCGCGGCGCACCAGCTGGCCCTGAATACCGATCGGCGCAACGATTGCCGTCAGCGCCAGCACCACTCCCAGGTTACTGATGTTGGAACCCGCGACATTGCCGAACGCCAGCGCCGTTTCATTTCGAATCGCACCGAATACATTGACGACCAGTTCCGGCGCGCTGGTGCCAAATGCGACGATCGTAAGCCCTACAATCATCGGCGAAATCCCAAAGCGCTCAGCAATCTCCGATGCCGCGCGGACCAACATCGTGCCACCACCGATCAACAGCGCTATACCCAGGCAAATGCCAGCAAAAGAGATCATGCACCAAGCCTACCGCAAAACAACACGCTGTAACGCAGAACGTTGTTAAAGTACCGCCATGATTCGCGCCTTGTTCGTTTTCTTCCTGACCGGTACCGTCGCCGCGCAGACACCCGTGGCTAGCGGCCCGGCGCTGCAGGGCACTGTCGAATCGATATCTTCCGAGTCCTGGGTAGTAGCGGGTTTCAGTTCATCCTTCGAGTTGACCGCAAGCGGCCTTGCCGGTGAGTTTCGAATAGCACGCATTACTCTCACCGAGTCCGGCCAGGTTTTTGACGACACTCGAATTCGCTGCCGTTCGATCATATTTACGACACGAACCGTCGAATGCGCTGAAGCCGCATTTGCTGCGACTGTCCCGATGCTCGGGCGGCAAACCGCCTCGGGACGTTTTTCCTATGACCACGTCAGTGCCAGCGCGGCCATTCAACTTCGCGGTGCCGCCATTGCCGGCGGGCAAATGCAGTTCGATATTTCTGCTGCCAGCGACGGAATTTCTGCGCAGTTCACGGGCTCGGACCTGCAGCTCGACGGACTGACGGGGATCGCCGCACAGTTGAGTGACGCGTTCTCGGAATATTTTGCCACGGGCACCGCCGATGTCACTGGCACGCTCGAAGCGCCGCTTGATGGCCCGCTGCACATTCGCGTTTCATCGCAGCTTGCCAACGCCGCACTGGGTAACAACGCCGGTACGATCGCGACCGATAACGTGACCGCCGGTCTCGATCTCGACATTACGCAAATCGATGCAGCAACGACATTTTCGCTGACCTTCGACAGTAACCAGGGTGAGGCCTACCTCGAACCGGTGTACGCGAACTTCAGCGAACACCGCTTTCGCTTGCAGGCCAATAACGTCAGGACCAGCGATTTTGCAACTTTCGACGTCCCGGAGTTTCAGTTGCAGCAGGAGCAACTGCTCGACACCGGCGGCTCAATCACACTCGCGTTCCCCGCGGACGATGACGCGCCGATGGGCATAAGCGCCGACATCGAGATCCGCAATTCCTCGCTCAGCAATTTATACACAAGCCTGGTTCGTATACCGCTGGCCGGCACAGTGCTCGGCAGCCTGGAAACAGACGGTCGTTTATCCGGCGCCGTGCGCATACTGGACAGCGCCCCGCAATCGGCTACCTTGCAGTTTGAAGACGTGATCCTCGATGACCAGCGCGGTCGTTTCGCCGTCTACGGATTACAGGGCAATATCGACTGGCGTGCTGACGAGACCGACATACCTGACCCGAGTCACATTCGCTGGGACAGCGGCACCGTGTACGATGTCGTTATCGGCAGCAGCGAGATGCAGGCGCAGCTCGGTGACAACGACATCGAGATTCTCGCACCGCTGCGTTTCCCGACGATGGGCGGCGCACTCCTTATTAATCATCTTGCGCTGAAAAACTTTGGCCGCGATGACGCAACCGGTGTACTCGACGCCGAGCTCGAACCAATTCAACTCGGACAGCTCACCGGCGCCTTCGGCTGGCCCGCATTCTCCGGGACGCTGTCCGGCCAGTTGCCGTTGCTGCAGCTGGCCGAGAATACGATTACCGTCGGCGGTACGCTCAGCGCCCAGGCATTCGACGGCACGATGGAGATGTCCAACCTGCGCGTCGAACAGCCCTTCGGTCGCGTGCCACGTATGCAGGGCGACCTGATATTCAGGAACCTCGACCTGCGGCGCGTCACCGAAGCCTTCTCGTTCGGGCTCATTCAGGGACGGTTAAGCGGCGACGTTGCAGGATTACGCATGCAGAACTGGCGACCGGTAGCGATGGACATGCACTTCTACACCCCCAGTGACGACAAATCACAGCACCGCATCAGTCAGCGCGCGGTCGAAAACCTTGCCAGCGTGGGCGGCGGCGGTGCCGGGGCCGTACTTTCGACCGGTTTCCTGCAGTTTTTCGAAGTATTCGCTTACGACCGCATCGGCCTGCGTTGCGTGCTCGCGAACGGCACCTGTGCCATGAGCGGTGCGGGTACGGCCCGATCCGATTCCGGCACGCCGGGATACTACATCGTCAAGGGCCGCGGATTGCCAAGAATAGATGTTGTCGGTTTTCGCGATACGGTAAGCTGGCCACGACTGGTACAACAGCTTGCGGCGATTACGCGCAGCGGCTCGCCAACGGTTAATTGAGGAGTTTGAAGACAATGCGCAAGATTTCAGTCAGTGTAACGGCCCTGCTCGCAATATTTGCGGCAGCCTGCGTCACCATCAATGTGTACTTTCCCGAAGCGGCAGCTGTCGAAGCGGCCGATCGCATCATCGATAAGGTGCGCGGTGAAGACGGCGCTGAAACAACTTCGCACACACGGCCGGCTCGCGGCACTGAAGTGCTGTTTGCATTCGCCAGCGGCGTTAGCAATTTCCTGATCAGCGATGCGAACGCCCAGGCGCCGGTGGACTTTGACAAACCCTCGGCAGAAAAACAGGCACTTGAGAATTCGCTCGCGCGACGCTTTCCATCATTGCGGCCTTATTTCGATTCCGGCGCACTCGGCCTGACCGATTCCGGGCTGGTCGAATTTCGCGATCGCAACCTGGTGCCACTGAAAGACCGTAACTCGGTGGTGCAGCTTGTCGCCGCGCAGAACAACGACTGGAATGCGCTGTACCGGGAAATCGCCAAGCTCAACAACCATCCTGAATGGGAAGACAGCATTCGTCGTACGTTTGCCGAACGCTGGATCGCCAAAGCCAACAAGGGTTGGTACTACCGGCAAGGCGGATCCTGGAAGCAAAAATAGTCGTACAGGCGATTATTTTTCGATCGAGTACAACACATCGATCGACTGGTTCTCGCCGGCACCCGCTTCCAGCGTGACGGCACGTGACAAGCGATATCGCAGCAGCAACGTGCCGAGGCGGCTGAACACGCCGTAGGCGTACCTTGCATACAGTCGTGAATTGATCTGTTTACCGGCGACCAGCGCAGTGCCGTCACTCCCGTCTCCTGAAATCGCCAGTTCATCCAGGCCCAGGGCCTGCCCGATCTGGTCCGTGATGCGGGTCGCTTGCCGTAACCCCAGCGCCACGGCCGCACCCGAGAGTTCGCCACCTTCCGTCGCTGTTGCCTGGCTCAGCGGGCGGCCGATAACAAGATAGGACAGCGCGTCCGCGTCGGACATGCTGGGGTCCGAATACACCGAACTGGTCAGGTTTTGTGCGCGCCCGCGCACGTGAATGCCAGCGGTAACGGTCTGTTCGAAGCCTTCGATGACGCGCACCGCGCGCACATCAATCAATGGGTCATCCAGTGGCCCGGTAAACGTCAATTGACCCCGCTCGATACTCAGGCGCTGCCCCTGCGCAATGAACGTGCCGTCGACCAGTGTCACACGACCTTCAGTACTTAAGGGTTTGCCTTCGAGCAGGCTCACGGTCAGGTCGCCGGTCAGCCGCGTGTCGAGGCCAAACGCCTTGAACTGCACTTTATCGCCAAGTATGAGTTTTGCCTTGCCGGTAATGGGCGTTTGCCGATCTTCTTCGGTCTCTTCGCCCAACACGACCACGTCCGGCGACTCCGTCACCGCACTAACCGGTACTTCGCGAACGGCGATATCGGCCCTCGGTACCGTCAGCTCGCCACTGAAACGCCAACCGTCTGCATCGCCGACAAGTTCCAGGTCGGGCGAACCCCAGATACGATATTCCGGCCAGTTCACCAGTTCGGCATCGAGGCCACCCAGCGACAGGCGAACCGCGCGCGATGTCTGCATCACGTTTTGCAACAGGCCATCGATGGTTAGCGTGCCATCACCTGCTCGCGCGGACCCTGCAATCTTTGCATCGCCATCGGATGCGCCGGACACGACAACCTCGATATTATTGATCGGAACATTCAGCGCCGGCACCGTCAGGCTGCCTTCGTGCCACTCGAGATCGCCGGCAAACGCGGGTGCGTTGAGCGGTCCATCGGCCGTAATCGATGCACCGACCGAGCCACCGAAGCGATCGATCTGCGGCACCACCGCCGATATCCAGCTCCAGTCGTCGCCCTGCAGGCGCAAGCTGGCATTCATCGCTGCATCAGGCGCAAGCTGTTGCAGTGTCATGTCCAACTCGCCGAGTACGCCAGGCTCAATTTCCAGCCGTGCCTGCGCGGTCATGCCGCCGTCCGCCAGCAGTGCATCGATCTCGGCTCGGGGAATAGCGACATCCGTGAATTCATCATTGGTTTCCCGGACACGCAACACAGTATTTACCTGCCGCCAGTTGACCGGACCTGACCAGTTACCATCGCGCCGCACAATATCGACGTTTGCGTTGGCATGTCCCAGCAACTCGAAATTGCTCGGCAAAAATGCAGCGCCCAGTTGCAACGGCATTTCCTGCAGCGCAGCGATGATCTGTACGTCGTCACCCTGCATCGAAAGGCGCGTAACACTGACATCGCCGTTGTCACCATCCCAGTCGTGTGCATCGACCCGGATGTCTTGCCCATCGACACTAAAACCGAATGGTTCGGCGAGCGACCATTCGCCGGCGCGTTCCTCGCGAACGCTTGCGCGTTGGACGTTGCCGCTGATGACGCCTTCCGCAATCCCAACCTGGCCCTCGACATTGACAGCCAGGCTCTCGTATACCCAATCCGCGGTGATATCGAGATTATCGGCTGCGCCCTGCGCGACCACATTAAGATCGCCAAGCTTCGACTCTTTGTAAACGACACTTCGTAGTTCAGCGGTCGACGTGAGCCGCGGCTGTTCCAGCGTTCCGGTGACTTTCCCGTTCGCAACTGCGGCGCCGCCCAGGTCCGGCAGGATTTGTGCAAGTACAGGTGCATCGAGCGAGTAATTGAGCGATACGCCGCTCGCCGCAAGCGCGCCGTCGATGCGCAATTCATTGTCGCCAATGCTGACCACGCAGGCCGTGCAACGCTGCTCGTTGGCCGAGACAATAACTTCGCCCTTTGCATCCAGCGCCGCACCGTTGAGCATGCCCGTGGCGTCCACCGTGGCCGATGCCGAGAATGCCGGTTCCCAGGCCAGTTGCCCGGCAAGCTCGGCCTCAATTTCCGGTGACGACACCAGTGCCCTGAACGCCCTCAACTCCCGCGTACTGCCGGATGCACTGCCCGAGATTTGTAACGGTTCTTGCCCTGGCACGACAAGCGTTACGCTGTACTCAGCGTCGTAGTCTTCGACGAGCCCCTTAACTTTCGTTTCGCAGTTCAACAATTCCTGTTCGCCGAAAACCCAACGCTCCCAGGTCACGGTCGCATCAATTTCCGGTTCGACCCGGTTCAGCAAACGGACGACGCCCGCTGCGTCACCCGCGTACTCACCTGCAACCCGCTGCTCAAACGACATCTCCGCAAGCGAGCCCTGTACTTTGCCGCTGCCCGACATGGCCGCGTCTTCAAGCTGCCAGGCCAGTCGCGCGGCTATCGGCACATCACCACCGAGCGTGATTGAAAAATCCGCGATCTGTGCCTGCAGCGCGTCAAATCCGCCGACCAGTTGCTTCGCACGAATCGTGTTGCCGCTGAGCCTCGCATTGTTAAATCGAATGTTATCTACCTGGAACTTCGATGTTTCACTGACCAGGTTGAACTGTTCAATCGCACCGCCCGCTACGCTGATTCGGATGGGCAATACCGGCATCGATACCTCAAGCGGTTCCGGCATTTCCGGCGCAGTTGCCAGGCTGGTGCGCGTGAACATTGTTGCGCTCACTGTTTCGAATGGCAGGTGACCTGCAGTCAGCATCGACCAGTTCAGGCTTACGTTAAGATCGGTCGCGACGATTTCCTGGCCGTCGTCGCTGTAACTGACAGCGTCGAACGTGAGGCCGCGCCATAAGGTGCCGTCGAATTCGCCCAGCACCAGTTCGCCCGGCGCCGCATTGCTGATTCTGTTCAGTGCCCAGCGCGTTCCGGATTCGGTGTTCAGTACCAGCACCACTAGCGCCAGCAGCAGTACTGCCAGCGCAATGATCGCAGCGGTACTGCGCAGCAGGTATTTGCCAGCGCGCCGCATTACAGGTCCGGCCCGAGGCTGATATGAATACGGAAATCCTTGTCCGGATCATCGAACGGGTGCGCGAAGTCGAGACGAATCGGTCCGACCGGCGAATACCAGCGTAGCCCGAAACCGGCACCTGTCTTCAGGTCGAGCTCCGTATTATTAAACGCATCGCCGGAATCGACGAACAGTGCCAGCGCCCATTGCTCCCGGAACAGCCAGTCGATCTCGATGCTGCCGTCGATGCGGTAGCTGCCACCGATGACATCGCCATCATCGTTGAGCGGCCCGATATCCTCGAAACCGTAGCCGCGCACGCTGTTATCGCCGCCGGCGAAAAATCGCACCGATGCCGGCAAGTCTTCGAAATCGTCTTTTACCGTCACGCCGATCCCGGTGCGCGCGAGCACGCGTACTTTTTCGCCCAGCGACCTGACGAACTTGGCTTTCGCGCGCACCTGCATGAAGGTCGTGTCCGATCCCAGCTTGTCGCTTGCACCGCGGAGATCGAGGCTCAATCGATAGCCGCGGGTCGCCCGGCTTAATGCGCGGCCGACAGCAGTCTCCCAGTTGGTACCGAGAATGATTAGCTCACTGATCGAACTCTGGTCACCGACGGTATAGTCCTCATAGGCGTAGTCGACATAGCGTGTTTGCAGCCAGTTCTTACCCAGGTTCTTGGAACGCAGGAAGCCCAGCTTGAAACTGTCCTGCTCGCTGGTGTCCGTTTTTTCGTGCTGGAAGCCTGTGACGATGCTGAACCACTCGCGGCGCGGGTCGCGCTTCGGCCATCGGTAGGAGGCATTCAACTCACTCAGCACTTCCGATGCAAACAGCTTGCTGTCGAACTGGTGGCCCTTCTGGTTGATGCGTCTGTCGGTATAGCCAAGCCTTCCGTGCGGCCCCGTGTCGGTCGAGAAACCACCGCCGGCGGAATACACGCGCCGCTTCGCCGGAATCAACTCGACCGTTACCGGAACGATCTTGTTCTCTGTGTCGAGCGGATCGGTCTTGATTGATACGGAGGAAAAGTAGCTGCTGCCGTTCAGTGCCTCATATAAATCGCTGATTGACTGTGCAAGGTACGGATCGCCTGCACGAATGTCCGTATACCCCTGCAACACGTAGTCATGCAGAATGCCCTCGCTAAAATTTACCGCACCGAATTTGTACTTGTCGCCGCTGTCAATTTGCATCTGCAAATTGGCAGTTGCCGCAGCCTTGTCGACAACCACCTTGCTGGTCGACAAGGTCGCATCAAAGTAGCCGGTGTTAGATGCTGCCTTTAGCACAGTGGACTTGTAACTGCTGTACTGGCCATGGTCGAACGCATCGCCCGTCACCGGACGTCCATTGGCAATACGGTTCTGGAAAACCGGATCGCTGGCCGCCGCCCCGGCAACATCGATATTGACGTCCCCGTAGCGCACCGGAGCACCCACCTGGATATCGAACTCGGCGCGCCAGCAGTCCTTTTCCCACAGCAGGGCCTTTGAAATTTTCGCATTGTAGTAACCGAGCGCGCGCAAGCCTTCGTGGATGGAATTGTCAGCATCCCGGTACAGTCGCTCGACGCGCCAGCGCGCAGAATCGCAATCGGCACCCGCCAATGGCAACAGTGCCCGTACATTCTGCTCCTGACGATCGTCGAGACCGGCAAGTACCGCCTCTGCCCGCAGCCCATCGAACGGCAACGGCAACAACAGCAACGCCCACACCAGCGCCAGCCTGCGCGGCGCCTTGTCGAAAGACGGATTTTGGTGTGATTTCATGGCTTGCGGCTGTAGAGTCTTGTCTGCGAGGTTAATTGTGACAGCTTGGCACAATGGAAACACTTAAGACTATCTGGAACTACGAGTTGTTCCGCTTCGGCGAGAACGACCCGGTTCTTGTCAACCAGATCGTGTTGGTCATTTCGGTACTTGCCATCGGTTATGTGCTGAGCAGGCTCATCGAACGCCTGATCCAGCGGCGCCTGGCAAAAACCGACCTGCGCGCCGACGCCGCTTTCATGCTGCAACGCCTGGTTTATTATGTCTTGCTGGTGGTGCTGGCAATGACGGCACTGAGCTTGTTGCGCGTCCCATTGACTGCCTTTGCGTTTGTCTCAGGTGCCATCGCTATCGGCGTCGGATTTGGTGCGCAGAACGTCATCAATAATTTCATCAGCGGCTGGATACTGCTATTTGAGAAACCGGTGCGCATCGACGACTACATCGAAGTCGACAGCCACCACGGCGTTGTCGAACGCATCGGCAACCGCTCCACGCGCATCCGCCGCACCGACGGTGTGCACCTCTTAATACCGAACAGCCAGATGCTGGAACGCGTCGTCATCAACTGGACACTGGTTGACGACAGAATTCGTACAACCGTGCGTGTTGGTGTGGCTTACGGCTCGCCTTTGCGCAAAGTTGCCGAACTGATTCGGCAGGCGGTCGATGAGCAACCGGAAAGCCAGGCCGACCCGGCGCCGGTAGTTATCCTTGAGGACTACGGCGACAATGCGGTCATTTTCGACGCCTATTTCTGGTGCGAGGTCGGTGGCGAACGCGAGTTGCGGCAAATCAGGAGCGCCATTCGATTTCGTATCGATGAGCTGTTTAACGAACACAATATCGTGATAGCGTTCCCGCAACGCGACATTCACCTGGATGCGCCTGCACCCATCAAGGTGCAGGTAGTCGACAACGACGCGTCTTAAAGGAGCCATCCGTGGCAAAAAAAGGCCGACGCTTTAGTACTGCAGTGCTGCTGGACGGCAAGGGTGGCGCGCGCGAGCTGAGCGATGAGGAAGTCGACGCCTGGAACCGCGATGACGGCATTCTGTGGCTTGACGTTAACCACAATGACAAGCGTGGCAGGGAGTGGCTTGCCACACACGGCAAACTCGACCCACAAGTCGCCGGAATACTGCTCGCGGGCGAGACGCGACCGCGATCGCTCGCCGGTGCAAACACTCTCGTCGTTATCATGCGTGGCATCAACATGAACCCAGGTGCCGTGCCCGACGATATGGTCGCGGTTCGCATGGCAATTGAGAAGAATCGAATTATCACGTCACATCGGCGCAAGGCCTTGTCGATTGGCGACCTCAAGCGCGACTTGCTGCAAGGGGATGGTCCGAAAACAGCCGGCGGATTTCTTGTTCGCCTGACCGAGAGCCTGGCCAGTCGGATTGAGTCTGCGGTCGAGAATATCGAGAACATGATTGATGATCTGGATGAAAAAATGGCTGATGGCAGCGTCGACTCGATTCGCGGCACGCTTAGTATCGTGCGCCGCCAGGCGGCGGCGATTCGACGTCACTTGGCGCCGCAGCGAGACGCGCTGGACCGCATCACGCGTGGGCACGCCGGAATTCTGACGGACAGCGAAGTCTTTGAACTGCGTGAGGCCGGCGATCACCTGACACGACAGATTGAGGACCTCGATCTGGCGCGCGAGAATGCACTCGTTACGCAGGAAGAACTGATGAACCGGGTTGCGCTGGAACAAAACGAGCGCATGTACCTGCTGTCGATCGTCGCCGCGGTTTTCCTGCCGTTGACGTTTATCACCGGTATGCTGGGCATGAACGTTGCCGGCCTTCCCGGTACCGAGAACCCGAACGGCTTTATATATTCGTCCATCGTCATGGTTGTCAGCTTCCTCGCATTGCTGGTCTATTTCCGCTGGAGGAAGTGGCTCTAGCTGATTGCCGGTAGCACAACACTCGCCAGGCTCAGCAGCAACGCGAATCCGCACATGTCGGTGACCGTTGTCAGCAGCGGCCCCGATGCAACTGCAGGGTCCAGCTTGAGGCGCTTCAATACCAACGGCACCGTGCCACCGATCGACACGGCGACGACGGTATTCAGCGCCAACGCACCACCCACTACCAGGCCCAGTACCGCGTTACCTTTCCAGGCCCAGGCAGCAAACCCAAGCAAGATACCGAGGGCAAGCCCGTTGATCAGGCCGACAATGGCTTCTTTTCGCCACACGCGAAATACGTCGCCCGGGTTTGCGGCGCCGAGTGTCAGTTCGCGCATGCTCACGGCAACGGCCTGGTTGCCGGAGCAACCGCTCATGTCGGAGACGATCGGCAGGAATACCGCCAGAGCAATTACAGCGGTCAGCGTGTCTTCATAAAAAGCGATAACACTCGCCGCCAGGATGTTGAGGCCGATATTTATGCTCAGCCAGGCTAGCCGGCGTCGCGATCGCAACAGCACAGGCATGCTGCGCAGTTCATCACCGCCAATGATACCGGCTGCTTTCAGGTGATCTGCTTCGGAGCGTTCGGCCAGGGCTTCGAGAACCGCACGGCGCCTGACGATGCCGAGCAAGTAATTGCGAGAGTCGACAACCGGCACCGCCGCGATATCGTGTTCATCAAAAAACTCTTCAAGTTTTTCAAGATCTGTATCAGCAGACACGGTTAATGCCGGCGTCACGATGTCGCCAATCTTTTTCTCGGGATCGGCAAACACCAGGTCGCGCAGGCGTATTACGCCTTTCAACTTTTTCGATTTAACGACAACGTAAACGTAATGCACGGTCAGAAGCTGGTAGTCGACTGCATCGCCAGTCAGGTCCTCGACGACTTCACGCACTGTATTGTTCATCGGGTAGGACGCGAACTCGGTCATCATCAGACCGCCCGCCTTGTCAGGCGCGTAGGAAATCAGTTCGCGGACTTCCTGTGCATCGTCCTCGTCGAGTTCGGCGATAATGGCGTCGGCATCGCCGGACTTCAGTTCTGACAGGACATCCGCACGATGGTCGCTCGCCAGTTCCTCAACGATGGGCGCGGCCTCACCCGCCGGCATGTCCTCAATCAGTTCGGCGGTATGCGTATCCGGAAACTCTTCGACCAATGCCGCCGCTCGATGCGGCGTCAACGCTGACAACAACTCGCGCTGGTTATCGTCGTTCAGCGTCAGGACGGCATGCAACAAGTCCGCATGATCAAGGCCGTCCAGGACCGCCCCTATCGCTTCCGGTGGGAGATCGCTGCGCAGCAGCTCGAGCATGCGTTTACCGGACGCTTGTGCATCCTTATTCATTTATTCCTCCGATGCTGCGCAAGGAATAGCGGTTTATCCTTTTCCTCGCGTCCGCGTTCGACCGTGCCGGGCATTCTTCTCGATGAACTCGATAATCATACCCGCCACATCTTTTTGTGTTGCGTTTTCGATGCCTTCCAGCCCCGGGCTGGAGTTGACTTCCATAACAACCGGCCCGCGTGCCGACCGCAGCAAATCGACACCTGCAACATTCAGGCCCATCACTTTCGCCGAACGTACCGCTGTCTTGCGTTCCTCCGGCGTAATCTTGACGAGCTTTGCCGTGCCGCCACGGTGCAGGTTGGAGCGGAATTCACCTTCCTTGCCTTTGCGCATCATCGCTGCGACCACTTTGTCACCTACGACGAAACAACGCAGATCGGCACCGCCCGCCTCCTTGATGAATTCCTGCACCATGAAGTTGGCCTTCAGGCCACGGAACGCTTCGATAACGCTCTCGGCCGCCTTGGTCGTTTCAGCAAGCACAACGCCGACTCCCTGCGTACCTTCCAGCAACTTGATGACGACCGGCGCCCCGCCGACCAGCTTCAGCAGGTCATCCGTGTCGCCCGGTGCATTTGCAAACCCCGTTGTCGGCAGACCGATGCCTTTGCGTGCCAGCAATTGCGACGCACGTAATTTGTCTCGAGAACGGGTAATGGCGACTGACTCATTGACCGAGTAGGTGCCCATAACCTCGAACTGACGCACAACGGCCGTGCCATAGAATGACACAGACGCGCCGATTCTCGGGATAATCGCCTCGACTCCCTCGATAGCCTCGCCGTTGTAGTGAATGCCCGGACTGCTGCTGTCGATATTCATGTAACAGCGCCGGTGATCAATAACCGGCATTTCGTGACCGCGTTCAATGCCTGCCTCGACAATACGTCGCGTCGAATACAGGTTCTTGTTGGTCGATAAAACCGCAATTTTCATGATGATTGGTCCTCGGCTTCGCCGTGAATGGCCGCAAATTCCTCGACCCGCGTTTCGGCTCGAGCAACACTCTTGAATGCGGCAATATTAAATAGTGCGTCGCCCTCGTGAGCCAGAGGCAGGTTGCTGCGACCAATGACAATGCCATCAAATGGGGCAACGACTTTTTCCTGGAAGTCGCCAAGTGGATCGCCGACAACGGCAAGCTGCTCGGATTTCACGACGCGTGTACCCAGTTTGACCTTCCTGCTGACAATGCCGCTCTCTGGCGCGCGCACCCAGCTCGTCGACGCCGCGATCATCGGCACAATTGACCGTTTTGCCGACTTGGATGATGGCAACATGCCAAGGTGCCGCATGACTTTCAGCACACCACGCAAGCCGGCGCGAATGGACATTTCATCGAATCGCAATGCCTCACCCGCCTCGTAGACCAGCATCGGAAAGCCGCGATCGGCCGCACAGCTGCGCAGGGAGCCGTCGCGTATCGATGCGTTCAGAATAACCGGCGCGCCAAACACCCGCGCAAGTTCTTCCGTTTTCGCGTCGTCTAGATTCGCTCGAATCTGCGGCAGGTTGGAGCGATTGATGGCCCCTGTGTGCAGGTCGATACCGTACTCCGCTTTCTTGACGATCTCGTTCAGGAAGGTATGCGCCGTGCGCGAAGCGATAGAACCTTTCGCACTGCCGGGAAAAGAACGATTCAGATCGCGCCGGTCTGGCAGGTAACGCGACTGGTTCAAAAAACCGTGAACATTGACCACTGGCACGGTAATCAATGTGCCGCGCACCGAACGCAGGGCTTTTTGAATCTGCAAACGGCGAATAACCTCGACACCATTGAGTTCGTCGCCGTGCACGGCTGCAGACACGAACAACACCGGCCCTGCACTCTTGCCGCAAAAGACTTTCACCGGCATCGACAGCGAAGTCCCGGTGTACAGGTCCGCGATCGGCACGTTGATCGATGCACGAGTGCCCGGTTTAACTTCAACCCCACCGATAGTGATAGCTTTGTTTTTGGCCACGAACTATGCCTTTTTTGTCTTGCGGCGCTTGCCAACAAGGAATGAGCGTGCCGGATTAACGAGCGCGCGCTGCTTCATCGCCGTGCGCCCGAGCAGCATGCGAAACAACATATCGTCTCGCGAGGTCAGGTTGAGTTCGATATTCCACGTGTACGCGCCGATCGAAATCGGCGTCTCAATCACCCAGCGATTTTCCCTGTGCCCGCCAGAGTCTCGAACAACGCGGCGATCAACGATATCCGCAATGCACACCACTACAGTATCATTATCCCGTTGCTTCGGATGCATTTTGAATTCGACTCGATGCACGCCAGCCTCTTCAAAGTCGCGTACTTCGAATGCGTGCAGCGACGATGTCCGTGCACCGGTATCCACTTTCGCCTTGACCTGGTCGAGCCCCAGATTCGGGAAACTGACCCACTCCCGCCATCCGAGCGTGACCAGCCCGGCCTCACCCTTTTTCATTTATGAACCTGAATTTTGTATCCAGCGCCTATTTGCTGCTTATTTTGTGCTGCCGTCAACAACAAATCACGAGTCAGCAAAGGCGGAAACCGTCCAGCCCGGGCCGGGCTTGAAGTCGCTGTCAATAACCGGGAAATGCACATGGCCGCTGTCGTCGGTGAAGAACACCGGTTGCCGGCGCGGGTGTTTTTCAAGATACATTTCCAAACTGAATTCTTCGGACAGGCGCGTGGTCTTGAGTTCCTGTCCGGCTACGATGCGATCCTGAAGTGCTTCGAGTGACAGCTCGTCGCCCAACAGGACACGGCCGCGACTTTCACCGGTCACCTTATGCTTGTCATGTTCGCCCTGCACATGATTGCTGATCGTGAAGACGTGATTCCTGCCGAACTCCTCAGCGAATCGCACGCAAGCCAGTTCGTTAAGACCCGGCTGGCGGGATACCGATAGCAAATTACCCAGCCCGGACAGGTCAAGATGTTCGTCTGCGTAGCTCGACACGGCACTGCCATAAAATGTCGGGAGGCCCAGCATGCGCGCCTCCTGCACACCGGCGTAGTGTGAATCTGCAACCACAACCTTGCGACCGGTTTCCTGCAGCTCTTTACCGATTGCCAGTGCAACATTACTCGATCCGATAATCAGCACACCGAGCGGTTCGGGCTCGGCGACTTTCAGGATGCGCGCCAGCGGTCTTGCAGTCAGGCTCTGGATAATCACGGTGCCAATGATGACGGTAAATACCAACGGCACGAGGCTGTCAGCACCTTCGTAGCCACGCTCTTCAAGACGTAGGGCAAACAAGGCGGATATAGCGGCGGCAACGATACCGCGCGGGAACACCCAGCCAACGAACAAGCGTTCGCGCCAGCTAAGCTTGCTTGTCAGCGAACAAAGGAAAGCACGTAACGGGCCCGCGACAAACTGCAGCAGCAATACAATGACCGCAGCGCCAAATCCGATTTCCCGCAGTGCACCCAGGTCCAGTCGTGCGGCCAGCAAAATGAATAGCCCGGCAACCAGCACCAGCGTGATGCTCTCCTTGAAGCTGACGACGTCTTCGAGGTCGACATGCCGCATGTTTGCGAGCCATATTCCCATCACGGTAACGGCGAGTAGGCCGGACTCGCCGTGAATGGCTTCAGCGGCAGCAAAGATGGCAAGCACCGCAGCGAGGCTCGCATACGATCGCAGAAAATCCGGAATCAAGCGCTTGCGTACCGCGATACCGAACAGGTATCCGCCGAGCGCACCCAACACACTCCCGGCCGCGACAATGATCATCATCGCTGCAATTGCGTCGATAACACCCTGCGAGGTCTCAGTCGCGATGATGAAGTTGAACACCATCAGGCCAAGAATCGCGCCGAGCGGATCGATAAGGATCGCTTCCCAGCGCAGCACACTCGAGACCGCCGCCGTCGGACGAACGGAGCGCAACAGCGGCATGACAACGGTGGGGCCGCTGACCGTAACAATGGCACCGAACAGGGCTGACAGGAACAAATCCCAATGCAGCAGGTAATACGCGGCAAAACTGCTCGCAATCCAGGTAATCAGGACACCCAGCGTGACCAACCGTCGCACGACGGCCCCGTGTCCGCGTAGCTCGGAAAACTTGAGCGTCAGGCTGCCTTCGAAAAGAATAATCGCGACCGAGATAGACACCAGCGGTACCAGCAGGTCGCCGAGAAGATCACTGGGATCCAGCCAGCCGAGCACAGGACCGACGCCGATACCGACCAGCAGCAGGAACAGAATGGCGGGCAGCTTGACCCGCCAGGCAACGTACTGGCAGGCGAAGCCGGCGACCAGGATGCTGCAAAAAATTACGATTTCATGGGCATGCATGGATATTGTTCCGTTGAGCCTCTTCAAGCGTATCGGCACGCCGACCGTCGTACTGTAGCAGTTGGCGTAAATCAGTATCGTACCGTTTAACGTTCTCCAGGATACTGACTGGGCGGTGATTCAGGGTTTGTTCAAAACCGCAGCGTTGTAGGTGTGATCTGGAAGCTTAATGACCGACTGACGCTGGGAATTACTCCGGCAGCGGTATGAATTCGTCGTCGCCGGGCACGCTGCCAAAGCGACCCGCTTTCCAGTCCTGCTTGGCCTGTTCCAGTCGTTCCGGTGATGTCGCGACGAAATTCCACCACAATTTTCGCTTGCCGACCGAGTCACCGCCAATAACCATGATGCGGCTATCCTCATGCGCCGCGACTGTAACCGGCTGGCCGTCGCACGCCACGGCCATGACGCCGCCCGGGTAACTGTCATCGTCGATGCCAACACTGCCGCTCACCACGTAAACCGCCAGCTCGCTGTAGGTATCCGGCAAGTCGAGCACCGCACCCTTCGGAAGCTGGCATTCGAGGTAGAGAATCGGCGAATACGTTGTCACCGGCGACGCACGTCCGTAAGCCTCACCCATGATGATGCAGACTTGCACACCATCGACATCGAAACGCGGCAGCGACTCAGCGGGTACGTGTTCAAATGCCGGCTGCATTTCCGCGAGCTCGGTTGGCAGTGCCATCCAGGACTGAATGCCGTGCAATGTTGCGAGCCTGTCGAGATCGCTGCCCGCACATTCTGAATGCACGATGCCCTTGCCAGCCGTCATGAGATTTATGGCACCGGCCAGGATGGGCTGCTCGTAGCCGAGACTGTCACGGTGCATGATTTCGCCGTCGAACAGGTAGGTAATGGTTGCGATGCCGATGTGCGGATGCGGCCGAACATTGATGCCCTTGCCCGGCGGAAGTTCAACCGGACCCATGTGATCGAAGAATACGAAGGGACCAACCGCACGCCGGTCGGCGGAAGGCAACACGCGGCGCACAGTGAAATCGCCGACACTTTTTTCCTTCGGCTCGACCCGCAATTCGATGCTGCCAGCGGTCGACGTACACTTTGGCGATATCGCGTCTTCGTAGCTCAAAATTATTCCGCCGTTGTTAGATGAAAAGCACCGGTCCACCGATAGGTAACACCGGCAATTTTAAGCCTGTGCCGCGCAGATTCAGACGGGTCCTGCAGAGACAGTAAGAATATTTTTGTCTGCCCGCTCAGGTATTCGATGGTGACGGCGATGTAGTCATCGTCACTGTGTTCCGTTTTGAGTCCGGCGATACTGCTTTTCGAATTCAGTGCAAGCTCTGAAACCGGGCTGTAGCTGCCGTGCGGTTCAATGACGGAGACGAACACGGTATTGGCCGCGTTGTTGCGGCGAACCATGAATGCGGGATCCCGGCGCAAGTTAAAATCCGGATCGTTAACGCCAATCCTCGTCAGCAGCAATTCGTCATCGGGCGCGGTTGCAGTGGTCAACGTATAGAATTTTCGATTGCCCATCCACGAAAATTGGCTGGCTTCCAAAGCGGGTTTGCCAAGGCCTTCCAGGAAAAGATGCTGGTAGCCATTCTGCTCACCGATCGCACTGAAGACAGGCGGTGTTTCGTAAGCAAAATTGGTGTCGAGGACCTGGCCCATATAATAGAACGGCAGGTCGTATCGATGGTTCCTGTCGGACTTGATATTAAGTATATCGAGGACGTAGGGCTTCTCGAAGCTCTCATCCTTGATCATTGCCAGGGTGCGATGCATCTCGGTACCCGGATAGGCGTTGCTTTCCCGGGCACTCACAACCTGTACGTTTGCATCGTCCGCATCATAGAAGTGCAGCTCCGAGTGATGCTGACTGCCGACTTCGTATTCGCCGTTGAAATGTGAGATACCGTCTTGCGTTAGGGTATTGTGCGCGACGGTTTGTTTCGCCCAGCTTGTGTTTTCAGGCAGATAGTTGCCGCCGCCCTTTTGCTCGACATTAACAAAACGCACCAGGCCGTAGTCCTGGATGACCTCATCACCATTTTCAAACAGTGAAAACGACAGCTTGTCATAGTGGCCGTGGCTAAGACCCTGCGCGGCATACTTGAACACCAGTGCCAGGTCTTCATCGCCGTAACGCAGCACCGCCACGCCACCCTGATCGCCTTCCGGGCCGTCCGACAGGTTGATCGATGTTTTTGCGAATGGCTGCGCGAGACCGTCACGTATACCCCGTGCAACAGAGAACCCAGCATCGCTTAACATTACCTGGCCCTGTTCTTCGGCGATACCCAGCAGTTGCGGGTTGCCGCCGCCAAAGTGGTAAGCAATATCGACCGCCGGGACCACCTCGCGCGAGTAGTACGACATACCTTTTTGGCCATCGTTGAGCGGGAAGAACTCACCATCTGCGTCTGACAGGTTCAATAATGCGTCGACGGCTTTAAGCAACACACCATCCTTGTGTTCGAAAATCTTCAGTTCCGGTTTTACGTTCTGCAAACCGACAGCAAAAATCAGGAACGGATACATCGCGTAACGCTGGTAGTAGGGGCCTTCGGTGTAATAACCCTGCGGCGAAAACGGTTCGTTGATGTTGGCGAGAAAGCCGACTTCCTGCCCCTCGACCTTGATGAAGCCACCGTCATTGTCTTTCACGCCGACTTCGAGGCCATCGTCGTCCAGGCCGTAGAGCGCGCGCTCAACCAACTCGTCGTCGCCCATGACAAGGCCGATCATGCCAACCGCTGCATTGCCCCAGGTGCTGTGGTTGTGAACCCGGTTGAAGAACTGCGGACTGTCGACGGAGATGTGATCGGCGAACGGCCGAAACAGATTGTCTTCAAGTTTTGCGCGTTCGTCAGCAGACAACCAATCGTAAATCGCATCATAGGCCTGGCTTGTGTACACGAGCCAGTTGGCGTCGTTCAGGCATTGCCAGAACAACTTGCCACGCGCATAGGATCGAGTCTGCGGGTGCAACGGCAGATCCTTGTACATTGCCTCGTACTGAAACAGCATGTCACGTACGTAGCGCGCGTACTTCTCGTCCTCGAGAATCTGGAACAGTGCGCCAGCTTTCTGGATGATCAGGAAGTTCTTTTTGTGCCGCTCGTGGGTATAGCCGCCCGAAAAATCCTTCGGTACCGGTGTGTCGATGCCCAGTTCGATTTCTGCATCAACTTCGGCTTTGACATCGGCGACAGCTTTGTCGAAAACCGGCACCGTGCCGAGTTCGGCACGAATTTCAGCAACGCCTGCCTTGGTCAGAATCAGGTTTGGGTGTTCCTGCGACAGGCACGCGGCAGGAATGGTCATACCAATTAGCAGCAGCGTTTTTACGATCAGTTTTTTGATGACG
>CAXBJV010000052.1:0-22725 GCA_963976215.1 uncultured Woeseiaceae bacterium | reverse complement strand
TTGTCGTCCTCAAGTTCCTGCAGGAAATTTGGGCCGATCGTCAGTCGATCACAACCAGACAATGCCTCAATTTCACCCACATTCCTGAAGCTCGCGCCCATGACAATCGTCTTGAAACCTCGGGACTTGAAGAGCTGGTAGATATTGCGGACAGACACAACACCGGGATCTTCGTTTGGCGGGTAACCGTCCACGCCTTCTGCCTTTTTGTACCAATCAAGAATCCGGCCCACGAAGGGTGAAATCAGATATGCACCCGCTCTTGCGGCTGCGACGGCCTGAATATCGCAGAACAACAACGTCAGATTGCAGTTAATCCCTTCACTCTCGAGTTGACGCGCTGCTTCTATACCCTCCCAGGTCGATGCCAGCTTGATCAAAACGCGTTCGCGTCCGATGCCTTTTGAATCGTAAAGATCGATAAGTTTGTGCGCCCGGGCTACGGATGCTTCGCGATCGAATGACAGACGCGCATCCACTTCGGTTGATATTCGACCCGGCACAACCTTCAGAATCTCGCATCCAATTGCAACAGCATAGCGATCAGCAAGTTCATCAATCAGATCATTGTCGGCGACGTTTTCGGCCTTGACCGCGGCGACAGTAGAGTCAATGAGATCAGAGTATTGTGGCAAAGCCGCGGCTTTCAGCAACAATGACGGATTCGTCGTCGCATCGACCGGTTTGTATTTCGCGATAGCTTCGATGTCGCCTGTATCGGCAACAACATCAGTCATTTGCCGCAATTGTTCTAGCTTGTTCATATCTTCAGTCCGTAAGGGTCAATAGTGTTCCTGACAAGCATTTTTTCGCTCGCTGTCAGCTCCAGCATCGGTGGTCGAACGTAATTGCCAACCTGTCCGAGTGGCTCCTGCCAATACTTGCCGAATGCCTGTAGCTTGTCACACGCACACATCGCAAAGGGTCTTGCAGTATTGAAAAAGCACTTCCCCGCGATCGTACACGAAACTTGATACTGGTGCGTAGACAACAATGCCCACGTCATCGCGACATGGCATCGTGCAGGGTTTTCCCCCTTGGAACGCTTCTCCGGCATTTGGTCAACTGTTGCCTACACCTGGCCATTGACATCTGTTACACACGATACAATCGAGTGCTCGCCGGGCATCGCATCATATCTATTTCACAACTCAGGCCGGCAGCAATGAACTGTGGCGAAATATTGGGAACGGTCGCTTTGAGGATATCACCGAAGAAGCTGGATTGGACGTCGATGATCGAATCGGCGTTGGCGCATCATTTGCGGATATCGATAACGACGGTGACCCGGACCTCTTTTTGACGAGCGTTCGAACTGGCAACTTGCTATTCGAGAACGATGGTAATGGTCATTTCAAAGATATAACCGACCATTCCGGAACTGGTCTGAAGGCGCATTCGTCCGGCGCCGTATTCTTCGATTATGATCGTGACGGCTTATTGGATCTCTTCGTTTCCAATGTTGGCCGATACACGACAGATGCTCTCTCGAATGTGACGTTTTATACGGACAAAGGACAGACAAGCAGTGACTACCAATATTATGTCGGCTTGAAGGACGCCTTTGCGGGACACTTGAACCCGGAACGCACGGAATATAGTGTGTTGCTCAAGAATCTGGGCAGTAACCGCTTCAAGGATGTTTCTGAAGACGTGGGTCTTGTTGATTCAAGTTGGACTGGCGACGCAACAGTTATAGATGGCAAATGACAACACGTTATCCGGAATCATTCTTGCAAACCAGTGGCAGTAGTCTTTTTGGAAATGCTATCTATCGTAGCGATGGCGATGGCCAATTCACTGAAATCTCTGACCCTATCGGTGCGGAAAACTATTGGCCATGGGGCCTGAGTACTGGCGACTTGAACGCGGATGGTTTCGAAGACGTATTTATCGCATCTGCAATGAACTATCCCTTTCGCTATGCGGCCAACACTTTGCTTCTTAACGATGCGGGCAGAAAACTTCTCGATAGCGAATACGTGGTCGGTGTGGAGCCCAGGCAAGGCGGCGTGACGGCTGCCCCATGGTTTGAATTGATGTGCTCAAGTCGAGACAAAGGCCATAGATTGTGCGGGTCATCTAGAGGTCGCCGTGTAATTTGGGGTGCGCTGGGCTCTCGATCGTCCGTTATTTTTGATCTGGATCAGGATGGTAATCTGGATATCGTGACGATGGAAATGAATCAGCCGCCCATGGTGCTTAATAGTAATCTGAGCAAAAAGAAAGAGATCAACTATTTGGAGGTCGCACTCGTCGGGAGCAAATCGAATAAAAGCCGCGTGGGCGCAACGGTAAGAGTCATCGCCGGGAATGATGCCTACACAAAAAAGCAGGACCGTAAGTCCGGTTATCTTTCTCAAAGCCTGTATCCACTCACTTTGGCCTTGGCAATCACACTGAAGTAGATCGAATTGAAGTGACATGGCCATCCGGGAAAACTCAGACCGTCGATAGCGATATTGAACTGAACCGACTCATTAGAATTTCGGAGCCGACGTAGTCATAACTTTGCGCCCCAAGTACACCGGGATTCTTCCCGGCATTAGGCGAACTCACCGGTAATCTCGATAGCTATGACACAGCTGCACGAGTGATGTTCAGTATGTACAGTGAAGCTGGACGGGGACGCGGGTTAGTTTGTCGATTGCTGATTGAATTTTTGAGGGCGACTACGATGAAAATGAAACTGGTATTCTTACTGTCGGTCACGCTAACCACCATTTCCGCCTGCGGTAATTTAGGGGAAGTATCTGAACCCGTTCGGCCGGAGAACCTTCTCGAGCACCCTATGACGGCGACTTTCGATCCTTCAGGAGCAGCGTTTTTTACCCTGGAGAATGAGGTTCTCGCAGCAGTACGCGGTGAGCAAGTTCATTTTATTGCCACCAAATCGACCTACGACGATTTTCTTCTAACGGTCGAGTATTGGGTTGAGCCGTCCACTAACAGCGGCATCTTCATACGTTGCGAAAATGCCGACAGCTATTCGCCGCAAACCTGTTACGAAGTTAATATATGGGACGACCACCCGACTCCGGAATACCGTACAGGATCCATCGTATCGCTTGCCGCGCCTTTAGTGACGATCAATTCGGCCAACCGCTGGAATAGACTGTCAGTCCGCGCGGAAGGTGCACGTATTACGGTCAATGTAAACGGTATTGTAACCGCTGACATTAGCGACAAAACTCATGACAGCGGCTACATAGCATTGCAAAACGGTGGCAACAACAAAGTAGTGCAGTTTAAAAACCTTTCGATAACGCGATTATGATTTTTATCAGACGTTTGCGAATGCCTTGTCAAACTCCTCGATAATATCGCCGACATCTTCGCAGCCAACCGAAATTCGTATCAGGTTGTCACGCCAGGGTTGCGGATACACCAGCGTAAATACATCGCCTAAACTCACGCCTTTGCCGAAAAGTTCGTGGCTGTTCGCAAACCGATTCATTTCATCCGCCCCGCCTTTGATTCGGAAACTAACAATTCCGCCGCAGCCATTGGGCAAAGTGGCTTGAGCCAGAGCATGCTGCGGATGGGACTTTAATCCTGGGTATTTCACCCATTCCACGAGTTCGTGACCTTCGAGGTACTCAGCCAGTGCTTGCGCGTTAGCGGAATGCTGGCGCATTCGCATTGGTAATGTACGTACGCCACGCATCACCAGCCAGGATGCAATAGGACTCAGACACTGACCGAAGGAGTCCAACTTCAATCGCGCCGTGTCCATACACTTTTTTGACCCGGCCAGGACTCCGGCAACGGTATCACCGTGTCCGCTGATGTACTTGGTTGCAGAGTGCAGCACGATATCGGCGCCCTGCTCAATGGGTCTGGACAGGTACGGACTCAGAAACGTGTTATCGACTATCAATGTCAATTCGTGCTTGTCCGCTAACGAGCGAAACGCGGCGATATCTGAGATGTATATATTCGGGTTGGTGACCGTCTCGACGAACAAAGCCTTCGTGTTGGGTCGAACAGCATCCTCAACTTCCTGCAAATTTCGCACATCAACCATCGTTACTTCGATCCCCATTGCAGGGCAATCTTGTTCGAAGAACTGGCGACTTATCACAAAAATGTCATTCGTCACGATGACGTGCTCGCCCGCTTTCGCCGATATGAGTACCGAGATTGCAACCGCAGCCATTCCTGATGAGGTGACCAATGCTGCTTCAGCACCTTCCAACGATGCCATTTTCTTCTCAAGCGCCGCAGTTGTTGGATTGGACGTTCGCGAATAAAAGAAACTTTCTAAGGGATTATCCATGATGGCGGCCGCCATGCCTTCAGCAGTCTCAAACGAGAATGTGGCCGTCTGGTAGATAGGGGTATTGTGGGCGCCAGTGGACTTATCCCACCCTTCACCGTCGTGTATTGCACGAGTTGTAAACTTACGAACCATTCTTCTTCCTAATTATTAAGCTAAAACTAAATATTGCTCACGACATATCCGCCGAGCACGATCAACATCACACTTGGGACGACCCATTTCAACCAATAGAAATAGTTCGTGTGCCAGCCACCGCTTGCTTCTCCGAATATTTGCAACCTGGTCTTAAGTTGCCCCAACCCCCATGTCACCGTGATGATGGCGATTACACTGCCCAGCATCTGCATGCCCGAGCCGAAGATTAAATCGAGAGTTCCGACGATGCTCGGATCGAGCGCGCTCGGCAACATGACGATCGCCTCCACGAATAAAATGGCAATGATCATCCGAGTTCGACTGGAGCGGATGCGAAGCTCCTCACTAATGCTGCCGACAATCGCTTCGATCGCTGCCATGGCGGACAATAATGCGATCAGCGTCAACGCCAGCAGGAAGCCGCTACCGAGAATTCGGCCACCCGGCATGACGCTGAACAATTTCGGCAACGTAGCGAAAACCAGTGTTGGTCCTTGCGACAGGTCCAGCTCAAACACCAGAATGGTCGGTACGATAAATAACGATGCCAGAAATGCTGCACCAACATCGCCAAGTGCGGTGAATACAGCGACTCTCGGAATATTCTGGTCGTCTCCCATGTACGAGCCGTAAATAACCATGATCGTTCCGGCAAGTCCCAGGGAGAAAAACGCCTGGCCGAGCGCCGCGAATATATGCTCCACTTCCAGTACTGAGAAGTCGGGCTTCAGGAATTCAACGATCTTTGCCGGTGCGCCCGGAAGAAAGAAGGCATTCACAACCAGGTAAAAAATAACCAGCGCGAAAAAGGGCACGAAAATCCGACTGACGGCTTCTATACCTTTGTTCAGCCCACGGTACAAAACGAACATGATGAAACACAAAACACCGAGGCTAAAAGCATATTGCAACCAACCGTTCGATATCTGCTGGTCAAGCGCCGTAAACGTGGAATCCGAAAAACCATTGAGAATGGAAAAAGAGGCTGTAAATGCGATGTTACCGATGACGACAATATAATAGGACGTCGAAATAACCATCGTAAACACCAGCAGCGCGCCGATTCGCTTGCCCCATTTCGAGCCCCATACACTCGAAAGCGCGCCAATCGGCCCTTTCCGTGTTTCGCGACCCAGGCTCCACTCCGCCGTCATTGCGGGGATAGCGAGCAAGAGCGTGAATACCAAATAGACGATGAGAAAGGCTGAGCCACCATACTCACCCATCATGTAAGGAAATCGCCACACATTGCCAAGGCCCACAGCAACGCCGACCATGGTCAGAATGGTGGAAAATCGTGAGGTAAACGTTTCTCTGGCAACCATCGAGATGCCCTTTATTATTTTATTTCTCGATCAGTAAGAGAGTGTAACGGGTGGAACGCTGACCACCAAGTTGGATGACCGCGTTAATTAAACAACCCACTTTTCAGTGCTTATAGAGTTTCCGCAATTGCTTCAACCTTTTTTGAAAACGCCTTAACCGCCGCTCTGTTTTTCTCCTCATCCTGAGTCAGCAGTGTTTTGCCGGAAACAACGATCTTCCCATTGACAATTACGGTATCTACGTTCGAGGCATTGGCTGAATAGACCAATACTGAATAGGGGTCAAACATGGGTTGCATATTGGTCGATGTTGTCTCAACAACTACGACGTCCGCCAATTTTCCGGGCTCCAGGGAACCCAATTCGTCTTCCCTGTTGATAGCTCTCGCGCCGCCCATCGTCGCCATCTCAACCACTTTGTACGGCGGCATTGCTGATCTGTCTTTATTAACCAACTTATGTAGCTTTGCGACGTATCCCATTTGGCCAATAATATCCAAAGTATTGCCGCTCATTGGACCGTCGGTACCAAGACCAATATTCAGGCCATCGTCAAACATCTTAAGCGCTGGTGAAACACCCTTTGCCGACTTTATATTGGCCACCATGTTGTGAGCGACCCCGACATCTCGTCGCTTCATTAGCTCAATATCGCTGTCTGTAACAAAGATGCTATGGGCTGCGATAAACCTCTCGTTAAGTAGCCCCACGGAATCCAGGAATTCGACCGGCGTCATGCCAAAATCCGATTGAAACTTATCAAATTCTTTCTGGGTCTCCGCCACGTGCATGGACACCGGAACATCGTATTTTTCAGACAACGCTGCTATTTTCTCGAGGTTTTCCTTCGTTACAGTGTGTGGAGCATGAGGCCCGTATCCCGGTGTAATTAATTCGTCACCTTTGTATTTTTCGACAAGTGCCGTTGCCAGCTTCAGCTTGGCATTGCCATCCTCACCGTCAGCGGTGGGATACTTGATAATATTCTGGGTCATTATGCCGCGAAGGCCGATCTCCTTTACAGCTCGCGCGGCACTTTCTTCAAACAAATACATGTCAACTATCGTGGTAACGCCTGCCTTGGCCATCTCAATCGCCGCGTGAAACGCTCCGATATACACCATCTCCTCGGACACCATTTTATTCTCGAGCGGAAAGATATATCTGTTCAATCTATCGGGAACGTCGTCGGCCAAACTCCTGAACACACTCATGGATGCATGGGTATGAGTGTTGATCATTCCTGGCATTATGATGCCGCCGTTTGCATCTATTACATGGTCGGATGAATATCGTTGCAGGATCTCGACACCGCCGACCGCAACAATCTTGTTCCCATTGGCAACAACGACACCTTCGCTGAATATTTCTTTGCCAGCATTCATCGTCAAGACAATGCCGTTCTTCACGATCAAATCCACTTCTTCAGCGTTGCTTGCATGCACGTTTGTGACTGCGAACAGTAGAGCGGCTAAGCCTGTCGAGATTGTCCTACTCATCATTTTCCGCCATCCCAATTTGTGGATTTACATCGATTTCCGAGTCTAGCAGCTATGTGCCCGTATCCGATCACAATGGGGCAATCGATTCACCACGCCTTGCGTATTACGCGAACACGAACTCTACAAACGAATGCCATCCGGGGTGCTGCGACACGGTGAGTTTTGCTGCAAGCGCTGCTGCAAACAGACCAAACCCCAATACACTTGCCCAGCTGGGGCGACGCCGAGTAACAACATCGTAAATAAAGAGTGCAGCAAACAGCAGAAGCTCCAGAACGGCGATCATGGGCACTGCTGCCTCGAGCGTCATAACGAGCCGCGCGACGGCAGGATCAATGATCAAGATGCCCGCCAGCAACATCAACCGTTTGTGCGCGGCAGGATTGCGACGGTTTGCCAGCGCCAGGCTATACACAATAGTGAAATTGAGCATATCCGTGAACGGGAACATCACCGAGGCGGCACCCGTCATACCCGCAATATTCCAATCCGGATTGGCATAGGCGCCCCGAATGACGAAATAGCCCAGGATGATCATTGCTGATGGGATCAACACACTCGCTTTTCCAAGGCGCATGTGAAGCTCTATATTGCCGGATCCAGCCAACCTGGCCTGCGCGCAAAATAGAAGGAACCACGAGACGAACACTACGCCGTGAACGTGGAGCAACAAAGGTATTGAAGCTATGCCGCCGGGACGAACGAGCATCGGAGGGAGGAAGCCTCCAATGACAATCGCAAGGAGCAGCAAACCCATTACCAAAAAAAACTGTTCACCCTGCCCGTTTCTCATTTTCATTTACCCATGTTAGCCAAATTGCCTATGTCCGTTAGCAGATCTCCATCAACTCCAAGAACCGGCTAATGACTGTGTTGATCTTCAACGCGACGCCGGGTGTCCCGTATCGCTTGCTCCAGAGTCGGGTGATTTTCCTTGTAATGCTCCGCCAGCCAGTCTTCCCCATAGTCATTTGCAGGGTCACGCATGATGCTGTGGTCGTGATTCGCATTCTGCCGGTTATACTCAATCAAGAGTCGCGGGCCATGAACCCGATAATAAAACTTCTCAGCAATATCGACCGGGCCACGCCACGAAAACCAAAGCTCCCCCCACCCATGCGCTTCAATCAAGCTGAGCTGTGCAGCGGCCGCATCATGGTCAACGTTTCCCAAATATTCGCGGACGAGAATTTGCAGTAATTGCAGTTGACGACTGGACAATTCGTCGGCCTTTAGACCTTCAAATTTGGCCAAGCTCGCCCGCCTGCCTGGCCCTTCAAAAATGTCTCGGGCTAATTCTGGCGCGATGATGGCTGTCTGCTGTTGTGACTTGCTAAGCGACTGCATTAACTGGATACCACGTTCACCTTCATGGGAAAGCACCATACGGCCAGAGTAACGACCACTATCAATAGCCATCGGGCTACTGCCCAGAAACGTCGGTGTGAAACCAACACGATCACCAGAAACCGTGAAGTTCACGGCTAGATGATGCCCGGCCAGCTTCCATCCCCAATCACCGTCGCCGGGATTACCAAATATGGCGACCGCATAATTGCCCGACCCTCTGGAATCGGCCATGGCCTGGCGGTACTGGGTATTGGATACCCCCGTTTCGCCGTCGATTGCAGCTTGCTCAATCTCTCCCAATACGTCATCGAGCCACATGACACCGGCGACCTTGGCGTATCCCTGGCTCGACATTGACGCGCGCAGCAGCGCGTGTGTTGCCTTACGCTGTTCGTCGCTCATATCCCGGATCAGTAAACCACTGGGTTCGAACATGACAATAGGCAGATTAGACCAACTTGCACGCTCGTCAGTGTCCAGTGCAAACAGTGCGGCCTCTCTTTGGCTGGCATCAAGTGTTTCAATAAACGAGGTAGCCGCTGTCGCCATCTGATTGGCACTAATGGATGAATCTGCATGCGCACCGGGGATCGCGCTGCAACAAAATAGCCATCCAAGTACAACACCAATTGATCGTCCACTGATTGAATATCGAAAATTCATGCTGCACCTTTTCAGATTTGTTGCGTCCATGCTTTTGCTGGCGTAGTGGTCCGCTTCGCGTCGAGAGCGGCACCCAATGATACCCCGAAAGCGGCGATTCATGAGCGGCAAGTTCGCGTCTCTACGGTAGAACTATCAGTTCTTCACATATAGGATTGAATCGTACCAGCAAAGACTCAACCTGATTCTGGTCGCGCGTACGGCTGGACTTTTCGCGATCGCAACCCAGCAATAACAAGAGACAAGATGATTATGAAACGAACTGACTCCTTTATCGAAGGGCTGCCAAAAGCCGAGCTGCATCTGCACCTGGAAGGCAGCCTTGAACCGGAGCAACTGTTTGATCTCGCGGGTCGAAACAGGATCGACATCCCGTTCCAAACAATCGATGACGTTCGCGCCGCATACAATTTCGCAAATCTGCAAGATTTTCTGGACATCTACTACCAAGGTATGAATGTCCTGAGAACGGAGCAGGACTTTTTTGACCTGACGATGGCCTATTGCCGTCGAGTGCAAGCCGATAATTGTCGACATGTTGAAGTGTTTTTTGACCCTCAGGGTCACACAGAGCGTGGTATTCCTTTCCAGGTATTCATCGACGGTATAACGGGAGCACTTCGCGTTGCTGAAAATGAACTCGGAATGACCTCAAAACTGATCATGTGTTTTCTGCGCCATTTGTCGGAGGAGTCCGCGCTCGAAACGCTCGATCTTGCGGAACCGTATTTGGACCGTATCGCAGGTGTGGGGCTTGATTCCAGCGAGGTCGGGCACCCACCATCTAAATTTAGCAACGTTTTTAGACGTGCTGGAGACATGGGACTCCTTCGCGTCGCTCATGCCGGAGAGGAAGGGCCGCCAGCTTATGTCTGGGAAGCGATTGACCTGTTGCAAGTCGACAGGATTGATCACGGCAATCGGGCAATGGAAGACTCGGAACTCGTTGCCCGGCTGGTAGACGCTAACATGACACTGACAGTCTGTCCTCTTTCGAACACCAAGTTATGCGTCGTCAAGAAAATGGCTGATCACCCGTTGAAGGAAATGCTGGATATTGGTCTCCGTGCGACCATCAATTCCGACGACCCGTCTTATTTTGGCGGGTATTTAAATGACAACTACCGGGCAGTCGCAGGCGCACTGGCACTATCGAAGAAAGACCTGACCACTCTAGCCATCAATAGCTTTCTTGGCTCATTTCTGAGCCCGGAGGAAAAAGCGGCACATATACAGCACGTAACCGACTATGCCGGTGAATTCGGGGCCATTGACTAACATGCCATCACTGGAATCGTTGTTTGAATTAAAAAAACACGGCTCGACTGTTCGCATCGAGTCGCTCGGCGGGGTGACAACCTTCCTCGCGATGGCCTACATCACCGTCGTAAACCCTTCGATACTCTCCCAGGCGGGCATGGATTTTGGTGCCGTTTTCGTTGCTACCTGCATTGCCGCCGCATTTGGCTCGATCATGATGGGCTTACTTGCCAATTTCCCCATCGCACAAGCGCCTGGCATGGGGCAAAACGCATTTTTTACTTTCAGTATCGTTCTCGGCATGGGCCACGCATGGCAAACAGCTCTTGGCGCCGTGTTTGTGTCCGGAATAATTTTCGTGGCACTGAGCGTATTGCCGGTGCGGGAATGGCTGGTCAACGCGATTCCACGTAACTTGAAATTGGGAATGGCTGCCGGAATCGGCTTGTTTCTGGGTTTCATCGCTTTGAAGAACGCAGGCATCATCGTCACCGACCCGGCAACGCTGGTGACACTGGGTGACTTATCCAGTTTCGAACCGCTTGTCTGCATTCTCGGGTTTGTCGTTATGGTGGCGCTGTCCGCGAGAAAAATTACCGGCGCTGTGCTCATCGGCATACTGTTCGCGACCTTTCTGGGCTGGACTTTCGGCAGTACGGAATTCCAGGGTTTCGTATCGATGCCACCTTCGTTTGCACCGGTGTTTTTGCAACTGGATATTGTCGGCGCGTTGCAACTTTCCATGGTTACGCCGATCTTGTCGATGTTGATCGTCGATATTTTTGACACAGCGGGAACGCTGATTGGCGTCGCAACACGCGCCAACCTCCTTGGCGATGATGGCAAGTTGCCACGATTGCGGCGTGCCCTACTCGCGGATTCCGGCGCAACCGTGGTTGGCGCACTGGCAGGCACGTCGTCAACAACAAGCTATGTCGAAAGTGCCTCCGGTGTTGAGGCAGGTGGCCGCACGGGCCTTACTGCTGTTGTTTGCGGTCTGTTGTTCCTGGCATGCCTGTTTTTTGCGCCGCTGGCGCAAAGCGTGCCAGCATTCGCGACGGCCTCAGCGCTACTGTTTGTCGCCTGCCTGATGGCACGCAGTCTTGCTGACCTTGACTGGCAGGACATCACGGAGAGTGCTCCCGCGGTGGTCGCAGCGATTACAATGCCATTGTCGTTTTCAATTGCAGATGGCATCGGGCTCGGATTCATCAGTTACGTGCTAATCAAGATCGTCAGCGGCCGAATTCGAGACTGCAGCATGGCATCATTCGCGATAGCACTGATCTTCGGCCTCAAGTATGCATTCCTGTAAGTGATCAAGGCGAGCCCAACTCTGCGGACAGGATAGCACCGCTACCGGCCGCAAAGATTTTCACACCTCGCGTCCACACCCCCAAGGCCGTCGCAACTATCTTGGCGCGGTTTTTCCGCGTTTGTCGCATGTATCAGGGACAACCAAGAAATCAGGGGATCCCGCCATGCGACTCGTACTTCTGTTCCTGTGTATATTCGCTACGACATTTGCGTCCGCGCCAGCTGCCGCGCAACAGTTTCAATATGACAATGCCGGTCGCTTGACGGCTGCTCTGTATGCCGACGGCGCGAGCATCCGCTACGAATACGATGCCGCAAGCAACATTACGCGCGTGCAATATATCGCTGCGCCGGAAGCGCTTCCGCCTGACGGGGCTATCGACACTCCCGCCGACGATGTCACGGTTGATGCGGGTCAGTCTGTGAATTTCACGGGCACCGGCTCCGACCCGGATGGCGCAGTCCCACTGACGTTTTTATGGGATTTTGACGGTGCCGCACCAAATTCGAACGATGAAGATCCGGGCGATGTGACGTTCGCATCGGCAGGAACCTACACGGTGGAATTCACGGTATCGGACGCGACGAATCTTGCGGATCCCTCGCCCGACACTGTCGTTATAACTGTTAATCCGGCACCACCAAGCGGTTCAGGTGGGGGCTCCGGCGGTGACGGTGGCGGTGGCGCAATGTTTCTTCTGCCGCTACTGGGGGCCGCCTGGCTACTGGCACGGAAAGTCCGCGCTGCAGTGCCGCTACTCCTGCTTATCCTTGCCGGCAGCGCAAACGCACAGACGTGGTTCAACGAAGCCTCCGGCACGGACCAGAATCTGAACGACGTCTGGATGCAGTCGTTAACGCTGGCCTATGCCGTCGGTGATTTGGGCACTGTCGTGCAATACGACGGTGCGGTATGGACGCCGGTTGATGTGGGCACAACAGAGAATCTCAACGGTGTCTGGGGTACCGGCGCAAATGATGTCTGGATAGTCGGCGCGCGTGGTACGGTCCGGCATTACGACGGCACTGGCTGGACGCCTGTCGACATCGGAGCCGGTAACGCATCTCTGAATGATGTCTGGACACGTGGCGCTGGTGAGACCATTTACATCGTTGGCACGCTGGGCGTCTGGTATGACAGTGGCAGCGGTTGGGCAAAGCAAGGCATCAGGGTATCCAATACCTCGGTCACACTCGATCCGAACCAGAATTTCACTGCCATCCGAGGTTCTGACAACTACCTCGTACTAACGTCCAACGGCGCGTTCGGTACCGATACTGGACTCTTCGTCGACTTTGATTGGGTTGGTCTTTCGACTTTTGGTCTTGAGGATGTCTGGGTGTATGACGACAGCTTCATGCTAGCTGTCGGCGAAGGTACTCGCCTGATGGATGGTGGCGACCCGACAAATGGATCGTCCGCCAACTGGCAGAATTATGCCGTCGGTTTGCCACCACGTGGCGTCTGGGGTGCTGACCCACAAAATATCTGGGCGGTTGGTGGCGACACCACGTTTGGCCGCATCACACATTACGACGGCAACGTCGAGAACACCTGGACTATTGAGGTCACTGAAAGCTTCCGACCATTCAATGGCATTGACGGTGTTGATGCGGGCAACGTGCTGGTTGTTGGCAATCTCGGCACGATCTATCGCCTGTCGACACCTGAGGCTGGCCCGACGGCCGCTAATCACCCGTTCTCCGGGACAGCGGAAGGCAACGTCAATGCGTACACCGGCGAGGTAGTCTACGAAACGGTGGATTTCGCAATCGGTAGCGACCCTCTGGAGTTTCGGCGCTATTACACGTCAAGTCTCTGGGACCAGGGAACGGTCGGTGAACGACTGGGTGACAACTGGACGCATAATTACGAATGGCGTCTGGACACAAACTATGAAGGTATAAGCGACCGGGTTCGTATTACGGACTATCGTGGCACCGAGTACGTTTTTGATGTGGGTGCAACGTCCAACACGCAAGTCTCGCCGACCTGGGCAAACGTGTCACTGACAATCAACAATGGCACCTACATTCTCGTTGATCATGAAGAAGAACGCATGTACGCCGTCGACACCAACGGTCTGCTTTGGATCGAGGATCGAAACGGGAATCGCCAAACACTGATCTACAATCAGGGCTATCTTACGTCGGTCATTAACGGCAAGGAAAATCAGATTGCGTTCGAATATACGCAAGGTGGCAAGCTGGCGCGGGTCTTCGTTCCCGAAGGCGGCGAGGAACTGGAAGTCGCCTTTACCTATAGTGGCACTGAACTAACCGCGGCAACCAAAAGCAGCGGAGCAATTTCGGAATACGCGTACACGGGCGCCGCGCTGTTGACGTCCGTAAGTGTCGGGGGCGCAATACGCAAAGTCTGGGATTACGGCTCACAAGATCGTGTTATCGCTACTGCGCTGGCCGGCGGTGGGCCGTTCATCTACACCTACAACGGGAACGAGTTTCTTGTCACCGAGCCGGGCGCAACGACACGCCGTTATGTGCATGACGACGAGGGTCGGTTGCTAAGCATGACCAATGGCGTTAATACGACCTTGGGTTTCGGCTATGACAACGACGGTCGGCGCACATCCGTTACGGACGGGATGAACCGGACTACTTCGTGGACCTATGACCCGGTCAGCAGGAAACTGCAGACTATTACCGAGCCTGGCAATTTCATAACCAGGCAGGTCTACGAGGCGGGGTCGTCTGCTTTGGGCGTTACCTTCTTTGATCTGACAGCTATCGAACATCCCGATTCGACGACCGAGATATTCGGCTATGACTCGAATGGCAACATGACTCGCTACATCGATGAAAATGTTGTTATCTGGGACCTCTCTTACGACGCCAGCGGCAACCTACTCCAGGTTTCCAACCCATTGGGCGGCACCACGGTATACACGCGTACGCTGGATGGCCTGGTTCAGACGGTCACGGATCCTGCGTTGAACGTGACGGAATACCGATACGATCTGTTCCAACGACTGGTCCGGGTGTTCTACCCCGATGCTACCCAGGCATCTCTTGTGTACTCGACCCGCTTTGTGCCAGACCAGGTAACTTACAAGTCGGGCGCTGTGGAGAACTACACCTACGGTGCCGGTGATCGCATTTCCCGGATTGACTATTCAGACGGCAGCTTCGAAAGCTACACCTACGATGAAGCTGGCGATGTATCCAGTATCGAACTGCCGCGCAATCAGGTAACCACCTTCCGTTACGATGCACGACGCAATGTTGACCGCATTGTGCCACCCGACCTCTATTTCGAGCGATTCGAATACGACGCCGCGAATCGGCTGGTCAAGTATGTCGACCCGGACTCAAATGAGTGGCTACTGGACTACAACGCGGACGATACACTGCGTGAAATAATCAGTCCGAGCGGCGAGCAACAGCTCTTCGACTACAGCGACGATCCTCGTGGACTAATGACGTCACAGACCCGCGGCTCGGAAACCACTCGCTTCACGTACGACAACCGGTCCCGATTGCAAAGCATCACGGATCCGCTCGAGCGCGTGTTCCAGGGAAGTCGCGATGACAGGGGCGTGTTGACGAGTGCATCGATCTTGCCTGCGGCCATCAATAAAACCTACGAACGAAATGACGTTGGCCAGATTGAGCGCTACGTGGATCCCAATAGCGGTGAGTGGGTGCAGGATTTCGGCAACGACGGTCTGCTGCGATCGAAGACCAATGCAGCAAACGAAACCACAACGGTGGCTCGCGACGAGTTGAATCGTGTTGAACGCACAACCGATTCCGACGGGGCGACGATTGATCTCGGTTACGCGCCCAGTGGCCTGGTCCAATCCTTGAGCGGTTCCGACGGAACATCGCTGGATATGTATTCAACGCCGGAAGGCAAGCTGCTCAACGGTACGGGCTTTTGGTTTGACTACTCGCTTACCGATGGCAGGCTTGAAGCCACGAACGGTATTGGTGTCGAATACGATTCCAGTGATCGGCCATGGCGCGTGACCTTGGGTCCGGGCCTGGTATTGGAGTATCTCTATGATCAGACGGGCAATCTGACAACAGTCAGGGACTGGGTCGGTGGTGAGACGACTATCACACCGACACCTGTCGGCCAGCGAGATGATATCAGCTACCCGAACGGGATTACGACGGATTATCGATTCGATGATCGAGATCGCCTCGTCGCTATCAACCACGGCACTCTTGGCTCGATTGTGCTGAATCGTTCACCACTGAACGGCCGCATCGATTCCGCCGACAGGAACCTTCCTGGGGACGTCGAAATTCAGAATCAGGATCTCGTGTTCGATTTCGACATCGCCTCGCGTGAGAATGGCTCGCTATACGACGCGCGCGGCAACCTGACTTTCGACGGCAGCCACACGTTTGAATACGACATTCTGGATCGACTGACCTCAGTAGCCGTCGATGGATCGACAGTCGAACTCGACTACGATGCGTTCGGTTCCGTTGTGAGTCGTTCTGATGAGCTTGGCCTGAGACAGTATGCGAACAACTACGCGTTCCCGGCGCCACGCGTCACTGTTGAACGCGACTCGAGTGGTCGCGATCTGTGGTACTACGTGCAGACACCAACTGGTGAATTGCTTTATCGCATCAGCCCGGAAGGCGTTCGTCAGTATTATCACTTTGACGAGCGCGGCAACACGGTCTTTATGACCGACGATGATGGAACGGTGGTGCAAACTTACGCCTACAGCCCGGTAGGAGCGCTGCTTAACGAGTCGGGAAATGTAGATAACCTGTTCAGGACGCTTGCCGAGTTCGGTGCCATGAATGTCACTGGAGATATTCTGATAACACCAGGCGGCAATGCTGCCAATCATAAGAATGGGCAAAAGAACCAGGAGCGCGGCGCGACGGGTGGACAGGACCTGCTCACTGGTGACATCAAACAGGCTGTACCCGGCGATACGGATGTATCCCGCAGCGTCGCTTACGATATGACGCAACAGGATCTGGAAAAATCACGGGCCATTGCGAGAGATATAGGAATCAACTTCCTTGGTTGGATGGTTCCGGTTGTGGAAGGCAATCTTCGCAATCGCGCCGTTCGTCAGAAGATCATGCAGGCAATCGGGGGCTACCCGTTCAAAGTTAATATTAACAGCTCCAATCCCTATTCGTTCGGCAGAGCGCCAGGTGTTACCTCGCCGATTCTGAGCGGTCTCGGTGGCGTTGTTGCCGGGGTCAACCGGTATAACAGTGACGTGTATGAGACCGAGGCCGGACGAGTAAGTGGAGCCGCGCTGCAAACAGTGAGTAATACGGCATACGGCGTATACCTTGGACCTGCCGTGCTCGCCGGCACCATCATCGATGGCGTGTCTTTCGGGACAACCGGCAAGACGACCGGCGTTACCGATGCGGCCGTGAACGGCGTCGTAAATATTACTTCCGCTGGCATCGATTCTGCTGTGGCAGGCAATTTGAAACCCTTCGATAATCTTGCCGGCGACATCGTCGAGAATGGCGGCTGGCTCGGCACCGCGGCTAACTTTGTTAGCGGGGCTGCCGGCACGTTCTACTCAATGGCCAGAGGTGACCTGTGGGAAAAAAGAAGGCTCATAGCGGAACGGCGGGAGATGCTGAAAACACGCAAGATGGATAACCTGCCGAAGCCCGGTTCGCAGGGCTACCTGTACGATCTTTTTGCGAGCTGGTTCTAATCAGGGCCCTTTCGAAGATGCTGATAGTTGCCATGCGCGGTTATACTCAGTCGAAAAGACGGGAGCCGTCGTGTCAGACGACAAGGCAAGACAGATCACGCGCATACTCAACTCCTCCGCCAATCCGGCCGAGGAGTTGTTGCCGCTCGTATACTCAGAGCTTCGCGCCATCGCCCGCCGCAAAATGGCAGCCGAGAAGCCCGGCCAGACACTGCAGGCTACGGCACTCGTGCACGAGGCATTCCTGCGGCTGCTCGGCGATGCGTCCGAGTTTCAGAACCGGCGTCATTTTTTTTCCGCGGCCGCGGAAGCCATGCGTCGCATCCTCATCGAACAGGCTCGGCGAAAGTCCCGGCAACGTCATGGCGGCGACCAACGCAAGACCGAAACGCCACTCGATGACATCAATATCGAAGCCGATCAATCCGCCGACATGCTCGATCTTGATGCCGCGCTCACCCGCCTCGAGTCACTGGATCAACCCATGGCCGATGTCGTGAAGCTGCGTTATTTTGCAGGCCTGACGGTGGACGAAACCGCCGCCGCACTCGACATCTCGCCGCGCGCCGTCAATCGTCACTGGACGGCGGCGCGAGCCTGGCTGACGCAAAATTTGGATGCGCGCGGACACGACCATGGCTGACAATCGCTGGCAGCAGCAGTGGGATATTTTTCACGCTGCACTTGATCAAGACGCTGCAGAGCGAGACGCCTTTGTCGCCGCACAATGTGCGGACGATGAGGAGCTTGAAGCGGCCGTTCGAAAACTTCTTGAAGCCCACGACTCCACTAACCCGATACTTGACGAGTCTGCGCTGACCTCGGTCGGACTGGACAGTGAGCTGGATCCGGAAAGCCTGGTAGGTGAATCCGTCAACGGCTATCGCATCCGGTCTGTTGTGGGCGAAGGCGGCATGGGCATTGTCTACGAAGCGGAGCAAGCAGAGCTGGAACGTCGTGTTGCCTTAAAGCTGATCCGGCTCGGCATGGACACACAGCAAGTCGTTGCCCGTTTCCAGGCGGAGCGCCAGGCGCTCGCGCTGATGAACCATCCGAACATCGCTCGTGTAATGGATGCCGGTGCGACGGATGCTGGTCGGCCGTATTTCGTGATGGAGTTTATCGACGGTGAGCCGATAACGGACTACAGCGATTCCCATCAACTGGATACCGATGAACGTCTCGCGCTTTTTCTCTCGGTTTGCGAAGGCGTCCAGCACGCTCACCAGAAGGGCATCATTCATCGCGATCTGAAACCGACCAATGTTCTGATCACGCAGGAGGATGGCAAGCCTGTCCCGAAGATCATCGACTTCGGCATCGCCAAGGCGACTGCGCAGCGAACAGCGGAACGAACGATGTTTACGCAGGCGGGGGTGCTCATCGGCACGCCGGAGTACATGAGCCCCGAGCAGGCAACGCTGTCCGACCAGAACGTCGATACGCGTACGGATGTCTATTCTCTTGGGGTGCTGCTTTATGAGCTGCTGATCGGAGCGCTGCCGTTCGAGCCGGACGAGCTAAGGCGCGCCGCATACGATGAGATTTGCCGGTGCATAAGGGAAGACGAACCATCACGACCCAGCCTCAAACTTAGCACCTTGCAGGCCAATGCTGATGAGCTGGCGAGATTGCGACGCACGGATCGTCAGTCACTGGCGCGCCTGCTGCGCGGTGACCTGGACTGGATCACCATGCGGGCGCTGGAAAAAACACCCGAGCGTCGTTACCCGACGCCGTCCGAGCTGGCGGCGGACATCCGCCGACATATTGATGAGCAGCCGGTAGAGGCCGGCCCGCCGTCGGCCACTTACCGATTAGGCAAGTTCGTCCATCGCAACAAGCTCGGTGTTGCAGCAGCAGGCATCGTTGCACTCTCTCTGGTTGCCGGTGTCGCCGCTACGACCTACGGGCTGATTCGTGCACAACAGGCCGAAGCGGTAGCGGTCGCGGAAGCACGAACCGCCCACGAGGTTTCCGAATTCCTGTCCGGTCTGTTTCGCATCTCGGAGCCGAGTGCCGTCGATGTCGATTCGATTACGGCGCGCGAGGTCCTGGATCGCGGTGTCGAGCGAGTACGCGACGAGCTGTCGGAGGAGCCGGAGGTGCAAGGCCGGCTGATGCTGATCATGGGCAATGTCTACGCTCAGCTCGGCCTGTTGCAAGAGGCTGAGACGCTTCTGAACGATGCCCGGAGTATTCGGGAGAAGAGCAGTGGCGCGAATCCACATGCTGTTGCGGAGGCGGTATCAAGCATCGCCGGCGTAAAGCATCTTGCCGGGGAACATGAGCGCTCGGTTGAGCTGTATCGTGAAGTGATAGCAATGGAACAAGCTGCGGCTGGCGAGACGGATCCGCTGTGGCTGGCAACCGTGTATCGCAGCCTGGGCGGTGTACTGGATACGCTGGGACAACCGGACGACGCGATCAAGGCCTACGAGGCGTCGCAGCGGCTGTTACAGGAATCCGGTAATGGCATCAGCAGCGAGTATGCGCGAGTGGTGCGAAATATCGGTATGGCGCACTGGAGCCAACAGGATCTCGACACTGCTCGGCCATATTACGAGGAGTCTTTGGCAGTTTACGAGCAGGTGCTGGACGACGGTCATCCGGAGGTGTCATACGTCGTTAACGCGTTGGCAATCCTGAACTACAATCTTGGTGACTACGAGGCAGCTCGCCCGATGTTTGAACGTGAGCTGGCAAACCTCGAACGAACACTTGGCGCCGAACACCGCCACACCGCCAGCATCATGAACAACCTGGGTCTGCTGCTGCTCACGATGGAGCTTCTCGATGAGGCACGTCCAAGAATTGTTGAGTCGCTGCGAATTCGTGAGACCGTTCTGGGTCCGGAGCACGACGAAGTCGCCACCAGTCTTTTCAATCTGGGCAAACTTCAGCTTGCGGAGGGTAGTCCCGATGACGCTCGCGACAGCTTCGAGCGCTGCCTCGCGGTTCGCGAGAAAACGCTCGGGCCGGAACATCCTTTCGTCGCGGGGACGCTGGAGTTATACGCAACAGCGGAACGGGCACTCGGAAATGAGGCGGACGCACTTGCGCTTGAGGAACGAGCGGCGGCTATTCGGAGGGTGAACGAGTAATGATGGCTCATGACTGGCGCAATCCGTAGGACCGCGATCACACCGGCGAATGAGTGCTATCGGCCAGACCTTGTTTGGCGCGCCCGGAGAGATGGGCCTTCGGCCTGTCCTCGCTGCGCTCGTCGTAGCGAACTCCCGACCATCTGGTTCGAAGCCTCAACGGTAAACTTAAGTATTCGATTTATATAGCCTAATAGACGGCGTTCGTTGCAATTTCGCCTGACAATGCACAACTGATGTCGGAAATTTGTCGGAATTACGATTGACTCCCGGACCGATGTAACGTCGTCGAGAATAGGCAATCGGCTGAGCGTGCCTGAATAAGAAAGATGAGTTTTCGGATGGGGCCGGGGCGCCGTATTAGAGCCATTCGTCTGCGTCTTGTTGACCAATGATTGCCATGATTTCGACAACATCCCCGTCCATTCGATAATAGATACTGTCTACACCGCACACGCTGCGTCGGTAGCCTTCGCGGAACTCATCGACCGCTGGGTACAACAGCGGCTGTTCGGCATTTGTTCGAAACGATCAAATAGTGCGTAGTAGTATTTGTCGCCCTGGCTTCTCCAAATCTACGAATGCCGTGTTGGTGAATACGGATTAGATCGGCTTTCGCATCTTCACTGAGTTTATAGCTCCCCATTCTTCCGCAACTCGTCCTTGGACTGTGCCAGGATCTCGTCGGCGGTCATTGTCGTAAACCCGCTTTGTTCGGCGTGAATCAACCGCGCACGGACAAACTCGATTTCGCGCGCCTTACGGATCAAATCGTTGACAGCTTCACTGTTGCTCCGATATTCGCCCTCGATCTCGACCTTTTGTCTGAGCCACTCGGAACTAGGCTTGGTTAATGAAATACTTTGTCTTGGCATTAGAGGAGTCCCCGGGACGTAGATATGGTTCGATATTACACCATAACTACACCACGGATAAACAAACGAAACCTAAGAAAAAGCCCAAAACCTGAGCCCTAATCAGGCCATTCGGGTGGGTCAATATTCGGTGCAAGTCAACAGGTCGATGACCAAATATGGCTGGTCAGCTTCCTGGAGTATGATCTGGGATACTTCGATAAAGAAAGGGACCGGGTTGAACCCGGTCCCTCACCGTTCATGCCGGAGCGTGAAGCCTGCCCTTGGGGCACAAAGTGTTAACCATGTGTCCGGAACAAGATGTAAACCATGTGACCGGTTAACACCGTTTTGGCGCTCAGGTGGTGGCCAGCATTGAAGGATTAACGGCCGCAGTGCGGCCCGCGACGCGCTCGGTAACCTGTTGATTTTGAAGAATCATGGTGTCCCGATTGGGACACTCAGACCCTCATTGTCTTGACATATCTTGACTGTGCTTGATATATTCTAGCGATGGCCAGTATAAAGATAAGCTCAAAAGTCGAACAAGCTCATTGGAACGCACTGCAAGACCTCGCAAAAGAATCCCATCAGAGCATTTCCGGTCTGCTCACCGAAGCAATCAGCGACTATGTTCGCAAGCGCCGACTTCGTCCTATCGTCATGGACCACCTCGAAGATTGTATCCAGGAAAACGAAGAGCTAGGCCGCCGACTTGCCCGCTGACTCTGTCGAGTTTCTCTCGGTTGATGAGGTGCTCGCAATTCAAGAGCGCTTGATTGAGCGCTTTGGTGGCGACCGCGGAATTCGCGACCACGGCCTTCTCGAAAGCGCTCTTTTCCGTCCGCAAACCGGTTACTACACCCATATTGAAGAGATGGCTGCAGCGATGTTTGAGTCGCTACTTATAAATCATGCGTTCGTAGACGGTAACAAGCGAGTCGCATTCTTCGCGACGGACATATTCCTACGCCTGAATGGATGGAAACTAGTGACTAACGCCGACGACGGGGAACAATTTATCGTTGGCATGCTAGAAGCCAACGACTGTTCATTCGAAAAGATCCTGATGTGGATTCAGGAGCACATATCTGCCGTGTAATGGTCGAGACCGGGTAGAATCCGGTCCCTCACCGTTCATGCCCGACAAAGTGTTAACGATGTGTCCGGAACAAGATGTAAACCATGTGACCGGTTAACACCCTTTTGACCTTAGTGAATTTGAGGTTACACATTCTTTCGATGGCATAGGTAA